>CANJUF010000008.1 GCA_947477745.1 Sphingomonadaceae bacterium | reverse complement strand
GTGATCAACGAAGTCGATCGCGTTGGCTTGTGTGTGTTTGTCGTAGACCTTGAGCGCCCTGACGCGGGTGGCATCGTCGATCGCGGTATATTGGAACCGGCGGATCTTCTCGCCGCGCTTGCCAGCGAAGGTGAGGAACTTGACGTCCAAGCGCCGCGAAGCGGCGCGCGTCCTTCTCAATGAAGATGAGATGGCGGAAGGGCGGGTCAACCGCGATAGCCCGTCTCGCCGATCCTTCCAGACGGACGCGATCAAGGGTTCCCCCTTCCACCGAGAACAAGCTGCCGGCATTCGTCTCAATGGTACGATCGCCGGTGCCGGCGAAAGCGTCGACATACCATGTCTCAAAGGGATTTTCCGGCGACGGACTGGCCTGAAGTGCACGGGTGAAGAAGTTCAGATAGTCGGAGACGGCATTGAGCTTGATCTCGGTCCAGCCACCGCCGAACCTGTGTTCGGCCCATTCCGACGTCGTCATCTCGCTGGTCCTCTGTCGCAGCCGAGCCGGTGACGTTCGCGAAGTTCATGAATGGAACTTAGAAGCTCCATCATGCTGCCCGTGATGCAACCGGCATGGGCAGCTCGTTCCATTCTCTACCGTCGAGATCGCGGCCGCCCGTTTTGGGGCGGATTCCGCCCCACTGCTTGAAGAAGAAGGCCACGCCCTGCGCGGCGCATTGGTCGCGGATCTCTCGCGCCCATTCTATCGCCATAGGCCTAGCGCGAGGGCCACTCTCGCCGCCAGCGATTACCCAGTGTATCTCGGAAAGGTCGACTGCGCCGACTGCGCCAATAAGCGGCTCGATCGAGAGGAAGCGCACCGCTGCGGGTGCCTGCCGCAGATGGGTGATGCGTGTGTTGGACCGGCTGTCTTCGACCGATACGCCAAGCCAGATGTGCGAAGGTGGTGCGACGTTACGATAGCGGCGTTGCAAATAGTCGCGCATCAGTGAACTGCGCTTGGTAAGAACTTGGAAGACGTGCCAATCGGCCTGCTCCATCGTCTCGAAGACGCTGTCGATGAAGTTGCGCGGAACGTCCTTGTGGAACAGGTCGCTCATCGAGTTTACGAAGATCATCCTCGACCTTTTCCAAGCCAGCGGCTGGTCGATGCGCTCTGGTCGGAGCGTGAGGTCGAAGCCGTTCTCGAACGAATGGCCGGGTATCCCGCGCCAACGCTCGGAAAAGCGGGCGGCATAGCAGTTGTCGCATCCGGCCGTAATTTTCGTGCAGCCAGTTACCGGGTTCCACGTCGCATCCGTCCACTCGATTGCACTGCCGTCGGCCATAGATCACACACGTCCTCGGAACGAAGCATGAATCTGCCACATCGAGACTCGCGCCGCAACGGGTTTGCGCAGCGACGTCACGAAAGCTTAGAGCAATGGTCGCCAGGGGCTCTTCGGAGCGAAATTATTCACACGATACAAGTCCGATGATGTCGAATAGCTCAAACGCCGCCAGAGCAGTATCGACCAACTCACGCCATTCGCAGTCCATGAATGTACGGCGGCTTTCGACGGGATGATTTTTGCCTGCGAGAGGCGGCATTGCCAGCGGAGCCAGACCCACGATCATCATCAAATCGTACGCGAGGCATGTTGAGCTCCGCACTCCATGTCAGGAGGCTGTTACCGCACGTTGTTGACGCCCGGCCAAAGGTGTACTCAAAATTCCAGTTCCCTATACCCCTCCTCTTCAGGGGAGGGGTATAGGGGGTGGGGCGTTGCGGTCGACAAGCAGCGCCAGTCGCACAGACACCACCCCGCTGCGACTATGGTCTGCTGCGCAGACCCGAGTCTAGCTGCCCCTCCTCTGAAGAGGAGGGGCTAAGACATTACAACCCCGCTTCGATCAGCCAGTTGTGGAACAGCTTGACCGGGCGGCTTTCCAGATCCTTGCTCCGGCAGACGAACCAATAGCTGTAGGGGCTTTCCACTTCGATATCGAACAGTCGGGCCAGCCGCTTGTCGCCGGCGCGGCGGAAATGGTCGTCGTGCATGATCGCGATGCCGAGGCCCTGCGCGGCGGCCTCGAGCATCAGCGGCCCCGAATCGAAATGGTCGATCGCGGCGGGATGGAGATCGGGCAGGCCGATCGCTTCCTTCCATGCGTCGAAACTTTCGGGCAGATCGTGGTGGATCAGGAAGGTCTGCTTTTCCAGTCGCTTGGCATTGGGCACGTTGCCCAGCGTATCGAGCATGTCCGCCGCGACGATGGCATAGACCTTGTTCTGGTCGAGCCGCAGCGAATAGAGCACCGGGTCAGGCTCCTTGAGCAGCATGATTGCCGCATCAAGCGTATCGCCGAGGCGCGCTTCGCTAAGCTGGTTGGAATCGATGTCGATGTGCAGGCGCGGGTGGCGTTTGCGCAGTTCGGCAAGGCGCGGGAACAGCCGTTGCCCGCCAAACAGCGCGGGCACGCCCAGATGCAGCCGCAGGACGCCGCCGAGGTCGATCTGCAATTCGATCGCCAATGCCAGCTCGTCGAGCTTGGGGGCGACGGCATCGTAGAACTGGCGCCCTTCCTCGGTGAGCTTCATTGTTTGATGCTGGCGCGTGAACAGGCGCTTGCCGGCGAAATCCTCAAGTGCGGATACCCGCCGCGACAGCGCCGACGGCGACAGGCCAAGCTCGCCCGCAGCCGCCTTGGCCGAGCCAAGACGGACAACGCGAACGAATGCTTCGAGCGCGCGCAAGGGAGGGAGACGACGTGCGGCCAAGGCGCAAGTCTATCCTATCGGCCCGAACGGTGCCAGCGATAGCACGCAGTGTGTGCTATTCATCGACCGGCCTCGATTGCACGGGCGGATGCAAGCGCAGCCGTGTAACCTGCCGCTCGGTTCCTTCGATAACCTCGATCCGCCAGCCACTGTCATGATCGAGGATCGTCCCGGTTTGCGGCACCTTTTCGGCAAGCACGCAAGCGAGCCCGCCCAGCGTATCGACCGATTCCTCCACCTCGCCGAGCCGCGCATCGACCTGCTCGGCCAGATCGTCGAGCTCGACCCGCGCATCGGCTTCCCACATGCCGTCATCCAGCCGCATGAGTAGTTCGGGCGGAGCGTCGTCATGCTCGTCCTCGATGTCACCGACGATCTCCTCGACCAGGTCCTCGATAGTGATGAGCCCGTCGGTTCCCGAATACTCGTCGATGACGATGGCGAGATGGACGCGCTTGGCGCGCATGTCGGCCAACACGTCGAGCGCGCCGCGCGATTGCGGCACGAACAGCGGCTGGCGCAGCAGGCTGGTCCAGTGCTGGTCCGGCTGCTCTCCCCGCGCGAGGAAGGGAAAAACGTCCTTGATGTGGATCATGCCCCTGATTTCGTCGAGCGAGCCTTCGTGGACCGGCATGCGGCTGTGGCCATGCTCGGCGAACATGGCGATGACTTCTTCCCAGCTGGCTGACGCGGGAAGGGCGACAATCTCGCCGCGCGGTACGGCCACGTCGTCGGCATCGTTTTCGCTGAAATGCAGGAGATTGCGCAGCATTTGGCGCTCGAGCAGCGTCAGGTCGCCGTCGCCCGATGCGTCAGCCTCGCCTTCGTGCTCGTCGATGACCTCCTCGATCTGCGCGCGCAGCGACTGATCTACGTCGGACACGAACATCCTGCGGATGACTCGCCACAGCGAGCCGCTACTTTCCGGTTCTCCCGCGGCGGGATCACCCAACCGGCCATTGTCGGCCATCGCTTGTCACATGCCCCTGATGCTAATCCTGATCGCCATATGGGTCTGCAAGCCCCATGATCGCAAGGGCCTTTATTTCCAGCGCTTCCATTAAGGCGGCATGGTCGTCGCCGGTTTCGTGGTCATGGCCAGCGAGATGGAGCAGCCCGTGGACGATCAGGTGCGCGGCGTGATCCGCGAGCGGCACGCCTTTTTCGGCCGCCTCGCGCGCGCAGGTCTCCAAGGCGAGAGCGATGTCGCCCAACAATTCGGGCGGGCCGTCTGGGTCGAGAGCGATCAGGTCTGCGCGTTCGAACATGGGGAAGGACAAGACATTGGTAGGCTTGTCCTTGCCGCGCCATTCGCAGTTGAGCGCGCGGACCGCCTCGTCGTTCGTAAACAGCACGCTGACCGACAGACGCGGATTGGCGAGTTCGGGCGCGACCTGCGCGGATGCCGACCCGGCACGCGCGGCCAGCGATTCCCAGCCCCCTTCGGGCCAATCTTCGGTTTCGAGATCTAGATGCAAGGGGTCATTGCGAGCGCAACAAAGCAATCCAGTCCAGTTCTCTGGATTGCCGCGTCGGTTTCGCCTCCTCGCAATGACGGGTTGGGCAGTGATCCCTCACCTTAAACCCCAACCCCCTCGTAGGCTTCGACAATCCGTCCGACGATCGGATGGCGCACCACGTCATCGACGGTGAAGCGGATCATCGAGATGCCCTCGACATCCTCCAGTCGCCGCACCGCATCGGCCAAGCCGCTTTGCGAATCGCCGCCGGGAATGTCGACCTGCCGCGGATCGCCGCAGATCACCATGCGGCTGTTCTGGCCGAAGCGGGTGAGGAACATCTTCATCTGCGCGGGCGTGGTATTCTGCGCCTCATCGAGGATCACGAAGGCGTCGCCAAGCGTGCGCCCGCGCATGAAGGCGATCGGCGCGATCTCGATCTCGCCCGAGGCGATGCGCCGCTCGACCTGCTCGGGTGGCATGCAATCGTAGAGCGCGTCGTAAATCGGGCGCAGGTAGGGATCGACCTTCTCCTTCATGTCACCGGGAAGGAAGCCGAGCCGTTCGCCCGCCTCGACCGCCGGGCGCGAGAGAATCAGCCGCTGAACAGAGCCGGTCATCAACTGGCTGACCGCCTGCGCCACCGCGATATAGGTCTTGCCGGTGCCCGCCGGACCGAGCGCAAAGATCATGTCGCTCTTGGCCAGGGCGCGCATATAGTCGATCTGCATGGCCGAGCGCGGCACGATGGTTTTCTTGCGGGTGCGGATCATGATCGGCGGGCCGTCGCTCTCGCCCGAGATGATGCCCTCCAATGTCGGTTCGGCGGACATGGTGATCAGCGCCTCGACCGCGCCCGAATCGATGTCCTGCCCGCTTTCGAGCCGCTCGTGCATCGATTTGAGTACTTCGCGGGCGCGGGCGACGGCGTCTTCCGGCCCTTCGATCTGCACCTTGTTGCCGCGCGCGGAGATATAGACGCCGAGCCGGTTTTCGATGTGGACGAGGTTCGCGTCGAACTGGCCGAACAGGGTGCCGAGAATGGCCGGTTCGTCGAATTCAAGCTCTGTGCGGGCGCGGCGCTGCTGGTCACGCCGGGCGGCGGGCAGGGCTTGTGCCGGACGTTCGGCACGGGAAGGTTTGCGACTCATTCGGTCCTTTCGGGTCAACGCGACGATTCTGCGCTCATGCCCGGAGTTGCGCAAGGATCGTGACACCAAGGAAACGCAGCTATCCACCGCGCCGCCGCAGTCAGGGGATCAGGCGGCGGCAGGTTCGAGCAGCCGCGCGCCGATCGAATTCGGCCCGGCCTCGGCCAGTTCGACGCGAACCATGTCGCCGATCTGCGCGTCGCCAGTGAAATGCACCGATTGCAGCCACGGCGACTTGCCAAGCATCTGACCCGCGTGGCGCCCGGCGCGCTCGACCAGCACCTCACACGTCTTACCAAGGCTGGCCGTGTTGAAGGCCAGCTGATGGCGGTTCAGCGCCTGCTGAAGGCGGGCGAGCCGCTCGTCCATGACCTGCGCGGCTATTTGCCCCTCCATTTCGGCCGCTGGCGTGCCGGGGCGGGCGGAATACTTGAAGCTGAAGCACTGGGCGTAGCCGACCGCGTCAACCAGCGAGAGCGTCTCCTCGAATTCGGCTTCGGTCTCGCCCGGAAAGCCGACGATGAAATCGCCGGACAGCGCAATGTCGGGGCGGACGGCGCGGACGCGCTCGAGGACGCGCAGGTATCCGTCGGCAGTGTGGCTGCGGTTCATCGCCTTGAGCACCCGGTCGCTGCCCGATTGCACCGGCAGGTGGAGGAACGGCATCAGCTTTTCGACCTCGCCGTGCGCCGCGATCAGTTGCTCGGTCATGTCTGCCGGGTGGCTGGTGGTATAGCGGATACGGGCAAGGTCCGGCATCTGGGCCAGCTCGCGGATCAGCCCGTCAAGGCCGATCGCGCGGCCCCTGCCGTCCTCCCCCGCCCAGGCGTTGACGTTCTGGCCGAGCAGCGTGATCTCGCGCGCACCGGCACCGGTCAGCCGCGCGGCTTCTTCGATCAGGTCGGCGAACAGCCGCGAGACCTCGGCCCCGCGCGTATAGGGCACAACGCAATAGGTGCAGAACTTGTCGCAGCCTTCCTGCACGGTGAGAAAAGCCGACGGGCCGACCTTGCGCCGCGCGGGCAGGGCGTCGAACTTGGTTTCGGCGGGCATGTCGGTATCGGTGACGCGCTCACCCTCCACCGCGCGGGCGAGCATGTCTGGCAGGCGGTGATAGGCCTGCGGGCCGACAACCATCGAGACGGCAGGTGCCCGCGCCATGATTTCTTCGCCCTCGGCCTGGGCGACGCAGCCGGCAACCGCGATCATTGGCGCTTCGCCGCCATCGCGCCGACCCTCTTTGACGATCCGGCCGATGTCGGAATAGACCTTTTCGGCAGCCTTTTCGCGGATGTGGCAGGTGTTGAGCACGA
Source organism: Sphingomonadaceae bacterium (assembly GCA_947477745.1). Classification (GTDB taxonomy): domain Bacteria; phylum Pseudomonadota; class Alphaproteobacteria; order Sphingomonadales; family Sphingomonadaceae; genus Novosphingobium. The sequence continues at coordinate 82,967 of CANJUF010000008.1, read as the reverse complement.
CGAGGTCGGCTTCTTCGCCCTCGGGCGCAGGCGAGATCCCCTGTGCGCCCAGCAGCTCGGCCATGCGCTCGCCGTCATAGACGTTCATCTGGCAGCCGAAGCTCTTGACCCGGTAAGTGCGTGGAGGCGCGGTTTTTGGCATGGCGGGCCTATATGCGAGTTGGTCGGCGTTTTGAAGGGATACGCCCGCAAAGGCGCAGAGGCGCAAAGAGAAGAAGAATTTGGTTCGCGCAGAGGCCGCAGAGAGAGAGAGTAGAGATCGCAAAGGCGCTGAATGCGCCGCAGGCCATTTGCCGTTATGCAGAGTATTTGCAGAGAATGCGGCTTCGCCGCGAGGATTACCTCTCTGCGCTTCCTGCTGCCTCTGCGCCTCTGCGGGCGCTATTCTCCTAAAAGTCGGCGACCAGCGAGACAAAGGCGGTGCGCTTGCGGATATAGGTAAAGCCGCCGTTGGCCGAGACCTGCCAGCCATAGGCGTTGAACAGGTTGGTGATCTGAGGACGCAGCACCAGCTTGACTCCCCTGACATCGAAGCGCTGGCGCGCGCCAATGTTGACCGTGCTGTAGCCGGGGGCCTCCAGCGTGTTGGTCGGATTGGCGATCCGGCCGGAGAAATTCTCAAAGGCCAGGTCGATCGATAGCGGCCCCTCGCCGCCGCGGCTGCGCCAGTCGAGGTTAGCTACAGCGTGGCGCCTGATCTGGCCGACCGGCCGCCTGCCGGCAAGGTCCTCGCCGGTGATCCGGGGATCGAGCAGCAGCACGCCGCCGACCAGGTTGAGGCCCGGTAGCAGCCTGCCGGTGAGCGACAGTTCGAAACCCCTGTTCGTCACCGTGCCCAGCCGCCGGTAGAACCGCTCCCGGTCGAGATTGTAATAGGGCTTGGAAATCTCGAACACGCCGGTGACCAGCGTCAGGCCGGGAGCGACTGCGTAGCGCAGGCCCACTTCCTTCTGGCGGGTGTGGATCGCGGGGGGCGCTTCGGAATTGTTGATCGCGTTTTCGGGCGCGATCGGCGCATCCTCGGCCCCGCGCGAAATGCCGCCATAGACGGAGAGCTTCGAGTTGAGCGTCACCGAGCCGGAGAAATTCCACAGCCAGGAATCGTCAAGGCTCACGATGTCGGCGCGGTTCGGGCTGCCGAAATCGACATGCTTTTTGTAGTCATTCTTCGACACCGAGATGTCGAGGCTGCCGCGCCCGCGCCATACCCCGCTGTAGCTGACGCCGGGGACGAGCTGACGCACCCGGTCGAGATCTTTCGCGCCGGTGGTGTAATCCGGCCGGTCCCAGCCATCATTGGTGAACACATTGCCCGGCCCTGGCCCGAGCAGCATCCGGCTCGATCCGCCGACCCGGCGATCGCGCTTGCGGCCCCGCACGCTCGCGATCAGGCGGTGCGCGAGTTTCCCGTTCGACCATTCGCGAACCAGCCGCGCTTCTCCTGACAGCGATTTGTCGCGGTTGTTGGCCGAGGCGATCACCAGCCGATCCGACACCCGTCCGTCGCTGGTCACGCCGACGAGAAAATCACCGTACGACTTGTCGAGCGTGTCGCTGCTTTGGAACAGGCCCGCGTCGATCCGCAGGCCTTTGGCCAGGCGGATATGGGAAATGCCTCCGGTGACGACGGTCTTCTGATCGAACTCGGTCCAGTCGAGCCCGAGGAACTTTCCGCGCGGCACCTGCGCGGGAAGCTGATCGCCCAGCGGCAGGTAGGTCGCGCGCGCTTCGCGGTCGAGCGTGTAGAAGGTCGCGTTGAACAGCCTGAGATCGACCGCATCGCTTGGCCGCCAGCGCACCATGCCCGAATAGGAAGCAAAGATCTGGTTCCCGCCTTCTGGCCGCGCGGTGACATTGCGGCCCAGAAAACCGCCCATGAACGAGATTTCTTTGCTGACCGGCAGCTTGAAGTCGATCAGGACCGCCGGTCCGTCGAGCAGCGGATTGCTGGTGTCCATCTCGACGCTCAGCGTCGTCTGGTCAGCAGGTACCCACAGATCGTAGTCGATCACCCCAGTCGGCGCGGGAAACGGATAGCGCAGCGCCGCCACTCCGACCCTGACCGACTGCGACTTGACGATGCGGCCCGGCACGAAGTTGATCATGTCGTAATAAAGTCCGTCGATGCGGACATTGCCCGCTTCGGACGGATTGAAACCGCGCACGTCCGAGGTCGAATAGAGCCCGCTCTTCTCCGCACCTACCTGCCGGCCGAAGGCATCGTCCGATTCGGTGGCGACATTCTGCTCTGCCTGCTGGGCGTGAGCAGGCGCGGCAAGGCCCATCGCCAGAGCGGCGCACCCGGGCAGAAGGCCCGATGCGATGATTGGCACTGGCGATCGAAAAGGTGAAATCGGACTGCCCCTGCCGCATTTTCGGTATGCCGGGCCAGACAATGTCGCCGCCCGATTTTCAAGCGATAAATTGCGCTAGCTCTTTGACGGAGGGGCAAGCGGCGCTCTTGCCGCCCGCAACAGTGGTTGGATTGGCGGCGCAAAAGGGCTAACCGCGCGCACCATGTCGCAGATGCAAACCATTCACGCCGCTTTCGCCGCGAAAGTCGATGCCGTCCTCTCCGCGCTGGAAGCCGAGGGCGCCCTGCCCGCCGGCGTCAGCCGCGCCAACGTGACGGTCGAGCCGCCGCGCGATCCCTTGCACGGGGATCTCTCCACCAATGCCGCGATGGTGCTCGCCAAGCAGGCCGCGACAAATCCGCGCGCGCTGGCCGAGAAGCTGGTGGAGAAACTGGCTGCCGATCCGCATGTCACCGGCGCCGAGATCGCCGGGCCGGGCTTTATCAACCTGCGGGTTTCGGATTCGGCGTGGCTCGCCGAACTGCGCGCAATGGCCGAGCTTGGAGCAGACTACGGCAAGTCGGCGATGGGGGCGGGCAAGACGGTCAACGTCGAATATGTCTCGGCCAATCCGACCGGACCGATGCACATGGGCCATTGCCGCGGCGCGGTGGTGGGCGATGCCCTAGCGAGCCTGCTGGAGTTTTCAGGCCACAAGGTGATCCGCGAATATTATGTCAACGACGCGGGCGGGCAGGTCGACGTGCTCGCGCGGTCTGCGCACCTGAGGTATCGCGAGGCGCTGGGCGAACAGATCGGCGAGATCCCCGAAGGGCTCTATCCCGGCGATTACCTGGTGCCGGTGGGCAAGGCCCTGGCTGAGGAATTCGGCGACAGGTATGTCAGCGCGCCCGAAAGCGAGTGGCTCGCGCTGTTCAAGGCGCGCGCGTCCGCCGCGATGATGGCGATGATCCGCGACGACCTCGCGCTGCTGGGCATCGAGCACGATGTATTCTCGTCCGAAGCCGAATTGCAGGCCGCCGGAAAGCCTGAAGAGGCGGAGAAGTGGCTGCGCGCGCAAGGCCTCGTCTACGACGGCGTGCTGGAAGCGCCCAAGGGCAAGACCCTAGACGATTGGGAGCCGGTCGAGCTGCCCTTGTTCCGCTCGACCAAGTTCGGCGACGATCAGGATCGCCCGATCAGGAAAAGCGACGGAAGCTGGACCTATTTCGGCGCCGACCTCGCTTACCATTTCCAGAAGGCCCAGAACGCCGACGCTCTGGTCGACATCTGGGGCGCGGACCATGCGGGCACGGTCAAGCGGATCAAGGCAGCTGTCGCGGCGATGACCGGCGAGGGCGGGGCGCCGATCCCGTTCGAGGTCAAGCTGGTGCAGATGGTCCAGTTGCTGCGCGGCGGCGAGCCGGTGAAAATGTCGAAGCGTTCGGGCACCTTCGTGACCTTGGCCGACGTGGTGCGCGAAGTGGGCAAGGACGTGGTGCGTTTCACCATGCTCACTCGTAAGCCCGAGGCGCAGATGGACTTTGACTTCGCCAAGGTGGTCGAAGCCTCGAAGGACAACCCGGTGTTCTATGTCCAGTATGCGCACGCGCGCATCCGTTCCAGCCTGCGCAAAGCGGCGGCGGAAGGCATCGCGCCGTCAGACGAACATCTCGACATGCTCGCCGCGGAAGAACTTGAGCTGATCAAGCTTGCCGCGCAGTTCCCCCGGCAGGTCGAAGCGGCCGCCACGGCGCGCGAGCCGCACCGGGTCGCATTCTTCCTCGGCGACCTCGCCGCCGCGTTCCATGCGTACTGGAACCTAGGTAATGACCGTCCCGAAATGAGAATGATCGTGGTAAACGATGTTAATCTTTCGAGTGCAAGATTGTATCTGGCTGCCCGGATCGGGCAATTGTTGAAGAACGGCCTTGCCCTGCTTGGAGTCGAGGCCGTGGAGGAAATGTAGGCATGGCCATGACTGACACGGATCGTCAGCGCGACGATATGGACGGCGAGGGCGAGAATTTCGAGCCCGGTGGCGCGAACGACGAATGGATGCCCGAAGGCGAAGCAATCGCCGCGCAGGGCGACGACGAACCGTTCGATGACCGCGCGCCCGACGAACTCGATCTCGGCGACGAGGACGCCAGCCTGCCCTGGCTCGAAGGCGACGACGACTTCGAGGATGAAAGTGGCGGCGGCGGATCGTTCATGCTGCTCGCGCTGATCGCTCTGGGCACGCTTGCCCTGATTATCGGCGGCATCTGGTGGTTCACCCGCGAGCGAGGCGATGCAGACATGGTTGCCGATGGCAGCGTTATTGAAGCGCCTGAAGCTCCTTACAAGGAAAAGCCCGCGAATCCGGGCGGCAAGACCTTCGAAGGCACCGGTGACACCAGCTATGCCGTGTCCGAGGGCGAGATGCGCCCAGTCCAGCTTGGCGCGGGCGGCGAGACGCCGAAACCCGGTTTCCAGTCGGTGGGCGCTCCGGCGGCTGGCAAGACACCTGCCGCTTCGCCCAGCAAGGCGGCTTCGCCTGCCGGCGCGGCTTCAGCTGCCGCCGCGACTTCAGCTGCCGCCGCGACCAGCGCTCCTGCCGGCCCCGGTGTCCAAGTCGGCGCTTACTCCAGCCGCGCAGCAGCCGAAGCGGGCTGGACCCGGCTGACCGGCGTGCATTCCTCGCTTTCCGGCATGAAGTACCGGGTGGTCGAGGGGCGCGCCGACATCGGCACGGTCTACCGCCTGCAGGCGCTTCCCGGCGACGGCGCGGCGGCACGCTCGCTGTGCGCCACGCTCAAGGCCTCCGGGCAGGATTGCGCCGTTAAGCACTAAACCCTGCCCTCGCGCCTTTCCACATGAGAGGCTGGCGCGCGCCTTGCGAAGCGCCAGCTTTTCTGCGACTTGCCCGCGATGTTGCCCGCGATTTTCGGCATTGCCGGAACCGAACTTTCCGCTGACGAACGCGCGTTCTTTCGCGAGGTGGACCCGGCTGGCTACATCCTGTTCGGCCGTAACATCGAATGTCGCGCGCAGCTCCGCGCGCTGACCGACGCGCTGCGCGATATCCACGGGCGCGAACACCTGCTCATCACCATCGATCAGGAAGGCGGGCGGGTCCAGCGCATGAAGGAGCCCGAGTGGCTCCGCTATCCCTCTGGCGAAGTGTTCGACCGGCTTTACGATCTTGCCCCGGCCACCGCGATCGAGGCGGCGCGCGCCAATGCTGAAGCGTTGGGGCTCGATCTTGCCGAGGTCGGGATTACCTGCACCCATGCGCCGCTGCTCGACGTTCGCCAGCCGGACGCCGACAACGTCATCGGCGACCGTGCCTTCGGCAGCGAGCCGCTGCGCGTTGCGGCGCTGGGCCGCGCTGTGCTTGACGGGCTCGCGCGCGCAGGCGTTGCCGGCACTATCAAGCACATGCCCGGACACGGCCGCACCAGCGTCGATACCCACAAAGCGCTGCCGACCGTGACCGCCAGCGATGCCGAGCTCGAATGGGACATTGCCCCGTTCCGCGCGCTCAACCACGCGCCGATCGGCATGACCGGCCATCTGGTGTTCACCGCCTGGGATGCGGAGAATCCCGCCACCCAGTCACCCTTCGTAATTGAGGAAGTGATCCGCGGGCGCATCGGCTTCGGCGGGCTGCTGCTGACCGACGATCTCGACATGGAGGCACTGTCCGGCACGGTGCCCGAGCGCGCCGCGCGCGCGCTTGCCGCCGGGTGCGACATCGCGCTCAACTGCTGGGCGAGGATGGACGACATGCTGGGTATCGCCAACGCGGTTCCAACAATGTCCGCGCAGACGGCGCAGCGGCTGGAACGGGCGCAGGTTGTGGTCCCACCCTCCGACCCGGTTAGCGAGAAGCAGGCTCACCTGCTCGCCAAACGCGACGCCTTGCTCGAACATGCCGGGGTGCGGGCATGACCATGGACCTCGTGCCCGACCCCGAAACGGTCTCCGCCTTTGAAGACTGGGACGCGCCGCTCGCCGCGCCGGGCGACGATGCCGCGCTTTATCTGGAGGTCGATGGTTGGGAAGGGCCGCTTGACCTGCTGCTCGATCTGGCGCGCCGCCAGAAGGTCGATCTGCGCCAGATTTCGATCCTGCAACTGGTCGACCAGTACATCGTCTATATCGAGCGGGCGGAGGCGCTGCGGCTGGAGCTTGCCGCCGACTATCTGGTGATGGCCGCCTGGCTCGCTTACCTCAAGTCCGCGCTGCTGCTGCCCAAGGATGAGCAGGAAGACCCGAGCCCCGAGGAGCTGGCGCTGCGGCTGCAACTCCGGCTGCAGCGGCTTGGCGCGATGCGCGAGGCGGCAGCGCGGCTGATGGGGCGCGACCGGCTGGGCCGCGACGTTTTCACGCGCGGCGCGCCCGAAGGACTGCGGATCGATCGCAAGAACGCCTGGCAGTGCGAGTGGTTCGATCTGGTGCATGCCTATGGCCAGGTCCAGATGCGTAATCAGCCCGCCGTTCACATGGTGCGTGAGCGCATGGTGATGACGTTGGAAAGCGCGCTGGCGCGGGTGTCATCGATGCTCGGGGTCGCGCTCGACTGGATCGAACTGCGCGATTTCCTGCCCACGGGCCGCGAGGGTACCGACTGGAGCGATCCGCGCCTGAGACGTTCGGCCTTGGCTTCCAGCTTTGTCGCCACCCTCGAACTGGCGCGGATCGGCAAGGCACAGCTGGCGCAGGAGGTAACCTTTGGCCCCTTGCGCGTGAGGGCGGTGAAGACATGAACCCGATCCCTCGTCATTGCGAGCGAAGCGAAGCAATCCAGTCCCAAGTGCAGATTTCCCTGGATTGCTTCGGGGCGTTGCCCCTCGCAATGACGAAACAGTGTTCTGGTGAGGTTTGCCGATGAACCCGCCAGGCGATCTCGAACGCGGGGTCGAAGCGGCGCTGTTCGCCGCAGAAAAGCCGATGACCGCTGAACAGCTTTCGGCGCACTTGCAGGGCGCGGATGTGCGCGAAGCCCTGGCAAGTCTGCGCGAGCATTACGAAGGGCGTGGCGTGCAGCTCGTGCAGCGCGGACGGACCTGGCATTTCGAGACTGCGAGCGATCTTGCCCACCTGCTGCGGCGCGAGCGCGAGGAGGTGCGGCGGCTGTCGCGTGCTGCGACCGAGGTGCTCGCCATCGTCGCTTACCACGAGCCGGTTAGCCGCGCTGAGATCGAGGCGATTCGCGGGGTGCAGACCGCCAAGGGCACGCTCGACGTGCTGATGGAGGCGGGCTGGGTGCGCGTGGTCGGCCGGCGCGAGGTGCCCGGCAGGCCGGTGATCTATGCGACCACGCCCGATTTCCTCGTCCACTTCGGCCTCGCCTCGCGCAAGGAACTGCCCGGCATCGACGAATTGCGCGCAGCCGGGCTGCTCGATCCGGTCGACGACGAGATGATCGTGGCCGCGCTAGCCGGGGACGATGCCGACGAAGACGCGACGGAGATAGATGACGAAGATGATGTCGGACTGGCAGACGGGGATGAAAGCGCCTAGATAGGATTCATCAAGGGCCGCGGCCCCATAGATCCTCGGAGTTTGACATGGGTAGTTTTTCGCTTTGGCACTGGCTGATCGTGCTGCTCGTCGTGCTGATCCTGTTCGGCCGTGGCCGCGTGTCCGAGATCATGGGCGATTTTGGCAAGGGCATCAAAAGCTTCAAGAAGGGTCTCAACGAGGATGAAACCCCCGCCGCTCCGCCCGCACAAATTGGCCAGCAGAGCGCATCCGCGCCCGAAGCTTCGCCGGTCAGCGTGGAAAGCGGAACCAAAAGCGGCAGTTGATTCGCCGCTGACTGGCTGAAAAGCAGATGTTTGACATTGGCGCATCGGAGCTGCTGCTGATCGTGATCGTAGCGGTTGTCGTGATCGGCCCGAAAGACCTGCCGCTCGCCTTGCGCACGGCGGGACGGTGGATGGCCAAGGTGCGCAAGGTTTCCAGCCACTTCCGTTCGGGGCTCGATGCCATGATACGCGAGGCCGAGCTTGAAGAACTCGAGCGCGAATGGAAAGAGCGCAACGAGGCGATCATGAAGGCGCATCCGGCCGCTGACGCATATCCCATGCCCGCAGCGGCGAGCGCCGAGGGCGCGCTTGCCCCGGCCGCGCAGGGCGAGCCGCAATCCCCGCCGCCGCCGCCTTAGGCATCCTGTCATGGCACTGCGCATAAAGGACATCGACGAGACGCAGGCACCGCTGCTCGATCACCTGATCGAGCTGCGCACGCGGCTTTTGCGTGCTTTCCTGGCGCTCGCCGCGGCCTTTGCGGTGTGCCTCTATTTTGCCAAGACCATCCTTGCCTTCCTGGTCCAGCCGCTCCTCGATGCCGGACAGGACCGGCTGATCTATACCAAGCTTTACGGCCAGTTCTTCGTCGAGCTGAAGGTCGCGCTGTGGGCGGCGTTCTTCCTCAGCTTTCCGGTGATCGCCAACCAGCTTTGGGCGTTCGTCGCACCTGGCCTCTACGCCAAGGAAAAGAAGGCGTTCCTGCCCTTCCTTCTGGCAACGCCTGTGCTGTTCGTCGCCGGAGCGGCGCTTGCCTATTATCTGGTTATGCCGACGGCGTTTCACTGGTTTCTCGGGTTCCAGGGCACGCCCGGCGGTGTCAAGATCGAGGCCATGCCCAATTCCGAGGATTACCTCGGGCTGGTGATGCAATTCATCTTTGCGTTCGGGCTGTCGTTCCTGCTGCCGATCCTGCTGCTGCTGTTGAATACAGCCGGGATCGTGACCCGCTCGCAACTGGTCGGCGCCAGGCGCTACGTGATCGTGGCGATATTCGTGGTGGCGGCGATTGCCACGCCGCCCGACGTCATTTCCCAGATGATGCTCGCGGTGCCGCTGATCCTGCTGTTCGAAGGATCCCTGGTGGTGATGCGGATCACCGAAAGCCGCCGTGCGCGCGAGGCGGCGCGGGAAGAGGCCGAAGACGAAGCGGCGGAGAGTTCTCCCGCGGAGTAGCGCGCGCGGTCAGGTCCCGTCGCGGCGCGGCAAGCGGCGGATCAGCGCGCTCGTATCCTGCCTGCCGCCGCCAATCGCCTGAACCTCGGCATAGAACTGGTTGACCAGCGCCGTGATCGGCAGCGAGACGCCAATGCCGCGCCCTTCGTCCATGGCCAGGCCAAGGTCCTTGCGCATCCAGTCTATCGCGAAACCGAAATCGAAATCGTCGCTCGCCATGGTGCGCCAGCGGTTGTCCATCTGCCAGCTTTGCGCCGCGCCGCCCGAGATCGCCTCGTATACCTGGTCCATGTCGAGGTGCGACGCCTGGGCAAAGCGAACCGCCTCGGCAAGGCCCGCGACGATCCCGGCAATGCAGATCTGGTTGGCCATCTTGGCGGTCTGGCCTGCACCCGCCTTGCCGATGTGGACGATCTTGCGCGAATAGGCCTCCATCACCGGGCGCGCCGCCTCGATCGCATCCTTCCTGCCGCCGCACATCAGCGTTAGCGTGGCGCTCTCCGCGCCGATCTGCGAACCGGTCATCGGCGCATCGACGCAGTGGACCTGCAGATCGCGCGCCTCGACCGAGATCTGCCGCGCGATCCGTGCCGATACGGTGGTGTGATCTATGAACACGCCGCCGGGGCGCAGGGTCTTGAACACGCCGTGCGGACCGAGCACGACCTGCGCAAGGTCGTCGTCGTTGCCCACGCAGGTGATGACCACGTCCGCGCCTTCTGCCGCCTGCGCCGGTTCGGTGGCGACTTCGACCGACAGGTCGGGATTGGCCGCGCGCCAGATATCGCAGCGCTCGGGGGTGCGGTTGTAGATGGTGAGCTGATGCCCGGCCTTCGCGATGTGCCGCGCGATCGCGCCGCCCATCACGCCAAGACCAAGAAAGGAAACCTTGCAGGGATCGCTCATAGTCCCTTCCTACGGACGCCGTGCCTATGCTGCAACGGGATTGCTTCCAATTCTCCGCGCTTTCCGTTACCGCGCGCGCCATGAGCAAAGCTGCCGCAAAGACCGCCACCGAAACGGCTCCGCCGTTTACCGCCGACGACGTGCGCGCTGCCGCCGCGCGGATCGCGGGCGCGGTCGTGCGCACGCCGACAATGCTCAGCAAGACGCTCAGCGCGATGACCGGGGCGCAGATCTATCTCAAGTTCGAGAACCTGCAGTTCACTGCCGCATACAAGGAACGCGGTGCGTTGAATGCGATGCTGCAGCTCAACGCCGAGCAGCGCGCGCGCGGCGTGATCGCCGCCTCGGCGGGCAATCACGCGCAGGGGCTGGCCTATCATGGCACGCGGCTGGGCATTCCCGTCACCATCGTCATGCCGCGCACCACGCCCACGGTGAAGGTAATGCAGACCGAAAGCGTCGGCGGCACGGTCGTGCTCGAAGGCGAAAGCTTCGACGAGGCGCAGTCCCATGCCCGCCGGCTCGAGACCGAACTGGGCCTGACCCTGGTGCCGCCGTTCGACGATCCGTTCGTCGCTGCGGGGCAGGGCACGGTTGCGCTCGAACTGCTTGAGGACGTGCCCGATATCGAGGTGCTTGCCTTGCCGATTGGCGGCGGCGGCCTGTCGTGCGGTATGGGCACGATGGCGCGGGCGATCAATCCGGCAATCGAGCTGATCGGGGTGCAGGCGCAGCTATATCCCTCGATGTACAACGCGCTCAAGCAAGCCAGCGAGCCGATCGGCGGCGATACGCTGGCCGAGGGCATCGCCGTATACGAGCCGGGCGCAATGACCTCGCAGATGCTGGCGGGCCTGCTCGATGACGTTGTGCTGGTGAGCGAGCCTCAGCTTGAGAACGCGCTGGCGCTGCTGGTGCAGATCGAAAAGACCGTGGTCGAAGGCGCGGGCGCGGCTGGCCTTGCCGCCGTGCTGGCCAACCGGGCGATGTTTGCCGGAAAGAAGGTCGGCATCGTGCTTTCGGGCGGCAACATCGACACGCGCCTGCTCGCCAACGTGCTGCTGCGCGATCTGGCTCGTTCGGGCCGTCTGGCGCGGCTGCGCATCCAGATGCAGGACCGGCCGGGATCGCTGTTCAAGGTCGCCAAGGTGTTCGACGAGCACAACGTCAACATCATCGAGGTGGGGCATCAGCGCATCTTCACCAGCCTGCCCGCCAAGGGGCTGATCACCGAAATCGAATGCGAGACGCGCGATGCGCAGCAGCTCAATGCCCTGATCCGCGCGCTGGAACACGAAGGCTATCCGGTCGAGGAAGTGCAGGTCAACTGACCCGCGCAGCGCGGTGCCTTTCTGCGAATTGTGCAAAATAACTCATTGTTAACCACGAATCTTGGTTAAAACCCTTTCAACGGCGCGAAGGGAAAGGCATAACCCCTGGGAGAGAGGCCAAGCGCACGCTGCGAGCCGCCAGGAGGAAACGACCAGTCGTGACGGCCCCAGTCCGCTTTCCCCGCTTTTTCGTGACCAGCCCCGCGCCGTGCCCCTATCTGCCTGGCCGCAGCGAGCGCAAGGTGTTCACCGAGCTGAAGGGCGCGCATGCCGAATCGTTGAACGATGCGCTTAGCCGGATCGGCTTTCGCCGCAGCCAGAATGTCGCGTATCGGCCCTCGTGCCTCGATTGCCATGCCTGCGTTTCGGTGCGCGTCGTCACCGACGAATTCGAGCCTTCGTCCACGCAGAAGCGCAACCTCAGGCGCAACAGCGATCTTGTGTCGAGCCTGTGCAAGCCTTGGGCGACGCCCGAACAGTTCGACCTTTTGCGCACCTATCTGGGCGTGCGCCATCCCGGCGGCGGCATGACTGCGATGGACGAGAGCGACTTTGCCGACATGGTCGAGCATACGCCGGTAACGAGTTATCTTGTCGAATATCGTGAACCCACCCCCGATGCCGTCGGCCAAGGCCGTCTTGTCGGCGCCTGCCTGACTGACCGGCAGCACGACGGCCTCTCGATGATCTACAGCTTCTACGATCCCGACCATGCCGACCGGGCCGGGCTGGGCAACTACATCATCCTCGATCACATCCGCCGCGCGGCGCAAATGGGCCTGCCCTATGTGTACCTGGGCTACTGGGTCGAGGGATCGAGCCGGATGCAGTACAAGGTCCGCTACCGCCCGCTGGAAAGGCTAGGCCGCGACGGCTGGGAACGCATCGCGCCCGAACAGCAGGACGCGCTGATCGCCTCTGCCGCTGCCAATCGTACCGATCGCTCGGCCGACGGCACCAGCAAGGACAATGCACCCGGCGAGCAGGACCGTTTCAGGGTCGTCTGACCGGCGTTACCAGCTCAATTCGCTGCCATCGTATTCGAAGAACTTGCCCGTCGCCGGGCTGTCGGTGGTGGCGAGATCGATGATGATCTCCGCGCCTTCGGCAGTCGTGCGCGTGCCCTGGAAGCGGCTGACCAGCGAATTGACATAGCCCGGGTTGCAGGCGTTGACGCGGATGCCTTCATCCTTGAGCGCGCCGGCGAACAACGCGGTGGCGACGTTCATTCCCGCCTTGCTCAGCCCGTAACCGTAAGGCGGTTTTCCCGACAGGACCTTTCTGCCGCCACCGCCCTCGAAGAATGCGAAGCGGCCCGCACCGCTCGAAACCATGACGATCCGCGCATTATCAGACTTGCGCAGGAGCGGCAGGGCAAGCTGGGTGAGCCGCACCGGGCCGTGGAGGTTGGTTTCGAGGCACAGCCGCAGCACGTCGGGCTCGATGTCGAGAACATTGCCGGGAAAGGCTGCGCCCGCATTGTTGACCAGCACGTCGAGCCTGCCGTGATCGGCCTCGATCCGGTCGAGCGCGGGCTGGAAGGTGGCCTCGTCGGTGGTGTCAATGCGCACGAAGCGGACATCGCCTTCAGCCGCCAGTTCGGCGACCGCGGCCTCACCCTTGGCCGTGTCGCGCGCGGCGAGATAGACGGTCCTGCCCTTTCGCAGAAGGCCGCGCACTGCCTCTAAGCCGATGCCGGTATTGGCCCCGGTAACCAGTACGATGTCGCTCATGCCCATGCTCTCCCGTCCGTGTGGAAACCCGGCCTAGCTGCGCGATTATGCGCGCGCAACGCTGGCAAGCGTAACGGGCAATTAAGCCCGGGCGGCTATGATGGCGTCATGCTTCCGGTGATGCTCACCGTCGATACCGAATATGCGTCGGGCTATGTGGCTTCGGGCGATGCGGATTCGTGGGCGCGGAATTTCACGCGATGCCTGTCGTGCGAGACGCCGACCGGGCCGGTCGGCATCGATTACCAGATGCAAGTGCTCGGCCGGCACGGCCTGAAAGCCGTGTTCTTCGTCGATCCCATGCCCGCACTGCTGTGGGGCGAGGAGGCAGTTTCCCGGATCGTGGAGCCGATCCTCTCGCGCGGCCACGAGGTGCAGCTTCATCTGCACACCGAATGGCTCGCCCTTGCGGATACCAGCCCGATCGGGCCAGGACGCAGCGGGCGCAATCTTTCGGACTTTACCCTTGAGGAACAGCAGGCGCTGATTGGTTGGGCGGCGGAGCGGCTGGTTGCTGCGGGTGCGACTTATCCGCTCGCCTTTCGCGCCGGGAATTACGGCGCCAACGATGATACGCTGCGCGCGCTGGCGCGGCTCGGCATCGGGTTCGACACCAGCTTCGCGCCCGCTCTCACCGGCGGCGACTGCCGTATCACCCTTACGCGCGATGATCTTGCCCCGGTTGAGCGCCTCGGCGTGCGGGAGGTTCCGATTGCCGCCATTGGCGCGCGCGGCGGTCTGCGCCATGCGCAATTGACCGCGCTGTCGCTGTCCGAACTGAAAGCCGCGATCCGCCACGCCGCCATGCAAGACTGGCCGGCCTTTGTGCTCGTTTCGCACAGCTTCGAGATGATGAACCGTGATAAGGGATTGGCAAACCGCGTGGTGCAGCGCCGCTTCGAGGCGCTATGTGCATGGATCGCGGGCGAGCCGCAGGTGTCGAGCGGAACCTTCGGTCAGGACTGGGTGCGGCAGCGGCTGGAGAAGCACTCCGGTCCCGCGCGCGGGCCTCAGCCCATGCCCCGCGCGCCCATGCGCGAGATGCTGCGCATGGCTGAGCAGGCCTATGCCAATGCGGTGTACGGATGAGCCTGCCGGTCATCACCAAGCGGTTCGCGACGCTGCGCGGGGCAATGCGGCTCGCGGTGTCCTATGGCGAAGTGTCGCTGGGCCTGTCGGGGCAGCGCAAGCCCGAACCCGGGGAGGTGCGCCGCCTGGTCTTCGTGTGCCACGGCAACATCTGCCGCAGCGCCTATGCCCATGTCCTGGCCAAGCGCGCGGGCGCAAACGCAGCCTCGTTCGGCCTCTCGACCGCAACCGGCAACCCGGCCCATCCGCCGGTAGTCAAGCTGGCGGCGCGGCGCGGCATCAACATGACTGCGCACCGTTCGATCGACATCGACGATTTCGCTGCGCAGCCCGGCGATCTGCTGCTGGCCATGGAAACGCGCCACTTGCGCAAGCTTGCCGCTGAGCCCTCCGTGGCGCACCTGCCGCGCATGCTGCTGGGCAGCTTTGCGACACCGCCGGTGCCGCACCTGCACGATCCCTACGATGAGAATGAGGCTTATCTGCCGATGTGCCTGACTCGCATCGAACGCGCCGTGGCTGCGCTCGTCAGGTCTTACCCGACCGCCTCCTCCTGATACCGGCCAGATCGGCCAACATCGGCAGGGGATCGCGCCACGACCACACGTAATAACTTACGCGCGGATCAAGGAAGTCGGCGAAGAACCTCAGGCCAAAACCGATCCGGCGCGCCAACGGCAACGAGCCATCGCGCAGCGTGGCGACGAGATGCTTGGCGTCGGGGATGGCATAGCGCGCGCGGCGGCTGCGCCACGGACGGAAGGTGCCAGCTTCGCTTCGGCCCAGCACCTCGCAGCGTACCTGCTCCCAGGCAAAGTGCGCGCCGCAGTGATAGGCAAGCGGAATGCTGCCCCAAAACCGCCCGTTGATCTCCATCAGCTTGTAGCGCCCGCTTGTCGGATCGTGCCGGTATTCGACCATCGCCGGGCCTTGCCAGCCAATGGCGCGCAGCAAGTGCTCCGATTTCTCCATCTGCGCGGCGTGGAGCGAAGGATGCACTGCCTCGCAGAAGCTGGAGACGCCGCCCGTCGGCGGCCATTCGCGCAGGCGGCGATGCTGGAAGATTAGCGTCGCGCGCCCCTCATGCATGTGGAGCATCTGGCCCAGCCCTTCGCCGGGACACCATTCCTGCACCAGCGGATAGACACCGAGTGCATCATAGCGCGAAAGCACCGCCAACAGCGCCTGCGCGGACCTAGCATATTCGACTTTCTCAAGCGCCAGACCCAGCGCCTCGAGGCGCTGCGCGACTTCGCCCGGATCGGCCCACTTGATCGCTACCGGATAACTCAGGCTTGCCGCTCTGGCCGAGCGATCCTCTCCCGCCAGCGGCTGCCAGCTTTGCGGAACATCGACGCCGATATGTTGCGCAATTTCCAGCGTGCGGCGCTTGTCGAGCACCACCGCCAGCCTGTCAGGATCGGGACACAGCACCTTTATATTGCCCAGCTTGCCCTTGAGCGCGGCAAGTTCGACCAGATGATGCTCGGATATCGCCAGAATGGCCAAGGGATCGTGGCGCGCGATGATGTCTGGCAGGCACTTGGCAAGCGGACCGGCGAAGGTCTCGAACGCGGCGGTATGACGAGAGGCGCGCGACAGCGAATCGTGCGATTTTCCTAGCGCGAGGACCGGCAGGCCGTGCTCGCCAAGCTCGCGCACCACGGTCAGCCCGATCGGGCTGTCCGGGCCGATCACGGCGATGGGGCGGGCGGGGCCATTCATGGCAGTCAGCCATAGCGCGGAATGCTTCACGCGCGCTTAACCATTGCCCGGAAACACGAAGGGCGCCCGGATCGCTCCGGACGCCCCCTCGGTGATAAGCTTAAAGCCTGTATATCAGGAGCTATAGTACATGTCGAACTCGACCGGGCTCGGCGTCGTTTCGAAACGCAGCACTTCGGGCCACTTGAGCTCGATGTAGGCTTCGATCTGGTCCGCCGTGAACACGCCGCCCTCGAGCAGGAAGGCATGGTCGGCTTCGAGCGATTCGAGCGCCTCGCGCAAGCTGCCGCACACGGTCGGGACCTCGGCGAGTTCTGCCGGCGGCAGATCGTAGAGGTTCTTGTCCATCGCCTCGCCGGGGTGGATCTTGTTCTTGACCCCGTCGAGACCCGCCATCAGCAGCGAGGCATAGCACAGGTAGGGATTGGCCATGGCGTCGGGGAAACGGAATTCCACGCGCTTGGCCTTGTCGCCCGAACCGTAGGGGATGCGGCACGAGGCCGAACGGTTGCGCGCCGAATAGGCGAGCAGCACCGGTGCTTCGTAGCCCGGTACCAGCCGCTTGTAGCTGTTGGTGGTCGGGTTGGTGAAGGCGTTCAGCGCCTTGGCGTGCTTGATCACGCCGCCGATGAAGTACAGGCACATGTCCGACAGGCCGGCATAGCCATTGCCCGCGAACAGCGGCTTGTTCTTGTCCCAGATCGAGATGTGCGTGTGCATGCCGCTGCCGTTGTCGGTCATGATCGGCTTGGGCATGAAGGTCGCCGTCTTGCCATAAGCCTGCGCAACCATGTGCACGACATACTTGTAGATCTGCATGCGGTCGGCCGTGGTCACCAGCGTGCCGAAAGTCAGGCCCAGTTCGTGCTGCGCGGCGGCGACTTCGTGGTGGTGCTTGTCGCAAGGCAGGCCCATTTCGAGCATGGTCGAGACCATCTCGCCGCGGATGTCCATGCAGCTGTCGACCGGTGCGACGGGGAAATATCCGCCCTTGACGCGCGGACGGTGGCCCAGGTTGCCGCCCTCGAGATCGGCGCCGGTGTTGGTCGGCAGTTCGATGTCGTTAATCTTGAAGCCGTTGCCGTCATAGCCATCGTAGAACTTGACGTCGTCGAACATGAAGAACTCGGCCTCGGGACCGACATAGACGGTATCGCCGAACCCGCCCGACTTGACGAAAGCCTCGGCGCGCTTGGCGGTCGAGCGGGGATCGCGGCTGTAGAGTTCGCCCGACGAAGGTTCGACGATGTCGCAGAACAGGATCATCATAGGGGTGGCGCTGAACGGATCGATGTAGACCGCGTCGAGATCGGGCTTGAGGATCATGTCCGATTCGTTGATCGCCTTCCAGCCCTCGATCGAGGAGCCGTCAAACATCAGCCCGTCTTCGAGCTCGTCTTCGCCCATGACGCTCGCGACCATGGTCAGGTGCTGCCACTTGCCCTTGGGATCGGTGAAGCGCAGGTCGACCCACTCAATCTCTTCGTCCTTGATTCTGCTGAGGACGTCCTTTGCACTAGCCATTCATTGTACTCCAGGTTGACCCTTGCCGGTTGGCAAGCGGCGATAGGGGTGAAGAGTT
The DNA here is from genome assembly GCA_947477745.1 of Sphingomonadaceae bacterium. Taxonomy (GTDB): domain Bacteria; phylum Pseudomonadota; class Alphaproteobacteria; order Sphingomonadales; family Sphingomonadaceae; genus Novosphingobium. The sequence goes on along the minus strand of CANJUF010000008.1, from coordinate 65,333 downwards.
GCGGGAATGAGCCTGGCCCCCGACGGACCCATTCCCGTAGGATCCGGCGATATGGTTCGCCAGGACCCGGAACCTGTTACACGGCGTCGTCGTCCCGCTCGCCGGTGCGGATGCGCACAGCGCTTTCGATGGGAATGACGAACACCTTGCCGTCGCCGATCCTGCCGGTCTGCGCGGCGTTGGTAATCGCCTCGACCACGCGCTCGGCGAGACTGTCGGACACGACGATCTCGAGTTTAACCTTGGGCAGGAAGTCGACAACGTATTCGGCGCCGCGATAGAGTTCGGTATGGCCCTTCTGGCGTCCGAAGCCCTTTGCCTCGGTGACGGTGATCCCGGACACGCCGACTTCGTGAAGCGCCTCCTTCACCTCATCGAGCTTGAAGGGCTTGATGATCGCTTCGATCTTCTTCACGTTTTTCTTCCCACCTTGCGCACAGTTGCCGGTCTCGGTCCTGTCGCTGCGAACCGGCCTGCCCGCCACCTGTGAATCGTATCAAGAATCGTGCCAGAGACGCACGGACACCGGATAGGCGATGACTCCCGCCACGAAAAGACCGGAATCGCACAATCTGATTGATCCAGATCGGGGCACCGCGAGAACCGGACCTGCGAGATCGGGCCAGATTGCCTGTTTTTTCGGTAGGCGTTGCCTGAAAATTAGGCAGCGCCGTCAAGGCCGACCAGCAGACCCGCCGTCTCGTCCAGCCCCGCCATCAGGTTGAGGTTCTGCACCGCAGCACCGCTCGCGCCTTTGCCGAGGTTGTCGAGCCGGGCGACAAGCCGCGCCTGGCTACGATCGGCTGAGGCGAAGACGAACAGTTCCATGCCGTCGTGCGGCCTGGAATCCCGAGTCAGCAACAGCTCGTCGGGATGCTCGTCGCGAACCTGGATCACCGGACTGCCGAGATAGGTCTGTTGCAAGCTGGCAAGCAGCACCTCGGGTGCAGCGGCCTTGGGCATCGCGGCAAGCGGCAGCGGCACCTCGACCACCATGCCGCGGTAGGCGGGCACCACCGCGGGCGAAAACAGCGGCGGCAGCCTGAGGCCGCAGCGCGCCTGCATTTCGGGCACATGCTTGTGGCCCAGCGTTAGCCCATAACCGCGCCAGGCGATGTCGGGTTCGGCCTCGAAGCGCGAGATCAGCGCCTTGCCGCCGCCCGAATAGCCCGAGACCGCATGGCAGATGTAGGGCCAGTCGGCAGGCAGCAGCCCCGCGCTCACCAGCGGCGCGATCAAGGCGATGAAGCCGGTGGAATAGCATCCCGGATTGCTTACGCGCCGGGCGCGCGCCACTTCGCGGGCGCCGACTACCTCGGGCAGGCCGTAGACCCAGCCCTTGGCGGTGCGATGCGCGGTCGAAGCGTCGATTACGCGGACTTTTTCGTTCTCGATCATGGCGACAGCCTGGCGTGCAGCCTCGTCGGGCAAGCACAGCACGACGAAATCAGCGCTGTTGAGCGCCTCGGCGCGGGCCGCATCGTCCTTGCGCTTTTCGTCATCGAGAACGAGCAGCGTGAACTCGGCGCGCGCGGACAGTCTTTCGACAATTTCGAGCCCGGTGGTGCCGGCCGCGCCATCGATGAACACGGTCCTGCTCATGCGTCGTCCCTTTCGAGCTGATCGAGCGCGACATAGCCGACCGGCCCGCCTTCGCCGGTTTCGCCCCAAGCCCAGCCGCCAGCCATGTCGAGGACATCGAACTGCACGCCGGGCGTCAGCGAAACGAGCACCTCGCCGTCGCTGCTTCCGGCCTTGCGCAGCTCCGCTCCGCCAGCGCGCACGCGGTGCGGCATCGGCACGGCATAGTGCGGCACGAAGTGAATGCCCGCGAGGCGAATATGCGCCAGATCGCCGCGCACCGGCAAGGCGACGCTGTCGGCCCGCGGGCTCGGCCCGGCGAGCGAAAGCTCGCGGCCAGACGCGGCCTTGCGCAGATAGTCGTCCAACGGATTCACGCGCCCAGGGTCCCCAAAAGCGAAGAGCGGCGCGCTTATACGGGCCATAAGGTCAACGCAAGCTTACGCATAACGGCCCCTCAGCATGTGCCAAGCCGCGCGCAGGCCCAGCGCATCGCCGCCCTTGGGGCGCCCCGGCTTGGCGGCAGGCCGCCAGGCGAACGTATCGAAATGCGCCCAGTCCATGCCTTCGGGCACGAACCGGTCGAGAAACAGCGCAGCGACGCTTGCCCCGGCAAAGGCATTGGCGTGCGAATTCATGATGTCGGCGATGTCGGACTTGAGCCATTCGCGGTAGGCATCGTGTAGCGGCAGCCGCCAGCACGGATCGTCGCTCGCCAGCCCCGCCTCGATCAGCGCGCGAGCGGTTTCGTCGGTCCTCGTGAACAGCGCGGGCAAATCAGGTCCCAGCGCGGAGCGCGCCGCGCCGGTCAGCGTCGCGAAATCGATGACCAGCTCCGGGTCTTCCTCACCCGCGCGGGTCAGGGCATCGCCCAGCAGCAGGCGGCCTTCGGCGTCCGTGTTGGTGATTTCCACACTCATCCCGCTGCGCGCCCTCAGCACGTCTCCGGGCCGCATGGCGTTGCCGGAAATGGCGTTCTCTGCGGCGGGCAGCAGCAGGTGGAGCCTGACCTTGAGCCCTGTTTCCATGATCAGCCGCGCCAGCGCCAGCGCGTGAGCCGCCCCGCCCATGTCCTTCTTCATCAGCAGCATGCCCGACGAAGGCTTGATATCGAGCCCGCCCGAATCGAAAGTGACGCCCTTGCCGACAATGGCGAGGCGCGGGTGCTTCGCATCGCCCCATTCGAGCTCGATCATGCGCGGCGCGTGGCTGCGCGCTGCCGCGCGGCCAACCGCGTGGACCATGGGAAAGCCGCGCTCGAGCATGTCGCCGCGGGTTACCGTGAGCTTCGCCTCGTGCGTCTTGGCGAGCGCTTCGGCTTCGGCTTCGAGCTGGGCCGGCCCCATATCCTCGGCGGGCGCATTGACCAGATCGCGCACCATGTTGACCGCCTGCGCCTCGGCCAGCGCCGGACCGATCGCCTTGGCTTCCTTGCTGAGCAGCACGCGCGGGCCTTCGGACTTGTCCTCGGACTGGTAGCGGTCATAGCGGTACTGGGCGGTGACCCAGCCGTGCATTGCAGCACCTGGATCGCTGCCAGCGCGGCGATAGGTTCCCGCCGGAAGCGTTTCGGCGAGTTTCGCCATGCACCAGCTCGACAGGCTGTCAGCCTTGGCAACGCCCGAGACGACGAACCAGTGATCGCCATCGGGCACCACCGCCGATTGGAAACCGTCGGCCTCGAACTTCTGCGCGGCAAGCGCGGCGCGCTGCGCGGCGGACAGCGACTTGAGAAAGGCTGCGAGCCCCTCCTTGTCGACAAGGTGGATGGCAGTCGCCGGTTGCCCCTTGTCGGGCTGGATCAATGCATGCTTGTCGGTCATGATGCGCGCGTCTCTAACCGGGAACACACCGGTTTCGCGAGAGGAAAAGACACCGATGGCGCAAAAGACCCTTCTGGAGCTTGCGGCAATGGCGCTGTGCGCCTGCGGCGGCGAGACTCCCGCTGCCGACAAGGCAGAGCGCGAGGCGCGCCCGGCTGCCTCCGCGACTGCTTCCGCCGCTGTCCCGGTGACCGCGCGCGAGGAAAGCGTGACCACCGATAGTTACAGCTTTTCCTATTCCTACCCGGCGGTGGCGGGCGCGATCCCCGGCGTGCAAGCGGCGCTCGATGCCGACCTTGCCAAGCTCAAGGCCCGGGTCGCGCGGTCTGCCGCCGAGGGAAAAAAACTGGCGAAAAAGGAAGGCTATGGGTTTAACGGCTATGAACTGGGCAAGGGCTGGGAAGTGGTCACCGATCTTCCGGCATGGCTCAGCCTGTCGGCGGCATACAGCGGCTATGAGGGCGGCGCGCACGGCTACAGCGGCTTCGATGCGCTGCTATGGGACAAGCGAGCGGGCAGGAGGCGCGAGCCGACCGACCTGTTCCTGTCAAAACAGGCCTTCGTCGATGCGGTGCAGGCCGACTTCTGCAAGGCGCTCAACAAGGAGCGCGCCGCGCGCCGCGAGGGCGAGCAAATGGAGCTGTTCGAAGACTGCATCGATCCCACCGAGGCAGTCATCATTCTCGGTTCTTCGAACCGCAGGGTGTTCGATCGGATCGGCTTCCTGATCGCGCCTTATCTTGCGGGGCCTTATGTCGAAGGCGACTATGAGGTGACGCTGCCGGTGACACCTGCCGTACTGGCAAAGGTGAAGCCGCAATACCGTTCGAGCTTCGCCGCGGCGGATTAGGTGCTGGGTTCGCAGGTCTGCGTCACCCCGGCGGAGGCCGGGGTCCAGAGGGTACGCTGCGAGCTGGATTCCGGCTTTCGCCGGAATGACGAGTGGAAAAATCGCGAACCATTCGCTACATGTCTGGCATGAACCAGTATCAAGTTGTGGACGGCAGCGAGCAGGCGCTGCGCGACGGCACCATCAAGCTGCACGGGCCGGAAGCCTTCGAAGGCATGCGCAAGGCCGGGCTGCTGGCCGCCGAGAACCTCGATGCGCTGGCGCCCCTGGTCCAGCCCGGGGTGACGACGCAGGCGCTTGACAATTTCGTGCGCGAGTTCACGCTCGATCACGGCGCGGTGCCCGCAACGCTCGGCTACCGGGGCTATGCGCATAGCTGCTGCATATCGATCAACCATGTCGTGTGCCACGGCATCCCGTCGGACAAGGCGCTCAAGGACGGCGATATCGTCAACATCGACGTGACCCCGCTGCTCGATGGCTGGCACGGCGATTCGAGCCGGATGTTCTTGGTGGGCGACGTGCCGCTGAAGGCGCGGCGGCTGGTCGATGTGACGCATGAATGCCTGATGCTGGGGATTGCCGAGGCTCGGCCCGGCAAACACCTGGGCGACATCGGCGCAGCGATCCAGGCCCATGCCGAGGCGAACCGTTACGGCGTGGTTCGCGAATTTTGCGGTCACGGCCTCGGGCGGCTGTTCCACGACGCACCCGAAGTGGTCCATGCCGGGCGCGCGGGCACCGGGCCGGAGCTTCGGCCGGGGATGTTCTTCACGATCGAGCCGATGATCAACCTTGGCAAGCCGGCGGTGAAGCTGCTGTCGGACGGCTGGACGGCGGTGACGCGCGACAAGAGCCTGTCGGCCCAGTTCGAGCATTCGATCGGGATCACCGAGGACGGCTGCGAGATTTTCACGCTCAGCCCCGCAGGCCGCGACAAGCCGCCCTACGTCTGAGACCTTTCAGCTCGGCTTGAACAGGCTCGCGTCGAAATAATCGCGCCAGCCCGCGATCAGCCCATCCTTCACGTCGAACGCGCCCATCACCGGGAACGACACTGGCCCGTTGGGCAGGTGTAGCGTATCGGTGCGCTCGGTCATCACCACGCCTTCAGCGTTTTCGGCAATTGCGTGGATGATCGAGGTCATCGGCGAGGTGCCGTCAATCAGCGCGGCGAGCGTGGCGCGCACCGCATCGTGCCCTACGGCATCGGGCTAGCCGGTGTTCTTGTAGACGATGCCGGGCGCCATCAGCGCAAAGGCGGCGTCAAAATCATTCTCGTCCCACGCGTGGAGGAAATCGATGACGGTCTGGCTGTTCGACATGGATTTCCTCTCAATGCCCCGCCGCGAACGGGCTTTTGCGGATCGTCACGAGCGCGAGGCTGCTGGTCAGCATGGCGGCAATGGTGATGAACAGGAACGTGTCATAGCTTCCCTGCCAGTCGTAGATCGCGCCTGCGGTCAGTCCCCCGGTCGCGGTGCCCACGTTCATTGCTGCGGTCATCGATCCGTAGATCGCGCCGTACCGCTTCAGGCCGAACTGGCGCGTCGTCAGGTAAGCGATAATGTCGATCTCTCCGCCGACCGTAAGGCCGAGCAGCGCGGCGGCGATCGCCTGAAACAGCGGGTCGTCGCCCTGCAACAACAGCAGCGCGCAGGACATCGCAGGCAGCGTGCAGACAGCGCCGCCCAGCAGGTTCGCCGGCAGCCGGTCGAGCAGCACGCCCATCCCGAGCCGGCCGATGAAGGCGAACACCCCGACCAGCGAGGCGATGCCCGCCGCCGCCATCGGCTGCGCGCCGCTGTCGGTCAGGATCGGCACGAAGTGAACCGTGGTGCCAACCACCGTGAAGGCGAACAGCGCCGAAGCCAGCAGCAACTGGTAATAGGAAGGATTGCGGAACGCCTCGCCGACGGTCAGGCCGGGCAGCTCGACAACCGGCGTCTTGGCCGCGCGTGCGGCTACGGCTGACAGGTCCTCGTGTGCGCTGCGAAAGAACAGGAACACCAGCGGCCAGACCACCAGCGCCCAGACCACCGCGACCCCGAAGAAGCCCGCGCGCCAGCCGTAAGCGAGCGTAAAGGCAGTGGCGACCAGCGGGATGAAGGTGGTGGTGATCGGCGCGCCGCTCAAGGTGATGGCGAAGGCGAGACCGCGCGAATGCTCGAACCGGCTGGCGACCGCCTTGGTCCACGAGACCACCGTGGCCCAGGGATTGCACAGCGCCAGGATCACCCACAGCGCGATCCAGTTGGCCGCCGTGCCGGTCGCGGTGCCGAGCAGGCCGAATGCGCAGACCATCACCACCACGCCGATCATGCCGATCCGGCGCGGGCCGAAGCGGTCGATCAGCAGGCCCATGGGGATCGCCAGCAGCGCTCCGCCGATCCCGGCGATAGTCAGTCCCATCGAGATGAAGGCGCGCGACCAGCCGAATTCTTCCTGCAGGGGCGCTATAAACGAGCCGATGCCGTAGGAGTGCATCGCGCTGGTGGTATAGCCGGCCGCGGCAATGAACGGCAGCCACCAGTATTGGCGCCATTCTTCCTTCGCGGTCTTGGTCTCGGACATCGATTTCCTCTCCGGTACGCCGTTCTATGCCGGTGCGGGGTATCGCTTTAGGGCAGACTCTTGGCTGAACAAGGGTGTGGTTTCACTCTCGCGCCGCCCGGATCGCCGCGCCGCCCGCGAAAGGCGCGAGGGCGACGAGGACGAGGCTCGCCGCGCCGGTCAGCGCGATGCCGCTACTTCCTCCCGTCGACAGGCTGCCCGCGCCGAAGATCAGCAGCGGCACCGCAAGCGGGATGATCAGCAGTCCCGCCAGCGCCGCGCCGCTGCGCAACCCCACGGTGAGACAGGCGATGGTGACGCCCAGCGCGGCAAGCCCCGGCGTGCCTGCGAGCAGGCCGAGTTCGACCACGCGCAGATGTGCTCCATCCAGCCCAAGCAGCGCCGAGGCCGGGATCGCGGCGAGCATCAGCGGCGGTCCGAAGCTCAGCCAGTGAGCAAGCACCCGCACCGCGATCAGCGCCTCCTCCGATATGCCGCGCAGCGCCCACTGGTCGAAAAAGCCCTGCTCGATGTCGGGCTCGATCAGGCGGTCGAGCGGCAGGATCGCCGCGAGCAGCGCCGCCACCCAGATCACCCCGCCGCCGGTGCGCGCGAGCAATGGCGCGTCCGGCCCGACCGCAAAGGGATAGAGCATGGCGACCGCGAGGAAAAACAGCACCGGCAGCACCGCGCCGCCGCGCCTGCCGCCCAGCCGGACAAGGTCGCGCCGCCCAATGGTCCAGAGCCGGCCGATCACGGCGCGTAGTCCGCCAGATCAAGCCTCGCAATGCCGCCAAGCGCGAACGGCTGGTGCGAGGCGACCACGCATATCCCGCCCGCGCGGCAATGCTCATCGGCCAGTTGCTGGACGAGCGCCGCGCCGTCCGTGTCGAGGCCGTTCAGGGGTTCGTCGAGCAGCCACACCGGCGCGTGCTGGCCGATCAGCCGGGCGAAGGCGGCGCGCTTCTTCTGACCGGTCGAGAAATAGCCCAGCGGCACGTCGGCAAGCCCGGCGAGGCCGAGCCGGGCAAGCTGGTCGTCGGCCGGACCATCGATCCGCTGCCAGAAGGCGAGGGCCGCTCGCAGCGGCTGCGCTGCGTCGAGCGCGTGGCGCTCATCGATCAGGCCGATGTCCCCCATGCGCTCGACCCGGCCCGACCATGCCGGCAGCAGCCCGGCGATCATGCGGATCAGGCTGGTCTTGCCCACCCCGTTCGCGCCCACGATCTGCAAGGCCTCCTCCGGCGCGAGCGTGAAGGTGACGCCGCTGAACAGCACGCGCTCGCCCCGGCGGCAGCCAAGGTCCTCTGCGGCGATGCGGCACTCTTGCATGGGGCCAAGCGTTAGGGGAAAGAGCGGGGACTGCCAAGGAAAGCGACCAAGGAGCCGCGAAATGCCGATTGCCGAACTCAATGAAGCCGACCGCGCCGCCCTGCTGGCCGAGTTCCCCGGATGGACCTTGCGCGAAGACGGCAAGGCGATCACCCGCACGTTCACTTTCGCCGATTTCAACGAGGCGTTCGGTTTCATGGCGCGCGTCGCGCTCTATGCCGACAAGGCCGATCACCATCCCGAATGGTTCAACGTCTACAACCGCGTCGAGATGACGCTGACCACGCACGATGCGGGCGGCCTCAGCGCGCGCGACGCGGCGATGGCGCGGTTTATCGAGGGGATTGTTTGATGTGGAGTGAAGCGTCCGGTTTCGGTGACACCACACCGAGCGCCATATGACCGCTTTGTCGTGGCCAGTGGACATCCGCTATGGACCACGTTCAACTGCGTTCAATAAGCGGACGCGGATCAAAATAGAAAACGCGCAGGTTGGAAATCTTCCCTTCGCGAACGGTCCAATGCTCCCCGATCAAGATTTCCGCTTTGCCGTCTCGCGTTGTCAATGTCGCGGTAGCAAAGACATTGTCATTCTCGCCGAGGAGCGAGAGGACTTTGAGGGTGCTCAAGTCGACCACTTCAAGCACTCTGGGAAGCACAACCTGCCCAAATGCGGCGGCTTCATGGCTGCCACCCCATGGCACCACTGGCGGGATGTCAGCTCGAAACTCTGAGTGGAGGGCACCAAAAACGTCCTCGCCCCGTCCGGCTATAATGGCGTCATACACCTCGCCGACAATGCGCTTGCTTTCGATGGTCATTAGGGCCCCTCCAAGATTTGCACCTGTATCCTTTGATACGCTTCGTGGTAAAAGTACCATGTCGACTTTGTTGTCGTGCTCGGACATTCCGCTTTGACCAAGAAAAAGCTGTCGCGAGCGCCTCACAGCGCCGGATTGTTATAGACATGCCAGGTGAAGATCGCCGCCGCGCCGCGGTGTGGCCGCCACGTTTCGGCCAGCGCGCGGGTCTCCTTCTCCGATGGCCTCGCTTCCAGCCTCAGCAGCTTGTGCAGGCCGGCCTGCACGGCAAGGTCTCCCGCCGGCCAGATATCCGCCCTCCCCTCGGCGAACAGCAGGTAAATCTCGGCCGACCAGCGCCCGATGCCCTTGATCCGCACCAGTTCGGCGATGGCTTCCTCGTCGTCCTCGGGTAAATTCTCCAAATCCAGCGCGCCGCTCACCACCAGTTCGCACAGCGAGCGCGCATAGCCCTGCTTCTGGCGCGAAAGGCCGCAGGCGCGCAGCTCGTCGAAATGCGAGGCGAGCAGCGCTTCGGGCGCAATATCCTCGCCCAGATGCGCCTCCAGCTTGCGCCACATCGACGCCGCCGCGGCCACGCTCACCTGCTGGCCGACGATGGTGCGCAGCAGGGTCGCATAGCCGGTCGGGCGCAGGCGCGGTTCGGGATAGCCGGCAAGCTCCAGCGCGCGCCCGATCCGCACATCGATCGCGGCAATCGCGTCGAGCCCCTGTTTGATCGCCCCGGCGTCCAGTCCCATGATTCGCTCCGCTTGCCAAAGTGCCAGCGAGGCATTAGCAGCGCGGGCGCCGAATGCACCACGCGGAAGGTGCGCCACTGGAAGGGATACCGGGCATGCCGCAGATTACTGTCGTCAACAATGAAGGCGAAGAAAAGTCCATCCAGGCCGAAGAGGGCCGCACCCTGATGGAAGTCATTCGCGACAACGGCTTTGACGAGCTGCTCGCCCTGTGCGGCGGCTGCTGCTCGTGCGCGACCTGCCATGTCCATGTCGATCCGTCCTTCAAGGACAAGCTGCCGCCGATGTCCGAGGACGAGAACGACCTGCTCGACAGCTCCGAGCACCGCGACGAGAACTCGCGCCTGTCGTGCCAGGTGCCGATCACCAGCGCGCTCGAAGGCATGAAGGTCACTATCGCCCAAGAGGATTGATTGGCCGGATTGATCGGGAGCATTCCAAGGCGAGCCTTGCAGGCGCGCCTTGAGCCGATTACTTCGGAGCCATGACACCGCCTGCTCCGCATCGCTCGACGCTCGACCTGATCGGGAACACGCCGCTTGTCCTGCTCAAGGGGCCGAGCGAGGTGGCGGGCTGCGAGATCTGGGGCAAGTGCGAATTCGCCAATCCCGGCGCCTCGGTGAAGGACCGCGCGGCGCTATTTATCGTGCGCGACGCTGAAGAGCGCGGCGACTTGAAGCCGGGCGGGACCGTGGTCGAAGGCACTGCGGGCAATACCGGCATTGGCCTGGCGCTGGTGGCCAATGCCTGCGGTTACGAGACCGTGATCGTCATGCCTGACAACCAGTCCAAGGAAAAGATGGACACGCTGCGCGCCCTGCGCGCCGAGTTGGTGCTGGTGCCGCCGACCAAGTTTTCCGATCCCAACCATTTCGTCCACACCTCGCGCCGCATTGCCGGGGAGACGCCGGGCGCGGTCTGGGCCAACCAGTTCGACAATGTCGCCAACCGCAAGGCGCATATCGAGGGCACCGCGCGTGAGATCTGGGAGCAGATGGAAGGCCGGATCGACGGCTTCACCTGCGCGGCGGGAACGGGCGGGACGATCGCCGGGGTCGGCATGGGCCTCAAGGCGTTCGACGAGAAGGTGACCATCGCGCTCAGCGATCCGCACGGCGCGGCGCTTTACAGCTATTACGCCTGCGGTGAATTGGTGGCCGAGGGCACTTCGGTGGCCGAAGGGATCGGGCAGGGACGCATCACCGCCAACCTCGAAGGCGCGCCGATCGACACCCAGTTCCGCATTTCCGACGAGGAAGGGCTCGAATGGGTCGCGCGGCTGCTTTCGGAAGAGGGGCTGTGCCTGGGCCTGTCCTCGGGCATCAATGTCGCGGGCGCGGTCGCGCTGGGCCGCAAGCTGGGCAGCGGTGCGCGGATCGCGACGATCCTGTGCGATACCGGTTTCCGCTATCTCTCGACAATCTACAACGCCGCCTGGCTTGCAGAAAAGGGCCTGCCGGTGTTCCCGTGGCTCAAGCAGGAGTGACCGGGTCATGGCCGTGAACAGCGACGAAACTCCGGCACTTCGCGGCGACAAGACTGGCGGCGCTCTGGCCGAGCCGCTGCATTACCGCGTCAGTTCGGAACGCGAACTGCGCTCGCAATCGGTTCACCGGCTGCAACTAGGGCTGTTCGGTCTGTGCGCGGTGCTGCTGATCGTCGGCCTGGCCAATATCATCATGGACCGCGCGCAGACGATCGATGCGGACGATCCCAACGCGCAGGTGCTCGCAGCCGACGCCGAGGAGGCCGAGCCAGTGGTCGATCCGCTGGCCGATGCGGGCGTGGTTCCTGCCGCCGATCCGACGCCCGAACCGGGCAAGCCGGGCGCTGCGCCTGCGGCAAGGTGATCGCCAGATTGTTGCTCTTTCTGGCGGGCGCATTGGCGCTCGCCTCGTGCAGCGGCGGAAGTGCGCAGCAACCGAACAGCAACGATAACTTCGCGCAAATGGCGCTGGTCTCCAGCCTGCCGCTGGTGATGCCCGAGGCCGATGACATTGCCGGCATGCTGGCCGACCGGTCGCCCCCGCACTGGGCGCTGGCGGTGCTGCGCGAACGCGGCGAGCTCAAACCGCTCGACAGCCTTGCGGGCGCGGACGGCAAGCTGCCGCTGGCGGCCGATGCGCTGCTGGTCATGGCGCAGCCCTGGCCGCTCGCGCCGCAAGAAAACGTTGCGTTGGATAATTGGGTGCGGGCAGGCGGTCGCGTGCTCCTGTTCGCCGACCCTATGCTGACCTTCGATTCGCGCTTTGCCTTGGGCGACCGGCGCAGGCCGCAGGACGTGGTCACGCTCTCGCCAATCCTGACGCGGTGGGGTCTGCGGCTCGAGCGAGACGAGGATATTGCGCCCGAACCCTACGTTGTCGACATCGGGGGCGCTGCGGTCCCGGTGGCATTGCCGGGACGTTTCGCGCTGATCCCGGGTTCCGGCTGCGCCCTGGAGGCACACGGACTGCTCGCCAAGTGCCGGATCGGCAAGGGCCGAGTGGTCGCACTGGCCGATGCCGCGCTGCTTGAAGAGCGCGAAGACGATGTTGGCACGACTCGCGCTGCGGCTTTCAGGGCGCTGCTGAGCCGTATTTCACTCTGATCCTCGGGATTGCCCGCCTTGGCGCGGGAATTTTGGGGACGAGAAGTAACCCCGAAGATTCCACCGTTATTTAGCGAAACTCCGAAAAACTCGGCTTTTTTACGCGGCCGACTGTCTGCCGAAACGCGCAGAAAGAGCAAAGCATCCCCAGATTTTGCCGAGAAATTGCCACTTTTGCCCTTTTCTCCCGTCATTTCCCGTTATACAGAGAGTCCCTATCGGATTTGTCGAATCTTCGCCGCCCATCTCGTTGGGCGGGCCGGTCATGATCGCGTGATCGGTGGGGGAGGAGCTTTGCCGTTCGCAGACGCTTGCCGGGGGTTGGGGTACAGTGGCTTCAAGGCCATACATTTACAGTGGACAGGGCTTCTCGCTGCAGCGCGACAAGGGACGCTTTGTGCTGCCCGCGCCGTTCCGCTCCACGCTCAAGGCCTCAAGCGAGGGGATGACGGTCTGCCTCGGCAAGGACGAGGCGCTCGATTGCATCGTTGGCTTCGGCCTGTCGCGCAAGGACGAGATGGTCGCCAGGTTCGACGCCGAAGAGGCCGCCGCTCTCGACAAGGGATTGCCGTTCGATGCGGTTCAGCGCGGCATGTCGCTGTTCAGCGTCGTCGATGTGCCGTTCGACGGAAGCGGTCGCTTCATCCTGCCTGAATCGGTGAGCAAGCCAGCCAGGATCGAAGACCAACTCTATTTCCACGGCGCGGGCCGCTTTTTCACCGCCTGGAATCCCGACGTCCTGGCTGAACTGGGCGCGGGCTGGGAAGGCGCCAAGGCCATCTGCGCGAGCCTGCGCGCCGCCGAACTGGGCAAGGCGAAGCGCAAATGAACCCGCCGCATATCCCTGTGCTGATCGATGAAGTCTGCGCCGCGCTGCAGCCGGGGCCGGACCGCCTGATCATCGATGCGACCTTCGGCGCCGGCGGCTATACCCGCCGCTTCCTCGATGCCGGCGCAAGCGTCCATGCCTTCGACCGCGATCCCGCCGCCATTGCAGCTGCCCGCGCCGATCCGGCGAGCTGGCCCGAACTGGCAAGCGTGCCGCCGCGCCTCGTGCTGCATCCGCGCCGCTTTTCCGAAATGATCGAGGCCATGGCCGAACAGGGCATCGCCCGCGTCGACGGCATCGCCATGGATGTTGGCGTGTCCTCGATGCAGCTTGACCAGGCGGAGCGCGGCTTCGCCTTTGCCGCCGAAGGTCCGCTCGACATGCGCATGGCGCAGGAGGGGCCGAGCGCAGCCGATTTTGTGAACACCGCGCCTGAAGCGGACATAGCCGATGTGCTGTTCCGTTATGGCGAGGAGAGGCAGTCACGACGCCTGGCCCGTGCGATCGTGGCTGCCCGTCCTCTTTCCACCACGACCGAGCTGGCACAGGTCGTGCGCAAGGCGCTGGGCCACCGCCCCGGCGCGCCAAAGGATCCCGCCACGCGCAGCTTCCAGGCGATCCGCATCCATGTGAACGGCGAACTCGACGAGCTCGAAGCCGCGCTGGCCGCGACCGAGCGGCTGCTGGCGGCAGGCGGCAAGCTGGCAGTGGTTTCGTTCCACAGCCTCGAGGACCGCATCGTCAAGCGCTTCCTGCGCGAGGCGAGCGGCGCGGGGCGAACCACCTCGCGCCACATGCCCGAAACCGCGCCCGCTTTCGCCGCGACCTTTGCGCAGGTCGCCAAGGCGGTCCGGCCGAGTTCGGCCGAAGTCGCCCGCAACCCCCGCGCCCGCTCGGCAACCCTGCGGTCGGCGACGCGCACCCAAGCACCGCCCCGGAGCATAGCAGCATGAACCTCACCAGAAACCGCATGCAGTCGATCGGCTGGGCCTTCGTCATCACCTTTTGCGTGGCGCTGACCGTGGCGCTGACCTTGCGAGTCAACGCGGTGAAGGGCCAGGTTCGGCAGACCGAGAACCGCATCGTTTCGCTTCAGCGACAGATCCGCTTCCTTGAGGTCGAATACCAGACCCGCGGCAACCAGCAGCAACTCGCCGCGCTCAATTCGGTCGAATTCGGCTATGTCGCGCCCGGAGCGAGCCAGTATATCGAAGGCGAGCGCCAGCTTGCCTCGCTTGGCGTGCCGCGCGCGCCCGATGCGCCCAAGCCGATCCGCATGGCTCACGCGGTCACCGGGGCCGAGAAGCTCGCCTTTTCGGAAATGGTTTCGCCGCTGACCGGCAGGGCCGCAGCGCGGACCAGCGACAACGCGCGGGTAGGCCTCAACTCGGGTGCTGATACGGCAAGGCGAGAGGCTGCCCCCAAGATCACCAGCCTCGACAGCAGCAATGACCTTGTCGCCAGCGTGATTGCGGGCACCTCGGATCAGCGGCGCGCGGACCGGGTCAAGCTGGCGGGAGCCGACGGCAATTGAGCACGCTTGCCATCTCGACCACGATCACCACCAGCAGGCGGCGCGTAGCCAACGTGCGCCGCCGCACGCTGACCATGGCCAAGGCGCGCGCGCTGGTCGTGCTCGGCCTGTTCGCGCTGTTGGCGCTGGCGGCATTGCTGCGCATTGTCTGGTTGGGGCTGTTTTCCGAAGGCGGACGCGAGTTCAGTTTTGCCGATGCGCTGACGCCGATGCGCGGCGAGATCGTCGATCGCAACGGCGAGGTTCTGGCGCGCGATTTCTCGGCCTATGCGCTGTGGTTCAAGCCCGACGAGATGCAGGACGGCCCGCCGCTGGTCCATAGCCGCGAGCAGGTGGCGCGCGCGCTGGTGCGGATTTTCCCCGATCTTTCCTACTCCAAGGTCATGGCAAAGCTCGCCTCCAAGAAGGGCGTGCACCTGCGCGAACGCATCCTTCCCGAAGAAGCAAACCGGGTCTACGCGCTGGGCGAACCTGCGATTCAAGTGCCGCGCGAGCCAGACCGCATCTATCCGCAAGGTTCGATGGCGGCGCATGTGCTGGGCTTCGTCGATCCCGATGCGCACGGCCAGGTCGGCATGGAATCCTACTACGACGATTTTCTGACTGGCGAGCAGACCCGCTCGCAGCCCGCCAAGCTTTCGATCGACGTGCGGATACAGGGCGCGCTCGAGGACGAGCTTGGCTGGGGCATGGCGATGTCGAACGCCAAAGGCGCGGCAGGCGTGATCCTCGATGTCGATACCGGCGAGATCGTGGCACTAGCCTCGCTGCCGGCGTTCAATCCCAACAAGGTCGTCGCCAGCGACAAATGGGTGCCCGCCGACATGGCCAACCTGGGCCACACCGCGCATGTGTTCAACCGGGTGACCAACCAGGTCTATGAACTCGGCTCGACCTTCAAGCCGATTGCCGTTGCCGCAGCGCTCGACGCCGGCACGATCCGCGACCTTGGCACGCGCTACGGCACCTCGCCGATCACCATAGGCCGCTTCACGATCAAGGACAGCCACGCCATGGGCGGCGCGCTCAACGTGCCTGAGATCCTCATCCATTCGTCGAACACCGGCACCTCGCACATCGCCGACGAGTTGGGTGGCGTGCGGCTGAAGCGTTCGATGGAGGCGCTCGGCATGAACGAGCGGCCCTATATCGAGCTTCCGGCCAAGGGATTCCCGCTGTGGCCGAGCGGCAAGTGGTCGCGGGTGACGACGATGACCGTCGCCTATGGCCACGGCATCGCGGTGACGCCGCTGCATCTCGCGTCGGCCTATGCCGCGCTGGTCAATGGCGGGGTCTGGCGCCCGGCGACATTGCGCAAGCTCAAGGCCTCGGAAATTCCGCACGGACGCCGCGTATTCAAGGCGGCGACCAGCGCGCGGATGCGCCAGATGCTGCGCATGATCGTGGTCTACGGCACCGGCAAGAAGGCCAATGCGGCGGGCTTCAGGGTCGGCGGCAAGACCGGTTCGGCTGAGAAGCCGGGTCTTGGCGGATACCGCCGCAGTTCGCTCGTCTCGACATTCGCGGCAGCTTTTCCAATGGACCGTCCGCGTTATGTCGTGGTCGCCATGCTCGACGAGCCGCAGGGCACCCTGGCGACTTCGGGCCAGCGCACCGCCGCCTGGAATGCCGCGCCGGTGGTGGGGCGAGTGGTTCCGCGCGTCGGGCCGATCCTCGGCATCATGCCCGACGAGACCCGTGACGTGGATATTTCCGACCTCATGCCGCTGATCCCCGGCGGTTCCGGCCAGTGAAGCTGTCGCGCCTCGCGCAAGCTGCCGGGATGGCAATCGCGGGCAGCGAGCACATCGAGGTGACCGGGTTTGCCATCGACAACCGCAAGGTTGCGCCCGGCAACGTGTTCGGCGCTTTCGAGGGCCAGACCTTCAATGGCGAGCAATTCATACCGGCCGCAGTCGCGGCAGGAGCATCGGCCGTGGTAGCACGGCCCGGTGCAAAGGTCGAAGGCACGGCGCATATCGCAGATCCACTCCCGCGCCGTGCCTTCGCCCGCCTTGCCGCCCCGTTCTACGCGCCGTTTCCCGCAACTGTGGTCGCCATCACCGGCACCAACGGCAAGACTTCCTGCGCCGAGATGGTGCGCCAGTTGTGGAGCATGGCCGGGCACCGGGCCGCATCGATGGGAACGCTCGGCGTGACCTCGCACGGCGAGACCGTGTTCACCGGCATGACCACGCCCGACATCGTCACATTCCTCGCGACGATGAGCGGACTGGCTCGCGAAGGCGTGAGCCACGCCGCCTACGAGGCATCGAGCCACGGCCTCGCCCAGTTCCGCAACGAGGGCATGCCGGTTGCCGCAGGCGCCTTCACCAACCTCAGCCGCGATCATCTCGACTATCACGGCGACATGGAGGACTATTTCGCCGCCAAGATGCGCCTGTTCGGCGAAGTCGTCATGGATGGCGGCGCGGCGGTGATATGGACCGATGACGAATGGTCGGACCGGGCCATTTCGCATGCCACGGCGCGCGGCCTCAAGCTAGTGACGGTCGGCGAGAAGGGCGAGACGCTGCGGCTTCGCGCGCGCGAGCCGGGCCAGATTGGCCAGGTACTCACCGTGGAACACGAGGGCGCGGCGCGCACCGTCAAGCTGCCGCTGATCGGTGCCTATCAGGCGGCCAACGCTTTGGTGGCGGCGGGGCTCGTGCTGGCGACCGGCGGCGATCCGGCGCGTACCTTCGATGCCATGGCGCGGCTCCAGCCGGTGCGCGGACGGCTCGAACGCG
Organism: Sphingomonadaceae bacterium; assembly: GCA_947477745.1. Classification (GTDB taxonomy): domain Bacteria; phylum Pseudomonadota; class Alphaproteobacteria; order Sphingomonadales; family Sphingomonadaceae; genus Novosphingobium. The sequence goes on along the minus strand of CANJUF010000008.1, from coordinate 47,930 downwards.
CAGGGCTGACCTCAGCCGGAGCGCCGGTATATGTCGACTACGCTCATACTCCCGATGCGCTGACCGCCGCGCTCGACGCGCTGCGGCCGCATGCGCAGGGCCGGCTCATCCTGGTGTTCGGCGCGGGCGGCGACCGCGACACGGGCAAGCGCGCGCCGATGGGCGCGGCTGCGGCGGCAGGGGCGGACCTTGTGATCGTCACCGACGATAACCCGCGCGGCGAAGAGGCCGCAGCGATCCGCGCCATGGTGCGCGAAGGCTGCCCAAAGGCCAGCGAAATCGGCGACCGGCGCGCAGCGATTGCCGAGGCCATCGCGCAGGCCGGTCCGCAGGACGTGGTGCTGATCGCGGGCAAGGGCCACGAGCAGGGGCAAGTTATCGGCAGCGGCGATGCCCGCGTCGTGCTGCCTTTCGACGACGTGACGGTTGCGCGCGAACTCGCAGGCGCGCAGGGAGAGAGAGCGACATGAACGCACCGATGAAACTTCTCGAATGGCCGGTTTCCGCCGACGATGCGGGGCAATCCGGGCTGTGGGACGCGATCTCGCTCGCCCGCGCGGTCAAGGGCACGGCCAATGCCGAATTTGCCGTGGCGGGGGTCGAGATCGATTCGCGCGACGTCCAGCCCGGCGACCTGTTCTTCGCGTTGAAGGGCGAGGCGACCGACGGCCACCGCTTCATCGAAATGGCGATGGAAAAGGGCGCGAGCGCAGTCGTAGTCGACCGTGAATGCGATGCGCCGAACCTTCGCGTCAACGACACCACCGAAGCGCTCGAACGGCTCGGCGCGGCAGCGCGCGAACGCACCCGCGCGCGGATCGTCGGCGTCACCGGTTCGGTCGGCAAGACCGGGGTCAAGGAAGCTATCTTCGCCGCGCTTGACCGGTCGAGCCGGGGCCGCGCGCACCGCTCGGTCAAGAGCTACAACAACCACGTCGGCGTGCCGCTAAGCCTTGCGCGGATGCCCGCCCGCTCGCGCTACGGCGTGTTCGAGATGGGCATGAACCATGCGGGCGAGATCGCCGCGCTGACCCGGCAAGTGCGCCCGCACGTCGCCGTTGTCACCACAATCGCGCCCGCGCACATCGAGATGCTGGGCAGCGAGGAGGCCATCGCTGACGCCAAGGCCGAGATATTCGAGGGGCTGGAGCAGGGCGGCACGGCAATCATACCTGCCGACAGTCCGCATTTCGAGCGACTGCGCGACGCGGCGCTGCGTTGCGGCGCGCAGGTCGTCTCGTTCGGATCGGCCGCTCATGCCAGTGTTCGGCTGCTCGATGCGGTGCCCGGCATGGACGGCGGCTCGCTGGTCACGGTCGACATGGGCGACCGGCGCCTGTGCTATACGGTCGCCATGCCCGGCGCGCACTGGGTGGCCAATTCGCTAGCGGTGATGGCGACAGTGCGCGCGGTCGGCGCCGATCTTGGCGCTGCGGGGCTGGCGCTGGCCGAAATGGCGGGCCTTGCCGGGCGCGGCGAACGGCTCGAGATCGCGGCAAAGGGCGGCACGGCCCTGCTGATCGACGAGAGCTACAACGCCAATCCCGCCTCGATGGCGGCGACGCTGGAACAGCTTGGCCGCGAGACCGCCAAGCGGCGCATCGCCGTGCTGGGCGCGATGAAGGAACTGGGCAGCCACGGCCCGGCCTATCACGCGGGTCTGGCCGCGCCGCTGCGCGCGGCGGGAGTGGATCATGCCGTGCTGGTGGGCGACGAGATGACCGCTCTCGCGGACGAACTGGGGAAACCCGCCCCCGATGCGCTTGGCAAGGCGACACCCTTCGACCATTGCGAAACCGTCGCGCAGGCTGTCGAAGCCGTGCGCTCATTCGGGCTGGAAAGCGGCGACGCGGTTCTGGTGAAAGGGTCCAACTCGGTGGGCCTGTCAAAGCTGGTGGCCATGCTTGCCGGCAAGGAAGACTGAGGCTTTCGAAGCTGTATGCTATACCTGATCGCCCAGTGGCTGGATTTCGAAGGCGTAGCCAACCTTGTGCGATATCAGACCTTCCGCGCCGGCGCCGCGCTGATGACTGCACTCGTCATCGGCCTTATCATCGGGCCGCGGTTCATCTCGATGCTGCGCGTGCGGCAGGGCAAGGGTCAGCCGATCCGCGAGGATGGCCCCCAATCGCATTTCGCCAAGCGCGGCACGCCGACAATGGGCGGGCTGATGATCCTGACTTCGCTGCTCGTCTCGATGCTGCTGTGGATGAACTATGCCAGCCCGTTCGTCTGGGCGTGCATGGGCGTCACCATCGGTTTCGGCATGATCGGGTTCATGGACGATTTCGACAAGGTCACCAAGCGCAGCCACAAGGGGCTGTCGGGCAGGGTTCGCCTGCTGTTCGAATTCGCCATTGCCGGCGCGGCGACCTGGGTGATCGTCAACCACGCCAACACCAACCTCTATGTGCCCTTTGTTTCCGACCGGGCGATTCCGCTTGGGCCGTTTTACTATGTGTTTGCCGCGACCTTCATTGTCGGCTTCGGCAACGCGGTGAACCTCACCGACGGGCTCGACGGCCTTGCGACCATGCCCGTGGTTGTCGCCGCCGGCGCGCTGGCCCTGATCGCCTATCTGGCCGGACGCGTCGACTTTGCCTCTTATCTCGGCATTCCGCATGTGCCGCAAGTTGGCGAGCTTGCCATCCTGTGCGCTGCGATCATGGGGGCGGGGCTCGCGTTCCTGTGGTTCAACGCGCCCCCGGCGGCAGTATTCATGGGCGATACCGGCAGCCTGGCGCTGGGCGGCGCGCTGGGCGCGATTGCCGTGGCGACCAACCACGAGATCGTGCTGCTGGTCATCGGCGGGCTGTTCGTGGTGGAGACCGCATCGGTCATTATCCAGGTTTTCGTGTTCAAGCGCACCGGCAAGCGGGTGTTCCGCATGGCCCCGATCCATCACCATTTCGAGCAGCTTGGCTGGCCCGAGACGACCGTCGTCGTGCGCTTCTGGATCGTGTCGATCATCCTGGCGGTGGTCGGCCTCTCCACGCTGAAATTGAGGTAGCGCGGGCGGCGATGATCACCAGCCAGGCCTTTGCGGGAAAGCGATATGCGGTTCTGGGCCTTGCCCGTTCCGGGCTTTCCGCCGTGGAATCGCTGCTGGCGAGCGGCGCCCATGTGATGGCCTGGGACAACCGCAACGAGCCGCGCGAAGCTGTCGAGGGACGTGTCGAACTGGCCGATCCGGTAAGCGCGGACATCACCGGTTACGAGGCGGTGGTGGTCTCTCCCGGCGTGCCGCTCAACAGCCATCCGATCGCCGAAGCAGCGGCGAAGGCAGGCGTTCCGGTGATCGGCGATATCGAACTGTTCGCCCGCGCGCGCGCCGACCTTCCCGCACACCGCGTGGTCGGCATAACCGGCACCAACGGCAAGTCGACCACAACCTCGCTAGTCGCGCACCTGCTGCGCAGCGCCGCCGTACCGGTGAGCGTGGGCGGCAATATCGGCGTGCCGATCCTGTCGCAAAAGCCGCTGGGGCCGGGCGGCGTCTATGTGCTCGAACTGTCGAGCTACCAGATCGACCTGACCCAGTCGCTCGATTGCGATGTCGCGGCGCTGCTCAACATCACTCCCGATCACCTCGATCGCTATGGCACATTCGAAGCCTATGCCGCCTCGAAAGCCCGGCTCTTCGACATGCTCGGCCCCGGCCATGTCGCCGTGTTCGGCACGGGCGACGACGAGACCGCCGGAATCGCGCATGGCCAGTTGCAGCGCAGCGATCTCAAGGCCTGCGTGGTGGCGGACGGCGCAGACCTTGCTCACCTGCAGCCGGGCTGGCCGTCGCTCCAGGGACCGCACAACCTCCAGAACGCGGCGGTGTCGGTGGCGATTGCCTCGTCGCTCGGCCTGACAGCATCGCAGTGGGAGCGCGCGCTTCCCACCTTTCGCGGCCTGCCGCACCGCATGGAGCGGGTTGCCGAGGCAGGCGGGGTGCTGTTTATCAACGACAGCAAGGCGACCAATCCGGCGTCGGCCGCCCCGGCGCTCGCTGCCTTTCCGCCGAGTCTTGGTCCTTCTGGCACAAAACCGCGCATCCACTGGATCCTCGGCGGCCTGCCCAAGGGTGACAACCTTGACGAGTGCAAGCCCTTTTTCGGCAATGTGGCCGCCGCCTATACCATCGGCGATGCGGGGCCCCTGTTTGCCGAGATCCTCGCGCCCTATACCAGCGTCAATCGCAGCGAGATGATGGCCGAGGCGGTGCGCGAGGCGATGGCGGCGGCGCGCAGCGGCGACGTGGTGATGCTTTCGCCCGCCTGCGCGAGCTTCGACCAGTTTCGCGATTTCGAGGCGCGCGGCGATCAGTTCCGCCAGATCGTCGAGGCGCTGCTCGAAGAACAGACCAGCGACGAGGAGGCCGGATGATGCCGACACGCGGAACCGCAGCGCCCGATCTGCCGCTTCCCGCCGGTCAGGCCGCCGAGCGTTACCGCCGCAACCGGCGCAGCGACCTGGCGATCTGGTGGCGCGAGATCGACCGCCCGCTGCTGTTCATGGTGCTGATCCTGATGGCGATCGGCGCGGCAGCCGTGGCGGCGGCATCGCCGGCGAGCGCGCGCCGCCTTTCGACGGCCAAGGATCACCTCGGCGATCTGCACTTTTTCCTGCTCAACGCGCGCTGGCAAATTCTCGGACTGGCGGTGATGTTCACCGCCTCGCACCTTGCCAAGAACACTGCCCGGCGCGCGGGGATCGTGATCGCGGCGGTTGCAATTGTCATGCTGTTGCTGGTGCCGGTGGTCGGAGCCGAGGTGAACGGCGCGCGGCGGTGGATCAAGCTGGGTGTCTCGATCCAGCCGGCCGAACTGCTCAAGGCCGGCTATCCCATCGTGCTGGCCTGGATCCTTTCATGGCGCGCGCGCGATCCCGAAATGCCGGTAATCGAGCTCAGCGTGGTTCTGATGGGCCTGGTTGCCTTGCTGCTGATGCTGCAACCCGATTTCGGCTCGACCATCCTGTTCGGCGGCACCTGGTTCGTGCTGATCCTGCTGTCGGGCATCTCGTTCAGGCGGGTCGCGCTGATCGGCGGGTTCGGCGCTTTCGCCGTGGCGGCGACCTACCTGCTTTATGACAACGCGCGCCACCGCATCGACGCTTTCCTTGGCGGCGGCACCGCTTTCGATCAGGTCGATCTCGCGCAGCGCACGCTGCTCAACGGAGGGTTCACCGGCACCGGCTTCTGGCTGGGCAATCGCAAGTTCTCTCTGCCCGAGGCGCATACCGACTATATCTTCTCGGTGATCGGCGAGGAGTTCGGCCTGATGGCATGCGCGGCAATCGTGGTGATCTTCTTCGCGATCCTGGTGCGCGGGCTGGTCCGCCTGCTCGACGAGGAAGACCTGTTCACCGTGCTCGCGGGCGCGGGCCTGCTGTGCCAGCTTGGCGGACAGGCCTTCATCAACGTTTTGGTCAATCTCCAGCTGTTTCCCTCCAAGGGCATGACGCTGCCCTTTGTCAGCTACGGCGGCTCGTCGACCATCGCCCAGTGCCTGTGCGTCGGACTGCTGCTGGCGATCACGCGCAGGAACCCGTTCCTTTCGGGCGATGGTCATCGCTTCGCTTCCGCAGGAGACCGGCGATGAGCACTGTCAGCCGCCATTACGTGCTTGCCGCAGGGGGCACCGGCGGGCACCTCATCCCCGCCTTCGCGCTGGCGGTCGAGCTTGAGCAGCGCGGGCATCATGTCGCGCTGATCACCGACGAGCGCGGCGCGGCGATCCCGGGAAAGCCCGAGACGCTTACCGCACATGTGCTGCCCGCCGGACGGCTGCAGGGCCTCAACCCGATGAGCTGGCTGGGCGGCCTGCGCGCGATCTGGGAAGGCCGCGCCATGGCCTTGCGCCTGTTCGAGAGCTTCGAGCCAAGCGCGGTGGTCGGCTTCGGCGGCTATCCTGCCTTTCCCGCGCTGCTCGCTGCCACCAAGGCCGGGCTGCCAACGATCATCCACGAACAGAACGCCGTCGTGGGCCGGGTCAACCGCAGGCTTGCGCGGCGCGTAAATGCGATTGCCACCGCCTTTTCGCGGGTCGAGCGTCTGCCTGAAAAGCACGCGGGCAAGGTCCATCTGGTCGGCAATCCGGTGCGTGCCGAAGTATTGGCACTGCGCGACAAGCCGTTCCCCACCTTCACCCGCGAGGCACCGTTCCGCATCCTTGTCACCGGCGGCAGCCAGGGCGCGCGGGTGCTTTCCGAGGTGGTGCCCGACGGGCTGGCCATGTTGCCGCTCGCCTTGCGCTCGCGCCTGCAGGTGACGCAGCAATGCCGCCCCGAGGATATCGATGCAGTGCGCAAGCGTTATGCCGACCACGAGATTCCAGCCGAGCTCGCCACCTATTTCGAGGACATGGCCAGCCGTCTGGCCGACACGCACCTGTTCATCGGCCGCGCCGGAGCCTCGACCATTGCCGAACTCACCGCCGTGGGCCGCCCGGCGATCCTCGTCCCGCTGCCGATTGCCACCGACGATCATCAGGCGGCAAACGTCCGCGACGTCGTCGCGGCGGGCGGTGCGCGTGCGATCCGGCAGGACAAGTTTACCGCTGCCGAACTTGCCAAGCAGATCCAGGCCATGGCGCTGCATCCCGAAACGCTTGGTAATGCAGCGCACGCGGCATGGAACTGCGGCTATCCCAATGCGGCGTCCGATCTTGCCGACCTGGTCGAAAGCTTCGGCGCATCGCCGCTGATGGACGTGATCCGCATGGGCGGCGGCGAAGCCCGCGCCATCGGCGGCGAAGCCTTCGCCAAGGACGCGGCCCGATGAAAGGCGTCGGCACCGACATCGGCACGATCCATTTCGTCGGCATTGGCGGGATCGGCATGTCGGGCATTGCCGAGGTGATGCACAACCTGGGCTATACGGTGCAGGGCTCCGACATCGCCGAGGGTTATGTCATCGAAGGGCTGCGCGATCGCGGCATTTCCGTGACGATTGGCCATGCCGCCGAGAATGTCGCGGGCGTCGCCGTGGTCGTTACCTCGACCGCCGTCCGCCGCACCAATCCAGAGGTTGCCGCCGCGCTAGAACATCGTATTCCGGTGGTGCGCCGTGCCGAAATGCTGGCCGAGTTGATGCGGCTGAAGAACACCGTTGCGGTGGCGGGCACTCACGGCAAGACCACTACAACGTCGATGATCGCCTGCCTGCTCGACGCTGGCGGCGTCGATCCCACCGTCATCAACGGCGGCATCATCAATTCCTATGGCTCGAACGCGCGGCTCGGCGCGAGCGACTGGATGGTGGTCGAAGCCGACGAGAGCGACGGCAGCTTCCTGCGCCTCGACGGCACCATCGCGGTTGTCACCAATATCGATCCCGAACACCTCGATCATTACGGCGATTTCGACGGGGTGAAAAAGGCCTTCGTCGAATTTATCGAGAACGTGCCGTTTTACGGCGCGGCGGTGCTGTGCCTCGATCATCCCGAAGTGCAGAACGTGATCTCTCAGGTGCGCGACCGGCGGGTGATCACCTACGGCTTTTCGGCGCAGGCCGATGTGCGCGGCGAACATGTCACGCCCCATCCCGGTGGCAACCGCTTCGATGCGGTGATCCGCGAACGCGACGGCACCACGCGGCGGATCGAGGGGATCGAGCTGCCGATGCCGGGACGACACAATGTGCAGAATGCGCTCGCCGCGGTCGCCGTCTCGGTCGAGATGGGATGCCCCGACGAGGTGATCCGTTCGGGCTTTGCCCATTTCGGCGGGGTCAAGCGGCGCTTTACCAAGGTCGGCGAAGTGGCAGGCGCGCTGGTGATCGACGACTATGCTCACCATCCGGTCGAGATCAGGGCGGTGCTTTCGGCTGCGCGCGAGGGCGGCACCGGCCGCGTCATCGCTGTCGCTCAGCCGCACCGTTACACCCGGCTGCGCGACCTGATGGACGACTTCCAGACCGCCTTCAACGATGCCGACATGGTCTATGTCGCACCGGTCTATGCCGCCGGAGAGGACCCGATCGAGGGCACCGACGCCGATGCGCTGGTGACAGGGCTGAAAGCGCGCGGGCACCGCGCCGCGCAGACCATCGCCGGGCCGGAGGCACTGGCCGAGGCGCTCGCGCCGGTGATCCAGCCGGGCGACCTCGTAGTGTGCCTCGGTGCGGGCGACATCACCAAATGGGCGGCGGGCCTTGCGGGCGCGATCCAGGCGAGGGGGACGCCGTGATTAAGCCCTCCGCTCGTGTCGAGCACAGTCGAGACACGCATGAACAGCATCCCTCGACGTCGCTCGAGATGAGCGGGGTCAGGGGCAAACTCACGGCCAACGCACCGCTGGCCCCGTTGGTTTGGTTCAAGGCAGGCGGCGCGGCGCAGTGGCTGTTCGAGCCCAAGGACATTGCCGACCTGCAGGCCTTCCTTCGCGAACTTGATCCTTCGGTCCCGGTCATGGCGCTGGGGCTGGGCAGCAACCTAATCGTGCGCGAAGGCGGCGTGCCCGGCGTGGTCGTGCGGCTGGGCAAAGCTTTCGCCTGGGTGGTTACGGTCGCCAAGGGTGCCTTTGGTATCGACGACGTGCTCGATTGCGGCGGCGGCGCCTCGGGTATTCTTGTCTCAAGCATGGCACGCGATCATGCAATTGCCGGCTTCGAATTCCTGCGCTCGATCCCCGGCACCGTCGGCGGCTTCGTGCGGATGAACGGCGGCGCTTATGGCAGCGAGGTCAAGGACGTTCTCGTCGATTGCGACGTGGTGCTGCGGGGTGGCGATCTGGTGACCATGCCAGTCGCCGACCTTCACTACACCTATCGCCATTCCAACCTGCCGGACGGCGCGATTGTCGTCGCCGCTCGTTTCAAGGGCCATCCCGGCGATCCCGATGCCATCCAGGCCGAGATGGACCGCATTTCCGCGAGCCGGGAGGCGTCGCAGCCGCTGCGCACCAAGACCGGCGGCAGCACCTTCAAGAACCCGCCGGGTGAGAAGGCGTGGGAACTGGTGGACCGCGCGGGCTGTCGCGGTCTCACGCTGGGCGCCGCGCAGGTGAGCGAGAAGCACACCAATTTCCTCATCAACACCGGCACGGCCAGCAGCGCCGACATAGAGGCGCTGGGAGAAGAAGTGCGGCGGCGGGTAAAGGACAATTCGGGCGTGGAACTCGAATGGGAAATTCAAAGGGTAGGGCGCAAATGAGCCTCGGAAAACTTCATGTCGCGGTGCTGATGGGCGGCTGGTCGAACGAGCGGCCCGTCTCGCTGATGAGCGGCGAGGGCGTCGCCAAGGCGCTCGAAAGCAAGGGCCATCACGTTACCCGCATCGACATGGACCGCGAGGTTGCGTTGCGGCTTGCCGAAGCGCGTCCCGACATTGTGTTCAATGCACTGCATGGCTGCCCCGGCGAAGACGGCACGGTGCAGGGCATGATGGACCTGATGGGCCTCACCTACACCCATTCGGGCATGGCCACCTCGGTCATCGCCATCGACAAGGAGCTGACCAAGCAGGCGCTGGTGCCGCAAGGCATTCCCATGCCCGGCGGGCGCATCGTCGCCAGCACCGACCTTTACGAGCGCGATCCGCTGGCGCGGCCTTATGTGCTCAAGCCGGTCAACGAAGGTTCTTCGGTAGGCGTCGCCATCGTCACCGACACCAGCAATTACGGCAACCCGATCCGGCGCGACGTCACCGGCCCGTGGCAGCAGTTCGACAGCCTGCTGGCCGAGCCGTTCATTCGCGGCAAGGAGCTGACCTGCGCGGTTCTGGCCGACAAGGCGCTGATGGTCACCGAACTCAAGCCCAAGAGCGGTTTCTACGATTTCGACGCGAAATATACCGACGGCATGACCGAACATGTCTGCCCGGCCGAACTGCCGGACGAGATCACCCAGGCCTGCAAGGACCTGGCTCTGCGCGCGCACCGCCTGCTCGGCTGCCGGGGCACCAGCCGGTCCGACTTCCGCTGGGACGACGAGCGCGGGCTGGAGGGGCTGTTCCTGCTCGAGGTCAACACCCAGCCGGGCATGACCCCGCTCAGCCTGGTGCCCGAACAGGCCAAGATCTGCGGCATGGAATATCCCGACCTCGTCGAAGCAATCATTCTCGAGGCTCTGGAGGACGCGAAGGCTCGGGGGGGCACATGAGCACAACGATCAAGCGCAACAGCAAGAGCGCGCGGCGCAGCGCCGCATCGCAGGGCAAGGCGCGCAAGGTGAGGCAGGCCAAGGCGCGGACGGGTTCTGCCGTGGACACCGCGATGGCGCTGCTGCCGTTCGGCGAGGAGACGATGCACCGCCTGTTCATGGCGATGATCCTTGGCGGAGCGGTCGCGCTGGCGTGGATCGCCGCTTCGATGGCAGGCCTGCCGATCGTGGCTGCTAAACAGCTCGCCAGCGTCGCCGCCGACGCCGGTTTCGAAGTGCGCCGCGTCGACGTGCGCGGGGTGGAGAACCTCAACGAGCTCAAGGTTTACGAGCGCGCCCTGGCCGAGCGCGACCGGGCGATGCCGATGGTCGATCTGGTCGGCCTGCGCGAGCAACTGCTCGGGCTGTCATGGGTCAAGGACGCGCGTGTCTCGCGCCAGCTTCCCGATACCCTGGTGATCGACATCGTCGAGCGCCAGCCGCACGCGGTGCTGCGCAAGGCCGACCGGCTGGTGCTGATCGATGTCGATGGCCACGAACTGGAGCCGGTCTCGCCGCAGCGCGCCAAGGGCAGGCTGATCGTTTCGGGGCCGGGCGCCGGAAAGCAGATGAAGGAGCTTGCCCATCTGCTCGATGCGGCGCCGGCGGTGCGCCCCCAGGTCAGCGAGGCCGAATGGGTCGGCAACCGCCGCTGGAACCTAACTTTCAAGACCGATCAGGTGCTGGCGCTTCCCGAAGGCGGCAAGGAAGCCGCGGCCGCGCTGGTCTCGTTCGCGCGGCTCGACGGCGCCAACCGGCTGATCGGCGGCAAGATCCTCGCCTTCGACATGCGCGCGCGTGACCGCATCTATTTGCGCATGCCGGGCCGCGCCGCCGAGGCGGCAGACATCAATGCGGCTGCAGTCGCGAGCAAGCAGAAGGAGACGCACTGATGGCAGCCCCGCGCATCACCCGCGTGTTCGGCGCGGTTAACCTTGGCTCGTTCCGCATTTCCGCGATCGTCGCGGGGCTTGGCGAGACCGGCGAAATGATCGTGCTCGGCTCGGCTCACCGCGCCAGCCAGGGCATCCGGCGCGGCTATGTCACCGACATGCGCGAAGCTACCAATGCGGTGCGCGACGCGGTCGAGCGGGCGGAGCGGATGGCGAACCATTCGGTCTCGCGCGTGTGGATCGGCTGTTCGGGAGCGGGCCTCGCCAGCACCATCTCCCGGGTGGAGATCGACATCGGCGGCCGGCGGATCGAGCAGGAGGATATCGACCAGTTGCTCGCCTCGGCGCGCGAGACCATCCAGCCCGACGGTCGCGCGGTGCTTCACGCCCAGCCCGCGCAGTACACGCTCGACGGCGCTCACGGGGTGGCCGACCCGGTCGGCCTTCACGCCGAGCGGCTCGCGGTCGACGTCCACGTGACGCTGGCCGACGGCGCGCCGCTGCGCAACCTGACCGAGGCGGTCCAGAACGCGTACCTCGAGGTCGAGGGCGTGATCGGCTCGCCGGTCGCGGCGGGGCTGGCCTGTCTTTCGCAGGAAGAGCGCGAACTGGGAGTTGCCCTGGTCGAATTCGGCGCCGACGTCACCAATGTCGCGGTCTATGCCGATGGCATGATCACGGGTCTGGCTGCGATCCAGACCGGATCGGGCGCGATAACCGACGCGATCGCCTCGGCCTTCGGTATTCGCCGCTTCCAGGCCGAGCGGCTGAAATGCGTCAACGGTTCCGCCATCGCCAGCCCGGCGGACCACCGCGAAATGATCCCGATCGACGCGCCGGGCGAGGAAGGCAGCGGCGCGCTTGCCCGCCATGCCGATGACAAGAACCGAATACCGCGCGCCGAACTGGTTGGCGTGATCACCGGGCAGCTTGGACGGCTCATGGAAGACGTGAACAAGGCGCTGAAATCGCTCGGTTTCGGCGACAGGCGCGGGCAGCAGGTGGTATTCACCGGGGCAGGCGCTGAATTGGTGGGGCTTGCCGATTTCGCGCAAGGCGCACTCGCCAAGCCGGTGCGGATCGGGCGCGCGCCGCATCTTGCCGGTCTCGCCGACGCTCACGTCAAGCCTGGCTTCTCGACGCTCGCGGGCCTGATCCTTTATGCCGACGCCGACCCCATCGACGTGCGCACCTATGGCGCAAAGGGCCAGAGCGTGTCGCGTTTCGGGCAGACCGGCATCGTCGCGAGGGTTTGGCGGGCCTTCAGGGAGTATTTCTGATGGCCCTTGGAGTATCATCCAGACACGGCGGACTACGCATAAACACTGAACTTCGCGCTGTGGACAACACCCCGGCCAGCTTTGATTCGGCGCTGACAAGCGTGCAATCATCAGCGATCGGATGTTGCCGCGAGCGCATCACTGTCAGGAGACTGAAATGAGCATCAATCTGGGTCCGTCATCGATCGAGGAACTGCGGCCGCGCATCACGGTCATCGGCGTGGGCGGCGCGGGCGGCAATGCCATCGCCAACATGATCATGGCGAAGATCGAAGGCGTCGATTTCGTCGTCGCCAACACCGATGCGCAGGCGCTCAACAACTCGATCGCCGAACAGCGCATCCAGCTTGGCCCGGATATCACGCAGGGCCTTGGCGCGGGCTCGCGGCCCGAGGTCGGGCGCGCGGCTGCCGAGGAAACGCTGGCCGAGATCGACCGCATCCTCGAAGGCACCCACATGGTGTTCATCGCGGCGGGCATGGGCGGCGGCACCGGCACTGGCGCCGCGCCGATCATCGCCAAGGCAGCGCGCGACAAGGGTGTGCTCACTGTCGGCGTCGTCACCAAGCCGTTCCTGTTCGAAGGCACGCGCCGGATGCGCGCGGCGGAAGCCGGGATCGAGGAACTGCAGCAGCACGTCGATACGCTGATCGTCATCCCCAACCAGAACCTGTTCCTGATCGCCAAGGCCGAGACCACGTTCAAGGAAGCCTTCGGGCTCGCCGACGAAGTGCTCCAGCAAGGCGTGCGCTCGATTACCGACCTGATGGTCATGCCCGGCCTCATCAACCTCGATTTCGCCGACGTGCGTTCGGTGATGGGCGAGATGGGCAAGGCAATGATGGGCACCGGCGAGGGTGAGGGCGAGAACCGCGCGCTCGAAGCCGCGGAAAAGGCAATCGCCAACCCGCTGCTCGACGGTGTGTCGATGCAGGGCGCCAAGGGCGTGATCATCTCGATCATCGGCGGCGAGGACATGAAGCTGCTCGAAGTCGACGAGGCGGCCAACCACATCCGCGAACTGGTCGACGAGGATGCCAACATAATCTGGGGCTCGGCCTTCAATCCCGACCTTCAGGGCAAGATCCGCGTTTCGGTGGTGGCAACCGGCATCGAACAAAACCTCGAAATGGTGAGGGACAACGCCCGCCCGATGGGCCTTGGCCGCTCGCGCGGTCCGGTCCTGCCGACCGCGACGCGGCCGCAGCCACTGGTGTTCGGGGCCGATGCCGACGCGCCGCCTTCGCCGCTGGCGGCAGTGCCTTCCCAAGCCCCGGAACCCGAAGCAGTGCGGGACGACGGCCCGGTCGCGGCAGACGATTCCGACGCATCGGCAATGGAACCTGAAACGCCGGGCGCCGATGCGGTGCAAGCATCCGAAGCCGAACAGGCAGCAGACCAGCCTGCGGGCGCAGACCAGGACGGCGCACCGCGTGAAAGCGCCTATGCCAGCCTCACCGGGATTGGACGCCCGCGCGAAGAACCGCTCGATCTTGGGCTGGAGCAGGGCGACGATGCCGACAGCGAAACGCCTTCTGGCGGCGGGCAGGACGAACTGCTGCTCGATGCCGACCGGCTCGCCACCGAAGATGCGCCCGTCTCTGCACGGATCGAGCGCCTTGGGGCGGATGAGCCGCCGGCTGCTGCATCCCCGGCAGGCGCAGGTGCAGGTGCAGGTGCAGGCGCAGGGTCAGGTGCGGAGACGCCGCCTGCTCCTTCAGGCACGACCTTGTTTGAACGCATGGCCAATCTCTCGCGCAGCAAAAGCAGCAGCGATGCCGACGAGGAGGAAGAGGAAGGCTCGTCTTCGATCAGCATCCCCCGCTTCCTCGGGCGGCAGAACAACCAGTAGAGCGTCGCACGGGTGCCACCAGCCAAGCGCCGGCTGAGCGCCAATTGAGCGATTGTGGCATGCATGCTGGCGCATTACGCTTGCGTTCAGTTTGAGTGACGCATGACCTTGCGCAAACCTGACGCGCGCGAGTTCGGGTGCGTGCACCTGGATCATTGATGCTGTTGACCATGCCCAATCCGTCTCGATTGCTTCCTGCCCGATCAGCCCTTCTGGCGCTGGCCTGCTGCCTGCTGCCGTGGCCAGCGCTGACGCAAGTGCCGAGTCAGGCCGGCGTGCCCGCTGCCGAGCCGGTACCGAGCCGGGAAGCGCTTGAACTCAGCGGCGCGCTGTCGCAGCTCAGCCGCGATCCGCGCAACGTCGATGCACTCGTCAATGCCGGCATTGCCGCGAGCAAGCTGGACGATTTCGAGGCCGCCGTGGGCTTTTTCAAGCGCGGTCAGGCGCTTGCGCCGACCAATCCGCGTCTGCTGGCCGGCCTGGCGGGCGCTCTGGTGCGGCAAGGCGATGCCGCTGCGGCGATCCCGCTGTTCGCGCAGGCGCAGGCCGCTGGCGCTCCCGCGCTGTCAATCGCCGCTGACAGGGGCCTCGCTCACGATCTTGTCGGCGATCCGCTAAGCGCGCAGCGTTTCTATGCGCAGGCGCTCGCGGCGGGAGTCGATGTCGAGGAAGTGACGCGCAGGCTTGCGATCAGCCAGGCGATCAGTGGCGACGGCACGGCGATGGAAAAGACGCTGCTGCCGCTGCTCAAGAAGCAGGACAAGGCCGCGTGGCGCGCGCGCGCCTTCGGTCTTGCCATTACCGGGCAGGAGCGCGAGGCTACCCGCATTGTCAAGACACTGCTTCCGGGCAGTCTGGCGGCGGGGATCACGCCTTATCTGCAATATATGCCGCGCCTGACCCGCGCGCAGCAGGCGGCTGCGGCCAATCTGGGCATATTCCCGCGCGCTTCGGAGATTGGCCGCGACGAGGCGCGCGTCGCCGCCCTCACCCCGCCCGGTTCGGTGCGCGATGCCGGCAAGGCGCTGGTCCCGGCAGGCAAGCCGCTTGGTCTGGGCAAGGCCGCTTCTGGCGCGGTGTCGCAGCGCGAACAGCGCCGCCTGGCGAAGGAGGCCGAGGCCAAGGCCAAGCGCGACGCCAAGCTCGCCGAGGAGCAGCGGCGGCGCGAGACCAAGCTGGCGCTGGCTTCGAGCAAGCAGCCGCGCGTCGCTCCGCCTGAACCAAGGCCAGCGCGCGAAGACACGCCGCTGGGCGAAACCGGGTTTGCCGTGCCGTCGCAGGCAGCCGTGCCGCCGGTCGCCGAGATTCTCGACGGCAGGAGAGTGGCCGAAGCGCCAGCAGCCGGCGTGGCTGCTCCGTTTGCCGCGCCCACTCCCGCGCCAACGCCCGTAGTCGCGATTGCCGCAGCGGCCCCGGCCCAGCAGCTTGCGCCCGCCGCCGCCGCCACCCCGCTCCCCGCGCCAGCGGCGCAAGTCGCGGTGGCCCAGCCTGCATCGATTGCTCCGGCAACTGCCGCGCCAGCGACGGGCGTTATGGCGGGTTTCGACCTTGCCCGCTTGCCGGCATCTGCAGGCACCGCTCCAGCCGCAGCCGCTCCGGTCCCCGCTCCCGCACAGGCCGCAGCCGCCCCGCTGGCACCGTCGCCGCAGCCTGCGCCCGCAGCGCAGCCGGCGCCATCGTTCGGTGCGCTGTTCGCTGACCTAGGCAAGCCGGCATTAGCGCCGCTTCCTGCCGAGGGCGCGGTCGACATCCGCAAGATCAAGCCCGCGCGTCCGCTGCCCAAGCCCAAGCCCGAAGCAGCGCCGGTGAAGGCCAAGCCGAGCCACCCCAGCCGCATCTGGGTGCAGCTTGGCATTGGCCAGAAGCTGCCCGCGCTCGGTCAGGACTGGCGCAAGCTCGAAAAGGCTCATCCCGCGCTGCTCAAGGGCAGGAAGCCTTTCACCGCGCGGTTGGGCCAGACCAACCGCCTGCTGACCGGACCCTTCGCGTCGCAGAAGGAAGCCGCAAAATTCATCGAAGCGCTGGTCAAGGCGGGCGGCCCGCGCCCGATGACCTGGACCAGCCCGGCGGGCGAGGTGGTCGACGACCTCGGCAAGTAGGCCCTGCACAGCCTTTTCCACACCATGTAAACAGGCTTGTCAGGTTTTGCGCAGGCATTGGGCCGGGCTCGATTGTGCTTGGCAGCCCATTGAGCGCATCGAGCGTTGAGACCTTGCTGAGGACATCCGAATTTACATGAGACCCGGAGAAGACGATATTGACCGTGCGGACGAGGCAGCGCCAGTGGAGATGCTGGCCTCGCTGTTCGGTGCGCGCGGCTGGCAGTTCGAATACCTCAGCGAAGACGAGATTTCCGCCGAGATCAAGGGAAGCTGGACTACATACCAGTTCCAGGCGATCTGGCGCGTCGAGGATCACGTCCTGCAATTGCTCTGCCTTCCCGACGTGCGCGTGCCCGACAACAAGCGCGCCGATATCTACGAAGCTCTCGCCCTGATCAACGAACAGCTCTGGCTGGGCCATTTCGACGTCTGGTCGAGCGGCAATGTGCTGTTGTTCCGCCACGGCCTTATGCTGGGCGACGACGGATTGCTCGGCCCCGGCCAGGCGCAGTGCATCGTCGAGGCGGCGCTCGAGGAATGCGACCGCTTCTACCCGGTGTTCCAGTTCATCCTGTGGGGCGACAAGACCCCGGCGGAGGCGCTTGCCGCCGCGCTGGTCGACGCCGCGGGCGAGGCCTGAGCGCATGATGCAAGACTGGCCCGGCACGCTGGTGATTGTCGGCTGCGGCAACATGGGCGGGGCGATGCTGGCCGGATGGCTGGCGGGCGGTCTCGATCCGGAACGCGTCACGGTCGTCGATCCGGTGCTGGAGAGTGTGCCGCCCGGCGTAACCCTGCTGCGCGATGCAGGCGAGGCGACCGCTCCCCAGGCCGTGCTGCTCGGCGTCAAGCCGCAGATGCTCGGCGATCTCGCCCCGGGGCTGGCGCATCTCGCAGCGGCGGGTACCACGGTGCTTTCGATCCTTGCCGGGGCCGAACTGGCGACACTCAAGCGGCTGTTCCCGGATGCTTCGGGCCATGTGCGGATCATGCCCAACCTTGCTGCTGCAATCGGCAAGTCGCCCGTTGCTCTGGCCTCGTCGGGACTCGACGAGGCGGGCCGCGCGGCAGTGACAGCTATGATGCAGCCGCTGGGCACCCCGCTGTGGATCGGCGAGGATCTGTTCGATGCGGTCACTGCGCTCACCGGATCCGGCCCGGCCTTCGTTTACCGTTTCATCGATGCCCTGGCCGGCGCAGCCAGCGCACTTGGCATGGACGCGGAGCAGGCGCGGGTGCTGGCGCTCGCCATGACCGAAGGCGCGGCACTGCTCGCCGCAAGCTCGCCTGACGCGCCCGGCGAACTCGCCGACAAGGTCGCAAGTCCGGGCGGAACCACCCGCGCGGGTCTCGACGTGCTCGACAAGGACCAGGCGCTGGTCGGGCTGGTGGCCGATACATTGCGCGCCGCGCGCGATCGGAGCGCCGAAATGGCAAGGGAATCCGCGGGCTGAGGCGCGCTTTGCCTGTTACACTTTACGACAGGCGCGAATCCGGTTTTTCTTGAATATTTAAGAACCAATCGTGATATTGGCCGCACGGGTACTCGCACTTTCGCGAGCAAGCCGCAAAGGAGTTTGACATGGCGAGTTGGAATGACCCCCAGACCCCGCGACCGGGATTTGGAGCGTCGCCGAGCCTTGACGGCAGGACTGCCGGCCGGGCCGGTTACGACACCGGTCTGCGCAAGCACATGCTCTCTATCTACAACTACATGGCTTCGGGCGTTCTGCTGACCGGCATCGTCGCGCTGCTGTTCGCCCGTTCTGGTTACGCCGCCTCGATCATGATGGATGGCGGAATCCTCAAGTGGCTCATCATTCTGTCGCCGCTGGCAATCGTGTTTGCGATGAGCTTCGGTGCGAACCGGATGAGCGCCGGCACACTGCAACTACTCTACTGGGGTTTCGCGACCCTCATGGGCCTGTCGATGTCGACGATCTTCCTCGTCTATACGGGGCAGTCGATCGCGACCACCTTCTTCGCGACCGCAGCGGCCTTCGCTGGCCTTAGCCTTGTGGGTTACACCACGAAGAAGGACTTGTCCGCCATGGGCTCGTTCCTGATCATGGGCGTGATCGGTATCCTCGTGGCGATGGTGATCAATATCTTCCTGCAGTCGACGATCCTGCAACTCGCGGTCTCGATCCTCGGCGTGCTGATCTTCGCGGGCCTCACCGCCTACGACACACAGCGCCTGAAGATGCAGTATCATCAGCTTGCCGGCACCGAGTTTGCGGGCAAGGCGATCATCCTTGGTGCGCTGAGCCTGTACCTGGATTTCATCAACATGTTCCAGTTCCTGCTCAGCCTGATGGGCAACCGCGAATAAAACCAAGCCTTAAGGCGAAATTGATGCCCGGCGTGCCCAGCGCGCCGGGCATTTTGTTTGGCATCGCATTATCGCAGATTTTGCTTTCCAAGCGGCAAGGCTCTTCGCTAAGGGGGCCGCTCGCGCGCAGCGGCACAAGCTGCCTTGTGCGCGCTTTGAACTGGAACGGGGCCGTAGCTCAGATGGGAGAGCGCGTCGTTCGCAATGACGAGGTCAGGGGTTCGATCCCCCTCGGCTCCACCAGTACACCGCCAGTTGCCACATACCGGCCTGCAAACGGCAACTTTCTCCTCTTCCGGTGCTCACGACCTTGATGGTCGCTGCGCGCCGGTTCTCGCAAGCCGCCATTTTCGGCTCGGTCTGAGCCAACTTCCGGCGCACTGGTCGCCACTTTGACCCGAGACACCTTATCCCTGCGCGACATCGACGCGAAAGGACGTTAGCCTAGCACCATGCATTTTCTCGACCAGGCCAAGATCTTCATTCGCTCGGGCGCGGGCGGACCGGGTGCGGTCAGCTTCCGGCGCGAGAAATATATCCAGTATGGCGGGCCTGACGGCGGCAACGGCGGACGCGGCGGCGATGTGATCTTCCGGGCCATCGCGGGCCTCAACACCCTGATCGATTTTCGCTATACCCAGCATTTCAAGGCGAAGCGCGGCGGCCACGGCATGGGCAAGGACCGCACCGGCGCCGCTGCCGACGATCTGGTGATCGACGTTCCCGTTGGCACCCAGATCCTCGACGAGGACCGCGAGACCGTGCTCGCCGATCTGACCGAAGCGGGCCAGACCGTCGTCCTGATCGAAGGCGGCATGGGCGGACGCGGCAACGCCAGCTACAAGACTTCGACCAATCGCGCGCCTCGCCAGCATCAGCCGGGCGAACCGGCGCAGGAATTGTGGGTGTGGCTGCGCCTCAAGCTGCTTGCCGATGCCGGGCTGGTCGGCCTGCCCAACGCGGGCAAGAGCACCTTCATCAACCGCGTCACCAACACTCATGCCAAGGTTGGCGCCTATCCCTTCACCACGCTCACCCCGCAGCTTGGCGTGGTCCATCACAAGGGCCGCGAATTCGTGCTCGCCGACATACCCGGGCTGATCGAAGGCGCGGCGGAAGGCGCGGGGATCGGCGACCGTTTCCTCGGCCATATCGAGCGCTGCCGCGTGCTCATCCACCTGATCGATATCGAGACCACCGATCCCGATCCGGTCGAGGCGATGCTGATCGTAGAGGGCGAGCTTGACGCCTATGGAGAAGGGCTGGAGGGCAAGCCGCGCCTGGTGGTGCTCAACAAGGTGGATCTTGCCGACGCCGAGTTGGTTCAGTCCTTTGCGGCGCAGCTGCGCGAGGCCGGGGCGGACGAGGTGTATCCGATCTCGGGCGCGACCGGTCAGGGGATCGAGGCGCTGCTTGATGCGGTGATCGCCTATCTGCCCGCGCGCACCGTGACCGAGCGCCCGCAAGGCGAGCAGGAAGATGCAGGCGACAGCGACTGGTCTCCGCTTTGATTTGATGACCTCTCGCGAGAGAATTTCTTTTGCTTCGCCCTTTCCGCCGCTAATCCCCCGCCATGCCTGTCACGCGCCTTGCCGACCTGACCGATCCTGCCCAGTGCCCCTGCCTTGTCGTCAAGGTGGGCTCATCGCTGCTGGTCGGGGCGAACGGACTGCGGCGCGAATGGATCGCCGCGCTGGTGGACGAGATCGCCACGTGCCGTGCGCGCGGGCAAAGCGTGATCATCGTCTCCTCGGGCGCGATCGCGCTGGGTGCGGCGCGGCTCGGCCTGGAGAAGGGCGGCCGCGGCAGCCTTGCCGATGCGCAGGCGGCGGCTTCGGTGGGGCAGATCGCGCTGTCGGGCCTCTGGGCCGAATTGCTGGAGCGCCACGGACACACGGCGGCGCAGCTCCTGCTCACGCTCGACGATCTCGAAGACCGGCGGCGCTATCTGAACGCCACAGCGACGCTCGGCCGCCTGCTCGACGCGGGCGCGGTGCCGGTGATCAACGAGAACGATTCGGTTGCCACACACGAGATCCGTTTCGGCGACAACGACCGGCTCGCGGCCCGGGTCGCGCAGGCGGTGCAGGCGAGCGCGGTGCTGCTGCTGTCCGATGTCGATGGCCTGTTCGACCGCGACCCTGCCGATCCCGCCGCAACTCTGGTGCGCGAGGTGCGGGGCGTCAGTGCCGATATCAAGGCCATGGCGAGCGCGGAGTCGGGCTCGGGGCTGGGATCGGGCGGCATGACCTCCAAGTTGCAGGCCGCCGAGATCGCCGAGCTGGCGGGCGTTGCCCTCGCCATCGTCAACGGCACCCACGAGGCTCCGATCGCCCGCGCCCTGGCCAGTGATACGGGCACGCTGTTCCTGCCCGCGCCGGGCAAGCGCCGCCGCGATGCCGCGCGCAAGGCGTGGCTCGGCGGGCGGATGAAACTGAAAGGCGCGCTGGTCGTCGACAGCGGCGCGGCACGGGCGTTGCAGGGCGGAAGCAGCCTGCTCGCAGCAGGGGTCACGGCGGTGTCGGGCGTGTTCGCGCGCGGTGATCCGGTGAGCATCGTCGATGCGGGTGGAACCGTGCTGGCGCATGGCCTGTCCGAGTACGATTCGGGCGAATGCGACCGGCTCAAGGGCCGCCAGTCGAGCGAGCACGAAGCCTTGCTTGGCTATGCGCCGCGTTCGGCGGTGGTACACCGAAACCAGCTCGTCCTAAAATGAGGCTTGCGGTTACCGGCGGCACCGGGTTCGTCGGGCAGGCGCTGCTCGACCTTGCGCTTGCCGAAGGACACGAAATCGCGGCGCTGGCCCGCCGTCCGCAAAAGCCGCGCGACGGCGTCGAATGGACCTTCGGCGATCTTGCCTCGCCCGAGGCCCTGCGCGCGATAATGCTGCATGCCGATGCGGCGATTCACGTTGCCGGCGTGGTCAACGCGCGCGACAAGCATGGCTTCGAGCAGGGCAATGTCGTGGGCACGCTGAATGTGATCGAGGCAGCGAAGCAGGCCGGGCTGGCGCGGCTGGTCCACGTTTCCTCGCTGTCGGCGCGTGAGCCGCACTTGTCCGACTACGGCGGATCGAAAGCGCGCGCGGAAAAGCTGGTCAGGGCGAGCGGGCTGGATTGGACCATTGTGCGCCCCCCGGCGATATACGGCCCGCGCGACACCGAGATGCTCGAGCTGTTCAAGGTATCGCGCTTCGGTTTCGTGCCGATGCCGAAGGAAGGCCGCGCGTCGGTTATTCACGTTGAAGACCTGGCGCGGCTGCTGCTGGCGTTGGCGCCGGGCAGCGAGTCTGTGGCCGTGCGCAGCTTCGAGCCCGACGACGGGCGGCTCAACGGCTGGAGCCACTATGAGCTGGCGCGCGCAATCGGCTGGGCGATGGGCGGCAGGCCGCGCGTGATCGGCCTATCGCCTGCAACGCTGCAACGCGCGGCGCGCGCCGACCGTTTTGTGCGGCGCTCACGCGCCAAGCTGACCGCGGACCGCGCTGCCTATTTCAGCCACCCCGATTGGGTGGTGAGCCGCGGTGCGCAGCCCCCGCACGAGCTGTGGCAGCCGCGCATCGAAACCCGCGAGGGCCTGAAGGCAACCGCGCGGTGGTACCGCGAGAACAAGTGGATTTGATACGCCGCTAAGAGGCTACCCCTCCACCCGGTCCGGGTAAAATTGCTCCGCCATGCGCCGGAAACCGTCCTTCCAGTGGACCTTGCACGGCCCGGTGATCGACGCGCGCTTGCGGTGATCGCCGACCGAGCCGACCGATGCGCCCTCGATCACCTCGATGTCGATGCTCGGCTCAACCCCGAGCAATTCGCCGAAATATTGCGTCCACTGCTGCACGCTCACCGCCTCGTCGCCGCACCAGTTTACGATTGTGGCGGGCACGCTGGCGACGCCGAGCAGCGGCTCGAGCTGCGCAACGATGTCGTCGTCGTGAATCGGGCTGTAGGTCATCGGATCCCAGCGGGTCTTGACGGCCTGGCCGCTCGCGACAGCCTGGAGGTGGAAGAACGGCAAGCCGCCCTGCTTGCCATAGGCCGCGCCCATTCGCGCGATCGTGATAGGCAGCTTGAACGAGCGCGCGCAGTACCGCGCCACGGCTTCCTCGGCGATCTTGCTGATCGAATAGGGGGCCTGGCCGGGTATCGCGGCATCGCCCAGCGGATCGCCCTCGTCGAAAGGATGCCAGGGATCGGGATGCGGCTTGTAGGTCGTGACCGTCGACATCACCAGCGCCGCCTTGGCCTTGCGGCAATGCTCCAGCAGCAGGCCGGTACCCTCGGCATTGACCTGCAAGGCCCGCTCGTAATCGGTCGCGCTGAAATCGGCCGCGAGATGTAGCAGATAGGTGAAATCCTGCGGCAGGTCGCCGAACTCGCCGGTGGAATAGTCGAGCTTGCGGGTGGTGACGCCCAGCGCGTTGATCCGCTCGCGGCTTGCGGGATCGGAGAAGCGCGCGATGCCCCACACCTCGTTGTGCGGCGCGAGCGCCTCGCAAAGAGCCGAGGCAATCCGGCCCGCCGGGCCTGTGATCAGGATTTTTTCGCCTTTGATCATGACCGGCTCACCATAGCTGACGCAGTTGCGCGGCTTCGCGGCGCTCGCCCAGCGACGCCTTGCGCTGTTCGGGCATAATCACCGGCGTGTCCTTGGGCACATGCTTGCGCACGTCCTTGAGCGCGATCCTAGTCACCACCGGGTCGGGCGCTTCGCTGCAGCGGTTCCAGCGCATCTGGATGATGCCCCACTTCTCGCCTGCATTGTCGAGCCAGTTGGGCACGCCGGGGTCTTTCGCCGAGATCACTGCGCGAAACTTGCCGTCGCTGTCGATGCGGGCCTGCGCATCGTTGAGGCTCGACTGGCGATTGACCCAGTCGATCACGGCAAAGCGGTCGTCCGCCAGCAGGATCTGCCAGTAGCGGCATTGCTTGGGCACCACGGTTTCGAGGACCAAGGCTTCATCATCCCGTATTTCGAACGCACCATCGAGATAGACCTGCCCCTTGAACGGATTGGCCGCCGCCATAAGCTGGGACTTCTTGATCGTGTTGATGCCGTGATGCTCGCGGTAATAGCGGGTGAGGGTGATCTCGCTTTCGATCCGGGTGGCGACCCAGTTCTTCAGGTTGGAAAAGCGCGCCGCCATTTGCTCGGTGGTGAGCGGCGGCGCATCGTCAAGCCGGTCGATGGCGATCCGGGGATCGATCTCGCGCTTCCAGTCGGCCATGGCCTTGCGCATCAGCAGCGACCGGGTTGTCGGCATGAGCGGCCACCAGTCGCCGGTGTAACCCGCCGGCCGCTCGGCACTCAGGATCACGCTGAAATAGCGGTTTGCATCGAGTTTGAGCTGGTCGAGATCGTTGGTCGGCGACGGGGCGTTTTTAGCGGCGGCATCGTACACCGCCTTGCTTGTGAAATCGCCGTTTTGCTGAGTGATCTCGACAAATCGCGAGGTGCCGCGATAGCCCGAGATGCGATAGGTGCCCTTGGGATCGATCAGCGTGAACATGTAGGCATAGTCGGGGTTCGGGCCGCCGTAGTTGAAGGCATAGTTCCACAGCGGCGTGAAGGTGGGATGCGCCGGATCGGCCCGCACATAGTTAAGATAGCCGTTGGCAACCGTGCCGAGCACGTACTGGTTCATTTCCTGGCGGCGCGCATCGGTATCGTCGCGCTCGGCCAGTTCGAGCAGGTGCTTGCCGACGGGCTTCAAGGCATCCATCTGCTCGGCCCAGGTGGGATAGGCAGTCGGAGGCGCCTGCGCGGGGGCCGGGGCCTGGTTCTGCGCGGCGAGTGGCGCTGCCAGAGCCGCCGTTGCCGCGAGCATGCAGCCAAGCCTTGTCGATATCCGCATCATCGCTCTCCCAAGTTCATTTTTCTCGGGCGAAGTCTGGCGCAGATGCCCGCGAACCGGAAGGGGAAAATTTGGGGCGCTCGCGCCCACCCGCTGCGCTTAACTTCGCTCAAGGCTCGGCAAGGCTTGCTCCCCTGCCGCTTGCTGGAGGGGCTGGGGGTGGGTCACTCAGCCTTTAAAACGCCGGATCGTATCCCGGCGGCAGTTCGCCATCGTCCTGACCCGGAACGTGAATGCCGCATTCGGTCTTGTCCCAGCCCTTCCAGCGGCCCGAGCGCGCGTCCTCGCCATCGGCGACCTTGTGCGTGCAGGGCGAGCAGCCGATCGAGGGATACCCCTCGGCTACCAGCGGGTGCGCGGGCAGATCGTGCGCCGCCATATAGGCGGCAAGATCCTCGGGGGTCCAGTCGATCAGGGGGTTGATCTTGAGCCGCCCCATCGCGTCGCTGTTGTCGATCTCGAAGCGCGGCAGCTTGGCGCGCGACTGCGCCTGGAACGCCTTGCGCCCGGTGAGCGAGGCATCGAAGCCAGCCAGCGCCTTTGCCAGCGGGATCACCTTGCGAATCTCGCAGCAGCCATCGGGATCATAGGACCAGCGCAGGCCGCTCTCGTCTTTGGCGGCGAGCGCATCGGCATCGGGCGTCAGGTTGCGCAGGTCGGTGAGGCCAAGCCGCTCGGCCAGCAGGTCGCGGTATTCCAGCGTTTCGGCAAAGTGCTTGCCGGTCTCGAGGAACAGCACCGGCGTCGCCGGATCGATCCGGCTGACCAGATGCAGCAGCACCGAGCTTTCCGCCCCGAAGCTGGAGACGATCGCAATGTCGCCGGCAAGCTTCTCGCGCAGCAGCACTTCGAGCATCTCCTGGGTATCGCTGCCCTGGAACATGCGGTTGAGGCGCACTGCGTCGGCCTCGCGAAAGCGGGGTCCGGTGTCGATGCGGTCAACGGCGCGGCGGCTCACGACCTCAGCCATGCCTCTTGGCCCAGATCGCGGCACGGCCGTCTCCGGTGGCCTGATAGACATTGTCCCAGCGCTCGAAAGCGGCTTGTGCATCGGCCTCGTTGAGGCCGTGCTCGGGGGCGAAAGCATCGAAGCCGCAGCGCCGCAGGTGCGAGAGCATGTCGATAACGACGTCACCAACCGCGCGCAGTTCGCCCTGATAGCCTGCTTCGCGCAGCACGCGGGCGGAGGAGTAGCCGCGCCCGTCGGTCCACGCAGGGAAGCTGACTTCGATGAGCTGCAGCCGCTCAAGGAACGGCAGCAGGGCGCGGGCATCGTCGCCCGGCTCGATGCGCACGGCGGTGGCGTTGGTCTGCGTCAGGAAGGCATCGACCGTGACTGCCGGATCGCCGGCGATTTCGTCGTCGCGGAAGCGGAACTGGACCTCAACCATAGAGCGCCTCCTTGAACGGGGCCATGCCGATGCGGCGGTAGGTATCGAGGAAACGCTCGCCCTGCTGGCGTTCGCGCAGATAGACATTGGTCGTGGTTTCGACCGCGGCGACAATGCCTTCCTCGTCAAAGCCTGGGCCGGTGATCTGGCCCAGCGAGGTGTCCGCGCCTTCGCTGCCGCCAAACAGCAACTGGTAGTTCTCGGTGCCTTTCTTGTCGACGCCGAGGATGCCGATGTGGCCCGCGTGGTGGTGGCCGCAGGCGTTGATGCAGCCGGAAATTTTCAGCTTGAGCTCGCCGATTTCCGCCTGCTTCTCGGCAGAGCCGAAACGCTCGGATATCTTCTGCGCCACCGGGATCGAGCGGGCATTGGCCAGGCTGCAATAGTCGAGGCCCGGGCAGGCGATGATGTCGCCCACCATGTCGAGATTGGCCGTGCCGAGGCCAGCCTCGTCGAGCGCCTTCCAAACGGCGTAAAGATCGGCCTTGCGGACATGCGGGAATACGATGTTCTGCGCGTGAGTGACGCGCAGCTCGTCAAAGCTGTAGTCCCTGGCCAGCTTGGCCATCAGCCGGATCTGGTCCGAAGTGGCGTCGCCCGGAATGCCGCCGACCGGCTTCAGGCTGACGGTGGCCACGATATAGCCCGCCTGCTTGTGGGGCGCGCAGTTGCGCTCCACCCAGAGGCGGAAATCAGGATCTGAAAGATCGAGATCATCGCTGGCGCCTGCTTCGAACGGCGGATCGACGAAATGCGCCTTGATGCGTTCCAGCTCGGCCAGCGGCGGCTCGATGTCCTGCGTCAAGAGGTGAGCGAACTCTTCCTCCACCTGGCGCGTATATTCGTCCTTGCCCAGCTCGTGGACGAGGATCTTGATGCGCGCCTTGTACTTGTTATCGCGCCGGCCATAGCGGTTGTAGACCCGCAGGCACGCCTCGCAATAGGTGACAAGCTGGTCGAGCGGCACGAAGTCGCGGATCATCGGCCCGATCATCGGGGTGCGGCCCATGCCGCCGCCGACGAAGAAGCGCGCGCCGATCTCTCCGGCCGCGTTCCTCACCATCTGGATGCCGATATCGTGCAGCTTCATCGCCGCGCGGTCGGTCTCGCTGGCGATCACCGCGATCTTGAACTTGCGCGGCAAGGTCAGGAATTCGGGGTGGAAGCTCGACCACTGGCGCAGCAGTTCGGCATAGGGGCGCGGATCGACGATCTCGTCGGCCGCAGCGCCGGCATACTGATCGGACGAGATGTTGCGGATGCAGTTGCCGCTGGTCTGGATGGCGTGCATTTCCACCGTCGCGAGATCGGCCAGGATGTCGGGCGTCTCTTCCAGCTTGATCCAGTTGTACTGGATATTCTGGCGCGTGGTGAAATGGCCGTAACCGCGGTCGTACTTGTCGGCAATGTCGCCCAGCAGGGTCATCTGCTGCGAATTGAGCGTGCCATAGGGCACCGCGACGCGCAGCATGTAGGCGTGCAATTGCAAATAAAGCCCGTTCTGCAGGCGCAGCGGGCGGAACTGGTCCTCGGTCAGCGAACCATCGAGGCGGCGGCGCACCTGATCGCGGAATTCCTCGACGCGGGTGTCGACCATCTGCTGGTCATATTGGTCGTACTTGTACATCAGATCACCCAGTTCGAAGCATCGGGATCGCCCGGCTTGAGCGACAGGTCCATGCGCACGGTCGGCCCGAGCGCGCGGATGCGTTCCTTGATATGCGAAGGGCGCACGCCATCGGCATTGCGTTCGCCGTCGATGACATAGGCGGCGAACACGCGGCGCGCGCCTTCTTCGCGGGCGATGATCGCCTCACCGCCCGCGCCGACATCGGCGGCGGAATTGACGTATTTGGACCAGCCTTCGCCGTCCCACCAGACGACGGCTCCGGTCTTCAGGTCGTTTCCGGTAACGATCTTCACTTCGCGAATCTCACTGTGCAAACTCCAGCGCCAAGCTGCGCAAATGTTGTTCGGCTTCGCCCGCGACTTCGCCGACCACGATCAGCGCGGGGCTTTTCACCCGCTCGCGCAAAACGAGATCGGCAAGGCCCGCGATGGGCGCGCGCAGCACCCGCATCTCGCGCGAGGTGGCGTTCTCGATCACGGCGACCGGCATGGCGGGCGACAACCCGTCGGCGATCAGCTTTTCGGCGATCAGCGGCGCCGAGGCGAGGCCCATGTAGATGACGAGCGTGCGGCCTTTGCCTGCAAGGCCCGACCAGTCCTGCTCGGTCAGGCCCTTGCACTGGCCCGCAACGAAGCTGACCACCGACGCGCCCGCGCGGTGCGTGAGCGGGATCTGCGCTGCCGCAGCCGCGCCCAGCGCGGAGGTGATGCCGGGCACGACTTCGACCTTCACGCCGGCCTCGCGGCAGGCCTCGAGCTCTTCGCCGCCGCGCCCGAACACGAAGGGATCGCCGCCCTTGAGGCGCACCACCTGCTTGCCCGCGCGCGCCTCGGCCACCAGCAATGCGTTGATCGCGTCTTGCGGCATGGTGTGGCGCGAACGGCGCTTGGCGACCGAAACGTAACGCGCTTTCGGCCCCGCCATGGCGAGGATTTCGGCGCTTACCAGCCCGTCATGGACGATCAGCTCTGCCTGCATGATCAGCCGCGCCGCGCGCAGCGTCAGCAGGTCGGGATCGCCCGGACCCGCGCCGACGAGGTAGACCGCGCCGCTGTTGAGATACACTTCGTTCATGATGCGCAGATGGCCTCTTGCGCCGCAAGATGCCAGCGAGAATGCTTTTCACGCCTGTTAGGCGGGCTTTAGCACATGCTCAACAGTCGCCGCCGCCGCCCATGATCCCGCCGCGACGCTTGCAATCGGGGTTGGAGGCTCCCTGACCGCCGCCCATCGACATGCCCTGCATTTGCATCCAGCTGGTCATCGAGCGGTGCCGCACCCGCGCGGTCCATTGCAGGTGCCACGGTCCCGCCGCAGGGCGGGGCGGATAAGAGAAGTTCTCTTCCGGCCCGAACGCGGTCAAAGAGCCGACCTTAAAATCGGCAGCGGCGCGGTTGACCTCGGCGGGGATCGCGCAGCTCGTCGCCGTAGAGGGCAGGACGGTGCCGTTCTTTACCAGGCCCGCGACCTGCCCGGGCGAGAGCCAGTCCGCCAGGCCGCCGCCGAACTGGCGGGTGGAGCTGCTCGTCCACATCACCATGTCGCCCATCTGGCCGCCCGGTCCCTGCTTGCCGCCGAACAGGCCGACAAGGTAGCCGGTTGCCCCGGCAATGCTGCCCCAGTTGGTGCGCGTCGCGCCGCTCGGCAGCGAACCGGTGCGCACCGAAAGCGGGGCCATGAAGTCCTTGGCAAGGGTGAAGCTGATCTCGGGCGCGTAGTTGGAGGCGATCCGGTGCAGACCGGGCAGCGAACTGTCAGCCTTGACGTATTTGCCGTCCTCTGCCGGCCAGCGGGCGAAGGTGCGGCTGTTCTGCGCGTTCGGCCCCCAGTCGCGGATCACGGTGCTGTTCCACACCCCCGGCGGCATCTGCCCGGCGGCGACCTTGGCGAAATCGATCACCACCGGCTGGCCCTTGCCGACATGTTCGCCGCAGCCCCAGAAGATCAGCAGGCGGCCCTTGGGCTTTTCGGGCATCATGTCGGGCACCTTCTCCTCGCGCGGGGTGACCAGCGCGACCGATTTGCCGAGCTTGGCGCTGGGCGGCATGAAGTGATCGGCCTTGGGGCTGCCCTTGGACGGTGTCTGCGAGGAGCCGATCCGCAGATACAGCTCGTGCTGCGCCTTGTTGCCGCTACCGCCGAACATCATGCCCATCGCGCCGCCCATGCCGCCGCACCATCGCGCCTGCGCCCGAGACCGTGCCCGCGCGCATGTCGTAGCGCGCGACCGGCCCCGAGGCGGCATTCTGGGCAAGCAGCGGGATTGCGATGGCGCCTCCCGCAATCGCGGTAACAGCGAGGGCAGCCTTAATTGCTGGTTTCATGGGGTTTCATCCTCTCGATGACGCGGCATGATCTACCACGATTCGGGAAGACAAGGCCAGCCGCAATGACGGGCAGGGTTGCTGCGCGCTACGCCTCAGCCATCCTTGCCAGCGCCTGCTCGATGTCGGCGATCAGGTCGCCAGGGTCTTCGAGGCCGATCGACAGGCGCACGCCGAAGCGGTCCTTGCGGGTCAGCGCCTTGGGCGGCCATGCCATGACCGAGCGGTAGGGGACGGGATCGACCGGGACTGCGAGGCTCTCGAACCCGCCCCAGCTATAGCCGATGCCGAACAGGTCGAGCGCATCGATGAAGGCATCGCGGGCCATCGCGGTGCCGCCCTTGAACACGAAACTGAACAGGCCGCAGCCGCCGGTGAAATCGCGCGCCCAGATCTGATGACCCGGCGAGCCGGGCAGCATCGGGCACATTACCTGGGCAATTTCAAGTTGTTGCGAAAGGTATTTCGCAACCTCAAGTGCGCTTGAGGTTTCCCTTTCGAGCCTGATTTGCAGGGTTCGCAGCCCCCGCAGCGCCAAAGCCGCGTCGTCCGGGGACACGACGTGACCAAGGTTCTGCGCGCGCTTGCGCAGCGCGCCATAGAATTTCGGCCCGGCGCTCGCCGCGCCCATCATCAGGTCCGAATGACCGCCGACATGCTTGGTCAGCGAGGAGACGGTGATGTCCACGCCGCGCGCCAATGCCGGGAAGCCCAGCGCGCTCGCCCAGGTATTGTCGATCACCGAGACGATCCCGCGCTTGCGCGCCGCGCGGGCGAGCGCAGGCACGTCGCACATCTCGATGGTCAGGCTTCCGGGACACTCGAGCAGCACTGCCTTGGTCCGCTCGCACCACAGCGCCTCGAAGGCGGACTGGTCGCGCGGATCGAAGAAGCGCGTCTCGATGCCGAAATCCGCCAGCAGGCCGCGGCCCATCGCCCGGCTGGGATCATAGGCATTGTCGGTCATCAGCAGGACGTCGCCGGGCCGCAGCACCGTGAGCAGCGCGCCGGCAATTGCGGCCACGCCCGAAGGATAGAGCACCGTGCCTGTCGCTCCCGGCTCGATCTCGGTCAGCGCCTCAGCCAGCGCCCACTGCGTCGGTGCGCCGCGCCGCCCGTAGAAAAAGCGGCCATCCTCGTTGTGGCGCGGTCCGTCGCGGTGCGCGGCCATATCCTCATAGAGGTGGGTGCTCGCGCGCCAAACCGGCGGATTGACGACAGGGCCGGTCCATTCGGGCCGGCGGCCGGCGGCCACCAGGCGCGTGCCCGTGCCGCGAGGGGTTTGATCGGGTTTGCGGGGTTTATCGGCCATCGCTCGTTACAATGGCGAGAATGACAGCCTTGTCCAGTGGCGCGCTAACGGGCATGAGCCGATGCCATGAATGACGATCCGCCGCGCACGGTCCATCTGGGGCAGGCGAGCACGCTTCCGGCCAGTCCCGAAGCGGCGGTGCTGGACTATGTGCCCAATCCGAGGGCGGGGTCGCTTTACTTGGTTCGTTTTGCCGCGCCCGAGTTTACCTCGCTTTGTCCGGTGACCGGCCAGCCCGATTTCGCGCATCTGGTGATCGATTATGCGCCCGGCGACACCATCGTCGAATCGAAGAGCCTCAAACTGTTTCTCGGCGCGTTCCGCAATCACGCCGGGTTTCACGAGGACGTGACCGTGGGCATCGGCCAGCGCCTGTTCGCCGAGATGGCGCCGCGTTGGCTGCGCATAGGCGGATACTGGTATCCGCGCGGCGGCATCCCGATCGACGTGTTCTGGCAGAGCGGTCCTGCACCCCAAGGCCTGTGGGTCCCCGATCAGGGCGTAGCGCCTTATCGCGGGCGGGGCTGATTTCTGGGTTGATGGGAGAGGTGTGACCATGGCGGCGACAAGCGAAAACCTGATCCGCGATTTTTTCGATTGCTGGCACCGATTCGATCTGGAAGGCGCGCTTTCGCGCATTTCCGATGATTGCCGGTTCCGTCCCGATCCCAGTGCCGAGACCCTCACCGGGCGCGAGGCGATCCGCGCCAAGTGGGGCGAATACATGGAACTGATGCGCTCCTATGATTGCGAATACGGCCCTATGGCGCAGTCCGGCAATGTGGTGTTCTGCGAAAGGCTGGAGATCGTCGGCTCGTCGCGCGGTTACGAGATGCGCGTGCCGATCGTCGGCGTGTTCGAGCTTGACGAGGGCGGCAAGATCACCTGCTGGCGCGACTATTACGATACCGCCAGCGCGCCATCGGTCGAGGGCGCTTGAACCGACTAGCTTCAGTTCTAGCCGGGAAATCGCTCGAACTCGGGCAAGTCGTGCGCTGCCTTCATCCAGCCGATCCGTTCGGCAACCTGGATATGGGCCGAGGGGGCGAACGCGTCGGGATCGTCGAGAGTCGCTGTCTGAACGTCGACGATACCCGGCAGCATCTGCTCGTTGGTGAACCACAGTCCGGTGCCGCAGGTGCCGCAGAAATTGCGGAACGATGCGCCCGACGAATTGAACGAGACGGCCTCGCCTTTCACCACCCGGAAATCCGCACTGGCGACCGCGGTCCAGCTTACAATCGGTGCGCCGGAATTCCTGCGGCAGTCGAGACAATGGCATAGCGCAGTACGGTCCGAACCGCCCGCAATCTCGTAACGCACCGCGCCGCAGTGGCATCCGCCCAGATGTGCCATGTATATCTCCCATCGAATCATAAGAACAAACAAAGAACGTATCGCCTTGGAGCGCGATTCGCAATATCGCAGGTCCCTCTTGCGCGCTGCGCGGCAGTCGGGAACAATCAAGCCTCTCTAGTCGTTCGGATAGGTGCATGATCGCGACCGCCCAGCTCTCGAGACGATCGCGCCTTGTCGATGCGGCAAATGCATCCCTGTGCGCGGCGTGGCGAACGCGGGCCATGCCTCGGCCCGAGCTTGATGGCGAACAGTTGATCGAGAGCCTGCGCACGCAGACTGGCCTCCATGATTTTGGCGATCCGTGGTTTCGCGCGCCGCTTGATCGATTGCTGACCGCGCTGCGCGAAGAAGCCTCGCTCAACCAACTGGGTCTGTTCGCTGCCGCCGGGCAGCTGCGCAAGGTGCTCAAGGACCGGCTTCACGCCCAGGCGATCCTTGCCGAGCATCCCGGGATCGCGCGGCGCTCGCTCGCCCGGCCGGTGATCGTGGTGGGTCCGATGCGTTCGGGGACGACGCGGCTGCACCGGCTGCTTGCCGCCGATACGCGCTTTTCGCACATGCGCTCGTTCGAGACGATCAACCCGGTGCCGAGCCCCGATTTCAGGCCGGGGATGCCCGACCGGCGCTGGATCGTCGGGCGCATGGCGATGGGTGCGATTCACGCTTTCAACCCCAGCACGGCGGTGATTCATCCCTCCGGCCCGTTCGAGCCCGAGGAGGAACTGGGCCTGCTGGTCCGCTCGATCTGGGGCATGAAGCACGAGACGCAGTGGAACGTGCCGAGCTATGGCCGCTGGACCGAGGCGCAGGATGCGACGCCCGCTTACACCGCCATGGCGGCGCTGCTGCGTCTGATCGGCTGGGCGCGCGGCGAGGACGATACGCGCCCCTGGGTGCTCAAGACGCCGCAGCACATGCTCGATCTTCCCGCGCTGCTCGCGGTGTTTCCCGATGCGCGCATCGTTTTTACGCACCGCGAGCCGTGCGCGGTGGTTGGCAGCTCCTGCTCGCTGGTCTGGAACCAGATGATCATCCATTCCGACCGCGTCGATCCCGCCGCCATCGGTCGCGAGTGGCTGCGCAAGACCGAGCTGCAGATCGAGCGGATGCGCGATGTGCGCGAGATGATCCCGCGCGGACGGCGCATCGATGTCCGATACGGTGACATGGAGCGCGACTGGCAGGGCGTGATGCGCAAGATCTACGCCTTCCTCGGCATGGACATAGCGCCCGCGCTTCCGGCCATGAGCGCCTACATGGCAAGCTCCGACCGGGCGCTTTACCGCAATCCCCATCGCTACAGTCTTGAGGCGTTCGGGCTTAAGCGCGGCGAGGTCAGCGAACGCTTTGAGGACTACACCAGCACTTTCGGGCTGGCGCCCCTGCGCGGTGTGGCGGCTGCCCGGACGGCCGGGACTGCGCCGCTGCCGAAAGGTGCGGCTAGATCCGGATGGGACGGGGCGAAACCCGCAAGGCTCGTGGCAGCGCGCCGGTAACACCGGACCGCGAGTTGCTTGTGCGGCCCGCTTTCTGTTAAGCGGCCTTGCGGGGATTCCCAGATGACTGCAACGCACGCCTTGACCAAGAACCAGCCTGCGGCGCTCGCCGTGCGGCGGCGCGCGCGCGGCCGGCCCCGGCTCGAAGACGTCGCCGACATCGAGAACGAGCTGGTCGAGGTCGCCCTGTCGGAATTTCTGCGCCACGGTTACGGCGGCACTTCGATGGCGACCATCGTCAAGGCGGCAGGCGTTTCCAAGACGACGCTCTATTCGCGCTTCGCATCGAAGGAAGACCTGTTCATCGCGATGATGAAGAAGATGGTCGAGGGCGATCTCAGCGCGCGGATCAGGGCGGTTGAATCGCCGTCGCGCCCGCTGGCCGACATGCTGCGCGAATTCGCGTACAAGAGCCTCGAGATCGGGCTCGATTCCCGGCATTATGGCGTCGTCCGGCTAATCTACGGCGAATCGCACCGCTTTCCCGAACTGCGCGCTGCGGGTGAAGCCCTGGCCGCTGCATCGCGCGGCGGGATCATCAACGTCGTGTCCGCCTATGCCGAGCGCGAGGGCCTGACTTTCGCCAATCCCGAGGCGCCCGCCAATGCGCTCACGCTGCTGTTGCGCGGCATGCACCTCGACATTGTGCTGTCGGGCAGCCGTACGCTCGACGCTGAACGGCGCGAGGAGATCGACTGGTTCGTCGACACCCTCGTCGCCTCGATGGACCGCTGGTAATCAAGCCCGCGCGGCGTCTGAGCGTTGTTTTTCCGTTCGCGTCAGCTTGAACGGAAAACGCACTAAAGCGTGATCCCCGGCCAGCCGTGATCCGACAGGTCGAGATCGATGCCGCTCGGCGAGCGCATCTTCATTTCCCATGTCGCACCGGCGTTGCGGTGATTGGGATCGACGGTCGACACCGCGCCGAGCCCGGCGCATTTGTCGACCTGGCTGTCGATGTCCTCGACCACGAAGCCGATGTGATTGAGCCCGTTGTTCTGCCCGTAATTGGGAAAGTCCGGATCATCGATCCGGATGATCGCGAGGTTCATCACCCCGTCGCTGAGGAATATCGCGACATCGCCGTGGCCGCCGACCTTTTCGAGATCGAAGGCTTCGCTCCAGAACGCGGCCTCCTTATGGACGTCATCGGTCTTGATCGCGACGTGACGCAATTTGGGTTTCGCCATGGCCTTTCTCCTTTCCCAGTCAGGGATAGGCCGAAAGGCCGGGGGCGAAATTGCGCCGGGTCAAATCCTCGCGCAATTGAGTAATTTCTTTTGCGGCAAATCGCGCGCGACTCCTCTCCCCGCAGGGAGAGGAGCGGAATCGGTGATCAGAGCGTGACGCCGGGCCAGCCGTGATCGGAAAGGTCGTAATCGAACTTGCCGCTGGGCGACTTCATCTTCATTTCCCAGGTCACGCCGGCCATCTTGTTGTTGCGGTCGACCATCGATTTCGCGCCGGCAGCTTCGGCGGCATCGATCGAACCATCGAGGTCCGGGGTCACGAAACCGATGTGATTAAGGCCCTGGGGATTGAAATTCGGGAAGTCCGGGTCTTCGATCTTGATGAGCGCGATGTTCACGGTGCCATCGCTCAGATAGATCGCACCCGACTTGGTGACGTCGCCCGCGCGGCCCACTTCCTCAAGTTCGAAAGCGTCCTTCATGAACTGGGCTTCGCCTTCGAGGTCTTCGCAATTGATCGCGACATGGCGCAATTTGGCCTTGGGCATTCTCTTTCTCCTTCTCTGCACGGCCGCCGTGGCTCAAGCGGACCGCTCGTCTCTCTTGATAACTTGTAGCACAATCACATCGCGATGTGGACATTCTTGGTGCGCAGAAATTCGCGAATGCCCCAGATGCCGCCGACCCGGCCGACGCCGCTTTGCTTGTGTCCGCCGAACGGTGCGGCGGTGGGCAGGCCGCCCGCGCCGTTAACCAGCACGTTGCCGGCATCAAGCTTGGCCGCGACGCGGTGTACCGTCTTGATATTGGTACTTTCGATATAGGCGGCAAGGCCGAAAACGGTATCGTTCGCCTTGGCGACGCCGTCGTCCTCGTCCTTGAACGGCATCAGGCTGACCACCGGGCCGAACACTTCCTCGCGGCTGATTTCCAGCTTGGCTTCGGGGTCGTTGATGAGGGTCGGCTTGATGAAATAGCCGCTTTCCAGATCGCCGCCGCACGATTCGCCGCCCGAAAGGAAATCCGCGCCTTCGCTGCGCGCATGGTCGAGCATCGACATGATCCGGTCGTACTGCAGGCGGTGCGCAATCGGGCCCATCACCGTGCTGGTGGAATTGGGATCGCCGATGGGAATATTGTTGGCCATGGCCTGGCAATCGGCCACGAAGCGGTCGTAGATCGATTCGTGGACCAGCGCGCGCGATCCGGCGATGCAGGCCTGCCCGGCATTGGCCACGGCGGTCATCACCACGGTCTGCACCGCTTGCTCCCAGTCGCAGTCGGGGAACACGAGCCGGGCCGACTTGCCGCCAAGTTCGAGACCCACGGGCGTGAGGTTCTCGGCCGCACCCGCCAGAATCTTCCGGGCGGTGTTGCCGCTGCCGGTGAAGTGCAGCTTGTCGATGCCCGGATGCTTGGTCATCGCCTCTCCGGCTTCGACATTGCCGGGAATGACGTTGATCACGCCTTCGGGGATGCCAGCCTCAAGCGCCAGTTCGCCGAGGAACAGGCAGGAGAATGGCGCAAATTCGGTCGGTTTGATGATGCAGGTGTTGCCGCCAGCCATGGCCGGGGCGATCATCTGGCCGAACGAGATCACGGGGCCGTTCCACGGCACCAGGATGCCGATCACGCCAAACGGCTCGTCAATGGTGTAGTCGAACGCCTGCTGCGGCCAGATCGGCACCACTTCGCCGCAAATCTTGTCGGCATAGCCGGCGTTGTATTCGAACAGGTCGGCGTCCCATTCCACGAACCAGTCAAGCTGGTGGTAGATGCCGCCGTTCTCGGCATTGACGACGCGCTTCAGCCGCTCACCGTTCTCGCGGATCAGCTGTGCAAAGCGCAGCATCAGCTTGCGCTTCTCGTTAGGCGGCGTGTTGCGCCAGCCGGGCAGGGCAGCGCGCGCGGCGCGCACGGCCGCGTCGACTTCTTCCTTGCCCGCCACCGGGACCTTGCGGGTCAGCGAGGCATCGGCCGGATAGAGGTGATCGTAATCGCGAATCCCGCCGCCGTTGAGCGACTTTCCGATGATGAAATCGGACTTGGGGAGCATATCAAGCTTGGGCGCCACTATCGACATGGGTTCACTCTATAGCTGGTTTCGGGGCATCTCTCGATTCCCCACTAGCCAAGCCGCCAGCTTTCCGCAAGGCTGTGGTTGCAGCGCAATGCCTAAGGTTTTAGGGATGTCTGGCGGTCCGCGGCGCAAACATGCGGCAGACGGTTTTGAGTTAACGCAATTAGGCGCGATGAAGGGAGATTAGAAGATGAATGAAGACAGGTTGGCCGCGCTCGAGGCACGGGTCCAGGAACTGGAAGACGTGCGGCAGATCACCGATGCGGCGCGCAAGTTCAACTGGGAATGCTGCGGCGGCTTCAACGGCGTGCAGGCCGGGCGCATGGAAGCGCTCGACAATCTTGCCGACGATGCGACGATCGAGGTCAAGGGCCTGCACGAGCCGGGCAAGGGCCCCAAGGGGCGCGAACAGTACACCGAATACTGGGACTATTTCTACGGCGATGCCGGCCCGCTTCCCTACGTGTTCCAGGCAGCCGTTTCCGAATTCGTCGAGGTCACCGGCGATACCGCCGAGAGCTGGTGCGTGATGATCGGCCTGTTCGGTTTTCGCGGCGGCAGCAGCGCCAACTTCAACCTGGCGACGCGGCGCAATTACTACAAGCGCACCGACAAGGGCTGGAAGATCACCAAGACCACCATTGACGGCGGACTTGGCTTCAAGGTCCCCGAGCTTGAAGGCGGCCAGCACACGCTTAACGAACTGCCGCCGATGGATGATCGCAAGCCGTGGACCTGGGAAGCACAGCAAGCCAAGGACGCGGCCAAGGCTGGTTCCTGAGCCGGTTCCTGCTTGACGGCACCAATACGACAGGGCCGCCGGTTCGTTCGCGGACTGGCGGCCTCGTCCCGCAACGATAAACGAGAGAGGATCGACGATGAGTGATGACAGGCTGGCTGCGCTCGAGGCGCAGGTTGCGGAACAGGGAAAGCGCCTGCGCGAGTTGCAGGACGTGCGTGAAATCGAAGATTGCTTTCACCGCTTTCACTGGAACTGCTGCGGCGGTTTCGGCGGCTTGCAGGCCGGCAAGATGGAATGCCTCGACGAACTCGCCGAAGATGCGACATTCGAGGTCAAGGGCCTGCACGAGCCGGGCAAGGGCCCCAAGGGCCGCGAACAGTACACCGAGTACTGGGACTATTTCTATGGCGACGCCGGGCCGTTGCCCTACGTCTTCCAGGTGTGCGTGTCGCAAACGGTCGAAGTGAACGGCGATGAGGCGACCGGCAAGGCGGTCCAGCTCGGCATGTTCCAGTTCCGGGGCGCGAAGCCCTCGGTCGGCCTGTCGCTGCGCACCAACACCTATGTGCGCACTGACAAGGGCTGGAAGATCCGCAAGACCACCATCGACGGCGGCTTCGGCTTCAAGGTCGATCAGTTCGAAGGCGGTTCATCGCCGCTCAATGAACTGCCGCCGGCGGACGACCGCAAGCCGTGGACCTGGGACGGCCAGCAGGCAAAGGACGCCGCCAAGGTTATTCCCTAGAAGCATCTCGTCATTGCGAGGATCGTAGGTCCGAAGCAATCCAGTGCCGTTTGACGTTTTACTGGATTGCTTCGCTTCGCTCGCAATGACGATAGCTTGATCTAGCCCGCCTTCATCGCCTCGATCAGCTTTTCGAGCGTGAAGCCGGGGTCCTTGCACACCGCGAACAGCTTCGCCTCGCGCGCTTCGGCGGCGCGGATCGCATCGGGCAGGTCAGCCGCCAGATCCTTGGGAATCTTGACGATCCCGTGCGCGTCGCCGTGCATCAGGTCGCCGGAATTGACCACGACGCCGCCCACCGTGACCGGCTCGCCCAACGCCAGCAGGTCGACATGGCCGCCGCCCGGCCCGATCCCGCTCGACCAGGTCTGAAAACCGATCCGCTCCATTTCGGGCACGTCGCGCACCGGACCGTTGGTCACGCCCGCGCGGCAATCGAGCGCGACGTTGATGTGCGCGGTCAGTTCGCCCCAGCACGACACCGGGCCGCGCCAGTCGCCGATGTTTTGCACCACCAGAAATCGCGGACCGGGCACGCCGAGCAGGCCCTGATCGGGTCCGGCCTGGATGCTGCCGCCTGCCGGGCCGCTGCGCCGCGTGGCGATCAGCCTGGTGACGGCAAGGCCGCAGCGCGAACCCAGCCCCGGTGCCTGGCAGCCGATCGCCATGCGGTCCATCGTCTCGAGTTTCTCGACCGGCAAGCCGAGCCGCTTAAGGCCATTGAGGATCGAGGGGGTGGAGAAGGTTTCGAGTTCCTCGATAAGCGTGCGGGCAATTTCCATCTTGGTCCTGATCCTGTTGCTATGGCGTTGCGGGCTAATTGCAGCCCTTTTTTTGCGGGACTGTCTCACCGTTATTCGAGGCGCGCTTCACCGCCCTTTACCACGACGACGTCGCGTTCCTCGGCGCGGGCCTGAAAGGCATAGGAACCCGCGCCTTCATCCCACCATTCGACGCGGATCGTCTCGCCCGGATAGACCGGGCTGGAGAAGCGCACCTTGATGAATTTCAGACGTGCCGCATCGCCTTGCGCCAGACCACCGACCAGGATCCTCGCGCAGACGCCGTAAGTGCAAAGGCCGTGGAGGATCGGGCCGGGAAAGCCTGCCGCACGCGCGAAAGAAGGCGTGGAATGCAGCGGGTTGGTGTCGCCCGAAAGGCGGTAAATCAGTGCCTGTTCGGGCCGGGTGATCGAGCTTGCACTGCCGTCTGGCGCGCGCTCGGGCGTTGCCCGCGCCTTGGGCGCACCCTCGGCGCTGCCGCCGAAATTTCCGTTTCCGCGCAGCATGATGGTCGAGGCGCAGGCCGCCAGCAGGCTCTGGTCGTCGGCGCGGTAAAGACGCTTGACCATGCGCAGTACTGCGCCTTTCTTCTCGCCCAGATCCCACAGCCCCTCGATCGCGCTGTCGGACAGAAGCGCGCCTTCGGCTGGAAGCGCGCCGAACAGTTCCACTTCTTCCTCGCCGTGGACGATCATCTGGAAATTGACGCCGTATTGCGGGTCCATGATTGCCGCGCCTGCGCCCGACGAGCCCATCACTGCGGTCATGGTGGGGAACGAAGCCGTGTCCTCCTCGAGCACGAAGCGCAGCAGGGCGTCGTCCTCGATCGCCGCAGCACCATATCCGATGCCGAGGTTGTAAAGGATCGTCTGGCGCAAGGTCCACTGCGAGGCCATCCTCTCGGACTTGACCTTCATCAGCCGGTCCGCCGCAAACGCCTGCTTTGTCTGCATTTC
Organism: Sphingomonadaceae bacterium; assembly: GCA_947477745.1. Classification (GTDB taxonomy): domain Bacteria; phylum Pseudomonadota; class Alphaproteobacteria; order Sphingomonadales; family Sphingomonadaceae; genus Novosphingobium. The sequence continues at coordinate 7,481 of CANJUF010000008.1, read as the reverse complement.
CCCCACTACTCCCCCGCAGAGTTCTTCAGTTCGATGAGGTATTCATAATAGCGCTTCGAGCCGACGTTCACTGCCGCCTCGGTGCCGCCCTTCTTCATCACGACATAACTGCCCGGCGTGATCTCGGCCTCGATATAGGAGGCGGAAGGACCGGCCGAATCGACATGCGGAACAGCCGCGATCCGGTCACCCTCGAGGATGATCAGGATATAATCGTGCTCGTGCCGGTGCGGCGCGGTGGCCTCGCCCGGCTGGAGATCGACTTCCCAGATGCGCACCCGCTCGTCGTCGTGGAGCAGCTTGGTGCCGACCTCGCCGAGCGGGCCTTCGCACTGGCGATTTTCCGCCCAGTCCATACGCCCGTTCATCCGATCGTCTCCCTTCTGGCCGGGCGGTCTGCGCCGCCGTTTCAGCCCAGCTTGATGTTCACCACCGTCGCCTGGGTGAATTCGTTGAGGCCTTCCTGCCCCAATTCGGTGCCCATGCCCGATTGCTTGGCCCCGCGGAAAGGAATGTTTGGCGCGAGGCCCATGTGCTGGTTCACCCACACCGTGCCCGACTGGACACGCTCGGCAATCTTGGTCGCGCGCTCGATGTCGGTGCCCCAGACTGACCCGCCAAGGCCGTAATCACTGTCGTTGGCGCGGGCGAGAACGTCCTCGATCTCGTCGTAGCGAATGACGGGAAGCACCGGGCCGAACTGTTCCTCGCGAACGATCCGCGCGCTGTCATCGACATCGCGCACGATGGTGGGTTCGATGAAATAGCCGTCGCGGTCCATGGCGTTGCCGCCTGCGATGATCTTGCCTTCGGTCCTGGCCGAATCGAGCAGGCCCTTGAGCTTCTCGTACTGCATCTTGTTTTGCACCGGGCCGATTTGCGCGCCTTGCTGGGTGCCTTCATCGACCACGGCTTCGCCGGCGAGGCGGGCAAGTTCGTCGCAGAACGCATCGTAGATGGCGCTGGGCACGTAAGCGCGCTTGACCGCAAGGCAGACCTGCCCGGCATTGGCCATGGCGGCCTGGAAGATCTTCTGCGCGGTTTCGACCGGATCGACATCGTCAAGCACGATCGCCGCATCGTTGCCGCCAAGCTCGAGGGTGACGCGCTTCACCGCGCGCGATGCTGCCTCCATCACCTTCTTGCCGGTCGCGGTCGAGCCGGTGAAAGTGATCTTGTCGACATCGGGATGGCTGGTGAGCTTGTCGCCAAGATCGTTCTTGTCGCAGATCACGTTGACGACGCCTGCGGGGAAAATCTTCTGGCAGAGCTCGCCGACCTTGAGCGTCGTGAGCGGCGTGGTCGCGGCCGGTTTGATCACGATCGTGTTGCCCGCAAGCAGCGCCGGGGCGAGCTTGTGCACAACCATCATCAAGGGGAAATTCCACGGCGTGATCGCGGCGACGACGCCCAGCGGCTTGCGGATTTCGTAAACCTTCGACTTTTCGTTTTCCTGGATCGCGCGCGGCTCGATGCGCATGGCAGCGAAGGCCTTGAGCGTGAAGCCGCAGATCATCAGCTCCATGCCCGCCTGGTTGAGCGGCTTGCCCTGTTCGCTGGTCAGCAGGCGCGAAAGGTCTGCTGACTGCTCGGCAAGCGCGTCGGCAAGCTGTGTGATCAGCTCGGCGCGCTCGTCCTGCGACTTGGCGGCCCAGGCGGGGAAGGCGGCCTTGGCGGCGGCGACCGCCTCGTTGAGCTGCGCCTCGTCGGCGACCGGGCACTTGGCGAAAGGCCTGTCGGTGGCAGGATTGACCACGTCCATCTCGCGCGCGCCATCCACCAGCTTGCCGCCGATCAATTGCTTGAATTCACTCATTTTCACATTGTCCTTGTCGAATGGTGTGGTCTGAATGCCGGGGAGATCAGGCGAAGGTTTCGCCTTTGGCGACCTTGTCCTTGAGCAGTTTGGAAATCTTCAGGTCAGGCCATTTGTCGGCATGCTTTTCGAGGCCGGCGACGATCTTGTCGAGGCCCTGCGTTCCGGCCCAGAACATCGGCCCGCCGGTGTAGCTCGGCCAGCCGTAGCCGTGGACATACATCACATCGATGTCGCTCGCGCGCTGGGCAATGCCTTCTTCCAGGATCAAAGCAGCCTCGTTGATCATCGGATAAAGCAGGCGTTCGAGGATTTCCTCATCGCTCACATGGTCGCGGCGCTTGCCCGACTTGTCGGCCAGATCGAGAATCAGGGCGTTGACCTCGTCCGAAGGCGTGCGGGTGCGGTCCGCGGCATAGTCATAGAAGCCCGCCCCGGTCTTCTGGCCAAGGCGTCCGCGTTCGCACAGCACATCCTTGACCTTGCTCGGATCGGAAGTTTCCTTGGTCCAGCCTATGTCAAGCCCGGCAAGGTCGGCCATCTGGAACGGGCCCATCGGGAAGCCGAAATCGGTGAGCACCTTATCGACCTGCTCGGGCAGGAGGCCTTCCTCGAAGAAGGCGTCACCCTGCTGCTGGCGGGCCATCAGGATGCGGTTGCCGATGAAGCCGTGGCAGACGCCCGCGACCACAGCGACCTTGCCGATGGTCTTGGCGAGCTTCATCGAGGTGGCGAGCACCGAAGCGCCGGTCTTCGCGCCGCGCACGATCTCGAGCATCCGCATGACATTGGCGGGCGAGAAGAAGTGCAGGCCGATCACCGATTCGGGACGCGAGGTCGACGCGGCAATCTCGTTGACATTGAGATAGCTGGTGTTGGTGGCGAGGATCGCGCCCGGCTTGCAGATTTTGTCGAGCTTGCCGAACACGTCCTTCTTGATCTCCATCAGCTCGAACACCGCCTCGATCACGAGGTCGCAATCGGCAAGGTCTTCGAGGTTCAGCGAAGGCGTGAGCAGGCTCATCGCCTTTTCCACCTGCTCGCCGGTGAGGCGGCCCTTGGCGGCGGTGTTTTCGTAGTTCTTGCGGATCGTGGCGACGCCGCGATCGAGCGGAGCCTGTTCGCGCTCGACCATGGTGACGGGAATACCGGCCGACAGGAAATTCATCGTGATGCCGCCGCCCATCGTGCCCGCGCCGATGACGCCGACCTTGGCAATCGGCAGGATCGGGGTGTCGGCGGGCACGTCGTCGATCTTGTTGGCGGCGCGCTCGGCGAAGAACAGGTGGCGCAGCGCTGCCGACTGGGTTCCGGCCATGAGCGGCTCGAACAGGGCGCGCTCCATCGGCAAGCCCTGCGCGAAGGGATGCTTGGTGGCGATCTCGACTGCCTGAATCGCGGCTTCGGGCGCTTCGAAGCCTTTGAGTTTGCGCGCATTGGCCTTGCGGAACGCGTCGAAAACGCCCGGATCGGTGCCCGCGATCTTGTCGGTGCGCGCGCTGGAGACGGGATGCGACGCATTGCCGATCACGCTGCGCGCGAACTCGACCGCATCGGCCTCGAGGCTGTCCTCGCCGACGAGCGCATCGACCAGACCGATGCTTGCCCCCAGCTTGGCGGGAATCGGATCGCCGCTCGTCACCATCGGCAGCGCCGCTTCGACGCCGACCACGCGCGGCAGCCGCTGGGTTCCGCCAGCGCCGGGGATGAGGCCGAGCTTCACTTCAGGCAGGCCGAGTTTGGCGGAAGGCACAGCGACGCGGTAATGGCAGCCCAGCGCCACTTCCAGACCGCCGCCCAGCGCGGTGCCGTGGATCGCGGCGACGACCGGCTTGGCGCTCGCCTCAATGGTGTTGATCACCGTGTTGAGATCGACGGAGTCCGTTTTGGGTTTGCCGAACTCGGTAATGTCCGCCCCTGCAAAGAAAGTGCGTCCGTCGGCGCGGATCACCACGGCTTTCACACTGTCGTCGCCCGAGGCTTCCTGCATTGCCGCGACGAGACCATCGCGCACCGCCGCGCCCAGCGCGTTGACTGGCGGATTATTGGAAACAACGACGAGGACCTCGCCCTGGCGATGGGTGGTGATGACAGACATGTGCTCTCCGCTAGTAGACTCGGGCTTTTCGGGCGCGCACTCCTTGCCCGATCGCTCCGGGCTTTCCAAGCGGCGATGCGTCGCGCACAGAGGCTCTGTTTTAGCGGAAGGCACGGCGCAATGGCATCACGGAGCGAGGACAAGGCGGGGCTGGTCCTGGGAATGCTGCTGATCGTCTATGTTTTCAATTTCCTTGACCGGATGCTGCTCTCGATCCTTGCCGCGCCGATTCAGGCTGACCTCAATCTGTCGGACGGGCAGATGGGCCTGCTGGGCGGCCTTGCCTTTGCCGCGCTTTATTCGACGCTTGCCGTCCCGCTTTCGGCGCTGGCCGACCGGACCGGGCGCGTGCGGGTGATCGGCTGGAGCCTGGTGGCGTGGAGCGCGTTCACCGCGCTCTGCGGGGCGGCGACCGGCTTCTGGCACCTGTTCCTTGCCCGGCTCGGCGTCGGCGTTGGCGAGGCCGGCGGGGTTGCGCCGAGCTATGCGGTGATCGGCGAGTGGTTTGCGCCCCAGCGGCGCGCCACGGCGCTGGCGATATACTCGCTGGGCATACCGCTCGGCTCGGCATTCGGACTGCTGGCCGGCGGCTATATCGCGCAGGAGATAGACTGGCGCGTGGCCTTTGTCGTCGTCGGACTGGCGGGCGTCATGTTCGCGCCGCTGTTCCGCATGGCGGTGCGCGACCGTCCCGTCAGCGCCGCGCCGGTGGAGGTCGAGCGCGCGCCTGCGCTCGGCGCAACCTTCCGCCTGCTGGCGCTCAAGCCCTCGTTCTGGCTGCTCTCGCTCGGCGCTGCGGCAGGCTCGTCGATCGGCTACGGCATCAGCTTCTGGCTGCCCAGCTTCGTGCAGCGCAGCTTCTCGCTTGGACTGTTCGACAGCGCCCTGTTCATCGCAGGGGTGCTGCTGATCGGCGGCGTGGCGGGCATACTCATCGGCGGGCGGCTCGCTGACCGGCTGGGGCAGGGGAACCGCGCCTGGTACGCCTGGCTTCCGGCGATCGCCTACACCGCAAGTGCGCCGCTGTGGGCTGCGGCCATTTCGAGCGGCAATCTGGCAGTGGCCTTCGCGCTGCTGCTGGTGCCGCAGGGGCTGAGCTATGTCTGGCTGGGGCCGGTGCTGACAGCCGTGCAGCACCTTGTCGAACCCGCCGCGCGGGCTACTGCCTCGGCGCTGTTCCTGCTGATCAACAATCTCATCGGCCTTGCAGCGGGCATCTATGCGCTTGGCGCATTGTCCGATGCGCTTGCGCCCAGCCACGGCGACGAGAGCCTGCGCATCGCGATCCTGTGGGGGCTGGTGCTCTATCTAGTGGCCGGCACCCTGATGGCGCTGGCGGGCCGCTCGCTGCGGCGCGACTGGGTGGGTGAGGTCGGCTAGTCGCCAAGAATCCGACTTCGCGCACCCAATATGTCCGCCAGATGGTTGACCGGATCGCCCGCTGTCACCCCGCCTTCAACCGGCATGACGGTGCCGGTGGCGAAGCGCGAACGATCGCTGGCGAGGAACAGCGCGGCTTCGGCCACGTCGCGGGGAAGGCCCCGGCGCTTCAGCGGCTGATTCGAAAGGTAGATCGAGTCGATTTCCTTTGCCAGCAGGGTCACGTTTTCGGGTGCGGAACCTTCCTCAAACGCGCTCATGGCCGTCTGGATATGGCCCGGCGCGATGCAGTTCACCCTAATCTCGTGCCGCGCCAGATCGATCGCCGCCGACTTGGTGAAATGGACCACGCCAGCCTTGGTGACCCGGTAGGACATCATCGCCTGGCCTGCGAGGATACCGGCGATCGAGGCGGTATTGATGATCGAGCCGCCGGTTCCCTGCCGCGCCATCGCCCGCGCCGCAATCTGGGTGCCGAGAATTGGCCCCAGCAGGTTGACCGCCACGACCCGGTCAAAATCGTCAAGCGTGTCGTAGAGGAAATCGGGAAACGCCGCGCAGGAAATCCCCGCATTGTTGAACATGACATCGAGCGTTCCGAATTGCTCGGCGGTGAAGGCGACCAGCGCCTCGACTTCCGCCCGCTTCGACACGTCAACGGCGAAAAAGCGCGATGCCGGGCCGAGTCGCTCGGCAAGCGGGTCCCCGGCGGCGCGGTCAAGGTCTGCAATCACGACCCGCGCGCCTTCGGCCACGAACAGTTCGACTGTCGCCAGTCCGATCCCGCTGGCCCCGCCAGTGACAATGGCGACCTTGCCTTCCAGTTCTCCAGCCATGTCAGGCGATCCTTTCGAAGGTGACGGGCAAGCTTTCCATCGTGCGCGTCGCCACGGTGGGCAGAAATGCGATATCGTTCTCGTCGATGGCGAGGCGGAACTTGCCGAGGCGTCGCACAAGCTGACGTGCCGCGACTTTGATTTCCATACGCGCCAAGGCGAGCCCGACGCACTTGTGAACGCCGCCGCCGAAGCTCACGTGCTTCATGATATTGGCCCGCTCCATGTCGAACTTGCGCGGCTCGGGGAAGATCTCCGGCTCGTCGTTGGCCGAGGCGTACATCAGCAGCAGGTGCGCGCCCGCGGGAAGCAACGTGCCGCCCAGCTCGACCTCGCGCGTGGTCATCCGGCTGAGACCGCGCACGGGCGGCTCGATGCGCAGCAGTTCCTCGACGAAGCGGTTCATCAGCTTTTCGTCGCCGACTGCCCCTTGCAACGTGGCCAGTACCTCCGGCTGTGTAGCGAGGATGAAGACCAGGTTGGAAAGCGCCGTTGCGGTGGTCTCGTTTCCGGCGATAAGCAGGGCCCGGACCAGCGACACCGCTTCCTCGAAGGTCAGAACCGAACCCTCGCCATCTCCTTCCTTGGCGTGGACGATGTCGGAAATCATGTCTTCGCGCGGACTGGCCTGCCGCTCACGCATCGTGCCGATGATATGATGCTGGAGCTCGCAGATCTGTTCGGCATGTTCGAGCATCTCGGCGCGGTCCTGCATCCGGCCGATCTGGGCGGTGACAGCCGTGGACCAGCGCGCAATCTTGTCCTTGATCGACCAGTCGAGCCCCAGTTGCTCGCAAATGATCCTGATGGTGAGCGGCTGGGCAAAGTCGGTGACGGCATCCATGCTGCCGCGATCGGCAATTTCGTCGATGAGATCGCTTACCACCGCCTCGATGCGCGGCTCCAGTTCCTTCACCCGGTGCGCGGTGAAGGCATTCTCCATCAGCTTGCGCACGCGCGTGTGATAAGGCGGATCGGACATGATCGCGTCGGGAAAGTAGCCACCGCCCTTTTCGCGCAGGATCTGCTGGAATTCCTCGGCAAATCCCTTGGCTTGCTGCTCGTGGTAGCCCTTGTTGACCGAGAAGGTCAGGGGATCGCGCTGGATCGCCTGAATGTCTTCCCAGCGCGAGATCAGGTACATGTCGATCGACTTGTCGTAGTGGACCGGATCGAGCCTGCGCATCGCGGCATAGAACCGGCGCGGGTGGCATCGTCGATCGCGGTATATTGGAACCGGCGGATCTTCTCGCCGCGCTTGCCAGCGAAGGTGAGGAACTTGACGTCCATCTGGATGTGATGGCCCGGCACCTGCTTGTTGTAACGCTTGGTGTGGACTTTGCGCATGCGT
>CANJUF010000007.1 GCA_947477745.1 Sphingomonadaceae bacterium | reverse complement strand
GCTCGACCCGCTCGGCAATGACGCCGAAGGCCTGGCGCGCGCGTTCGGGCAGCTTGGGAAACAGCGCGATCTCGCGCGCGGTGCTGGCGGGCAGCACCCAGTCGGGACGCGCAGCGGAAATATCGGCGACGCTGCGCCTGAGCAGCAGATGGACGGCTTCCTCAAAGCGGCCCTCGCGCGCCAACCGGTCGGCGTCGGCAAGCAGCGCGGCCGCCGCGTCGCGGTCGGGCGTCCATTCTTCCTCGGGCGCGGCTTTCTGGCGCAGCCGCCAGCGCTCGATCAAGGGCGCGAGCAGGAACCACAGCACCACCAGCGCCAGCAGCACGCCAAGGGCGATCAGGACGTACTGGATCGTCGGCCACGACATGCCCAGCGCCCGCCCCAGCGGCTCGAGCAGATCGCGCAGCCATTCGCCCAGCCGTTCGAGCCAGTCGGGTGTCTTGGGCGGCGGTTTGGGCTTGACCGGAGCGAACTGGATATCGCCGGCCTCGCGCATGGCGCGCCACGCCTGCTCGGCAGACCGGGCACCTCCCGTGCTCACCCGCGCGGTCGGGCCTGACGGTAGGTGCCGAGCATGCGCACCGAATCGCAGTGAAAGCCCAGCTCGGCCATCGCCCGGTCGAACTGCGGGTCGCCCGGCGCGCCCTCGATGTCGCAGAAGAAGGTGGTCGCCGCGAAGCTCGCGCCCTTCTGGTAGCTTTCCAGCTTGGTCATGTTGACGCCGTTGGTGGCGAAGCCGCCCAGCGCCTTGTACAGCGCAGCAGGCTGGTTCTTCACCTCGAACACGAAAGTCGTCATCACCGGCGCGCCATCGAGAACGGCGGGATCGAGCGGTTCCTGCGCCAGCACCACGAAGCGCGTGGTGTTGTCGGCGGCATCGGCGATGCCTTCAGCGACGATCTTGAGGCCGTAAAGCTCGGCGGCGATGCGCGGCGCGATCGCGCAGGCCTCGGGATCGCCCTGTTCCTTGACGAAGGCGGCGGCCCCCGCCGTGTCCGAATAGACCATCGGCACGATGCCGCGCTCGCGCAGATATTTGCGCGTCTGGCCCAGCGCCTGCGGATGGCTGTAGGCTGCCGAAAACGGTCCGTCGCCTAGCGCCATCACCGCATAGCTGATCGGCAGGAAATATTCCCCGACGATCGAGAGCCCGCTTTCTGGAAGCAGAAAATGGATATCGGCGACGCGGCCGTTCTGCGAATTTTCGATCGGGATGATGGCGTGCGCGGCGGTTCCGTCCTTCACCGCGTCGAGCGCATCCTCGAAGCTGAAGCACGGCAGCGGCAGGCACCCGGGGTCATAATCGAGCGCGGCGCGGTGGCCGTTGCAGCCGGGCGCGCCCTGAAACGACAGGGTCCGGGCAGGCTCGCGCGCGGCCTCTTCGGTCATTTCCCTGACAAGCGCCAGGGCGGGTTCGGGATAGGAGTGCATGCAAGCAGCGATTAGGGCGCAACGAACCTGACCGCAATGGCTCTTGCACTAGGCGGCGCGGCTTACTAGAGCGGCGCGCGAGACTGCAAGCCAGCAAGCCACGGGGCAGCTATCAAATGGAAGATCGTTTCAACACCATCGCCGGCTGGGCGCTGTTCGCCGGCATCGTCGGACTGGGCCTTACCAGCATCAGTTCGCACTATTTCTCGGCAGACAAGCCGCACCGCCCGCATCACCTGGGCTACGAGATCGAAGGTGTTGAAGCCGAAGGCGGAGCCGAAGAAGGCCCGCCGCTCGCCACCTTGCTGGCCACTGCCGACGTGGCGAAGGGCGAGGCGATCTTCGCCAAGTGCACTTCGTGCCACACGATCAACGCCGGCGGCGCCAACGGCATCGGACCGAACCTGCACGGCGTCTTGGGCGAGACAATCGCAACCGGGCGCGGCGGTTTCGCGTTCTCCGAAGCGCTCAAGAGCCACGGCGGCAGCTGGACCTGGGAAAACATGGACGCCTGGATCAAGAGCCCCAAGGCCTTCGCCAATGGCACCAAGATGACTTTCGCGGGTCTCGGCAAGGCTGAGGATCGCGCCGCGCTGCTGCTTTATCTCAACAGCCAGGGTTCCAACCTGCCACTTCCCGCCGCGCCTGCGGCGGATGCCGCACCGGCCGAGGCTGCGCCGGTTGGCGCCGACGGCCCGGTTCCCGGAACCGACACTGCCAAGGACGCTGGCGCCATGGCCCAGCCCGCTCCGATTGCGGCGGGCGGCGGCGACAAGGCTGTCGGCACGGTCAGCGAGACCAAGGCGAACTGATTCCCGGCTCGCAGCCGAACCTGCGACCGGACGATACAGAGGGCGGGGCCAAGGCTCCGCCCTTTCTGTTTCAGCCCTTGAAGCCCTTGGCGATGACATACCACTCGGACGAATCCTTGCGGCTCGCGGGCGGCTTGGCGTGCTTGACCGTCGCAAAGTGGCTCTTGAGCAAGCCGAGCAGCGCCGCGTCGGTGCCGCCCGCCAGCACCTTCGCCACAAACGTCCCGCCCGGCGCGAGCGTGCGAATCGCAAAATCCGCGGCCACTTCAACCAGACCCATCGTGCGCAGGTGATCGGTCTGCTTGTGGCCCACGGTATTGGCGGCCATGTCGGACACGACGAGATCGGGCGGCCCGTCGAGCGCGGCCATGATCGAACCGGGCGCTTCGTCGGCCAGGAAATCCATCTGCAGCATGGTGACCCCCTCGATCGGGTCGCAGGGCAGCAGGTCGATGCCTACAATGCTCGCGCCGGGGCAGCGTTCACGCACGATCTGGCTCCACCCGCCCGGCGCGATGCCGAGGTCTACGGCGCGCTTCACGCCCTTCAGCAGGTCGAACCGTTCATCGAGCTCGGCCAGCTTGTAGGCGGCGCGGCTGCGGTATCCTTCGGCCTTGGCCTTCTTGACATAGGGATCGTTGATCTGGCGCGACAGCCAGCGGTTGGAGCTGGTGCTGCGCCGCCGCGCGGTCTTGACACGCTCGCGTCCGCCGGTGCCGCCGCGCGTCATCGTGCAGCCACGGCAGGCAGGCGCTGGCCGCCCGGCCCGTGCGAGGCCATGAGGCTGCGCAGGATGCCTTCGCGAATGCCGCGATCGGCAACGCCCAGCCGGTCGGCGGGCCACAGGTCGAGGATCGCCTCGAGGATGGCACATCCGGCCACCACCAGATCGGCGCGCTCGCGCCCGATGCACGGCACCTCGCGGCGGTCGGCGATCGACAGCGAGGCGAGCATGGAACTTATTGTGCGCATTGAATCGGCAGGAACAATCAGCCCGTCGACCGCGCGCCGGTCGTATTGCGGCAATTCGAGGTGGATCGAGGCCAGCGTTGTGACGGTGCCGCTGGTGCCGAGCAGGCGCAGCGGCTCGTGCTCTGCGGCGCCCGAACGCCGCGGTGCGGTCCGATCGGCGAAGGCGGCAAAACTTGCCGAGACGATCTGCCGCATCCGTGCATAGCGCGCACTACGCTCATCGCCCCCGGCAAGTTCGGGCCCGCAGTGTTCGCTCAGCGAAACCACCCCCCAGGGCACCGAATGCCAGTCGATGATGTGCGGGGCGCCGCCGCCGCTGCTGTCGATCAGCACCAGTTCGGTCGAGCCGCCGCCGATGTCGAATATCAGCGCCGGGCCGGGCCCGGGTTCGAGCAGGATGTGGCAGCCCAGCACGGCAAGCTGCGCTTCTTCGCGCGCGCTGATGATGTCGAGCGCGATGCCCGTCTCGTCGCGCACGCGGGCGATGAAGTCCGGCCCGTTCTCAGCCCTGCGGCAAGCCTCGGTAGCGACCGAGCGCGCCAATGTGACCCGCCTGCGGCGCAGCTTGTCGGCGCAGACCCTGAGCGCGCCGAGGGTGCGGTCCATCGCCGGCTCGCTGAGCCTGCCGGTCTGCGAGAGACCCTCGCCAAGGCGCACCACACGGCTGAAGGCATCGATGATGGTGAAGGCGTCCTCGCTGGGCCGCGCGATCAGGAGGCGGCAGTTGTTGGTGCCGAGATCGAGCGCGGCAAAGGCCTCGCGGTGCGGCTGATGCCGGTATGGAGCGATCGCCGCATGCGGGCTTGATGCTGCGGGCGCGGGCGCGCTGGCACTGGCCGGAGCCTGCACACCGGACTGGCGCCTCGCAGTGGTGCCGGCCGTTCGGGACCGCTGGCGCCGGTTGCGGCGCTTGGATCCGCGCTTGCCCGAAGGCTGCGCATGGGCGGCCGGCGGAACGTCATCCGCCATGAAACTAGAACTCTTGTCTTCCTGCCCGCCGAAATCGGCGGGGACCTGACCGGCAAGCTAGCGGTCTGGAGCCACGGGAGCAAGGCCAGCGTCGCGACGGGCGTCTTGACGGGCTGGGCCGCTGCTCCTACAGCGGCGCGCCTTACCGGCATTGCCCGATCGTCTAATGGTAAGACTACGGACTCTGACTCCGTCAATCGAGGTTCGAATCCTCGTCGGGCATCCATTTCCGGCCTTCAAGACCGCCCTTACCCCGGCATCCGCTCGAACTGGGCGACACCTTCGGCGATCTCGTGGAACGCCTGCCGGTCGCAAGTGAACAGCGCCAGTTGCGGCGCGCCGAACTGCGACGGATCGTCCATCGTGCCGACCTTGACCACAATCGCCGGAAATCCGTCCAGCCGGGTGACGAGGTGCGTGCCGCAGCTTGGGCAGAACTCGCGCGTTACCGGGCGCTCGATGTCGCTGCGGGCAAAGCCCTTGGGCGCACCTTTGGTATAGGCGAAACCGTCGAGCGGCATCATCATCAGGAAGTTCGGCCCGCCGCCGGTGATGTACTGGCATTCGCGGCAGTGGCACTGCGCGCGCATTCCCGGCTCTCCCTTGGCGCGGTAGCGCACTTCGCCGCAATAGCATCCACCCTCGATCTGCATCGTGTCCTCCCTTCGATGTTGCGCAAGTCTGCGCGCGCGGGCACTCTAGGCCCAGCAAACGTGGAGAGGGAAGCGGCTATGCACGATCTGGTCATCAGGAACGGCACGGTGATCGACGGCACCGGCGCGGCGCGATACGCGGCCGACATCGCCATCGACGGCGAGACGATCACCGAGGTCGGTCAGGTCCCGGGCCAAGGGCGCGAGGAAATCGACGCGGCAGGCAAGCTCGTCACCCCCGGGTTCGTCGATCTGCACACCCATTACGATGCCCAGGCGATGTGGGATCCGGTGCTCGCGCCCACCGCGTGGCACGGCGTCACCAGCGTGGTCATCAGCAACTGCTCGGTCGGCTTTGCGCCGCTTCGCCGCGAAAGCCGCGATTTTCCGCTCAGGGTGCTCGAAGCGATCGAGGAAATCCCGATCGACGTGATGGAGCGGGGGATCGAGTGGGATTGGGAGAGCTATCCCGAGTTCCTCGACGCGCTTGCCCGCCGCCGCCATACCCTCGATATCGCCACGCAGGTCACGCACGTCGCGCTGCGCGCCTATGTCATGGGCGCGCGCGGCGAAGCGGGCGAACCGGCGGATGAGGCCGACATGGCCGAAATGCAGCGGTTAACCGAGGAAGCCTTGCGCGCCGGGGCGATCGGCGTCAGCGCCTCGCGCACCAAGTTCCACCGCTTCCCAGATGGCGACATCGTGCCGGGCACCTATGGCAACGAACACGAGCTGATCGGGCTTGCCGAGGCGCTTGGCCGGGTCGGCGGCGGGCATGTGATGCAGTATCTCGGCAATCCCTACGATCTCGATCATGACCTGCCCTTCACCCGCGAACTGGCCCGGCACGCGAAAGGGCCAGTGCATTTCATCATGAGCGACACGGAATGGAAGCGGCGGCTCGATTTCGCCACGTCGATGCGCGAGGACGAGGGCCTCGAGGTCTATGCCCACGTCCCGCCGCGCGGGGTCGGCTCCATCGGCCACTGGCGGGCGACCGAGCATCCCTTCCGCAACACCGCGGCAGTCAGGGCAATAGCCCACCTGCCCTGGCAGGAAAGGCTGGAGCGCCTGCGCGATCCGAGCTTGCGGACCGAAGCGATCGTCCAAGCGCGGGCCGAGCCGGACAGCTTCTTCCGCTCCTTCACTTTCGACCAGCTGTTCGAGCTGACACCGGACTTCGACTACGAGCCCGATCCTGCCACCGCCAGCCTTGCCGCGCGGGCCGCGGCGAGCGGCGAGGATCCTTTCGGCCTCGCCTGGGACATTATGACATCGGGTGATGGAAAGGGCATGATCTGGGGGCCGCTGACCAATTACAAGGCAGGCGATCTTTCGGCGGTGCGCGAACTGCTGCTGCACCCGCTGACGCTCACCAGCCTGTCAGACGGCGGAGCGCATTCGACCCGCATCTGCGACAGCGCCGGGACCACTTTCATGCTCGCGCACTGGTGCCGCGACCGCAAGCGCGGGCCGACACTGCCGGTCGAACAGGTGGTGCGTTTCATCAGCCGCGACACTGCCTTCGCCTATGGCATGAAGGACCGGGGCGTGCTCGCGCCGGGCTACCTCGCGGACCTCAACGTGATCGATTTCGCGTCGCTCAAGCTGCACGCGCCTTACCTTGCCGACGATTTTCCCGGCGGCGCGCTGCGCCTGCTGCAACGCGCCGATGGCTACGAGGCGACGATCAAGCGCGGCAAGGTGACGTTCCGCAATGGCGAGCATTGCGGCGTCTACCCGGGCGGCGTCGTGCGCGGACCGCAGAGGGCCGCCGCAGGGCTCGTTACGGCCGATTAGAAAACCCGCGCCTAAGCCGGATGGTGCTCCAACCGGGCAAAGTCTTCGCCCATCGCGTGAAGCGCCAGCGCCGCGTTCAGACGCTCGCGCTCAATCAGTTTGCGCGCGGCGCGAAAAATCCGGCGCAGCTCGATCGCCGCGATCGCCAGCAAGGGCAGCATGCCGAGCAGCAACATGGTCGCCATGCGGTTGAGCATGCCATATCCCGGTTCGAGCGGGGTCCACGCCAGATAGGCCTGGACTGTGCCCTTTTCATCCTTGACCGGCACTTCGATCCGCCCGGCCTGCGCGCGCTGCGCAGGCGTGCGGACATAGACGTCCTTGAGCAGGAAGCGTTTGGAAAACTGCGCGAGGAAAGGCTCGTCGACCCGCATCTCGGTGAGCACGATCGGCGCGCGCGGACCGCGCGGCAAGGCCTTGCCGAAATCGGGCTGGACCAGCGTGGCGGTCAGGATCGTAAGGTGCCCCTCGATCATCTTGACCCCGCTCGCCTGGATTGCAGATGAGACCGGATCCGGCCCGCTCGATTTCGCGATCGCGCCGCGTGCCGCTTCCTGCCGCCTGACCGATGCGAGCAGATCGCCGACATGCCCGGCAACCCGCCGATAAATTCCAATCTCGGTGGTCTCGCCAAGAGCGGCGAACACCGGAACATTGTTGGCATCGACCACATATTGCGCGTGAAACCCGTAAGTATGATCGAGAAACTCGTTGATGTTCTCGTCGGTCCAGGCCGGATCGAATGCATTATCGATGTTGCGCACGGTGTCGTCCCAGTCGACCTGCGGCACGACCAGCGCCGCCACTTCGGCGACCCTGAGCTCGAGCCCATTGCGCACCAGCTGCTGTTCGCGCGCGGCACTTTCCTCGTCGAGCGCCTTGACGCCGAAATGCACGCTGGCGGTAATGGCCAGGATCACCAGCAAGCCGATCACGATCAGCGGCATCGCAAAATCCCTGCGGATGTCCGCTGCGAAACCGGGATACGGCAAACTGGCGTCGAATGGATGGTCGGCTTTGCTCATGGTCGTTACTCCGGCGATCGCGCGCGATCGTGAATGTTTGGTGCGAGGGCCTCGCCAATCGCGTCGGTCGAGGCGGACAGGGTCTTGTGGACTTCCCAGGCCACACCCGATGCGGCGCAGACCGCGACCGCGAGGAAAGTGGCGTATTGCATCATCGCTGAAAGCCAGCGGCTTTGCTCGTGCCGCAAGCGGGCGGGCGGCTGGTACTTTTCCGCGACAGGGCGCGGGCCGCGCTTCGCCGCGCTTTTCGCAGGCGGACGGGTTCTGGGGCCTTGCAGCGAGGCCACGTCGATAAAGTCCCGCGAGCGCAGCCCGCAAGTCAGGCCCGAACTCCAGACCGAGCGCGCGGCGAGCATGATTTTGCCGATCTGCACCTCGACATAGGTTCCGGCAGCGGGCGGCTCGGCCATGGCGACCAGCAGGCCATGCGCGGAAACGTTGCGGACATTGGCTGCCTGCCAGCAGCCATCCCAGCGCATGCGCGCCGAGATGAAAACGCTCTGCCTGTCTTCGCGTTCTTTCACGATCGGCTCCGACGGTTCCGTTGGCCGCATCTGCCGGACACCGGGATGGCCGCGCATTTGCTCACGCGGTGCCCCTATCTCGCGGCAGCCTGCGCATTGGAGAACCGGGCCTTATGGCAAAATACATAGGGCAAGGGCCGGCGCCGGGGCCGCATCCCTCGATGACGGGACTTGCAACCGCACATTGACGGTAGCGCTCCACCGCCGATATGCGCCAAGGCATGGAATCGAAGGCGGCGGTGATTCCCGGCCGCCCGGACCATCATGGAGAGGATGACCTTTGGACAGGAACAGGAAGCTTGAGGGCCGGCGCATCATCGTCACCGGCGCGGCATCGGGCATGGGCGCGGCAACCGCGCGGCTGTTTGCCGAGCACGGCGCGGCACTGACGCTGTTCGACATGAACGAGGCGGCGCTGAAAGCGGTTGCGGCCGAGACCGGCGGCACGGCAGTCGCGATCAACCTTGCCGAAGGGCCGGCGGTAAACGAGGCGGTGAACGCGGCGGCGAGCGCGATGGGCGGGCTTGACGGGATCGTCAATGCGGCGGGCATCCTGCGGCTCAAGCCGATCGAGGAGACCACCTTCGAGGAGCAGGACATGCTGCTGCGCGTCAATATCGGCGGCGTGGCCAACATGATCCGCGCCGCGCTGCCGCACCTGCGGGCCTCGGGCAATGCTACCATCGTCAACTTCGCATCGTACGGCGCTTACCGGCCCGGCACCGGGCTTTCGATCTACGGCGCCACCAAGGCCGGCGTGATCGCCATGGCGAAGTCGCTGATCAACGACCTCGGCCCGCACGTGCGGATCAACACGATCTGCCCCGGTGTGATCGCCACGCCGATGAACCAGCCGCGCATCGACAGCGGCCATATCGGCCCCGAGCGGATGAAACAGATCAACCAGCTCGGGCGTCACGGCGAGGCCGAGGAAGTGGCCGAAGCCGTGCTGTTCCTGACCGGCCCCGAAAGCTCGTTCATGTCGAACGCGGTGCTCGAGGTTTCGGGCGGGCAGCTCAACTGACGGACAGGATAAAGGGAGAGAACCAATGGCCGCACCGCAACTGACTGATCTGCTGGCCCAAGGCAGGGCCGCCTTCGTGATGACCGAAGTCCAGCCCGGCGTGATCGGACCGAACGGACCATGGCCGCCGCTGGTCGACGCGGCGAACAGGGTGAACCTCGTCGGCAATTGCGCCCGAATCGCGGCGGCTGCCCGCGTGGCAGGCGCACCGGTGTTCCATTGCACCGCCGATTCGCTGCCCGGCGGCTTCGGCTCCAGCAGCAATACGCGCCTCACCGGCTCTGCGCGCAAGAAGCGCGCGGGCGATGCCGTCAACACGCCCACTGGTGCCGCGCCCTTTCCCGAGACCTGGGCCGACGGCGACATCCTGATGCCGCGCTTCAATGGCCTGTCGTGCATGCACGGCACCGCGCTCGATCAGGTGCTGCGCAACGAAGGGATCACCACCGTCGTCGTGGCCGGCGTTTCGCTGGCATTCGGGGTGCTGAGCACCTCGATCGACGTGGTCGACCGCGGCTACCAGCTTGTCATCGCCCGCGATTCGGTCGCCGGTTTCCCCGAGGAATATGCCAAGGCCGTGCTCGACAACACGCTGATGATGCTGGGCACTTTGACGACGACCGATGCGGTGGTCGAAGCGTGGCAGTCGGCTAAGGCGTGACCGCGCCTGCGCCGGCCCAGGCCGAGGATTTCGCGTCGATCATCAGATTGGAGCAGACCGGGCCGGGCTGCTTCCGCAATCTGTACTCCGACCTGGATTTCCAGGGCGGGCACATGTTCGGCGGGCAATTGCTCGCGCAGGGGCTGGCCGCAGCCCTTGCGACGGTGGAAGGCAAGCGCGCCAAATCGCTGCATGCCTATTACCTGCGGCGCGGCGACGTGCGGCAGCCAGTCGACTATCATGTCGAGATAGTGCGCGACGGGCGCGGATTCTCCACCCGCCGGGTGCGCGCTGTTCAAGGCGGCAAGGCGCTGTTCGAAATGCTCTGCTCAATGAGCGCGCCGGAGCAAGGCGTGCTCGATCACCGCGACGCCCTGGATGCCGCGATACCGGGGCCGGACTCCCTGAGGGACATGGCAGACATCGCAGCCGATCCCGCCTTCGCCGATTGCCGCGAGGCGGCTTTGCGTCTCTCGCCGATGCAGTTCGTCGAAGCGCGCCCGGTCGATCCGGAACGGCTGCTGCGCGCAGGCGGCGGCGGCCCGGCGCATGTCTGGGTCAGGGTGCCGAGCCTTGGCGCAGACTGCGATGCCGACACCTTCGCCTGCCTGCTTGCCTATCTCCAGGATTACTGGATCGCGATCGTGCCCTGGGCTTATCAGCCGCGCGCACTGACCGGGGTTATCCCGCAGGTTGCCAGCCTCGATGGCAATGTCTGGTTCCATCGCTACGCCGCCGATGGCTGGATGCTTTACGAGATGACCAGCCCGGCGGGTCTCGACACGGTCGGCCTCGCCAGCGGCAGGCTGCTCGACCAAGAGGGCCGCGTACTGGCGACCGCCGCACAGGAAGTGCTGCTGCGCGATCTTTGAGGCGTAGCCGCTGCTGCGATATTGCAGCAATGACGCGGCCGCGTGCGATTCGCCCTTTATCCGGGCGGGTGAGGCGTGCCACATGCGCGCGACAAACATATCCGGAGTCTCATCATGACAGAAGTTGCCGTCCTCAGCGCCGTCAGGACCGCGGTCGGAACCGCCCGCAAGGGCGCGCTCGCCAACACCACGCCCGAAGAACTTGCCGATGTGGTGCTGCGCGCGGCGGTCGAACGCAGCGGCGTCGATCCCAGGGAAGTCGATGACGTGATCCTGGGCGAATCGATGGCGGGCGGCGGCGATATCGCGCGCTATGCGGCAGAAGACATGGGCATGGTCCAGGCCGCCGGCGCGGCGACCAACCGGCACTGCGCCTCGGGCCTTACCGCCGTGGGCTTTGCCGCCGGTTCGATCGCCTCGGGCATGGAACGCTTCGTCATCGGCGGCGGCGTCCACTCAAGCTCGTTCATGCCGCGCATGATGCAGCGCGAGCCGGGCAGCGCCGATTTCGAACAATGGCTGCCGCCCACGCACCGCGACCGCCCCGATGCGCCGGTGTTCGACATGTCGATTGCCGTGGGCTGGAACACGGCCAAGGAAAACAACCTCACGCGTGAGGATCTCGACGCCTGGGCGCTGCGCTCGCACCAGCGCGCCATTGCCGCCATTGATGCCGGCAATTTCGCCGAGGAAATCGTGCCGGTGCAGGCACGCGGCTTCGACGGCTCGATGAGCGCGTTCACGGTCGACGAGCATCCGCGCCGCGACACGACGATGGAAAAGCTCGCCAGCCTCAAGGTCATCCATCCCGAGATCGAGGGTTTCTCGATCACCGCGGGCAATGCCAGCGGCGTCAACGATGCGGCGGGCGCGCTGATGCTGTCCTCGATGGACGCGGCGCGCGGCAATGGCTCGGAAGTGATCGCCAAGGTTATCGGCTGGACCTCGAAGGGCGTCGATCCCGCGCGCATGGGCATGGGCGCGATCGAGGTCATCACCAAGCTGCTTGAGCGCACCGGCCGCAAGACCACCGACATCAAGCTGTGGGAAATCAACGAGGCCTTCGCCTCGGTCCCGGTGGCGGCTTGCAGGGTGCTCGGCCTCGACGAGGACACGGTCAACATCGCGGGCAGCGGCTGCTCGATCGGTCACCCGATCGCGGCATCGGGCGCGCGCATGCTGTGCACGCTGATCAATGATCTGAAGCGCGCGGGCGGCGGACTTGGCGTTGCGGCGATGTGCGCGGGCGGCGGTCAGGGCGGCGCGGTGCTGATCGAGGTTTGATCTATCGTCATTGCGAGGAGCAAAGCGACGAGGCAATCCAGAGTTACGCAACTGCCCTGGATTGCTTCGCTACGCTCGCAATGACGAAATAGCCCAAGTGGCTCAATCCAGCGCCTGATAGACCAGCGAATCGAACGCCGGGCCGATCTCGCGCCGCATGTCGAACCACATCTGCGTCATCATGACCGCAACCAGATTTTCCGAAGGATCGGCGAACCAGCGGGTCGAATAGGCGCCCGGCCAGCCGAACTTGCCCGGCGAGGCCAGCGCGACATCGTGGCCGCTTGGCCCCACGACCGAGACGCCGAGGCCAAACCCGTGCGTGCCGAGCACGTCGAAGGCCGGGAAATGCGGCGCGCGCTGGCTTTCGCCGATCCAGTCGCGGGTCATCGCCTCGACCGTCTTGCGCGAGAGGATGCGCGTGCCCTCCAGCTCGCCCTTGCCCAGCAGGGCGAGGGCAAAGCGCGCGTAATCGTCGGCGGTTGAAACCAGCGCGCCGCCGCCGCCCTGGAAGCGCGGCGCATTGTTGAACCACGATGTGTCGGGATGATCGTGCACCTTGAGCGCGCCGGCCTCGTCGCGCATGTAGCCCACGGTGAAGCGGTCGCGCCGGTCAGGGCCGACGTGAAACACCGTGTCCTTCATGCCGAGCGGGCCGAAAATGCGGTCGGAAAGCGCCTCGAACAGCGACTTACCGTCGATCCGTGCGAGCAGCACGCCGAGCACGTCGGTCGAAAAGCCATAGTGCCAGGTCTTGCCGGGCTGCGAGATCAGCGGGGTTTCGCCCAGTACCTGCATCCACTCGTCGGGCGTCATGTCGGCGATGATCCCGCCGCCGCGCAGCGGCGCAACGGCCTGCTGCAGTTCGCCGAAGCAACTGAAATCGTAAGTAATTCCCGAACGATGCGTCAGCAGGTCAAGCAAGGTAATCGGCCGCGCCAGCGGTTCGGTTTCGGATATGGGCGCCGTCGGATTCTTGAGCACCTGCATCGATGCCAGTTCGGGCAGCCAGCGCTCTACCGGATCGTTAAGCCGGACCTTGCCCTCTTCGAGCAGTTGCAACACGGCGGCGCTGACGATCGGCTTGGTCATCGATGCAATCCGGAACAGCGCGTCGCGCCGCATCGGCTTGCCCGCCTCGACATCCATCATGCCGTGGCAGCTTTCGTGGACGAGGTGCCCGCGCAGCCAGATCTGCGTCTGCACTCCGGCATAGTGGCCGCCGGTGGCGAAGCCTTCCATCGCATCGGTCAGCCGCTTGAGGCGGTCCATCGCTATCGTGCCGGTCATTCGGTTTTCCCATCCCTGGTGTTGATCCCGCCGCTGCGCATCGCCTCGGCCCGATCGGCCAAAGAGGGATCGAGCGCTGCGATCTGCGCGGCGAAGGAATCGATCAGCGTACCGGCGGGGCGCACCGTGCTACCCATCAGCGCGTGTTCCTGCATGGCCCAATCTTCGGGGCCGGGCGCTTCAAGCACCACATGCTCACTGAGCGCAAAAGTCACGCGCTGGGCGACCCCGCCGCCGACCATGAAGCCCTCGCCGTTCACCCGGCAATCGTGGTGGACCAGCCAGGCGGCGAAACTGGCGATGTGTTCGGGGCCAAAGCGGGTCTCGAGCACTTCGGTGGCGAAAGGGTCCTGGATTTTGCTGGTCAGCCGCGACCAGGCGCTGGGCAAGATGCAGTTGGCGTGGACGCCGAGCGGCGCGCCTTCCAGCGCAATGCCCCGGGTGAACCCGAAGATCGCCGCCTTGGCCGCGCCGTAGCTGGTGGCAAAGGCATTTCCGAACATCCCGTTCGACGCGGTGGTAAGAATGCGCCCCGCGCCGCTGGCGGCGAGATGCGGCCATGCCGCGCGCACCAGCCCCACGGTGCCGGTCACATGAATGTCGAAGGCATTGTGCCAGTCCGCCGCAGCCATATCGGCAAACAGCCCGCCGTGGCTGCCGCCGGCATTGCAGACCACCACGTCCAGCCGGCCCCATTGATCGAGCGCCTGCTCGACCATTTCGCAGGCACTGGTGCGCACATCGCCCTTGTGCGACGCCGCCTCGCCGCCCGCAGCACGGATTGCCGCTGCGGCCTGCTCCGCCGGGTCATCGCCCTCGCCCGCGCGCCCCGTGGGATCAAGCGCGGCATCGTTGATCAGCACCTTGCAGCCGCGTGCGGCGAGCAATTCGGCATGAGCGCGGCCCACTCCCCTGCCGCCGCCACTGACAATGGCGACCTTGCCGTCAAACCTGATCATTTTGCGGTCCTTCACCGGTTCCGGGCGCGGAAGCGCACTGGAATGGAATCGAAACCGGCGACCACGCCGGTCGGTTTGAGCAGCGGCTCGCCCGTCAATTCCACATCGGCGAGGCGGCTGGTCAGCATGGCGATCGCCTCGGCCATTTCGGTGCGCGCCAGGGTCTGTCCGATGCAGGCATAGCGGCCGAATCCGAAGCCGATGTCATAGGCGGGATCGCTGCGCGGGCAGCGCAGGCTTGCGGACTCATCGAACACCGCCGGGTCGCGCCCTGCCGCCGACATGTTGAGCGAGACCACATCGCCGGGCACCAGCGCATGGCCTGCCACCTCGAGCGGTTCGTGAACCACGCGCATCTGGCGCGGCGTGCCAGGATGAAGCCGCATCGAATCGGCAATGACATCGGGGATCGGCGCGGGATCGGCAGCAAGCGCTTCCCACATGCCTGTCTCCAGAATGCTCATCAGGCTCCCCGACAGCGTGTAGCGGGTGGTATCGTGCCCGCCCAGCATCATGAAGGCTACTCCCCAGATCAGCTCCTTGTCGGTCAGGTCTTCTCCGCCGTCGCGCAGCGTGATCAGCGCGCCGAGGAAATCGTCGCGCGGCGGCTGGGCGCGCCGCTCTGCGACAAGCGCCTCGACATGGTCATGGAGATAGCGCAGCGCCTTTTCGAGCACCGGCATGCCGGGCGCGAACGGCTTCTGGCCGAGCATACGCAAGTGCATTGTCGCCTGCGAGATTTCCGGCACGTCCTCGCGCGGCAGGCCCACGAACTGCGCGATCACCGAAATCGGATATTCGTGGCAGAACTGTGCGACGAGATCGGCATGGCCTTCGCCGATGAACTGGTCGATCAGCTCACCCGCGATCCGGCGCATCTCCGGCCGGAAGCTGTCGACTCGCGACGTCGTGAACGCCTTGACCAGAATCGGCCGGATGCGGTCGTGCTTGTCGGGCGCCATGAAGTTGAGATTGCCCTCGCGGATGAATTCGAGAATCAGCTCGCTCGCGCCGATCGACTTGAAATAGGCCTCGTCGCGCGGCTGCATGCGCTTGTCGCGAAAGCCTTGGCGCACCACCGGATAACTCAGGAATTCGATGCCGTACTCGCTGCGGGCAATGGCGGGGCGCGGCCCTTCAGGCAGCGTGGAATCGGGATCGAGATAGAACGCATCGCTGTTGGTGACAATGACCGGACAAGTGCCCGCACCCCCGCCTGCATTAAATTCGTTCATCGCTGCCTGTCCCGTCGTACGTTCTGACCGCCATTCCCGTGCGGTCTCGTTGCGCGGCATGATTGGCACTGGCGGCAGGTCAAGACAAGCGCGGCTTGCGCCAAGCCGGTCGGCGATCCAGTGTCGCGGCGAGGACCAGGAGAGTGGCGATGAACGAGAGCGGCAATTACAAGGCGCGGTACGGGCAATGGGCCATGGTCATCGGCGGCTCGTTCGGGCTGGGCGAGGCGCTCGCGCGCGAACTGGCGCGGCGCGGCATGAACGTGGCGATCACCGCGCGCGGACAGGAAAAGCTCGACGCGGCGGCACAGCGACTGCGCGCCGATTTCGGCGTCGAGGTCAGGACCGTGGCCGCCAACTTATCAGACCCCGGCATACTCCAGCTATTGCTGGCGGGGATGGCAGGAACCCCGGTCGATTTCCTGATCTACAACGCTGCGAGCGAGCATATCGGTGAGTTCATCGCGCAGGATCTCGAACGCCACCTTGCCAACATCCACGTCAACTGCATCGTGCCGACCGTGCTCCTGCACCACTTCGCGCGCGAAATGGCCGGCCGCGGGCGCGGCGGGATCGTCCTATGCTCGTCGCTTGGCGCGGCGCAGGGCATGTATTCGCTGAGCACTTACGGCGCGAGCAAGGCTTACGAGAACCTGCTGGCCCAGTCGCTGTGGTACGAACTGAAGCGCAAAGGCGTCGATGCCACCTCGTTCATGATCGGATCGACTTACACGCCCAATTTCCAGCGCAACCAGAAGATCCGCCAGACCCCGTTCGCCGAGACGCGCACGCCCGAGGGCCTTCCCGAGGGAACCCCGGTGCCTCAGGACCCCGAGGAGGCGGCAGCGAACCTGTTCGCGCAGCTCGACCGCGAATGGCTGCCCGTGGTTTACGCCAATCCGCGCGACGAGGAGAACACGCACCGGCTTTCGGCGATGACGCTGGCACAGCGGATCACGCTGACCAGCGATGCCACGCGCGCAAGCTTCGAGGCCGCGCCGGGCGCGAAGGAGGGCGAAGGGCTGGTGATGTAGCGTTTAGATCCGGTAGCGCCGCCGGATCGCGTCGAAACGTTTCCACATTTCGGCGGTGCGCTCCTCCTTCGTCACGGTCGGGCTTCCGGCGTGCATGTGCGCGGCGAGCTCGGCGAAGGGCACCACCGTGGTGCGCAGGTCCGGGATCAGCCGCGAGTGAACATTGCGAAAATTGAGAATGCCGGCGGTATAGCCCTGGTTGTCGATCCAGTTGGCATAGCCGGGATCCTGCGCCGACAGCACCAGACGAATCCGGCCATCTGGGTCCACCCGCGTGCGGCTCGGGGTGTAGCTTACCGGACGATAGAGATAATCCATCGAATTGCCGAACATCGACTCGCTGGTGATCATCCAGAAGCCGTCATAGGCATCGAATTCGAGCACCAGCGCCTGATCGTTTTCGAGCGCCCAGCGCATCATCGTGATGAGGCGGCCCCGGCGCAGGTCGCGCTCCTCGGTTTCCTCGGTCCACGGCTTGTCGGGCGTGAGGTTGTTGCCGGCAAAGCGGTTGATCGCTTGCGGATCGATCTGGTCGCCCGATTCCCACACCCAGTCGGGCCAGAACTCGACGACCTCGTGGACGAAATTGCCTGCCCACTGCATCGCCTCGATCATCTCGGCGGGATCGGGCATCGGGCGCGGGGAATCCATGCCCACCCGCTCGATCCGGTAATCAGCGGCCTCCTCGTCCCACGAATCGAAATATTGGCGCAGGAACAGCTTGCGCGTGCCCGGCGTCGTCGGCAGCCAGTTCTGCCCCTGCTTCTCGCCGCCGATGTAGAGTTCGAAGGTACCGTCCCAGTTGGTCTTGATCTCGCTGCCGAACAGGTTGGCCTCGGGCGTATCGCCGAACGGCTCGTGCAGCGTGCGCAGCTCGGTGCCGTAGGCCTTGTCCGAGCGCGGTCCCTGCACCGTGATGTTCCACATCCGCGCGGTGCTGCGCTTGCCGGTGATCCGGTAAACCGAAGAACCGTCGATCCAGGCCTGGATATAGATGCAGTCGGCATTGTCGGAACCGAGCTTGCGGGTGGGCGAGCAGAATACCTGGAAGCCGGGATACTGCGTGTTCTTGGTTTCGAGCGCGAGATCGAACGCCTGGCTGAGGTTCTGCGTCAGATAGCGAAAGCCGTCCGCGCGCTGGAGAGGCGTTGCCGGGTTCAGATCCTTGAAGATCAGGTCCGCCGCGCCCTTGAGCCGGTCGCAGAACTGGTCCCAGGCCTGTCTCAGCTCGTGATCGATGGGTGAATCGCCATATGCCATGCCGTTATGCTCCCAGTCTGGTCAGAAGCTCGCTGGTATAGTCGCCCGCCCGCTTGACCGCCTCGCCGTAACCGGCCTCGGCGATGCGCGGCCCGATCAGCTCGAAATCGAAATTGCCGGTATATCCGGCCTCG
Source organism: Sphingomonadaceae bacterium (assembly GCA_947477745.1). Taxonomy (GTDB): domain Bacteria; phylum Pseudomonadota; class Alphaproteobacteria; order Sphingomonadales; family Sphingomonadaceae; genus Novosphingobium. Next base: position 73,645 of record CANJUF010000007.1, on the reverse strand, counting down.
AGAATCCAGCTCACGATGCGTTCGAGCGGAATATCGCCTTCGCCCGGGATCGCGCGTGAGGGATAGGCGCGGTCGCCGTATTTGTAGTCGCTGATCTGGACGAGGTGGCAGCGAGGCATGGCGCGTTCGATGGTGCGCTTGAGGTCCGCTTCGAACCAGCACGAATAGACATCGATGCACACGCCCAGACCGGCAATTTCCGCCAGCGCCAGCGTGTCGCGCAACGAGTGCGCGATGTGACCTTCGGCATAGAGCGGCGGCGCCGGCTCGACCAGCAGGGCGACACCCGCAGCGCTCGCCTGCTCGGCACAAGGCGCGACCGCGTGAGCGAAGTGCTCGGCAGCCTCTTCCCACACCAGATCGCCGTGGCCGCCGCACATCATGTAGACTGAATTGCCGCGCAGCATGCCGGCCGCATCGATCACCCGCGACAGCAGCTTGCGTTCCCCCGCCCAGTCATCCTCGCGCGGTCCAAGCTGGCCGGAGGTGAACAGGTGCGTGATCGTCTCCAGTTTCAGGCCGCCCTCGCTCAGCACCTGCTGCACCGTTTCGACGCCCGCATCGAGCAGCGGACTGAGGAAACTCGCGCGCCGCGTGCCGCACTCGCGCCAATGCCGCGCAAGGTCAGGCCAGCCCGCCTCGGGAAAACACAGCGAGTTGACCGAAATACGTGGATGCATGGTCACCGCTTCTATCCCTTCTGCTCGATCTCGATGCCGAAGCGTTCGCGGTACTGTGCGAATTCCTCGTGCAGCTTGTCTACCGGCTCGCCGATCAGGTCGAGCGAATAGGTGAATTTGCCGTGCCGGTCGGGCTTGTTGGCGGCGAGATAGTCGCGGATCGCGGTGTCGTATTCCTCCGTGAACTCAAAGCCGTATTTTGCGTAGAACGCGCGGATCGAACCGGCGGGATCGGGCACGAAATCGCGGTAGCGCACATGATGGACGCGCGGATCGTCGAGGAAGGGGCTGGCGAGCGCCGCCTTGATGCCCGCGCGGCTCAGCGCGAGATAATACTTTGCGGTTTCCTGCCAGTCGACCGATCCGGTCAGCCCCTCGTCAAGTTCGCCCGCCATCTTGATGCGCGAAGCGATGACCTGCACCGGATCGCGGTGCGTCCAGATCAGCCTGGCATCGGGATAGGCCTCGAACATCGCGCCCAGCCTGCCGCTATGAAAGCCCTTCAAGGCCCAGCGCTTCCTGGGACGGGCATATTGCAGTTGCTGGAGCATGATCTTGTGAATGCGATATTGCGCTCGCGGATCGGCAGGCAGGCCTTCCATGATCATGCGGGTCGGCACCTGCCACCACACCGTCGACCCCATCACCCGGAAATCGAAACCCCAGACGCGCTCGCACTCGGGAAGGCCCTGCCCCAGCATGTCGTTGTAGGGATGGTTCGACAGCCACTTGGGGATGCGTTTCAGAATCGCGCGCCAGTCGTCATCGGCCCGAGCGGGGCGTGGATCGTCCGGCCCGGCAAGGCCCGGCGGCGGCGAGGGATACATCACCTCCCAGAACCTGAGCGAGCGGGCACCCGGATCAAGCGAGAGCAGCATGTGCAGCAAGGTCGTGCCCGAACGCGGCTCGCCGGTGGCGAAGATCGGCGCTTCGATGACTTCGTCCGCGATGGGATAGCGGTTACGATCCTCGAACACCTCAAGCCGTTGCTTGAGCAGGCCCAGCGCGACCTCTGCCGCGATCTGCTCGCCGGCCGCATCCATCCCAGCCTCGCGGAACTTGCCGATCAGCACACCGAAGCGCTCCGCCAGCGTATCGTCGCCAAAGTCGGACAGGCCGGTCTCGGCCCTGGCCTGCGCGATCAGCCCGCCGGCATCGAGCACCCCCGTCAAGCGCCGTTCACCAAAGCGATCAGCAGGTCCTCCGCCTCGCGCACCTTGGCTGCCGACTTGGCCCCGAAGGCCAGCCCCGCCATGCCGCCATAGTCGAGGATTTTGGGCGCCTGCATGCCCGCAACGACATAGGCTTTGGCAATCTCGGCGATGCGACGCGGCGTTCCGTGCGGCAGCGCGGCGAGCACCGCACAAGGCTCAACGTCATCCAGGAACTTCACAATCCGTTCACGGGTCAGCACGCGCGGGTCGATGTCGTGAATGCCCTTCCAGTCTGCGCCCATCGGATGCGTGAAACCCTGCGCCGCAAGGAAATCGCCGCGCACCTGCAGCAGGAACGCCTTTACCAGCGGCTGGCGGATCATCTCGGCAATCTCGCCATCATCGCCGATCAGGCAGGTGACGAATCCCGCCTTGGTGATCGCCGCCGGATCGCGCCCTGCCCGCTCCGCAGCCTCATGCAGCGCGGCAAGCTGCGCGGCATAATCATCCAGCGTGAGCGTTCCTACCGGCCACCAGCCATCCGCATTCTGTCCCGTGATCTTGAGCATGCGCGGGCCCGAACACCCCACCCAGATCGGCGGAGCCTTGCCCTCGTATGGTTCGGTATCGAGCCGCGCGTGGTGCAGCTTGTAGAACTGGCCGTCGAATGTGACTGGGCCCTGACTTTCCCACAGCAAGCGGATGACCTTGAGCGCTTCTTCGAAGCGCGCAACCGGCCGCGAAAAGTCGATGCCGTAAGGGACTATGTTCTCCATTTCGCCGCTGCCGAGGCCAAGGATGAAGCGTCCCTTCGACAAGTGGCTGATGGTGAGCGCGGTCTGCGCCAGCATCGCCGGGTGGCGCCGCGCGGTATCGACCACGCTGGTGGCGATTGGCGTGTTCTTTGTTAGCGCGGCGACGGTGGCGGCCATGGCCAGCCCGTCGAGATGGCGGTGCGGCGAGGGATTGACGCTTGCGAGATCGGTGAACTCTTCAGTCCAGATCGAATCGGGCCACAGGCTGACGAGATGGTCGGCCATCCAGATCGAATGGAAGCGCCCGCTGTCGAGATCGGCGAGCACCGACAGATCGACCGGAAGCGTGGTGCGGATATAGCCCGCCGGCTTGAATGGCATCTGCGCTCCCCCGCATGTCTGCTGCATCTGTTGCGGCAATGTCTGGCACCATTTGCGGCATAATGCCACAGCCCATGTGCATTGCGCCGGTCCCAAACCACTGGCGGCGCACGGCAGCGAAAAGGGAGGCCCGGCGGGGCCTCCCTTCGCGGTTTGGGCAATTTGTGCGCCGTGCGTCAGGCGATGAAGGCGTAATTCGCCGAGCCGACGCCGTGCAAGGCGAAGGTTTCGTCGAACACCTCGAACCCGGTCTCGAAGATCGGGAACGGATCGGGATCGTACAGCGTGAAGTCATAGCCGAACACGTCGAGGTTGCGGATCAGCGCCACTTCCACCGAAAACTCGACGCCGATCGAGGTGGTGTTGGTCAGCGTGGCTTCAGGCGTGAAATCGAACGACATCGAGACGTTCCCGTCATTATCGGCATCGTGGCTTGAGGCATCGTCGATCGTCAGCGGCGTGCCGAAAGTCATCTCGAAGGTGTCGCCGTCCTCGAGGATGACGGTGACCGACTGGTTGGCGCCGACCGCGATGGCGAACTCCTGCAACAGCTTGAGCGCGCCGGCAATATCGAGATCGGCCAGTTCGAAATCGTCCTCGGTGTTCGACGGTGCATCGTCGAGGAAGGACAGGCTTCCCCCCAGGAGGAAGTTGGCGATCTGGTCGATATCGGCGGTGAGGTTGAGCATCGGGTTGCTTTCGCTCGACCCGCTCATCGTACCCGGCGCGTTGGTCAACCCAGCCATCTTGGCGGCGGTGTCGGGATTGAGATCGAAGAACAACGCCCGCAAATCGCCGGTGCTGCTGGTGGTGTCGAGAACATCGGCTTTGAACAGGATCCCGCCTGCGCCATCTTCGGTCGCAGTTACTTGCACGGCGGGGTTGCCCGGAATCGTGAAAACGATTTGACGGGGACAGAAGCCATCTGGATCGGACATGACAATTCCCTTCGTTACAACGAGTTACGTCCGGAAATTCCGGAAAACACAATATCGAGTAGAGGGCCAACCCCGCGAGCGTAAGAGCATTGCGGAGCAGCGATTTCCTTATCACACGAAACCGAATTGACAAGATATAATTACCGAGAATTCATTTTATGGCTGAACCAATTATATTGTTTCAAATACTAAAATTATTAATCATAATTCTCTTGCAAGATTCGCATCTTTGCTTAAAACTCTGTCAATCTTATTTGCGACGTACTGACAGTCTTGCGCGGCCAATTGCGGTCAGCCGAGACAGCGGTGCGATAAAGCAAAGGCAGTGGTTGAAACCGCGGGCAAGGAACGGCAGTGTCGCCGCATGTCAGCACCCGTCCTTGTCACTTCGCACAATCCCGACGATCCAGAAGCCGCGGCCCGCGCCGCGCATAACCGCGCTCTGGCGCTCGAGCTGCGCGAGCGAGTGGCCAGAACCGCGCTTGGCGGTAACGCAAAGAGCCGCGAGCGCCACGTCGCGCGGGGCAAGCTGCTGCCGAGGGAGCGGGTCGAGCGCCTGCTCGATCCCGGCTCGCCGTTTCTCGAACTGAGCCAGCTTGCCGCAAACGGCATGTACGATGACGAAGCGCCCGGCGCGAGCATCATCACCGGCGTGGGCCGCGTCTCGGGCCGGCAGTGCATGATCGTGTGCAACGATGCCACGGTGAAGGGCGGCACTTACTATCCGATCACCGTCAAGAAGCACCTGCGCGCGCAGGAGATCGCGGCGGAGAACCGTCTGCCATGCATATATATGGTCGACAGCGGCGGCGCGTTCCTGCCGATGCAAGCCGAGATCTTCCCCGACCGCGATCACTTCGGCCGCAGCTTTTACAATCAGGCGCAGATGTCGGCACAGGGCATCCCGCAGATCGCCTGCGTGATGGGCAGCTGCACCGCAGGCGGGGCCTATGTCCCCGCGATGTGCGACGAGACCGTGATCGTGCGCGAGCAGGGCACGATCTTCCTCGCGGGGCCGCCGCTGGTCCAGGCGGCGACGGGCGAGATCATCTCCGCCGAGGAGCTGGGCGGCGGCGACCTCCATGCGCGCAAGTCGGGCGTGGTGGATCACCTGGCCGACAACGACGAGCACGCGATCACGAGCCTGCGCGATATTGTCTCGCATCTCGGCGCGAACACCGGCGCGGCGGCGGACGTGATCCGGCGCGATCCCCGCCCGCCCAGATACGACGCGCAGGAGCTTTACGGCCTCGTCCCCCAGGACGTGCGCGCGCCTTACGATGTGCGCGAGGTGATCGCCCGGATCGTCGACGGCAGCGAGTTCCACGAGTTCAAGGCGCTGTACGGCTCGACGCTGGTCTGCGGCTTCGCCCATGTCCACGGCATGCCGGTGGCGGTGCTGGCGAACAACGGCGTGCTGTTTTCCGAGTCGGCGCAGAAAGGCGCGCACTTCATCGAGCTCGCCTGCCAGCGGCGCATTCCGCTGCTGTTCCTGCAGAACATCTCGGGCTTCATGGTCGGCGGAAAATACGAGGCCGAAGGCATCGCCAAGCACGGCGCCAAGCTGGTGACGGCTGTCGCCACAGCCACCGTGCCCAAGGTGACGGTGGTGATCGGCGGCAGCTTCGGCGCGGGCAATTACGGCATGGGCGGGCGCGCCTATTCGCCCCGTTTCCTGTTCATGTGGCCCAATGCGCGCATCTCGGTGATGGGCGGCGAGCAGGCGGCGAGCGTCTTGGCGACGGTCCACCGCGATGCAGACAAGTGGACGCCCGAGGAGGCCGAGGCCTTCAAGGCCCCGATCCGCGAGAAGTATGAGCTTGAGGGCAGCCCTTACTACGCCACCGCGCGGATATGGGACGACGGGGTGATCGACCCGGTGCAGACCCGCGACGTGATCGGGCTGTCATTGGCGGCGTGTCTCGAAGCGCCGATACCCGAGCGCCCGGCGTTCGGTGTTTTCAGGATGTGAGGGGGATGGTGCGGAAAGGATCGACCGAATCCTCGCAGCTTGTCTCGGGAAGGGATTAGGCCGTGAATGAACGCTCTCAAATACCTCCCCGGTACGGGGAGGTGGCAACCGCGCCAGCGGCCTAAAAGACCGCCATGCTGAACTTGTTTCAGCATCCATGGGATTGAATTGCTTCAATAGAAACCGTTCACCGGCCTAAGCCAACGTCGCGCTATGGACCCTGAAACGTGGTCAGGGTGACGAAAGGGGTTAACGGATGCGGCATCGCAATACCTGCACTTACATCCTCGCCAGCCAGAAGCGCGGGACGCTGTATGTCGGGGTCACGTCCGATCTCGCTTAACGACTCTGGCAACATCGTATTGCTGATTCGGATGCCTTCACGAGCCGCCACCGGGTCTATCGGCTGGTTCGCGCCGAATTCTTCGAGACAGTGCCGCAAGCCATTGCCCGAGAGAAGCAGCTCAAGAACTGGCACCGGCCATGGAAGATCAATCTCATCGAAGCGGACAATCCCGACTGGCGCGACCTTGCAATCGACTGGGGCATGGTCAAATGGATGGTCCATGGATGCTGAAACGAGTTCAGCATGACGGGGGGTTCATATGAAACGACATCTAGCTCTTTCTGCCTTGCTTGTCCTCGCGGGTTGCAACGAGGCTGCTTCCGACGCCCAGCCGACCCCCATCGCCTCCGCCAACCCCGCCGACTGCGCCAAGGTCACGCTCGACATCCCGCCCGAGCGCTTCGCCCAAGGCCGCGAGAACTTTGCGGTGGGGAGCACCGCCCGCACCCGGCTCGACGAGAATTTCACGATCGCCATTGCCCAGGCCTGCGACGAGGGCCTGATGGCCCGGCAGCCGCTGATCGATCCGCGGTCGAAGGAAAAGAACACGCTATTCCTCGCCAACGCGCCCGAGGCCAACATCGCCTCGATCTATTTCAACGAAGGCGCGACCTGGATGGAAGGGCCGTTCGTCGATGGCGAAGGCCACGTCCAGGTGCCTGGCCCCGACGCGATCAAGGAAGCGATCTACTGCCACACCATCGGCGCGACCGAGCAAGAGCAGGAGACCACCGGACGGTGCCTGCCCGACTAGAGCATCGCGCCTCCCTCCTCTCGCGCTTGGTGCGCGGCATCGTTCTGGCGCTCTATCGCTCGCGGGGCTGGCGCTTCGATCCGGGGCCGGACGTGCCGCGCCGCTGCGTCATCGCCGGAGCGCCGCATACTTCGAACTGGGACTTCGTGTTCTTCCTCGGCGCGACCGCCACGATGGGACGCCGCGCCCGCTTCATGGGCAAGCGCAGCCTGTTCCGCTGGCCGCTGCGCCGCTTCATGTTCGACATGGGCGGCATCGCGGTCGACCGTTCTAAAAGCGGCAACTATGTCGGCGATGTCGCTGCCGAATTCGCCCAATCGAGCGACCTAGCGCTGGTCGTCGCGCCCGAAGGCACGCGCGGCAGCATCACCCGCTGGCGCTCGGGCTTTTATCACATCGCGCTGGCGGCAGGCGTGCCGGTCGTCCCGGCCTGGGTCGATCACCGGGCGATGCGCGGCGGGCTTGGCCCGGCGATCATGCCGAGCGGCGATTTCGCCGCCGACCTCAAGCTGATCGCGCTGTTCTATCGCACCGTCATGCCGGACAATCCCAAGCTGGCGGTGCTTTACGCGCAGGCGGGGATTTAGAGCGCAGCACTCAAGATTGGAATCGTCATTGCGAGGACCAAAGGTCCGAAGCAATCCAGAGCCTTATGCAAACCGCCCTCGATTGCTTCGCTTCGCTCGCAATGACGAAAGCAAACACATCGCTAAGCCCCCATCCCCTCCGCCCAGGCGACCCGCCGCCACGGCCCGCCATATTCGGTTCCGCTGAAGGGATAGCAGGTGGCCAGCGCCAGCAAGGGGCGCGCGGGATCGAGCGGATAGCTGAACTCGTTCCAGCGGACCGTCTCGAAACGCACCACGCGGTAGCGCTCGATCTCACCCTTATCGCTTTGCAGCGTGACCACGTCGTCCTGCTGCAAGTCGCGGATGAACAGGAAATGCGTGTCGCGGTGGGCGGAGACAATCGTCACCGGGCTGGCCGCGTGGCCGCGCCTGATCATGATCGGACCGCGCGCGAGCCGCTCGTGCGTCGCTTCTCCCGAACGGACGATCTCGCTTACGCCCACAGCCGCGCGACCGCCGGGCTGTCCTTCGCCGCATCGAGGTCGACGCTCGTGCTCCAGGCCTTGCCCTGGATCGTGCCGCTGACCACCAGCTTGCCGCTCACCGTCTTGCCCCTGCCGAGCAGCACTAGCGGTTCGCCCGAATAGAGATCGGGCAGGTTCTTCGGCGTCAGTTCCAGCGCCCCGCCCTCGACGCGCACCGAAAGGTCCTGCACCGCGGGCGACTTGAGCCGGTCGAGCATCGCGGTCATCTTGGGCATGACCTCGCTGCCGTCGCCGATGTTGGTGTAAGTGCCGCGCCCCGCCTCGGCCATGCGGCGCATCAGGTAGTTGTTCGGGGCCGAGCCGATGCCGACCATGAACACCCGGCTGCGCCCGGCATGGGCGAGGATTTCCGCCATCATTTCCTTCTCGTTCGACAAGTCGCCATCGGTGAGGAACACGACCTGCCGCACGGTGGCGGCCGAAGGCGTGGCATCGACCAGCGCGGCCTTGAGCGCGGGCAGCATTTCGGTGCCGCCTGCCGCTTCGAGCCCCTCGGCGAAAGTGCGCGCCAGCGTCACCTGTTCGCTGGTGGCCTGAGTGGCGTGCTCGAAAAGCTGAGTCATGGTGTCGTCGAAGCGGATCACGTTGAAGCTGTCCTGCTCGCGCAGCGTGCCGAGCGCGTGGACGAGGCTCTTCTTCGCCGCCGCCATCGATTCGCCGGTCATCGAGCCGGAATTGTCGATCACGAAGACCATCTCGCGCGGGGCCACCCTGGTTTCCTCGACCGAGGCCTGCGGCGTAATCGCCGCCATGACATAGCTTTCGCCGCCCAGATCCTGCCGAAACAGGCCGAGGCTCGGCATGCGGCTGGCCGAGCGCCAGCGCAGCTCGAAATCGCGGTCGGCGGGAACCTCGCCCTTGGCCAGCGTCACGATGCGCTCGTCCCTGCCCGCCTTGTCGATATCGATGCGGTGATAGGGGCTGACGATCCCTTCGGGCGCGAAGCCGGGCGCAAGGTGCACGGTAATCGACACCGGATTGAGCGAGCGGCCCAGTTCCGGCCCGGCGAGCGGCGCGGTGACATCGCCCGCGTCGGCAAGCCCCGCCGCGCTCGTGAGCGAATGCGGCGGGACATAGCGCGGCCCGACCACCAGCGGCAGGCGCATCGCATATTCGCCGCCAAGCTGGCGCACCGGCGCCTGGTATTCGATCGAGATCACCACGGTCTCGCCCGGACCGACATTGGCGACATTGGTGCGGAACAGGTTGGCGCGCTCGGATTCGACCAAGCCCGCCTTCTGGCCCTGCGCCTTGGCTTCTTCGTAGATTTCGCGCGCTTCGATCCGCCGCGTGATATCGCCGACGATCACCCGCTGGCCGACCACCATGTTCATGGTGTCGACCGCGCCGTCGTCGGGCAGCGGATAGAGATAGCTCGCCTCCATCCATTTGCCGCTGGTGTTGCGGAAAGCCTGCGTCACGCGCACGCGCATGACAGTGCCGGTCACGGTCACGTCCATGTCGGTCCCGAGGCGGACGGCCGGCATTTCGGTGGCCACCCCCTTGCCGCGCAGCAGCAGCGCCCCGCCGGCGGCAGGATCGCCGCTTTCGGCCGCGCGGGCATGGCCGGAAAGCGCCGCGCCGAGAACCACGGCGAGCAGGGTGACCGCGCCGATCTTGAGCCGCTGCCTTGCCTGCGCGCGGCGGACCTGACGGGAGGGGATTGGCATGTGCATTGTGTTGGCTCCTCAAGTGGGGAGCCTTTCCCTTAGGCACCGGAAATGCCGGACAGCCACGCGAAATGTCCGCCAGTGTCGGTCGCCGCTGTCGGCAAATGACCCATTGCGGCAATGAGGCGGAATTCGCTTGACCGATTGTGCGGTTTTGTGCGGAATTGTCCGGTAAGCATGGGGATCGGGGCAATGACCAATCAAGGCGAAGTGTCGGTCGACGACAACCATGCGATCGCCGCGCGGCTGCGCGAGGAACTGGCGCGCCGCCGCATTTCGCGCCAGGCCTTGGCCGACATGGCGCGGATCAGCTTGTCCACGCTGGAAAAGGCATTGACCGGAAGCCGCCCGTTCTCGCTGGCGACCGTGGTGCGGATCGAGGACGTGCTCGGCACCCGCCTGCGCGAAGCGGCGAGCACACCGGCGCCGTCGAGCCAGCTCGCGCCCGCCGAGATGGGCTCCTACAGCCGTCCCGCGGTGCGCTGGATCGAGGGAACCTATCTCACGCTGCGCCCCGCCTTCAGCCAGCCGGGCGCGGTCTTCGCCTATGGCACCGAAATCTTCTGGGACGACGAGCGCGGCCACCTCGGCTTCGCGGAGATCGAGCGGGTCGATAACGTCTTTACTCAGCGCGGCTTCGTCTCGATGCCCAACCTTTCGGGCCACACCTATCTTATCACCAGCGAGGAGGGGCAGTACCGCATGATCATGCTGGGCCGCGCCACGCGCGAGCGGCGGATGTACGGCCTGCTCTCGACGCTGCAGGTCGGATCGGGCTCGCAGCTATTGCCGGTCTCCTGCCCGATCGCGCTCATTCCAACGGGCGAGATGCAAGCGCTGCGTTATGGCCTGCTGGAACCGGACGATGCGGATTTTGCGATGTACCGCGACGCGCTCGACCGTGCGGTGAGCGCGGAATTCTGCCGCTGGCATGGGTAATTGGGTGAGACCTACTCTTCGCTCGGCTCGATCCTCGCCAGCAGCGCCTCGACCTGCACGTGATCGCCCGCCGCGACGGTAAGCTGCGCCACCGTGCCATCGAAGGGCGCGGTGAGCGTGTGCTCCATCTTCATCGCTTCGAGGGTGAGAAGCTTCTGGCCCTTGGTGACGGCCTGGCCTTCGGCGACCTCGACCGCAATTACCTTGCCGGGCATGGGCGAGAGGATTTCTCCGTCGTGGGCGCCGTGGTGGCCCGCTCCATCGACGCGCCACCGTTGAAGTTGCCACACCTTGCCGCTCTCGGCGACTAGAACGGACGTCTCGCCTTCGCAGCTTCCCTGGCCAGCGAGTGCGATCTCCACCGGCTCTCCATCGAGAAGGAACGTGGCGACATCGCGGGATGGGGCATTGAGGCGAAAGCCCTGTACCAAAGTCGGCGGCACCAGCGCCTGTGCCGCATCGGCGAGCATTTCAGCGCTGGGTTCGGGATCGGCAGAAAGGGCCTCACCGTCGCGGCCGATCAGGCCGGTATCGACCTTGCCCGCGACAAAGTCAGGATGACCAAGCGCCTCGATCAGGAAGGCGGCGTTCGTGCGCACCGGCCAGACGGCACTGTCCCCGAGCATTGCGGAAAGCCGCTCGCGCGCCTCGCCGCGCGTATCGCCGCGCGCGATCAGCTTGGCGATCATCGGGTCGTAGAAAGGAGTGACCGCGCCGCCTTCGAAGACCCCGGTATCGATGCGCCCGCCTTGCCCCTCACCGAGTTCGAACAGTTCGAGCATGCCAATGCTCGGCAGGAACCCCTTGGCGGGATCCTCGGCATAGAGCCGCGCTTCCATCGCCCAGCCATTGATCGAAAGCTCGCCCTGCCGCTTGGGCAGCGGCTCGCCGCTCGCCACGCGCAATTGCCATTCGACCAGATCGACGCCCGTGATTTCCTCAGTCACCGGATGCTCGACTTGCAGCCGCGTGTTCATCTCCATGAACCAGATTCGGTCGGCAGAGAGACCCTTCGAGCCATCGGCGATGAACTCGATCGTGCCCGCACCCTGATAGTCGACTGCCCTGGCCGCGCGCACCGCCGCTGCGCAGATCGCCTCGCGCGTGGCCGCGTCCATGCCGGGCGCGGGCGCTTCCTCGATTACCTTCTGGTGGCGGCGCTGGAGCGAGCAATCGCGCTCGAACAGGTGGACGACATTGCCGTGGCTGTCACCGAACACCTGCACCTCGATGTGGCGCGGAGATTGAATGTACTTCTCGATCAGCACGTGATCGTTGCCAAACGAACTCGCCGCCTCGCGCTGGCACGAGGCGAGCGCATCTGCAAAATCGGCTGCGCGTTCGACCAGCCGCATGCCCTTGCCGCCGCCGCCCGCAACCGCCTTGATCAGCACCGGGTAGCCGATCTTGCCGGCCTCGGCCTCGAGCACATCCGGGTCCTGGTTCTCGCCCATGTAGCCGGGTGTCACCGGCACGCCGACCGCTGCCATCAGCTTCTTGGCCGCGTCCTTGAGACCCATGGCCTCGATGCTCGCGGGCCTGGGCCCGACCCAGAACAGCCCCGCGTCGATCACCGCCTGCGCAAAGGCGGCGTTCTCCGAAAGGAATCCGTACCCGGGATGGATCGCCTCGGCACCGGAAGCCAGCGCAGCCTCGATGATCCTGTCGCCGCGCAAATAGCTCTCGGCAGCAGGCGAAGGGCCGATGTGCACCGCCTCGTCGGCACTGCGCACATGCAGCGCCTTGGCATCGGCATCTGAATAGACCGCCACCGTGCGAATACCCATGCGGCGCGCGGTGCGGATCACGCGGCAGGCGATCTCACCCCGGTTGGCAATGAGGAGCGACTGGATCATCAGCGCGCCCCGATCAGTTCTCGCCCGATCAGCATGCGGCGGATTTCGTTGGTGCCCGCGCCGATGTCGAGCAGCTTGGCATCGCGCAGGAAACGCTCGACCGGCCAGTCCTTGGTGTAGCCCGCACCGCCGAGCGCCTGCACCGCTTCTCCCGCAACGCGGAAGGCGTTCTCGCTGGCGAGCAGGATCGCACCCGCCGCATCGAAGCGCGTGGTCTGCCCGGCGTCGCTCGCCCTGGCGACCGCATAGACATAGGCCCGCGCCGATTGCATGGCGACATACATGTCCGCCACCTTGGCCTGCATCAGCTGGAAGCTGCCGATCGCCTGCCCGAACTGCTTGCGCTCGCGGACATAGGGGATGACCACATCGAGGCAGGCCTGCATGATGCCGATCTGCATTCCCGACAGCACCACCCGCTCATAATCGAGCCCGCTCATCAGCACGCCGACCCCGCCACCCACCGGACCCATCACGTTCTCTTCGGGAACCATGCAATCGTCGAACACCAGTTCGGCGGTGGGCGAGCCGCGCACGCCCATCTTGTCGATATGCTGGCCGATCGAGAAGCCCGCCATGCCCTTCTCGATCAGGAAGGCGGTGATCCCCCGGCTGCCCGCCTCGGGCGTGGTCTTGGCATAGACCACCAGGACGTCGGCATGGCTGCCGTTGGTGATCCAGAACTTGGTGCCATTGAGCCGCCACTGATCGCCGATCTTCTCCGCCTTGAGCTTCATTGAGACGACGTCCGATCCCGCCCCGGCCTCGGACATGGCGAGGCTACCGACGTGTTCGCCCGAAATCAGCCTGGGAAGATAGCGCGCCTTCTGCTCGTCATTGCCCCAGCGGCGGATCTGGTTGACGCACAAGTTGGAATGCGCGCCGTAGGACAGGCCGACCGCAGCCGAAGCGCGGCAGATTTCCTCCACCGCGATGGTGTGGTCGAGATAGCCGAGCCCGAGCCCGCCCCATTCCTCTTCAACGGTGATGCCGTGCAGGCCGAGCGCGCCCATCGGCTCCCACAATTCGCGGGCGAAGCGGTCCTCGCGGTCGATCGCGGCTGCAAGCGGCATGACCTGCTCGTCGGCGAAGCACCCAGCGGCTTCGCGGATCATCGCTGCGCTTTCGGTAAGGCCAAAATCGAAATCGGGCGTGGCGCGCATGGCGGGAACCTCTCCTTTTGCTGCGCTTTAGGACGGATCGTTGGTGTAGACCACCGCACCGCCGAAATGCGGGGTCGAGTGACAGGCGAGCGCGGTCGTCAGACCTTCCCTCTGCCATTCGCCTTTGCGTCCTGAAAGCTGCAGATAGCATTCGAGCATCTGCGGAACCCCGTGCATGCGCCCGTTGCCGATCGCGCCGCCGCCCGACATCACCGGCAGCGTGCCCGGCTTGTCGCTGTCGATGCCGCCTGCGAGGATCATCTGATGCGCCTCGCCGGGCTTGCACAGCCCGAGCGTTTCCAGCCAGATGTAAACGAACGGCGAGAACCCGTCGTAGAGCTGCGGCAAGTCGATCTCGCTCGCGGTCAGGCCGGAGCTTCCCCACAGCCGCGCCGAAAGCCCCTTGCCAGCCTCCATCATGTCGTCGAGCGTCCAGTGCAACATTGCCCGGTTCTTGGTGGGATAGCCGCTGGCGTAGCCCGAAACGTAGACCGGGCGGTGCGGCAGGTCCTTCGCGCGCTCGGCGCTGGTGAGCACGAAGCAGGCGACACCCTCCACCGGCATGTCGGCGTCGAACCGGCACATCGGCTCGATGATCATATCCTCGGCCATGTACTCCTCGACTGTCAGCGGTTTGCCATGCCACGCCGACCAGGGGATGCGCGATCCGTTCTTGCGCGCCTCGGAAACCAGCGTCGCCATCGCCTCGCGCTTTGCACCGTAACGCTGGCAATATTCGTTATAGGCAAGCGCGATGGCCGGCATCGCGCCGAAAAAGCCCATCGGGGCCATCCACTGCATGCCGCCCGAGGCGCTCGCCATGGCATTGTCGTTGTACTTGCCCGGCGGCAGGTGCAGCGCGCGGTGAAACAGCACGTAGTCTGCCGCGCCGCTCGCGATCGCGTTGACCGCCAGGGTCAGCGAGCCGGTGATCTGGCCGATGCCCTGAAAGCCCACGACATAGGCTGGGTCCAGCCCCAGATGCCGCGCCAGCCAGTTGGAAGTAACGGTCGAAATGCCGTCCTCAACCGCGTGATCGCCGGTCGATGGCAGCAGCGGCGAGGAAACGAAGCCATCGATCTGCCCGGGCAGCAGGCCGGCATCGGCAATCGCGGCGCGGGCGGTTTCCAGCGCGGTCACGCCCAGCGGACGGTCGGGCTTGCGAGTCGCCTTGCTGTGCGCGAAGCCGACCAGCGCGACCTGGTTGCGCGCCTTGAACACGCCGCTCATTCGCCGTGCTCCAGCCGGAAGGCGGGCACCGCGACACCCGGCGCGATATCCTCGAACTCCACCGCCACCCGCGCGCCGATGGTGAGCGGAACGTCCGCACCGTCGAGCAGCCGCGCCACGATGCGCAGGTCGGAATGGCCATCGAGCTCCACGTCGACGAGGACGAACGGGTTTTCAAAGCCGGCCAGGAACGAGCGCCGGATCACTGTCCAGGTCCGCACCCGGCCCGTGCCCGGCACCGGCACGAAGGCGAAGTCGGGCTCGGTGGTGTGGCAATGCGGGCAAGTCACGTCGGGCGGCAAGGTGACCTCGCCGCACTTCGCGCACTGCGCCAATGTCAGTTCATGGCGCGCGGCGGCCTGCCAGAACGGTGCGGAAAGCGCATCGGGCACGGGAACGGGACGGACATGCGTGTCTGTCATTGCGTCCTCCTTCACGGCCCTCGGCTGGCATGCCCTGGGCAACGGCTTCGCGGCCGCCGTCATGGCTAGTATCAGCTTGGCCATAAGTCACAATCCGCGATAGTGCATGGTCAAATGAACACGCGCTACCCGGGAGAATGCGCCATGAAGATCGACAGGCTCGCGGTGTGGATCAACACGATCGGCTGGCCTTCTTCCGAGCTGGTGGCGCTGGCTCGCAGACTCGAGGGACTGGGCTACTGCACCTTGTGGATCAACGACGGCATGGGCAGCGACCCGATGGTGCTCGCCGCGCGCATCCTGGCGGGAACCGAAACACTCAAGGTCGCGCTTGGCGTGGCCAACATCTACTCGCGCGATCCGACGATGATGGTGGGCGCGCAATACGGCCTCAACGAGCAATGGGGCGGGCGCTTCCTGCTCGGCATGGGCATATCGCACCCTTTCATCGTCGAGGATATGCGCGGCCACACGTACGACAAGCCAGTGGCGACAATGCGCGCCTATCTCGAGGCAATGGCGCGCATGGATTATGCCGGACCGATGCCGGCGCAAAAGCCGCTGACGGTGATCGCCGCGCTCGGCCCGAAGATGCTCGAGCTGGCGCGGGACTGTGCCGACGGCGCGCACCCCTTCTCCACCACGCCCGCGCATACGGCCATGGCGCGCGAGATCCTTGGCCCCGGCAAGCTGCTGCTGGTCGAGCAGAAGGTCATGCTCGAAACCGATCCCGACATCGCCCGCGCGGCAGGCCGGGGCTTGGTTTCGGGTTTGGCCGGTATTCCCAATTACCGCCGCAGCTTCCTGCGCATGGGCTTCACCGAAGCAGACCTTGCGAATGGCGGATCGGACCGCGCCGCCGATGCCCTTCTGGCCTGGGGCGACATCGACGCGATCCGCAAGCGCATCGAGGAGCACCTGGCGGCAGAAGCGGATCAGGTCGCGATTCAGGTGGTGCCGAAATCCGGCGCACGAATGTCCGCCGAAGACGAGAAAGTGCTCGAACTGCTCGCGCCCTGAACCCTGCCCGCGCCTGCGTTCAGGCCACCTGCGAGAGCGGCGTCTGCCTTCGACCGAAGTCCGCGATCAGCTGCGCGAACACCTGCTGATCCATTGGCTCGGCAAACTCCAGCCCCGCGCCTTGCCCTCTCGACCAGGCGACAAACGCCAGCTTGGGCGCAAGCCCGGGAAGCATCAGGAAAACCGCATCGTCGTGCGGCAGCGCGCCGACGCCCTCGACTCTCGCGCCATGGCGGGTGATGTCCTTGAGCATGACCGTCACGGTCGTGATCGCGTGGCGAAACCGCGCCATCATCTCGACCGGTTCGCGCGCCTCGCGCCTGCCCTGAAACTCCACCAGCGTCACTGTTTTTCCCCTGCAACCCATTGTGGCTAACAGGAACGACGAAACCGCGCGAAGTTTCAGGGGCGCCGGCGCTGCAAATGCCCAAAATTCTATTGATCCGAATCGATAATTTAGGTTAACAACATTTAGAGATTCGGAAGTTAATCTCGTTAACTAACGGGGTTATACTCACGAATCCGGGGCAAACTTTACAATAAAAGTTAGTACATCTCTTAATAAGCTAATTCAGGGGTATTGGCATTTGAGGATATATTTCGATATTGGTGACAGGTCGGCCATTAGTCAGCTTGTCCTGGAAAGCAGCGATGAGATAATATTCAAGACTGATTGCGATGGATTCTTGTGTGATGCGTCACCCACGATCAGTCAGCTCGGCTTCCCGTTGGCCGAAATGCTCATCGGACCGCATGTCCGCGATCTGGTCGACGAGCATTTCAGGCCTGCAGTGGAATGTGCGTTCGAAGCCGCCTGCGCAGGGCACGGCGAGGCCGGATGGATCGAGTTTCGATCCTCGTCAGCGCATGTTGACGGGCGCTGGTTTGCCGTGCGCTTCGCTCCCTTGAAAGATCAGCACGCCAGGATCTACGGGACCCTTGGCATTGTTCGCAGCGTGGGAGAATCGAAGCAACTCGAAGAACGGTTGTTCCGCGCTGAATGTACAGATCCCCTCACTGGCCTGACCAACCGTCAGGCCTCCCACGCCCAGACAGTGGGCTTGCTAACGCCCAGTTGCGAAGCCAGCTCGGCAAGGGTCAGTCCGCGAAGCTTGCGAAGCCGCTGCAACCTGGCTTCCAGCGGCTCGCCCTGCGCAGCGTCTTTCGCCAGCGGCGTGAACGTTTCCGCATCGACAGCACTTCGCAGCTGCGCGGCGCTGAGAGTGGCCTTGTCCAGCGGCTCGGCGAACTTGCAGCCGTAGAAATTTCCGCTGTTCCACACAACGGCGGCCTTAGTGTCCTGCGCGCGCGGCAGATCGATGGCGATCACGTCGTCAATCCCGATCGGATCGGCGCATTCTAGCAGCATGCCGGTTGCGGAGATGTTGTGGATCGAGACCGGCGCAACCGCCCCGGTCTGCGAAGTTCCCGTCACTTCAAGCGAAACCTGCAAGCGCGCGTCGCGAGGCTTTCGCCCGGCCGCCGCGCCTTCGCGCAACCATGCGCGTAATGTCATGTCGGGCTCCTCGACCAAAGCCGATGATTCCCGCTCGGACGGTTAATTTTGTGTTGAGATGAAAGGTTAACGGCCCCGACCGGAACGATGCTTGCGACGAGCAGCGTCGGTTTGGGTCGGACCATTTGACGTGCGGCCGGTTGGGGCCGCGTTACGCTGCGCAATCTTGCGCAGACAATCGTCACAGTCCACCAAGGGGGGCCGGTCACAGCCGGCGCAACGAGGCCGAGGAGAGATGTGGATGGCAATGTCACTAAGGAGCAGGATAGCCGTGGCTATCGCGCTGGCTGCATTGGCCGGCAAGGCTTGGGCACAGGCTCCGGTCGCGCCAGCGCCTCCTGCAAATGCGGCGCAAGCGAATGAGATCGCCGGGTGGAACACGTTTACGGATCGTCTGCGCGATCTTCGCGGAAAGATGATGGCCCGGCTCCCGGCCGACATGCAGCGCGATCCGCAGATCCAGCAGGAAGTTGCGCGGCTGATGCTGGAATCGCTTGCGGCTGCGAGCATCGGCGCGGTCAGTCATGATCCCGACCGGCCCGTGTTCCTCCCTTCGCTCAACCTCACACTCAACATCGGCCAGCCCAACGCGGACACCACGTACAAGCAGGCGCGGATCGCCCCGGGCGGCACTTACCGCCTGCGCGGCGGCAAGGGCAATGTCCGCATCGCCCGCATCGGACAGTTGGGAGCCGATCCTTCCACGCCCGCCAGGATCAGCGTGCGTGACTACAACGACATCAACGCGCTGCCTGCCGATGCTGAGGGCAACTATGACGTGATCCTCAGCCCCCAGCGGCCGGCGGGCTATACCGGAGCATGGTGGCGACTCGATCCGCAGACCTCGGAGCTTCTGCTTCGCCTGGTTGCCGCCGACTGGGCCAGGGAACGCGATCCGACGATCTCGATCGAGCGGCTTGACGCGCCGGCCACCAAACCGCGCGTGCCCACCGAAGTGCTGCAAACCCGGCTGGGAGCGCTTCCCGACGCGGTCGACCGCATGGCGATCCTGCTCGTCGACCATGCCGCCAAGCTGGTGACCGAAGGCTACGTCAACCGGATGAAGGTGTTCGATGTGTCGCAGATCGGCGGCCAGCTCACCGGGCAATTCTATTATGAGGGCGCTTACGATCTCGCCGATGACGAGGCTCTGATCGTCGAGGCCAAGGTGCCCGACAAGTGCCTCTACTATTCGATGATCCTAACCAACATGATCTACGAGACAACCGACTGGTACAACAACCACAGCAGCCTGAATGACAGCCAGTTGCACGTCGATGACGACGGTATGCTCCGCGTCGTCGTATCCGCGCGCGATCCGGGGGTTGCGAACTGGCTGGATACGTCCGGCAATGACAGGGGCGTGATCCAGGGACGCTGGACCGAATGCAGTGCCCAGCCGGTGCCGGCCACACGCAAGGTGAAGATCGACCAGGTCACGCGCACGCTTCCGGCCGACACGCCCCGGGTATCGCCAAAGCAGCGCGAACAGCGCGTGCGCGACCGCCGCGCGGCCCTGCAGCGAAGAAACCTGTGGTAAGGCGTTTCGGGAACGCCAGGGGCGACATGGCCTTGAACGCAAGGCCGGGGAGATAGCGGTGACACCTTTTTGGCCGATCCGTTCGCCAGCGATCCGCAGGGCGCCGATAGATTCAACCTTCCGCTTACCAAGGCCGGTCTTGCATGGATTTTATGGTGAGCCCTGCTGGGTTCGAACCAGCGACCTACTGATTAAAAGTCAGTTGCTCTACCGACTGAGCTAAGGGCCCTTCCACGAGGCCGTCACCTAGGGACGGCCCGCCGCCGGGTCAAGCACGGCGCGCTGGCGGTCATGGACATTGCAGGTGCAATCACCCGGCGGCTCGTGCTAGCCGTGCCGCCGGGAGAAAACGCCATGCTATCACCACAGGAAATGTCGGACAGGCTCGAAATCCAGGACCTGTTCACGCGCTATTGCTTTGCCATCGACGACCGCAATTGGGACGCGCTCGACGATCTGTTCACTCCAGATGCGCAGATCGATTACACCGCCACGGGCGGCAGCGCCGGTCCGGTGGCGGAGATCAAGCAGTGGCTGGCACAGGCGCTTGGCGCCTGCGGCATGTCGCAGCACATGGTCTCCCTGCCCAATCTCAGCATCACCGGCGATACCGCGACCAGCCGGATGATCCTGTTCAATCCGATGATGATGGACGATGGCAAGGGCGGGCAGAGCACCTTCTTTTGCGGGGTCTGGTATCACGACAAGCTGGTGCGCACTGCGGCGGGCTGGCGCATCGCCGAGCGCAGCCAGAAGCTCGCCTATATGCACGCAACCCCGAACGCACAGGGCGTCAGGAGCGTCTGATCCGCGCGCTTAGCTGCCGCAGGGTGAGACCGGTCAACGGATCGCGCCAGTCGCCCGCGATCTGGGCCGCCGGGCGAAGCACGAAGTCGCGCGTTCGGAAACGGACGTGCGGCACGACGAGACCGGGCGCGGCCCAGGCCCCGCCGCTCCACAGCACAATGTCGAGATCGAGCACCCGCGCGCTCCAGGCCTGACCGCGCCTGCGGCGGCCGAAAGCGGCCTCGATATGTTGGAGGACTTCGAGCAGCTCGGGCGGCGCGCCCTCGAAAAGGACTACCGCCGCGGCATTCGCGTAAGCGCGCCGCGAAGGGCCAAGCGGGCGGGAGGTGATGATGCGCGACGCCCGCTCCACCTTGATCCCCGCCTCGGCCAGAGCTTCGAGCGCAGCCTCGATCACCTGGCGCGGATCGCCATGCCGATGGTGACGCTGGTTCGATCCGAGCGCGATCAGGTATTCAGATGTCCAGCGCGATGCGGCCATAGAGATCCGGCCTGCGGTCGCGAAAGAAGCCCATGCCTGCGCGGTGCCGCGCCGCGCGCTCCAGATCGAGCGTGGCAACCAGCACACCACTTTCCCCGCTGCCGAATTCGGCGACGAGATCGCCCCATTCGTCGGCGATGAAGCTGTGGCCATAGAACTTCTGGCCGTCCTCAGTGCCGATGCGGTTGGCCGCGACCACCGGCATGCAGTTCGATACCGCGTGGCCCTGCATCGCGCGGCGCCACATGCGGCTGGTGTCGAGATCGGCGTCATAGGGCTCCGATCCGATCGCGGTGGGATAAAGCAGCAGCTGCGCCCCCATCAGCGCCATCACCCGCGCAGATTCGGGATACCACTGGTCCCAGCAAATGCCGACGCCCACGCGCGTGCCCGCAACGTCCCAGACCTTGAAGCCGTCGTTGCCGGGCCGGAAGTAGTACTTTTCCTCGTAGCCGGGGCCGTCGGGGATATGGCTCTTGCGGTAAGTGCCGAGGATCTCGCCGCGCTCGTCGATCATGGCGAGCGTGTTGTAATAGTGCTGGCCGTCGCGTTCGAAGAAGCTGGTCGGGATCGCGATATTGAGCCTGGCGGCAAGCGCCTGCATCGCGATCACCGAGGGATGCTGCGCGGTCGGCCGCGCCAGCGCAAAGCACGCCTCGTCCTCGGTCTTGCAGAAATAGGGGCCGGAAAACAGCTCGGGCGGCAGCACGATCCGCGCGCCCTGCCCCGCCGCCTGCTCGACCAGCGCGGATACGGCGGCGATATTCTCGCCCTCGTCGGGCGAGCCAAGCGCAAGCTGCAATGCGGCGACGGTGATCTGGGTCATCCGCCGTGAGGTAGCATCATGGCCGCTTGCGGAAAAGCAGCGTCATGCGGTCGCTTTCGCCGATCGCGGTGTAGCGCGGCTTGTCGGCTTCGGCGACCGAGCGGTAATTGGGCGGCAGCATCCACACACCATTGGGATGATTTGCGGGGTCCTTGGAATTGGCGTTGATTTCGCTGGTCGCAACGAGCTCGAAGCCGTTCGCCTCGACCAGCGCGATCACGTCCTTCTGGCGCATGTAGCCCTTGTTGCCATCGGTGTAAGCGGCAGGCGCATCCGCCTTGGTGCGATGCTGGACAATGCCGAGCAGGCCATCATCCTTGAGCAGCTTGCGCAGACGCGCCAGTTCCGACCGGAGGAAATCCATGCGATGCAGGTTGTGAATCTCGCGGAAGATCAGCGCCCGGTCGACCGTGCCGTAGCGATCCTCGCCAAGCTGGTCGCTGTTAAATGCCTCTACCGGTGCGCCTGCAAGGTTCCACTTGGCGGCTTCAACGGGAAACTTTTCGCGCAGCCCGCCGATCATCTCGGCCATGCCTGGCGCCGTACCCGGTCCGGCTGCCGGATTGAGGCCGATATAGCGCCCGTCCTTGCCCAGATAGGGCACCAGAACGCGCGTGTACCAGCCGCCCGAGGGCATGTAGTCGATCACGGTCATGCCCGGACGCACACGAAAGAACGACAGCGTCTCGGCGGGGTGGCGAAAGATATCCCGCGCTCGGTCCTGCGCGCGCCTGGGATGGGCGAGGCTCAGGTCGAGCAGCGTATCGCATGCTTCGCACAGGTCCTCGGTAGCGCCCGCCGGCGCCGCGTTCGACGTGGCGGGCATCACCATCAGGCCAAGGGCAGTGGCTGCGGAAACAACAAGTCGGCGCATCACGTTACTCCTGTGCGAATGGCAAGCGGCGAACCTAACGTCTGGCCAACCAATGACAAGCCGCCAATTCGTCCCTATTTGTAACCGGTAACTTGCAGGGAACGTGTGATGAGCAACTTGGAAACGGCAATCGTGGCGGGCGGGTGCTTCTGGTGCACCGAGGCGGTGTTCCGCGACGTGATCGGGGTGAGCGAGGTCGAAAGCGGCTATATCGGCGGCTCGATGCCCGATCCCGACTATCGCTCGGTATGCAGCGGCACGACCGGGCATGCCGAAGCGATCAAGGTGGAGTTCGATCCGGCTCAGATTTCCTACGCCGAGATCCTCGACGTGTTCTTGGGCACACACGATCCGACGCAGCTCAACCGGCAGGGCAATGACGTGGGCACGCAGTATCGCTCGGCGATTTTCCCGCTCGACGATGCACAGCGCGCCGAGGCGCAAGCCGCGATCGCCCGCGCCAACGCGGATCACGGCGGGCGCGTGGTCACCACTATCGAAGGTCCTGCGCCGTGGTATCCGGCGGAGGATTATCACCAGGTCTATTGGGAAGGCGAAGGCCAGCGCAATCCCTATTGCCTCGCGGTGATCCCGCCCAAATTGCAGAAACTTCGCAAGAGCTTCGCGAACAAGCTCAAGCAAAGTTGAGCTTCTCTGTCCCCAAGGCGTCCCGCTGTTTTACACAGGCTTGTTCACAAGCCGGGCGATGAAAAAACCGTCGAGCCCGCCCGCATCGGGCAGCATGCCCGGATCGGTGCGCAGCCATCCTTCGAGGCTCGGGGCGATCCCGCCCGGAAGTTCGTCGGCACGGATCGGATCGGGCGTCAGCGTAAGGCGCGCCATCTGGTCCTCGCCTTCCTCGCGCTCGAGCGAGCACACCGCGTAAACCAGCGTACCGCTCGGCGCGAGCCAGCCAAGCGCCCGTTCAAGCATCGCTGACTGCAGCTCTGCCATCTCGGCGATATGCGCCGGCCCGATCCGATGCAGCACGTCGGGATGACGGCGGCAGGTGCCGGTGGCCGTGCACGGCGCATCGAGAACGATAGCGTCGAACGGCGCACCGGGCTGCCATTCGAGCGCATCGGCGGTGATGATCTGCGCGGAAAGCCCCGTGCGCGAAAGATTGTCGCGCATCCGCTCCAGCCGGCGCTTACTCTTGTCGAGCGCGGTCACCTGCCATCCGGCGGCGGCGAGTTGCAGCGTCTTGCCGCCCGGCGCGGCACACAGGTCGAGCACCGTTCGCCCGCCGCCTTCGCCCAGCAGCCGCGCCGGCAGGCTCGCCGCAAGGTCCTGCACCCACCATGCGCCATCACCGTAACCCGGCAGCAACGACACCGCATCGCCCCTTGGCAGGCGCAGATGCCCCGGCATCAGCGACACGCCGCCAAGCGTTTCGGCCCACTCGGCAGTCCGGCCGGGTTCCTTCAGCGTCAGGTCGAGCAGCGGCGGCAGCGCCAGACCCCGGGCGATCTCCTCGCCGCGCTCGCCCCAGCCCAGGCGCACCGCATCGGGCAGCGTCGGCATGGCGGGAAGCGAGGCCGCGCGCTTGACCAGGCTGGAGAACACCCCGTGCGCCAGCCGCCTCGGCCCTCCCACAAGCAGCGGCAGGCCGGTTGCGATCACCGCGTGCGGCGGCGTCTCGAAGCGCAGCCACTGCGCCAGCATCATTGCCAGCACCTGCCGCGGTTTGGCGTCTTCGGGCAGGCGCTGCTTGGTGGCGCTGTCGATCAGGGCATCGAGATCCTGCTTCCAGCGCAGCACCTCGCCGGCGATCGCACGCGCCAGCGCCTTGTCCGGCTCGCCGCGCACCCGGCGCAGCGCGGCATTGGCCGCCTGATCGAGCGTCTCGCCCCGGCGCAGCACCGCATCGAGCAAAGAGAGCGCCGCACGGCGCGCGGGGAGACCGGGAATATCCATGCGGCGGCCCTAGTAGCAATTGCATTTGCAAGCCAGCGCGCCCAGATGATGCGCATGGAAAAGCGAGCGACCAAGCGCCCCCGCGGCTTCGTAAAGCCGGCGCACTGGACCAACGATCCGGCCCCTGCTCCCGCCCAACTGGATCAGTCGAACGAGCCGAACGAGCTTTCCCCGACCCGCTACGGCGACTGGGTACTCAAGGGCATTGCCGTCGATTTCTGATCCGCGAACAACCGCGCCGAACTGGTCCAGAAGCATTCTAGCCGGCCACCGACCAGATGCGGCTGGAGCACCTTCGCCAGCGACTCCGTGACCGCGCCGTAATTCTTCGTGACCATTTCGGCCTCCGATGAAAACGACAGCAGATGGTTGACCAGATCGGTCACACCGATCTTCCCCCGGTACGTCTGCTCGATGAGATCGATCCGTTCATAACCGAGCGGAGCAAGCTGCGTTTCCCCGGTCCAGTCGCTCGTGCGGGACTTCGTGAGCGCCAGGCGAACCTGTTGATAATCCTCCTGCCAGCGGTTGAGACCCGGACCGGAAAATCCTGTGGCAAGGATCGCGAGCAGGCCGCCGGGCCGCAGGTGGTGCCGCAAGCTATCGAGTACATCGTCGCCAAGCCAATGGACGCCCATGCCGATCGTGATCAGGCGAAGGTGCGCCCGCGGATCCATTCGGCAAAGTCGGGCGAGCCGATGTCGAACACATGATAAGTGATGCGCTCGTCGGCAAAGGCATGGGCGATCATTTCCGGCGCACCGTCGACGGCGTCGATCGCCTTGCAGAAGGACGCGAGTCCAGCCGCCACGGCGCCGGTGCCGCAGCACAGGTCGAGAACCTCTGTGTCACGGCCCAGCTTGAGCCGCGTCGCAAGTCTGCCGAAGAACTTGTCGCCGTATTGGGTGCGGTAGCGATAGAATTTCGCAATACGGTTATGCGCGGCGATTGCATCGTACTCAGCCTGCACGGGTTTGTCCTCGCTCTCGCTCATGGCACGATATCGATCACGGTACCGTCGGGCACGGTCTGCCAAAGATATTCGATCTCTTCGTTGGCGAGCGCGATGCAGCCATCGGTCCAGTCGCCGCGAATCCGCCCCGCCAGACCATTGGGTTGGCCGTGGATCATGATCATCCCGCCCGCGCTGCGCCCTTGCGATGCCGCATAGGCCTCGTCAGCCGCGTTGGGATAGGAGATATGCATCGAGAGGTGGTAGCTGCTTTCCGGGTTGCTCCAGTCGATCCAGTAACGCCCCTCGGGGGTGCGCTCGTCGCCCTGGAAACGCTTGGGGGCGACAGGCGCATCACCAAGCTGGATGCCGCCGATGACGCGCAGCGGCTGGCTGCCCGCGTAAAGCGTAAGCGTGCGCTCGCTTTTGTCGACGACGACATGGTCAGCGACCGGCAACTGATCCTCCGGAGCGCCCGAATGCACAGGCCCGGCCAACGCGATGATCGCCGCTCCCGTCAATGCAAGCCGCTCCATTATCTCAGTCCTCGAACGGATCCCTGACGAGGATCGTATCCTCGCGTTCCGGGCTCGTCGAGACCAGAGCCACCGGCGTTTCGATCAATTCCTGCACGCGCTGGATATATTTGATCGCCTGCGCGGGCAGATCGGCCCACGACCGCGCGCCTGCAGTGGTGCCCGACCAGCCGTCCATCTCCTCGTAGATCGGCTCGACCGCGGCCTGATCGGCGGCATGGCTGGGAAGATAGTCGAGCACCTTGCCGTTGAGGCGATATCCGGTGCAGACCCTCACCTTGTCGAAACCGTCGAGCACGTCGAGCTTGGTCAGCGCGATGCCGGTCACCCCCGAGATCGCGCAGGACTGGCGCACCAGGACCGCATCGAACCAGCCGCAGCGGCGCTTGCGGCCGGTGACGGTGCCGAATTCGTGGCCGCGCTCGCCCAGACGCTGGCCGACTTCGTCTTCCAGTTCGGTAGGGAACGGGCCGGAACCAACGCGGGTCGTATAGGCCTTGACGATGCCGAGCACGAAGCCGGTCGCCGAAGGGCCAAGGCCCGATCCCGAGGCCGCCGTGCCGCTCACCGTGTTGGACGAGGTGACGAACGGATAGGTGCCATGATCGACATCGAGCAGCACGCCTTGCGCGCCTTCGAACAGGATGCGCGCACCCGCCTTCTTCACCGCGTTCAGCCGTTTCCACACCGGCTGGGCATATTGCAGCACGAAGGGGGCGATGGTGCGCAGTTCTTCGAGCAGCGCCTCGCGGTCCACAGCCGGCTGGCCGAACCCGGCGCGCAGCGCATCGTGGTGGGCGCACAGGCGGTCAAGCTGCGAGCCGAGATCGTCGAGATGCGCGAGATCGCACACGCGGATCGCCCGCCTGCCCACCTTGTCCTCGTAGGCCGGGCCGATGCCGCGCCCGGTGGTGCCGATCTTGCCCGCCCCGGCAGCCGCCTCGCGCAGGCCGTCAAGCTCGCGGTGGATCGGCAGGATCAGCGGGCAGTTGTCGGCGATGGCGAAATTGTCGGCCGAGATCGCGACGCCCTGCCCCTCAAGCTTGGCGATCTCCTCCTTCAGGTGCCACGGATCGAGCACGACGCCGTTGCCGATGATCGAAAAGGTGCCGCGCACGATGCCCGAGGGCAGCAGGCTGAGTTTGTAAGTGGTGCCATCGACGACCAGCGTGTGCCCGGCATTGTGCCCGCCCTGGAAGCGCACGACCGCATCGGCGCGGCTCGCCAGCCAATCGACGATCTT
Source organism: Sphingomonadaceae bacterium (assembly GCA_947477745.1). Lineage (GTDB taxonomy): Bacteria > Pseudomonadota > Alphaproteobacteria > Sphingomonadales > Sphingomonadaceae > Novosphingobium. The sequence goes on along the minus strand of CANJUF010000007.1, from coordinate 46,559 downwards.
GCCCTTGCCTTCATCGCCCCACTGGGCGCCGATGACGGTGACATTGGCCATGGATAGAGTCCCTCATCCTGCCAGGAAAATCCGCATGCGCCCTTCGACAGGACTCGGCGCAAGGGACGGGACAGAAGCGGCCGCGGAGCCGCGATGCGGGTGGCGCTTTAACGGCGCGCCCATGGCAGGTCAAGCAAGCCGCAGTCTGACCCGTTAACCAAACCTTTCCGCGCGCATTAGGGGCTTTTCAACGAAAGCTTCATACAATTGGTCACTGAAACGTGAATTGGCGCGGACGCAGGAAGGGCAGCGAGAGCTTCGATGGGCGCAAAGGGCTTCTTCCGGAGCCTGACCGAAAGGTCACAATCCGCCGCGCCCGACGCGGGAGCGGACCTGCCGAAGAACGTCATTCTTCCGGGCGATACCGCCGCGCGCCTTGGCCTGCTCGAGGATTTCGAAAAGGCCGGATTCGGCTGGCTCTGGGCGAGCGATCCCGAAGGCCGCCTGATCTATATCTCCGAAAGTTCGGCGCAAAGCACGGGCCGCGAACCCGTTGAAATGCTTGGTAAACACCTGACCGAGCTGTTCGAGACCGATCCCGACAACCCCGACGAAAGGTCCGAGCGGCCGTTCAAGTTCCAGCTCAGCGCGCGCAGCCGGATCGTCGATCTGGTGGTGCGTTTCGCCCTGGGCAAATCGAAGCACGAGGCCAAGCAGACCTGGTGGTCGTTCTCGGCCCAACCGATCCTCGACGGGTCGGGCAGCTTCAAGGGCTACCGCGGCCTCGCCAAGGACATCACCGCCGAATACGAACGCAAGCTGATGGATTCGCGGCTGGCCGAATTCGATTCGCTGACCGGCCTCGCCAACCGCCACCGCATGTCGAAGCGGCTCGACCAGCTCGTCACCGCTCACGTCTCGACTCAGCGCAGCCTCGCAGTGATGATGCTCGATCTCGACCGTTTCAAGCAGGTCAACGATACGCTCGGCCACCAGGCAGGCGACGAACTGCTCAAGCAGGTCGCCGACCGTCTCCACCATGTCGTGCTAGACAGGGGCGAGATCGGCCGCCTGGGCGGCGATGAATTCCAGATCATCCTCCCCGACATGGACGATCGCGGCGCGCTCGGCGAGCTGGCCGACAAGATCATCCAGATGCTCTCGCAGCCCTATCCGATCGGCGGGGAGCGCGCGACGATCGGCGCCTCGGTCGGCATCGCCATTGCGCCTTACGACGGCATCGACCGCGAGGACCTGGTGCACAGCGCCGATCTTGCGCTCTATGTCTCGAAGAACAGCGGTCGCGGCCAGTTCCGCTTCTACACCGCAGACCTCAAGGACCGCGCCGAGGAACGCCGCATCCTGATGGAAGACCTGCGCGAGGCGCTGGCCAAGGATGCGCTCGATCTCCATTACCAGCCGGTTGTCCGGCTCGAGGACAACATGGTGATCGGCTTCGAGGCGCTGATGCGCTGGGAACATCCCGAGCGCGGCAGTGTCAGCCCGGCGCTGTTCATTCCGATTGCCGAAGAATCGAACCTCATCATCGAGCTTGGCAAATGGGCGCTGCACCGCGCCTGCCGCGATGCCGCGCAAATGCCCAAGTCGATCACGATCTCGGTCAACGTCTCGGCGCTTCAGTTCACCGATCCGCAGTTTCCCGAAACGGTTTCGGATGCGATCACGCTTTCGGGCCTCGATCCCGAACGGCTCGAGCTCGAGCTCACCGAAAGCGTGTTCATGGGCGACAGCGAAACGGTCGACCTGACGTTCAAGGCGCTGAAGGAGCTCGGCGTGAAGCTGGCGCTCGACGATTTCGGCACCGGCTATTCGTCGCTCAGCTACCTGCGTTCGGCACCGTTCGACAAGCTCAAGGTCGACAAGAGCTTCGTCGATACCTGCACTCAAAAAGACCTCAACAGCGCCAAGATCATCGCCGCGATCATCGGCCTGTCGAACGCGCTGGGCATGTCGGTGGTGGTCGAAGGCGTCGCGGCTTTCGACCAGCTCGAAGTGGTCAAGGACATGGGTGCGCGCTTCATCCAGGGCTGGATCTATTCGAAGGCGCTGGAAATCGACCGGGTAAACGAGCGGCTGGCGAGCGGCGAGTTCCGCATCGAGCCTGACGGCCCCGATCATTACCGCTCGGACCGGCGCACCGTGTTCCGCCGCATCGGCATCATCCACGAGGATCACCGCTATGCCGGCGTGCTGCGCGATATCTCTCGCACCGGCGCGCGGGTCGAAGGCCTGCTCGGGGTTCCGATCGGCACGCAGATCGTGCTCGATCTGGGCAGCGGCCAGCTTGCGGTCTGCACCGTCAGCCGCTCGCGCGAGGCGATGATCGGGGTCGAGTTCGAAACGCCGCTGGTCAGCGACGGCGCCGGCGGACTTTGCACCCGCCACCGCATTTCGCCTTATGCGCTCGCTGCGGCGGGCATGCCGCTCGAAGCGCTTCCCGCGGGCAATTACTCGATGCAGCTGATCAAGCGCGACGAGGCAAGCCGGAGCAAGCCGCAATTCGTCGAGGTCAAGACCCCGGGGGCGTAGGCGTCGGGGCGCTCGCCGTTCCAGTACCGAACCGCTCGACAAAATCGGTCAGCGGGATCGTGAAATCGTCCTCGCGCGCGAAGTCCTTGTCGCTCATGCCCGGATCCTCGTGGTCGCGGTACCACTTGGCATATTGCCGGATCTGCGTGCTCTGCTTCTTGTAGTGCGTCGAATAGGTCCGCACCCGCACCACCGGCTGCGTGCCGGTGAAATCGAACTCCATCAGCCGCATCCAGCCGTCACCGATGTTGACCGGCCGTTCGGACTGGATGCCCGCCTCGATCGCGGTCTGGCCGCGGTCCTGATAGTCGGCAAGCACCTGATGGACTTCGTGGCCGAACTTGTTGGGATCGTTGCGCCTCGCCTGTCCGTGCTGGTGTCCGCACAGCAGCATGAAGATCTGGTCGTGCTGGCTGAGCAGCTTGTCCCAGACCATCTGCGGCGAATTGTTCTGCGGGTCGACCAGATGCCCGTCGATGATCTGGTTGGGCTTCCGCTCGCCCTGCGTGCTCAGGTAATCGTGAGTGGAAACGATCGTCGGCAGGCCCTTGTACTTCTCGATCACCCGCGCCGCCCATGCGAGCGAGGTGTCGGGCGGATCGAATTGCAGGCCGATGTGCAGGAACTTGTAGCCGCCCGCCTCGAACACCTGGGCGCTGTCGGCGCCGCCGTCGTTGGCGGCGACATACCACTCCTTGTCCTTGAAGAACGGCGTATTCTCCCCGAACACGGCGCGGAAATTGCTGAGCCCGCCGGGATGCAGCACGCCGATGGTCGACATGTCCCTGGGGTCGATCTTCGCCGCCGAGGGGAACTTGGAATCGGTCCACATCGCGTCGTAATCGTGATTGCCCGGCACGGCCGAGAACGGCACCTTGCCCATCAGCAGCTCGTAGCCCTTGCGCGCAGCAGGCATCTCGACATCCCAGACCTTTGGCGTCGGCTTGAATATCTTTGCGAACAGCGAATTTTCATCGACCCGGAAACCGCGCATGTAGTGATCGGGATCGATCGTCATGGTCTGGTGCTGCCAAGCGTCCCCAAGCCCGGTGACGAAGGCGATCTCGCCGCCCTGGCTTTCCACGTTGGCGGCGATGTATTCCATCTGCTCGAAGAACATTGCGCGCGCGTCGAAGGGGAATTTTTCCTCCGTCTGATGCGTGTAATCCGTGTAGTTCTGCGTGTCGGGGATCGCCGCGATGGTGAACTTGCGGTCGGTCGCATCGGCGAAGGCAGGAGCGCTGGCGAGCAGCACGGCGGCGAGGACAAGACGTTTCATCATCGGCGGTCCTTTGTCTTGGCTTGATTGCAGCAGGATGACGAGATTTCAGATCGCGCGGACTTCGCGCAGCCAGTCGATCATCGCCTGCACCCCGTCTCCCAGTTCGGTCGGCACATAGCCGAGCGCTTGCTGGGTCTTCAAGCTGCTGGAAAACGGCTGCGGGTAAGTGCGCTTGGCGAGCAGCGGGATGGTTGGCCCGAAAATCTCGAGCAGTTCGGGCGAATCGAGCTGGTCCTTGGTATATTCGCCGATGCGGTGATCGACCCCGGCCACCTCGCAGGCGCGGTTCATCACCGTAGCCACGGTGCCGGTCGAATCGGGGCTGCCATGCGCGACATAGCGCTTGCCCGCCTCGCCGTTTTCGAGCGCAGCCACGCAGACCCAGGCGCAGTCGTCCGCCGTGGACCACGGCATCGGCAGCGGCAATTGCGTGGGCATCTCGCCCTTGATCGCCTTGATGAAGCGGTCGTTGAAGGTGTTGGCCCAATTGGCCTTCTCGACGCAGATCGATGGCCCGTAGATCGCACCGGGCACCATGAAACGGATGTCCTGCCCCTCGCGCACCCGGCCCATGCCTTCGAGATAGGCGAGCCGTTTGGTCACGGTGTAGACGTCCATGAAGGCGCAGGTGAGATCGAGCGCGGATTCTTCGTTGTGGGTGCTGGCGCTGTCGAAGAAGGTGGTGGTCAGCACCTGCACGACGGGCAGGTTGTCTGCCTCCCAGGCGGCCGAAAGCAGGTTCATCGTGCCCACGACATTGGTGGCGTAGCCTTCTTCCCAGCTCGCGCCGGGGCGGCCCAGCATCGCGCCCGAATGGATAACGCCGTCGGCGCCCTTGATCGCGGCGGACAGGCTGGCGCGGTCCTTGAGATCGCCGGGCACGATTTCGACCCCGGCACCGCGCAGCGCGAGCGCATCGGAATTGTCCATGTCGCGCACCGAGGCGCGCACCGCGTATCCCTTGGCAAGCAGCTGCGTGCACACGTTCGCACCGAGAATCCCGGTCGCACCGGTAACGTAGATTGTTTTCACTTTGCTTTTCTCTCCCTGACCCGCTTGCGGGCTGATTTGTCGTTTATTCTGCCGCCATGGCAATGTCTTCGGGGTCCTGGCGGAACAGGATCGCCTCGTGATGGGTATCGACTTCGGCGACCGGCGGAACGCCGAAATGGGCGCGCGCCTCGGCCGGGGTCATGTGGAACACCTCTTCCCACTTCATGAACCAGAACGGCGGCGAGGCGAGCCCGACCGCAATCCCCTGTTCAAGGCAGCGCAGCGTCGGCACCAGCGTCTCGGGATAATGGATCATCGCGCGCGTCACCATGCGCAGGCCCGCGAAGGCTTGGTAGGGATTGACCGCGCCGGCGAGCTCGGGGCTGAGATGGCGCGACTGGTTGGCGACCCGCCCGAACGTGATCGCCACCTCGCCCAGCGAATTGAACTGGCCGCCGGTGAGAATATGCTCGAAGTCATGGCTCTGGCGGCCGCGGATCTTCCAGTATTCCAGCGTGGTCATGTTTTCGGGCACCTGATTGCCAACGCCCAGCGTCAGGTCGAAACCATGCTCGCGGATCTGGTAGCCGATCATGCCGCCGACGGTGCCCGGCGCATACTGGTTGAAATGCTCATTGTCGTAAGTCGAGACGAAGCCTTCGGCGACCCATGCATCGAATTCGGGATTGATGCGGCGTTCTTGTTCCAGCAATTCGGCAAGGCGCGCGGGCGGCACGACTTCGTCGAAAGCCTTGGACAGGCCGAGCGTGTGGTCTGCCTCCACGGGGAAATCCGGCCCGTTCTTGCGCAGCAACCAGATCGGCAGGACCTCGCGGATGATTGGATGGTTGAGCCATTCCGACGTGCTTTTCATCAGGCTGGAGGTCGGCGCCTCGAGCCGGATGTTCTTGCCGAGATAGGCGTCGAGTGCGGCCCTCTCCTTGTCTGCGTCCTTCATGGTGTGATCCTGTCCTCTGCGGTCCCGTATTTCTGTTCAGCCATGCATGACCGATCCGCCGTCGATACTGATGGCCTGTCCATTGATCCAGTCGGCTTCGTCCGAAAGCAGGAAGCTGACCAGGTTGGCGATGTCCTTCGGTTCGCCCAGGCGCGGACTGGGCACCCGCTTGAGCGCGTCGGTGCGCACTTCGTCACTCATGTGGCGCATCACGGTTTCGGTCAAGATCACACCGGGGCAAATCGCGTTCGCCCTGATCCCTTTCGCGCCCCAGCGAATCGCGACATGGCGCATCAGCGCATTGAGCGCCGCCTTGGTGACGTAGTAGCTGAACTGGAACGGCGCGGCGGTCTTGGCGGCGTCGGACGAGGTGTAGACGATGGCGCCCTTGCCACGCTCGCGCATCAGCGGGATAGCGGCGCGCGTGCACAGCAGGTGGCCGCGCAGATTGACCTCGACCGATCGGTCGAAAGTGGCAAGGTCGATCGACAGGGCATCGCCATCCTTGGGACCAAGGCTGAGATCGGCGGCATTGACGTGCATCAGGTCGAGGCCGCCGAATTGGCGGGCCGCGCCGTGGATCAGCGCATTGACCGCGTCCTCGTTCGCAATGTCGCAGGCGCGGGCCACCGCCTCGCCCCCTGCCGAGGAAATGCGGTCGACCAGCTTTTCCGCCGCCGCCATGTTGATGTCGCCGATCACCACGCTTGCGCCTTCGCTGGCGAGCCGGAATGCGCTTTCCGCGCCCATGCCGGTTGCGCTGCCCACGCAAACCGCGACTTTCCCTGCATGTTTTCCCGACGCCATCGATACCCTCCCTGCTTTATTGCGTTATTCGCCTCGTCAAACCGGGCGCGCGGCGAGTCAAGCCGCCATAATGCCCCGGGCGGGCTTCGCATTGCTGCGGGGATAGGATACGCATGTCAGGGACTCGCGAGGCGGCAAAGCGCCCCGAGCATGGAGAGGGGCCTATGAGCCAATCGGGATACACGCGGCGCACGGCGCTGGTGACAGGCGGCGCGGCTGCCACGGCGGCGCTCGTCCCCGGCTTGGCCGGAGCGGCGAGCAGCAGGAAATCAACAGGCACAGGAGCAGGCATGAGCGATCTGACCGGCGGGAAAGATCCCGCGTTCGAGTATTTCATCACCGAGAAGCAGACCGAACCGGGGATGCAGGAAGGCTTCAACTGGTGGCTGTGGGACGATCAGGGCCGCTTCGCCTTTCCGCGCTGCGCAGTCGAGGCGATGGCGCCGGACTGGGACCACCCGCACATCGAGATGGGCTTCGTCACGCCCGAAGGCCGCGTGATGCGCCAGAACGTCGCCGCGCCGCGCCACAAGGAAACGGGAGCCAACGGCAAGGCCTCGCACTTCGGCACCGGCGGGCTGTGGTTCGAGGTGGTCGAGCCGTTCAAGCGTTACAAGTCCGGCTTTTCGGGCGCGGTCCCCAGCGGCCCCTGGGATGAGATGCTGGTCCCCGGCTATGCCACTCAAAAACTCGCGCCGCTACGCTTCGAGATCGAGGCCTGGCCGGTGGTGCCGCCTTTCATCCAGGGCACCATGTCTAAAGATGCAAGGGAGCGCATGGCCAAGGGCGGCGAAGCGCTGGCCATGGGCGGCGACCGGCTGGAGCAGCTCTGCCGCGTCAAGGGCGTGATCAACTGGGAAGGCAAGGACGTGGAGTTCACCGGCGGGGCGCTGCGCATCCGCCGCAAGGGCGTGCGCAAGCTCCAGGAATTCTTCGGCCACGCCTGGCAGTCTGCGGTATTCCCCAGCGGCAAGGCGTTCGGCTACATCGCCTACCCCGGCTACAAGTCCGGCAAGGAATACGATTACAACGAGGGCTTCGTCTATCTTGGCGAAGGCGATCTGATCCCGGCACGCGCGGTCAAATCGCCGTGGCTCAAGGACTTCCAGTATTCGGGCGAGGACGTCACCTGCGTGATGGAAACCGAAGATGGCAGACGCTTCACCTTTGGCGGCAAGACCACTGGCGGCGTGCCGTCAATTCCGCCGGCGGAATCGCAGTTCCCACCGCTCCACCAGATGATCGCGCACTACAGCTTCGAGGGCGAGACCGCTTACGGCATGATCGAGCGTTCGACCATGCGCGACAAGATGAAGATGCCGGGCTGAGGAGACAGCGGAAATGCAAGGCGCGATGAGACTGCGGCTCAACTATCCCGAGCCCAGCTTCCAGCATCTCGACGACATGGAATGGAAGCCGGTGCTCGCGCAGGATCATTCGGGCGTGCGCAAGGAAGCATTGGAAAAGTGGCTCAACTACGAGCCGCGCGTGCTCGCTTTCGCGGGCAAGTGGGATCCGGGCATGATCATCGCCCAGCATGGCCACATGTGCCCCAACACGATCTACTTGCTCGAAGGGTCGATGGAATGCGGCGGGGTGGAATGCCCCGCCGGGACCAACATCATGCTCGACATCGGCACGCCTTATGGCCCCAACATCACCGGGCCGGACGGGGTGATCGTCTATGAGGTGATGGGGGGCTACCCGTTCGTCTGGTATGCCGATCCCGAAGGCTTCGCCGCGCTCAAGAAGGAACGCGGGATCACCCAGCTTGCCAACCCGCACCTGGGCGACGAATCCGAAGTACAGTCGCGCGCGACCTATGGCCCCGACGGCATGCTGACCACGCCGATCGCGGCGCGCCCGGCCCGCCCGCTCGCCAAGCCGCGCTTCCGCCATGCCGACGAGTGCGAATGGATCGAAGTGCTGGCGCAGGAGCAGAACGGCAAGCGCATTTCGGCATGGGAAAAGTGGCTCGATTTCGGGCCGCAGGCGATGTGCACGCTGACCCGGATCGATCCGGGCATGATCATCCCCACGCGCGGGCGCAACTGCATCCAGACGATTCTCGTCACAGATGGCTCGATGTCCGTGGGCGGAAAGCTCTGCACCAGGGGTATGCACATCACGCTGGAAGTGGGCACGCCGCTGCCGACACTGGTCGCAGGGCCGGAAGGGGTTTCGCTTTACGAGGTGCGGCTTGGCGATCCGACCGCATGGTACGTCCATCCCGATCCGTTCGACCAGCTCGACTTCGAGCATGGCGCAGTGCCGCTGCCTGCGCCGAAACTCGACCTGCCGTCATGGCTGGGCGAGCGGGATTCGATCTACGACTGACTTCGGCACCGGGCCGTGCGAAAAGGGGAGAAGATAATGGCAAGCAACAGGCGTTCGCTGCTCAAGGGTTTGACACTGGGCGGCGCAGGTGCGGCGATGCCGGGCGCGCTGGCATCGCTGGCCGCATCGGGCCCTGCGCTCGCGCAAGGCAGCGATGGCGGCCCGGCCAGCCGGGCCTGGCTCGCGCTGGCGCAAAAGATGATCGAGTGGGATGCGAAGTTCAGCACCCCGCCCTATGCCGGGATCACCTCGAACGAGCGCGCCGAAGCGCGGCTGATCATGGCCGACGCGCTGCAGCTCGCGCTCGATTTCTGGATGTCGGCGGACACCTCGAACCCCATGTTCACCCGCTTCGTCGGGCCAGACCGCAAGCTGCTCGGCGACAACCCCGACGCGATCTATTACTTCGCGCCGATCAAGCCGGACGGCGAATATGTCATTCGCGGCAACACCGCGGGCGCGATCTACACCTCGTTTACGGTCGAGCGGGCGGAACGCGACGGCGCCCGTCCGATCGCGCTTGCCGCCACATTGAATGACACCGAGTTCGACGTGGCGCCGGACGGCTCTTTCGAAATCAACGTTGGCGGAGCGAAGCGGGACCGCAACTGGCTCGCGCTCGCAAGCGACGCGCGCACGATCACCACGCGCCACTATTTCGAGTGGGAAACCTCGGCCGCCGCCGACCAGAACCTCCACATCCCGCTGACGATCAGCCCGGTCACGCGCCCCGCCGCGCCCGCGCTCGCCACCGATGAAGAGATGGCCGCGCGCCTGCAGACCGTCGCCACCTATTTCGAAGCCGTGCTGGGGATGAGCGGGCCGACCGACATGCCGCGCAACTCCGCGGCGATCGCGCGCTTCCTGTCGACCGTGCCGAACCAGTTCACCGACCCGAACGTCGAATCGGCCAATCGCAACATCGGCTATGCCGCCGCCGACAACCGCTATCTGCAGACACAGTACCAGCTTGGCCCGGACGAGGCGCTGGAGATGCGCGGGCGCTGGCCCGAATGCCGCTTTGCCAACGTGATGCTGTTCACCCGCTACTTCGCCACGTACGACTATGTGAACCGCCCGGTCTGGCAAAACCGCAAGCGCACCAGGCTGGAGCAGGACGGCTCGTTCCGCATGATCGTCGCGCACGAGGATCCGGGACTGCCCAACTGGCTCGATACGCAGGGCCGCCCGAGGGGCACGGTGTTCTGGCGCTTCCAGCTCGCGCCGGGGCATATCGATCCGGTCAAGACGCGGGTGGTGAAACTGAAAGACCTGAAGCGGGGGCGTTGATGGCGCTTCCCGATCACGTCCCGGCGGACCTCGTCCGCCCTTACCCCTTCAAGCTGCGCGGCGCGCGTTCCTCGGTGCTGCCGCGCACGATGATCCCCGAGATCCACACCTATCCGCCGATCTTCTGGGCGCAGGACATGCACCCGATGCTGCCCGGCGCGTGGATCCCGCGCAGCCAGGCGGCGCTGCAGGCGATCTACATGGATACCGAGCACTTCACGGTGAAAGGCACTTCGGGCTTCGGCCAGATGATCGGACAGGAGTGGTATTCGATCCCGCACGAGAGCGATCCGCCGCTCCATTCGAAATACCGCATGCTGCTCAACCCGATGTTCGCGCCCAAGCACATCGCCCGGCTTGAAGACCACATGCGCCAGTTCGCCCGCTCGCGGCTGGAGGAGCTGCGGCCGCGCGGAACGTGCGACTTCGTGGCCGACTTCGCGTTCGAGTTTCCGATCCGGGTGTTCCTCGAACTGATGGGCATGCCGCAGGAGGACATGGCGACGTTCCTCGAATGGGAGCACGCGATCCTGCGCTCGAGCGAGCAGGAACCCGTTGCCGAGGCGCTGCGCAAGATCACCGACTATCTCAATGCGCAGTGCGAGGACCGCCGGGCCAACCCGCGCGGCGACCTGATCTCGCTCGCCGTCGAGGGCGAGATCGATGGCCGCAAGCTGACCCGGGACGAGCTTACCGGCTTCTGCTTCAACCTGTTCGTCGGCGGGCTCGATACGGTCTCGACCAACATGTCGAACCAGTTCCGCCACCTTGCCGAGAACCCTGAGGACCAGGCATGGCTGCGCGCCAATCCCGAACGGATCGGCGATGCGATCGACGAGCTGATGCGCGCCTATGCCGCGGTGACGACGATCCGCTTGTGCACCAAGGACACGGTGGTGGACGGCGTTCAGATCAAGGCGTTCGATCTGGTCCTGATGCCGACGCACCTTGCCGGCAACGATCCGGAGGCGTTTCCCGAGCCAGAGAAGGTCGATTTCGCGCGCAAGCCGCGCCACGTCAGCTTCGGTTACGGCCCGCACCTGTGCATCGGCATGCACCTTGCGCGGCGCGAGATGCGCATCGCGATGGAAGAGGCGCTGTCGGTGCTGCCGGACTTCCGGATCGCGGAGGGGGCGGAGATAGAGTCGTTCTGCTCGGGGATCATCGGGCCGACGGAATTGCCGCTGGTGTGGTGAGGTGGGCTAGACTTCGCGGTCTTGGTATCGGAAAATTCCGAGCACAATGATGGCTTCATCGTCGATCTGATAGGCCACCTTGAAATGATATTTCAGCGTGACGATCCGCCGAAACGACCGCTCCGGCACGGCCATACCTAGCTGCGGAAAATGAATGAGCTGGTTTATCGAACGGTAGATGTCCGAGAGGATGTTGCCGACCGATGCAGGCGCGACATCTTCATAATAGGCGATGATGGAGCGTAGGTCGGCTTCCGCTTCGGCGCGGAACAGCACCTGCATCATGCAGAAAAGGGCTTGCCGAACAGCTTGGAAATTTGGCCCGGCTCAGTGAACCGGGGGTTCGTCTCGGCTGCACGCCGATCCAGTTCGGCCAGTTCACTTGCGGTGAAATCATGCCCATCCGAATATGTGGCCATCAAGGTCGCCAAAGCGGTCTCCACGGAGTGAAGTCGGTCTGCGGGCAAGCCCTGCGCGAAAGACACGAAGCGTTCGAGGACGGTCATATTGGGAGTATATCATGAATCGAGGCGCGTAAAAGCATCAGCTGCCGTTGGTCTGCAAGAGCCGCCATCGCGGTGAGAGGTATGAGGAGGCGTGCACTCCCTTGCCGAAGACCCCCACCCCTCGATCCGCTGTTGCTGCGCAACGCCTTCGGCTCCCCCGCAAGGGGAGGTGAGGTAAAGGGGTGTCCCCGCAGGAGGTCCCTGCCGAGGCAGGGGTTCGTCCGCACCCTTTGTGTCTTTGTGGCTTTGTGCGAGGTCCCTGCCGAGGCAGGGACTCGGTGGTTTCTGGAACAGGTCCCTGCCTGCGCAGGGACTCCACCGACCCCCAAAAAAACCGCTTTCCTACAGCACGATGCCTCAGCTATCCCGCCCGCGTCCCCGTGGCTGGCCAGCGCGGCGGATGGACCGTCCCGCGGCTTGCGCTCCTGGAGAACATGCGCGCGGGAGACGACCGGCGCGGGCGTCCCGGCAGACAAGCCGAACGTTCGCAATGGCTGACCACCACGATATGGCTCCGTTCCGTCGCATCTCCAGCTGGAGCGGGAACCCTCGGCCGGTGGCGTGAAATCTCGACGCGACTTCTTTCTAACCTGAAATACCAAAAGCGTCGTCGAGTCCGGGCATGAAATGCGGCAACCCCGCGCCGGTCGTTCGTTCTTCTCCCCCGGCAGCCCTTCGGCTGGCCGGGCAGCAGGTGATTCTCGTGTTCGCGCGCCCCTGCGGAGGCAGGGGCCTCGCCCGGAAATACAGGCTGGCTTCGGAAAGGTCCCTGCCTGCGCAGGGACTCGGCACATGCCTATCTTTCAGCCGCCCGGCCCGTAAGGAATGATCCGGCACTGGTCGATCACGCCCGGCTCGGCGGCGACCACCATCGGGATCGCGTTGATGCAATGCATCGCGGTGATGCCGAGGCCATCCTTGTCGCCGTCAGCCATCTGCAGTTCGATGTCATAGGCGGGCTGCCCCTCGACGCAGATGCGGTACGAGGTTTCGGCCATTTCGCCGCGGTAGTACGGCGGCACCGGCCAGCCTTCGGGAATGTCGCCTGCGTCGATCCAGTTGATGTGTTCGAGGATCATTTTCTCCTCGCCGCCGACCACGCCGATAAGCTGGAACCACACCGCGCTGGTGGTGCCCTTGTCGATCCGGCCGATCGCGGTGTCATAGTCCTGCCGCGCGGGGGCGGTGACGCAAGTGGTCTTCCAGTCCTCGATGGTCCAGCCGAGCGCATGGGCATTGGCCTCGACCGTGCCCGACCAGGTCGAGCGCAGCATGACCCCCGAGGAGACCAGCGTCTCGGCGTCGAGCGGCAGGCCAAAGCCCCAAATTCCGCGCCCGGTCTGCTCGTCGGGATAGGTGCCGTAGTTGGCGAATTCCTGGAGCCGCACGCGGTCGATCTTGTGCGCGGCGGAGAACGAAGCGACCGAAAGCATGCCGGTGGCGAAGCCGGGATCGACCCCGCTGGCAAGCAGCGTCGCGCCGCCTTTGTCGCAGGCGGCCCTCAGCGTGGCCAGGTTGGCGTCGCCGCTCGCATGGGGATGGATCGCCGAGGCCAGCGAGCTGGTGACGACGTTGATGCCGGCTTCGAGGAAGCGCGCAATCTCGGCGGTGGTCTGCACATTGTCGCGCACACCGTTGCCGAAATAGGTGACGAGATCGGGCCGCAGCGCGATCAGCGCGTCAAGGTCGTGCGAAGCCTTGATGCCAACCGGCGCGCGGCCGATCAGCTCGCCCGAATCGCGCCCGGCCTTGTCGGCATTCCACACATAGTGGCCGACCAGCTCCATGTCGGCGCGGTCAAGCACGGCGGCAAGCGCGTGGCGACCGGTTGCGCCGGTGCCCCAGTGAACAACGCGGTAAGCCAACTTATTCGGCCGCTTCCGCCTGCGCCTTGGCGCGCTGCGGAACCTGCGGCCCGCGCAGCAGCCTGCCGGGAAGCGTGCCGCTCACCGCCTCGTCGTTCTCGCGGATGACCTTGCCGTTGACCACGGTCATGACATAGCCTTGCGCGCGCTGGTGGAGCCGCCTGCCGCCGCCGGGCAGATCGTTGACGATCTCGGGGCGGAACAGCTTGAGGCGCTGGTGATCGATCACGTTGACATGCGCGCGGTAGCCGGGCTGGAGCAAGCCGCGATCGTCGAGGCCGAACACGAGCGCGGGATCGCGAGCCAGGGTCTTGACCATCTTCTCGAGCGAGAATTTCTCGCCCTTGCGGTCCCGCACCCAGTGAGTCATCGCGGTGGTGGTGAAACTGGCGTCGCAGATCATGCCGTAATGCGCGCCGCCGTCACCCAGCCCGACGACGACGTTGGGATCTTCGAGCATCTCGACCACATGATCGAGGTTGTAGAGGCAGAAATTGCCCAGCGCGCAGATCATCAGGTTGCGGCCTTCATCGGCGAGCAGCTGGTCGTACATGTAGTCCTCGACCGGGACGCCTGCGGCATCGGCGAGCGCCTGGATCGAGGTCGCCGGATCCGGTTCGTAATCGGGCGCGTCGGGATCGAGCGGGAAGATCTGGCTGAAATTGCGCGCCAGCGGGAACAGCGGGTGCTTGGGATCGAGATTGTCGCCGTGAAGCAGCCGCTCGCGCATTTCCGGCTCGCGCATCCTCGCGACCTTCTCGGCCAGCGGCAGGTCGACGATTTCCTGCCAGGCGGCGGTCATGCAGAACGGGTTGGCGGTGGCCGAAAGGCCGATCATCAGGCCGATCGGGCGCGGGAACATCTGCGCGGTCATCTTCGCGCCGCCGCGGTTGGCCTCGCCCAGCGCCGCCATCAGCTCGCGGTATTCATAGGGATCGCGCGAGGACTGCGCGCTGGTGAAGGTGATGCGGCGGCCCGACCTTTCCGAGATGCGCCGCATGATGTCGAAATCGCCGACCGGCGGCTCCCCGGTGACCGCGGGGATCATCTGGAACACGCCCCGGTCCGCCTCTTTCATCGCCTCGGCCAAAGTGTGCAGTTCCTCTTCGCCGACGTCATAGGTGGGGACCAGTTCGCCCGAGGTGCTCTTGTGGACATAGGCGCGCGAGGTGCCGATCCCGGCCGCGCCCGCTTCGAGCGCTTCGGCCATCAGCGCCTTCATCTTTGCAAGATCTTCAGGCGTGGCAGCCTCGTGCCGGATCGCACGGTCACCCATGACATACACGCGCAGCGCCGAATGCGGCACCATCACCGCATAGTCGATGTCATGGCCGCGCCGCTCGGCGGCATCCATGTATTCGGGGAAGGTTTCCCAGTTCCAGTCAAGCCCGGCGGTTGTGACCGGCTCGGGGATGTCCTCGACGCCTTCCATCAGTTCGACAAGCTTGGTCTGGTCCGCCGGGCGGCACGGTGCAAAGCCGATCCCGCAGTTGCCGGTGACGACCGTGGTGACGCCGTGGTTGGAGGACGGCACGAGGTATTCCGACCAGATCAGCTGGCCATCGTAATGGGTGTGAATGTCGGTAAAGCCGGGAGTGACGAGCATGCCGCTGGCATCGACTTCGCGGCGGCCCTTGCCGGGCACGGCGCCCACTGCGGTGACCCATTCGCCGTCGATCGCCACGTCGCCGACGAAGGAGGGATTGCCGCTGCCATCGACGATCGTACCGCCCCGGATCACCAAATCGTGCTGAATGTCCGCCATACCATGCTCCCGAAATTATTGGGCTTCGCAGCGCGACTGCAAAACCGACAGGGCGGTATCATAAGTGAGATTGGCACCGCGTCCAACCTGTCATTTGCACCCGCCTGCGTCCGCTCAAACGGCGCGACATTTGCATTTTGATGCCGCGAACCGCTGCAGTGTGGATTTAGGGCAACAAACTCGGCGCATGGCCGCTTGACGAAGCCCTTTGAAATGATGCAGTCACGTTTTTCCAATGCGGTCGCCAGATGCGGTTGAAAATGCGCTGGCGGCAGAAAAAAATATCCTTGGAAGGAGATTTAGGATGCACTACGGAAAGTTCGTTTCGCGCCTGCTCGCCAGCTCGGCCATCGTGGCGTCTGGCATGATCGCGGGAACTGCCTACGCGCAGGACGCGGAAGACAGCGGCGGCATCCAGGAAATCATCGTCACCGCGCAAAAGCGCGAGCAGTCGATCCAGGACGTCCCCATCGCGGTGACCTCGCTTGGCGCCGACGCTATCGAAGCCAACAAGATCGAGGACGTTTCCGATCTTACCGGCCTCGTTCCAGGCCTGGTGATGCGCAACACCGCAGGTTCGCTGGCGGCGATCTCGTTCGCGATGCGCGGCGTCAACTCCAACCCTTCGGCGCCGCTGCAGGACAAGCAGATCTCGCTCAACATCGACGGCGTCTACATCGGCGGCAGCCGCGGCACGCTGGGCGAACTGATGGAAGTCGCCAGCCTCGAAGTGCTGCGCGGACCGCAGGGCACCCTGTTCGGTCGCAACTCGACCGCAGGCGCGATCAATGTGACCACGCGCAACCCGACCGGCGACATGGCCTTCACCCAGATGGTGGGCTACGGCAACGAAGACCAGCTTCGCACCCGGACGACCATCGATACGCCGCAGATGGGCCCGTTCAGCGCCTATGTCACTTATATCCACGACGAGAGCCGCGGCGACGTCAAGAACCTTGGCGCCGGAACCGTGTGGGATCGCACCAATCCCTTCGGCAAAACAGGTCGCCAGACCTCGCCCAAGTGGCTTGGCGGCCGCAATTACGAGAACGTGTTCGCGGCGCTGCGCTTCGATCCGGGCGGCGATTTCACCGCGACCTACAAGTTTGACTGGTCGAAGGGCAGGTTCGCCGGTGACGCGCGCGTCACGCCGGTCATCAATACTGCCACCGACCGCATTGCATTGGCCAACGGAACTCGCATCAATATTCCCGGCAACACCCTCGGCAACCTGCTGACCCAGATCATTGCGGCTCAGCCAGCTGGCGGCGGCAGGTTCGGGCCGATCGTGCTCAATCCGAACGACCGTCGCCCGGATGAAGCCAACCAGGCGTTCAATACGCGCGGTTTCCAGCGTGTCGAAGGCCACAACCTGACCTTGGAGTGGCAGGCGAGTGATTCGGTGACACTCAAGAACACCTTCGGCTATCGCCGCAACGCGGTGTTCTCGGGCGGCGCGACCATCGCCGGTCTTTCCGGCCTGCAGTTTACGCCAGGTTCGGTCACGCCCTATGCCAATTTCGTTGGTCTCTCGGCGCTAGGCGCTGCCTTTGCGGCACTGCCCGATCAGGCAGCACGCGATGCGGCGCTTGCCAACGCGCTCGGCCCGTCGTTCCTGCCTGGCCTGCAGTACATTGCCGGTACGGGCAATTACTACTTCGCGCCGTACGAAGGCCAGAGCTACGGTCGTCACCGGCAGCTTAGCGATGAACTTCAGCTCAACTACACGACCGACAAGCTGAACCTCACCGCCGGCCTGCTGTATTTCGAAGCGAAGACCCGCGACTCGGGCTTGCTCGGCTTCGTTCCCAATATCGCTTTCGCGCCGACATCGACGACGATCGCGCTCGGTAACGGCACCGCCTCGGGCGGCGCGCAGCGGGCCATCGGTAATCAGAAGAGCTACGCCGCCTATGCCCAGGTCGAATACCAGCTCACCGATCAGTTCGGCATTGTCGCCGGCGGCCGTTACACCAAGGATGAAAAGAGCGGCCTGTTCCAGGATCAGGGTCGGGTCGTCGGCAGCACCATCACGTGGGGCCGACAGTTTACGGGCGAATTCAATAAGTCGAAGTTCACCTATTCGCTGGGCCTGAATTTCGAGCCCAACGACGACATGCTGTTCTACGCCAAGTACGCAACTGGCTTCCTTTCGGGCGGCGTCTATGCCGACATTCCGTTCCAGCCCGAATATGCCAAGTCTTGGGAAGCAGGCTTCAAGCTCGATCTGCTGGACAAGCGGGTGCGCTTCAACGCATCAGCCTACAAGGTCAGCTATAAGAACGCACAGGCAACCACCAGTGGCCGTGCCATCCGGCGCACGGATCTGCCGATCGCTGTTGTCCAGCTCGGCACGCTCGAAGCCAAAGGCCTCGAACTCGAACTGGTGCTTGCGCCGTTCGATGGCTTCCTGCTTGGAACCACCGCGGGCTACACCAAGAACAAGTTCACCGCGCCTGTCGATCCGGCGCTGGCCGATGGCTACAATCCCAAGCCGACCGGTCAGCCGCGGTGGGTCGGGTCGGTATACGGCCAGTATACGTCTCAGCCGATCTGGGGCGACTCGACACTGCTGGCACGCGTCGATATGGTCTACCAGAGCAAGTCGCGCGTGATCGGCGATCACCAGAGCGTCATCGATCATCCCACCTTCGCTCCCTATGAGTTCATTCCCAACAAGCAGCTCGTCAATGGCCGCATCGCCCTGCGCGATGTCGACATCGGCGGCGCGAACTGGGAGTTCGCTCTGTGGGGCAAGAACATTCTCAACAACCGCAAGCCGATCTATCCCTTCCAGTATCCGTACTTCCTGATGACCACGCAGTACGAGGAAGCCCGCAAGTACGGTGTCGAAGTGACGGTCAAGTTCGGCAGGGAAGAAGAGGAAGCAGCACCGCCGCCGCCTCCCCCGCCGCCGCCGCCTCCCCCGCCGCCTCCCGCGGCTCCGGCGACGATGACCTGCCCCGACGGCACGGTCATTTCGGTGACGGACGCCTGCCCGGCTCCGCCGCCGCCGCCGGAACCCGCGCCCGAGCGCGGCTAAGGCTCAGCCTTCCCTCCACCGAGGGTAAAATGCGAAGGGGTCGGAGCAATCCGGCCCCTTTCCATTTGGGCCTGGGCAAACAGGGCTGCACGCATTTCCTTGACTTTCACCGCGTCAGAACCTAGGTGACCAGCCTTCCCGCAACATATCAATGTCCGGAGTGCCCATGGCGCGCGTTACCGTCGAAGATTGCGTCGACAAGATCCCCAACCGTTTCGACCTCGTCCTGCTTGCTGCTCAGCGCGCGCGCGAGATTTCAGGCGGTGCGGAACTGACGATCGACCGCGACCGGGACAAGAACCCCGTTGTGGCCTTGCGCGAAATCGCCGACGAGACCGTGAAGCCGGCCGAGCTGGAAGAAACGCTGGTCAATTCGATGCGCCGCGTCCTGCCCGACGACGACGATGAGATGGACGAAATCGGCTCGCTCAGCCAGTCGGCCGAAGCGCTGCGCGTCACCGCCTCCGCGCCCACGCGGAACACTTCCATCGGTGCCGACTACGACGGCTGACCGGGCCTCGGTTTGACTTGGCCAGGCCCTTAAGAACCCTGCCGCCCATACCCGGTGTCGGATCGCATTCGAACGGCAGGGTTCAGCCAGCCGCTTTCGGAACAGTCGCGATCTATTCGGTCAAGGGCGGCGTCGGCAAGACCACGCTGGCCGCCAACCTCGCCTGGTGCTCTGCCAGGCTTTCGGGCCATCGCACCCTGCTGTGGGATCTCGATGCCGCTGGCGGCGCGGGCTTCCTCTTTGGCATCGAGCCGGGCGAAGCGAAGCTCGCACAGGATGTGTTCTCAAGGGACCGCAGCGCCGACAAGCTGATCCGCGCGACGGCCTACGAAGGCCTCGATGTCCTGCCTGCCGACGAGTCCCTCCGCGCCCTCGACAGGCAGTTCGCGCGCATCGGCAAGCGCAAGCGGCTGGCCAGGCTCGCCGAGGATCTTTCCAACACTTACCCGCGCATCGTGTTCGATTGCCCGCCGGTGATGAACGAGATCAGCGCGCAGGTCATTCGCGCTGCCGACGTGGTGATCGTGCCGCTGCCGCCATCGCCGCTATCATCGCGCGCGCTCTCGCTGGTCGCGAGCGAAATCGCGGCAAACGGCAAGGGCCACCCTCCGATCCTGCCGGTGTACTCAATGCTGGACCTGCGCCGCACGCTGCACCGCGAGGCGCGCGAAGCCCATCCGGACTGGCCGGTGATCCCCTATGCCAGCGCGGCCGAACGATGCGCGGTGCGCCAGCAGCCAGTCGGCGCTTTCGCGGCGGCAAGCCCGGCGGCAAAGGCCTTTGCGCAATTATGGACGGCGATTGAAAAGAAGCTTGCGAGCCTGAGGTCCTAAGAGCGGCAGGGATATTTTTTCCGCATAAGGTCGGCGACAGCCATCTTCACCGTGGTCTGACCGCGCGACGCAACGGGGTACTGCTGGATCCCCTTGAGGAACTCGTTCTGGCTCAGCCGGCCTCCCGGCGGCGCGCAGCTGTGCGGCGGACGCCCAGCAGCGCGGTCAGCCTTGAGCCGCGCCATATAGGCTTCGCCGCCCGCCTGCCCTTCGGCCTTGAGCACCGCGATATCCGGGCTGCCAAGTGCGAACAGACCTCTCTTCTTGAGCGCCTCGTATTTGCCGAGGAACGTCGCGACCGTCATGTCGCCGCTCGCCGCCGACAGCGGCGCCGCGCCAAGCAAAACCGCACAGGCAGCACCCAAAAAAAGACTTCGTCTCACTGCCGCACCCATTGCGCGAATAGCCCTCAGGCTCCCTGCGGCGCCTGACCGCCGCCTGCAAAGCGCTTGCCCGCCTTGGGCACCCCGATGCTGCCGGTTCCCACAGGACGCGCGGGACCGCTGGGCTGATCGGGCCGATCGAGCGTACCCTTTGCCATCAGCTCGGTGATGTCGTCACCGGTCAGGGTCTCGAATTCGAGCAGCGCTTCGGCGAGCAGTTCAAGCTTGTCACGCTGAGTGGTCAGCACTTCGGTCGCACGCTTGTGCGCGGAATCGACCAGGCTGCGTATCTCGGCGTCGATCAACTTGTTGGTTTCCTCGCCCGCCATCAGCCGCTGGGTCTGGCCCATGCCGAGATAGCCTTCGTAGCTGCTCTCGTACTGCAGCGGCCCCAGCTTGTCAGACATGCCCCACTTGGTGACCATGTTGCGGGCCAGATCGGTGGCGTACTGGATATCCGACGAAGCGCCCGACGAGACCTTGTCGTGGCCGAAGATAAGCTCTTCGGCAACGCGCCCGCCCATCGAGACGGCCAGGTTCGCGTGCATCTTGTCGCGGTGGTAGGAGTAGTTGTCGCGCTCGGGCAGGCGCATGACCATGCCTAGCGCGCGCCCGCGCGGGATGATCGTCGCCTTGTGGATCGGGTCGCTCGCTGCCTCGTTGATCGAGACGATCGCGTGGCCGGCCTCGTGATAAGCGGTCATGCGCTTCTCGTCGTCGGTCATCACCATCGAGCGGCGCTCGGCTCCCATCATCACCTTGTCCTTGGCGTCCTCGAACTCCTGCATGGCGACAAGCCGCTTGTTGCGCCGCGCCGCAAGCA
Source organism: Sphingomonadaceae bacterium (assembly GCA_947477745.1). Lineage (GTDB taxonomy): Bacteria > Pseudomonadota > Alphaproteobacteria > Sphingomonadales > Sphingomonadaceae > Novosphingobium. The sequence continues at coordinate 25,426 of CANJUF010000007.1, read as the reverse complement.
GGGCCGCCTCGTTGACAAGGTTGGCGAGGTCTGCGCCCGAAAAGCCCGGCGTGCCGCGAGCGATCACGCGCGGGTTCACGTCGGGGGCGAGCGGCACCTTCTTCATGTGGACGGCAAGGATCTTCTCGCGGCCATCGACATCGGGCACTGGCACGACCACCTGGCGGTCGAAGCGGCCGGGGCGCAGCAGGGCGGGATCGAGCACGTCGGGCCGGTTGGTCGCGGCGATGATAATGATGCCCTCGTTGGCCTCGAAGCCGTCCATCTCGACGAGGAGCTGGTTAAGCGTCTGCTCGCGCTCGTCGTTCGAATTGCCGAGGCCGTGCCCGCGGTGGCGGCCGACCGCATCGATTTCGTCGATGAAGACGATGCACGGCGCGTTCTTCTTGGCCTGCTCGAACATGTCGCGCACGCGGCTGGCGCCCACGCCGACGAACATCTCGACGAAATCTGACCCCGAAATGGTGAAGAACGGCACGCCCGCCTCGCCCGCGATGGCGCGCGCCAGCAGGGTCTTGCCGGTGCCCGGCGAGCCGACCAGCAGCGCGCCCTTGGGGATCTGGCCGCCAAGCTTGGAGAAGCGCTGCGGATCGCGCAGGAACTCGACGATTTCCTCAAGCTCCTCGCGCGCCTCGTCGATGCCGGCGACATCGGCGAAGGTCACCTTACCCTGCCGTTCGGTCAGCAGCTTGGCCTTGCTCTTGCCGAAGCCCATCGCGCCCGAGCCGCCGCCCTTCTGCACCTGGCGCAGCGCGAAGAAGGCGATGCCCAGGATCAGCACGAAGGGCAGGATCTGGATCAGGATGTAAACGAGCACGTTGCCTTGTTCGGCTTCCTTGCCCGCATATTTCACGCCGTTCTTCTGGAGCAGTTCGGTGAGGCCGGTATCGCCCGGCACCGGAATGGTTGAAAAGCTGTCGCCGTTCTTGAACTTGCCCTGGATCTTGTCTTCGGCAATCTGCACATCGGCGACGCGGCCTTCGGCCACGCTGTCGCGGAAATCGGAATAGCGGATCGCGGTTCCTGCGTCAGTCTGCGCGCCAAACATCGATACGACCATCAGGAGCGCAAGGAAGATGCCGCCCCAGACCAGCAGGCTCTTGAGCCATGGATTGCCGCTTGGCTGTTCGTCGTTCATCGAATGTGCGATCCCGTTGTGGTGTCAGCGCATATCTAGGTGCAAACCGGTGAATGGCAAGTTATGACCGCTGGGCCGAATGCCGCAGAGCGGCGGGCCGAACGGGAGAGAATGACAATGCCGGTTTCCACCGATGATTACGTTGCCGTCGCGGATTTCTACGCGCGCTACAACTGGGCCGTCGATGAGGGCGATGCCGATGGCTGGGCGGACTGCTTCACCGAAGACGGCGCGTTTCTTGGCGCGATCCCTGAGAATCCGACGGGTCGCGAGCAGCTTCGCCAGGTTCCCATCAATTCAGGCAGCCCAAGCGGACCAATGCGCCACATGGCGGTCAACCTGTTCTGCGATTACGACGGGGACGACAAGAACACGATCATCGCAAAGTTCTACAACGCCGTCAGCCTGTGGCACGGCGAAGGCAAGTGGATGGTCACCGCGCTGGTCACCGCAAGGCTGGTGCGCAGCGGCGAAAGCTGGAAGATCAAGCGCAGCGACAACATCATGCTGCCGCGCCCGGCCGCCTGACCCTCATTCGAGCAAGGCGGCGCGGATCGCGGCGCGGTCCGAGGCGCTGATGCCCAGTGCATTGGCATAGTTTTCTATGCCGCCGTGCTGTTCTTCGAGGCCGTCGAGAAAGGCGGCGATGAACGAGGGCCGCGACGAGGAAAACACCGCGAGCACTTCGCGCTTCATCTCGGCGAAGCGGCGGTACTTGGGATCGGGATTGGGTTTGCCGTTCGGACGCAGCGTGCTCAGCGGATTGAAGGCGCGCTGGGTGAGCAGGAAATCGGCGACGATATGCTCGCGCGGCACGCCTAAAGTGGCGAGGATCAGCGCCGCGCCGCCGCCGGTGCGGTCCTTGCCCGCGGTGCAGTGGATCACGGCAGGTACGTGCCCCGCTGCGAGCCGTCGCAGCATCTCGGCATAGGCCTCCGCCTGCTGTTCGGGCAGCTTGCGGAAACCGGCCTCGAGCACCTTTTCGGCATCGCGCTCGGTGCCCAGCCGCGCCGGATCGAGGTCCGACCAGTTGCCGAAGGTCTCGTCATGCGGCCTGCGCCAATAGCCCTCGCCCAGCGTCATGCCCCAGTCGTTCGGCTCATGCGCATGTTCGGATTCGGTGCGGAAATCGATCACCGTGCGGATACCGCGCTCGGCAAGGTGCGCACGGTCGGCCTCGGTCAAACGGTTCATCGTACCCGAGCGGTAAAGATGGCCCCATTTGACCCGCTTCCCGTCAGCCGCCGGATAGCCGCCCATGTCGCGGAAATTCACCCCGCCTTCGAGCGGCAGCAGCCGTTTCGCCAGGTCGTCGTCAACAATATCGGTCATGCGTTGAGTCCACCGTTGATCGAAATCACCTGGCCGGTGATCTTGGCCGCGCCAGGTCCGCACAGGAACACGGTCATCGGCGCGATGTCGAGCGCGGTCGGCAGGCCTAGGCCCGCGCGGCGCTGCGCGGTCTTCATGCGTTCGGGGCCGATCCGGGCGACGATGTCGCTGCCCTCGACATAGCTGACCGAAATGACATGGGCGCGGATCTGATCGCGCCCTGCCTCGCGCGACAGGTTGCGGATGAAGCCGACACTGGCCGCGCGCACCGCGCCGATCATCGTCTGGTGCGGCGCTGCATATACGCCCGCGTCGGAAATGAACGAGATGATCGTGCCGCCGCGCACCTTGAGGTGCGGATAGGCGGCGTGGGACAGGCGCATCAGCCAGCCGGTCGATACGTCATAGAACGGTGTGAAGGCGGCGGGCCTGGTATCGGGAAACAGCCCCCTGATGCCGTCGACGCCCGCCGCGACGCAATCGATCACAGCGTCGATCCGGCCAAAGCGTTCGGCGACTTCGGCTACGAGTGTTTCGGCACCGTCCGCGGCGAAGACGTCGCCTTGAAAGCATTCCACCGTGCCCAGCGCGCTCAATTCGGTTTCAAGCGTTGCCAGCTTGGCCGGGGTGTTGCCGTGCAGCGCCACCGCCCAGCCCTGGGCCAGCGCCTCGCGCGCGGTGGCCGATCCGATCGAGCCGCTGCCCCCGGCAATAAGCATGACGGGTTTGTCAGTCATATCCGTAGTCTCTCTGTTCGCCGCGCGCGAGATCGCTGAACTTGGTGAATTCCGCCTCGAAGCGCATCTGGACCATCCCGGTCGAACCGTGGCGCTGCTTGGCGATGATGACGGCGGCCTTGTTCACCACGTCGAGGTGCTTCTGCTCCCATTCGTTGTACTTGGCGACGACATCGGCGCTGCTGGTCTCGTCGGGCGTCTGCGGCTTGATCGAATCGTGGTAATATTCCTCGCGGAAAATGAACCACACCATGTCGGCGTCCTGCTCGATCGAGCCCGATTCGCGCAGGTCCGAGAGCATCGGGCGCTTGTCCTCGCGGCTTTCGACCGCGCGGCTCAACTGCGAGAGCGCGATCACCGGCACGCCAAGCTCCTTGGCGAGCGTCTTGAGGCCGCGGCTGATCTCGGAAATCTCGTTGACGCGGTTGTCGTTGCCGCGCCCCGAACCTTGCAGAAGTTGCAGGTAATCGACCACGATGAGGCCGATGTCGTGGCGACGCTTGAGGCGGCGCGCACGGGTGCGCAGCGCCGCGATCGACAGCGCGGGCGTATCGTCGATGTACAGCGGCAGCTCGGCCAGTCGCTGGCTCGCGAAGGAAAGCTGCTGGAAATCCTCGCGGCTGATGCGGCCCATGCGCAGCTTTTCCGAACTGATCTTTGATTGTTCGGCCAGGATACGCGTGGCGAGCTGGTCCGCGCTCATTTCCAGGCTGAAGAAGGCGACCGCCGCGCCTACCGACTGTTCGCGCTCGATCCCGTCGGCCAGATCGCGGCGCAGGCGGTCGGCGGCGTTGAAGGCGATGTTGGTGGCGAGCGAGGTCTTGCCCATGCCCGGACGCCCGGCAAGGATGATAAGGTCGGAATCGTGGAGCCCGCCGACCTTCTCGTTGAGATCGGCAAGGCCCGTGGTCTTGCCCGAGATGTGCCCGCCCGAATCGAGCGCGCGCTGCACCAGTTCGATCGCGGTCTGGGTAGCGCGCCCGAAGCTCTGCGCCTCGCTCTGTCCCGATGCGCCTTCTGCCACGCGGTAAAGCGCGGCTTCGGCCAGTTCGACCTGTTCGAGCGGCTCGACCGATTCGGAAGTGTCCATCGCCGATTCGACGAGGCCGCGCCCGACCGCGATCAGTTCGCGCAGCAAGGCGAGATCATAGATCTGCGCGGCCAGTTCGCGCGGGGCAAGCAGGCCCTGGCCATCGGCGGTGAGCCGCGCAAGATAGGCGACCCCGCCCAGTTCCTTCAGCGCTTCGTCAGCCTCGAAATAGGGCTTGAGCGTCACCGGGGTGACCACCGCCTTGCGATCGAGCAATTGCTGCACTCGCTCGAAGATGCGGCCATGCACCGGCTCGAAGAAATGCGCCGGCGCGAGCGCGACCGGCAGTTCCTCGATCACCCGGTTGTCGATCAGCACCGCGCCGAGGAACGCTGCCTCGGCCTCGATATTGGCGGGAAGCGTGCGAATGACGCCGCCGTCGGCGGTTTCGGGAGCGGCGCGGATGAGGAGGTCTTCGCTGGGCATCGTTCGCCTTCAATGCGCAAGGGCAGCGCCTGCGGCAAGCGTCATTCGTCAGGGTTTTATTCCACAGCTTGTGGATGGGCTTGCTCCCCGGCGCCCCGCTTCTGTAAAGCGCCGGGATGCCCGATCCGCGCATCACTCATATCGAGCTCGACGAAGCGACCATCCTGTGGCGCAACGCCGACATCGAACAGGAGCGGCGGATCGCGATCTACGATCTGATCGAGGACAATTCGTTCAAGCCGATGCGCGCCTGGAACGCGGGCTTCACCGGTCCATACCGGCTCAAGCTCGCGGTCATCGACGGGCGGCTGGCCATGGATATCTCCGACGAGCAGGACAATCTGCTGGAAAGTCTGCTGCTGGGCCTCGGGCGTTTCCGCCGCCCGATCCGCGAGTATTTCGCCATTTGCGAAAGCTACTACCAGGCGATCCGCAAGGCGACCGCCTCCGAGATCGAGACCATCGACATGGCGCGGCGCGGACTTCACGATTCGGCCGCCGAGATGCTGGTCGAACGGCTCGAAGGCAAGGTCGAAACCGATTTTCCTACCGCGCGGCGTCTCTTTACCCTGATCTGCGTTCTGCATATCAGGGGCTGACGGGTCGGGAGCAGGATTTCATGGCGGCAAAGCGCAGCAAGGCGCGCGCGCGGCTGGCGGCATTCGTGCTGCTGCTGGGGCTGGTGGGCGGCGCCTGGGGCTGGTGGCAGTGGCACCACTGGCAGCCCGACCGGGCCGCATTTCCAGTCCAGGGCGTCGAGATCGGGGCCGAAGATGGTGCGGTCGACTGGAAGGCGCTCAAGGCGACCGGCGCAGATTTCGCCTATATCGACGCCAGCGCCAGCGCCTTCGCGCGCGATCCGGCCTTCAGCCGGAAACTGCGGCGGGCGCGAGAAGCCGGGCTGAAAACGGGCGCGGTCCATCGCTACGATCCTTGCCAGCCGGGCGACAAGCAGGCCGCGAACTTCGTGACCGTGGTGCCGCGCGATGCCGCCATGCTGCCCACTGCAGTCGAGATGGAGCATACCGCAGACGAATGCCCGGTCGCCACCAGCGATGCGGAAATCGAAAGCGAGCTGATGATTTTCCTCAACCAAGTCGAGACTCACACCGGCAAGCAGACCTTGCTCAAGCTCGGCACGAAGTTCGAGGCGCGGCACGCCATGGCCGCCAAGATCGAGCGCAACCTGTGGCTGGAGCGCGACCTGTTCGAGCCGGACTATGCCGGCCGCCCCTGGACCTTGTGGACCGCGAACAGCGCGCTCGCCAGCGATCATGTCGCCGGCAGGCTGCGCTGGGTGGTGGCACGGCCTTGACGGGCACCGGTCGCGATCCCCTGCTGGCTGCCGCGCGCAAGGCGGCCGAACATGCCTATGCGCCTTATTCGCGCTTTGCGGTCGGGGCTGCACTCGCCTTCGAAGATGGCGCGGTGGTGACCGGCGCGAACGCCGAGAACGCGAGCTACGGGCTATCGCTCTGCGCCGAAGCGGTCGCTGTCGCCAAGGCAATGAACGAAGGCCGGCGCGGCGGCCTCATGGCGGTGGCGATCGCCGGGCCGGGCGAGGAACCGGTCATGCCCTGCGGACGTTGCCGTCAAATGCTGAGCGAAATGGCGCAACTAGGCGGGAGCGATCCGCTGGTCTGGTCGGGCAGCGGCCAGGCAGGAGCCGAACAGAGGTTGTCGGCGCTCTTGCCGCTCGCCTTCGGACCGGACAGCTTGCGCTGATGATTGGAGTTCAGGCCAATGGTGCTCAATGATCCGGTTCATCTTACGGTCCTCGATGGCCAGGTGCTGCTGCGGCTCGGAGTTGCCGCAGCTTTAGGGCTGCTGCTGGGTCTCGACCGCGAGCTGCGCGGCCACGAAGCCGGATTGCGCACTCACGGCCTGATCTGTTTCTCCGCCGCCATGACCACGGTCTCGATCCTGCATTTGTATTTCACTCTCGACGGTGAGCGGATGGACCCACTGCGCGTTTTCGAGGCGACTGGTGGCTTTATCGGCATCATCGGCGCCGGACTGATCGTCTTCAGCCGAGGACGGCTCCACAATATCACGACCGCAGCGCACCTGTGGCTTGCTGCTGTTATCGGCATCGCGTGCGGAGCGGGCCAATGGCCGCTGGTGGCGATCGGCGCAATCATCGCCGTTGTGATGATGACGCTGCTGCGGTTTGTCGAACCAAAGAACGAACGCCGGCTGGATGAACCGACTGACGAAGAAATTCTGCCGGATCGGCGCGACTAGGCTTCATCCAGCCATTCGAGCAGTGCGCCAAGGCAATCCCGCCCGAGCCGCTTCGAGCGCTCCGGGCTCCAGCCCTGCCGCTGGCACGGCGCCGGGTTGTGATCCTTGAACGGCATCTCGAGCGTCATCGCCAAGCAGCCGAATCGCTCAGCCACCTGATTTGTCGCCATGGTCAGGTTGCCCTTGCCCGGTGACGCCACCGGATAGCCAAGCGCGGTCTGGAAATCGGGCGTGCGCCGCTCGAGGATCGCGCGGTAGCGATTGTAACCTTCGACCTGCCCGGGGCGCAGGTTGGGAATGCCTTCGAAGCCTGCAATGAAGTTTGCGGGGATCGCCTCGTCGCCGTGCACGTCCATGAAGAAATCGACGCCGCTGGCATCCATCGCATTGCGGATGGCGAGAACTTCGGGCGATTTTTCTGCGCTCGGTCCGGCCCATTCGCGGTTGAGATTTGTGCCGACGGCATTGGTGCGCAGGTGTCCGCGAAACGAGCCGTCGGGGTTGGCATTGGGCACCAGGTGCAGGCGGCAACTGCGGCGCAGCTCGCGCCCCACGCTGTCGGTTGAATCGGTGAGCGCTTCGAGCGCGCCTTCCATCCACCATTCGGCCATCGATTCGCCCGGATGCTGGCGCGCGATCAGCCAGACGTTTCGCGTGCCGCTGCCCATGGTGAGGCAATCGATCGCCCGGTCGTCAAGCGTGAGACCAAGGCTGGCATGGCTGACTCCGTTGCGCGCCGCCATGCGCGAGACCAGATCGTGATGACGCTCGAGCGAATAGGGCGCGAAGTAGGCAAACCAGACAATGTCCCCGGGCGGGCGAGCACGGATGGTGAGCGTGCCGCCCTCCGCGCTCTCGTCCCAGGCCGTGTCGGCGCGCAGCCATTCGGCGCGGTCGAACGACATGGCTGAGCGGTAGTTTGGCCAACCCATCGGATAGGCAGACTGCCCCAGCCCGGTGATGCGCATGACCACCTCGCGGCCCGCGCAGCCCGAGACGCGAAAGTGGAACCACTGTTTGAAGTCCGAATTGTGGTCCTTGCGGATCGTCAGCCGCGCCGAGGCCCCCTCGATCGACACGACTTCGATATTGCCCGAATCGAAGGCCTGGCTGATTTCGACCTGGCTCATTTGACGAGGATCGTCTCACCCGATGTGCCCGGAAACCCTCGAAATAGCGCCTCGGCCAGCCTGGCCGCGCCAAGCTGGGTCTGAGCGAGCGGCGAGCTTGCGCGCGCCGAGAAGCTGGCGCGACCTTCCCACAGGGCCTGCCCGCTCGCGCGGTCGCGGATCGTGACAAAAAGCCGCGTCTCCACTGTCTCGGGCGGCGGGCCGGAAAGGTTGAAGCCTACGCCAAGGCCGACCCCCGAGCCGTAACCGCCGGTTCCCCCGCCAATCCCGACACTGACCGGACTGCCATCGCTGCCGCTCCTGAAGCTTTCGCGTTCGACCCGGATAATGGCAACCGACTGGCTCGACCGGCCTCCCGCAATCATCTCGGCATAGCCAGCTCGCTGCAGTTCGCGCGAGACGGCGGCGGCATAGGTGCGGAATTCGAGGCTTTGCCCGTCCATCCCTTCAGCGGGTTCAATCGCCACACTGCCCTGGCCAAGCTGCGCAGCAGTGGGCACATGGAAGCGCGTCACCTCGACCGGCCCGGTGGGCGCGACGCATGCTGCAAGCAATGACAGGGCGAGCGCAGGAAAGGCGCGGATCGGACTTCTCATGGCAAGGAACGTGGCCCGCCCGCACACGCGATGCAAGGGCTGATCGGGTTTTGGCGACAGGCTGCCGAAGGCCCGCCCGCGCTTGACTTTGGCTGCGCCAGCCCTTAGGCGCGCGGCTTCGAAACGAGGATGGAGGGGCAAGACCCCGACGTGCCTTGCCTGTGAGAGATACGATGAAGATTCGCAACAGCCTCAAGTCGCTCAAGGGCCGTCACCGCGACAACCGCGTGATCCGCCGCCGCGGCCGCACTTATGTCATCAACAAGACCAACCGCCGCTTCAAGGCGCGTCAGGGCTGATTGATGTCCTGCCGCGATTCGCTCGCGGCCGCGAACAAGCACGGGAGCCTTTGCGAAAGCAGGGGCTTTTGTCATGTCTGAGCGGGTAAATGCTGTCGTCTTCGATGTCGGGCGTGTGCTCTATCACTGGAACCTCCGCCACCTTTACGCCAAGCTGATCGACAATGCGCGCGAGCTGGACTGGTTCCTCACGAACGTCGTCACGGAGGAATGGCATTTCGAGCATGACGCCGGGCGCGATCTTGCCGAAATGGTGGCCGAACGTTCGGCGCTGTTTCCAGATCATGCTTACCTGATCGAAGCCTACGCGAGCCGCTTCAACGAGACGATCCCCGGTCCCATGGCGGGAAGCCTCGAGATCGTCGAATCGTTGTCAGATCGCGGTGTTCCCCTGTTCGCGATCACCAATTTCGCGGCCGATTTCTGGGCGGGCTTCCGCCCGACCGCGCCAATCTTCGACCTGTTCGCGGACATCGTCGTCTCTGGCGTGGAGAAACTGGCCAAGCCCGATCGTCGCATTTTCGAGTTAGCGGCGCAGCGGTTTGGTCACCAGCCCAGCGAAATGCTGTTCATCGACGACAACCGCGCCAACATCGAGGCGGCGGCCGCGCTGGGCTGGCAGGTCCATCATTTCAGTGAGGCAGAGCGGCTTGGCTCGGAGCTGCGCGTACGCGGGCTGATTGGCTAAGCAAACCCGCATTGCAGCGGGCGAGGCTCTCACCGTCCAGCTCGCCTTGTGGTCCTGCAAACCGGGCGACTTCGCCGAACTGCCGGGCAACCTTGCCGCAAATCGACAGCGCGCGCTCGCCATTGGCCGGTGCGGCGCACTGCGTCCCCTCGCAGCGCCACATGGTGCCCGAGATGATTTCACGCTGCGGGCCTCCGACCGGATTGGCGAGCGTGACTTCATAGGCGCTTCGCGTGGCGGCATTCGCTGGCGACACTGTCGCGGTGAAACTTGCGAGCGTCCCGGTCAGGGCCAGGACTCCGATCAGCAGGGTGCGCGGCAGCGGCCGCAGAATTGCGGTGGTCATGTTTCGTCTCCTCATTTTCTTGCACGCCGCAGTCGGAAGTCTGACTTCATCGCCCTTCAAATTGCGTTGCGAATCGCTACCTATCTTTGTAGGTTTTAAGTTGCAACTAAAAATTGAGTTGCAAAAGCCGGCAATGCGCTTGCAAATTCGCCAAGCCGAAGGATGATCTAATAATGCCAACGGACTTGAAAGACTGCCTCGCCGAATGCGGGCTCCCTTGCGCATTGGAAGCGATGGGCGACCGCTGGTCGTTCATGATCCTGCGCGCGGCTTTCAACGGTATCTGCCATTTCGAGGATTTCCTTGATGCGCTGGGTATTGCCCGCAACATCCTGTCCAATCGCCTGTCGCGGCTGGTTGACGAGGAAATCATGCAGCGCACCGTTTGCGCGGATGACCGGCGCAAGGCCGAATACCGGCTGACCGATAAGGGCATCGATCTGCTCCCCGCGCTGCTGGCATTGCGCCAATGGGGCGAAAAATATGGTCTTGGCGTACCGTCAAATCCGCTCCTCGCCGACCGGCAGGACGGGCTACCGATCGGACCGATTGCCATTCAGGCGCATGACGGCCGCCAACTCACCTGGCATGATCTGCAATGGCTCGACCGCAGCGAGATCGGCGCACCGGGCGACTGCTGCAATTGACATCTGCCGACCCCGCGCGCTGCGCGCCGTGATCGTCTGATATAGCTCGCCATATTCGTTTCGCAGATGCAGCATTTTTGTTGGCGTCCGCCGCATTTCCTGTGTATCGTCGGCTCAACGGGAGCCTCGATGCAGTCGCAGGACGAAGACAAGTACGACGAGATGTTCGGGCCGGATGGCACGGTCCGTCCCGCATATGCCGAATTCCACGACTGGTTCGAAAAGCAAAACCCGGCCTGGCTGCACAAGAAGGACAAGGAAGCCGAAATCGTCTTCCGCCGCAGCGGCATCACCTTCAACGTCTATAGCGAGAATGCCGCCGAGGAACGGCTGATTCCCTTCGACATGGTTCCGCGCATCATCGCCGCGCGCGAATGGCGCAAGCTGAAGCGCGGTATCGAGCAGCGCGTGCGCGCGCTCAACGCCTTCCTGCAGGACCTGTACCACCGCCAGGAAATCGTCCGCTCGGGCCGCCTTCCGGTCGAGATGCTCCAAGGCAACGATGCATTCCTGCCGCAGATGGTCGGCTTCGTCCCACCGGGCGGAATTTATACCCACGTCGTCGGCATCGATCTCGTCCGCACCGGCGCTGACGAATTCATGGTGCTCGAAGACAACGCGCGCACGCCCTCGGGGGTCTCCTACATGCTGGAGAACCGCGAGACGATGATGGCGATGTTCCCGGACCTGTTCACCCGTATCCCGGTGCAGCCGGTGTCGAACTATCCGCGCCTGCTCGCGCGCAGCTTGGGCGCCTGCGCTCCGGCCTGCGCCGAGGCGCAGCCGCGAATCGCGGTGTTGACGCCGGGCATCTACAACTCGGCCTATTACGAGCATGCCTTCCTTGCCGACCAGATGGGCGCGGAACTGGTCGAGGCGAGCGATATCCGCGTCGTCGATGGCCGCGTGGCGATGCGCTGCACCACCGGCTACCAGCCGATCGACGTGCTCTACCGCCGGGTGGACGATGACTATCTCGATCCCCTGAGCTTCAACCGCGACAGCATGCTGGGCGTCGCCGGGATCATGGACGTCTACCGCGCCGGCCGCATCACCATCGCCAATGCCCCCGGCACTGGAATTGCCGACGACAAGGCGCTTTACAGCTACATGCCCGAGATCGTGCAGTTCTATACCGGTGAACAGCCGATCCTCAAAAATGTGCCGACATGGCGCTGCCGCGAAGAGGATTCGCTCAAATACGTGCTCGAGAATCTGGCCGAACTGGTGGTCAAGGAAGTTCACGGCTCGGGCGGCTATGGAATGCTGATCGGCCCTGCAGCCTCGCGAACCGAGCTTGAGAAGTTCCGCCAGAAGCTGCGCGCCAATCCCGGCAACTACATCGCGCAGCCCACCCTGGCGCTATCGACCGTGCCGATCTTCACCAAGTCGGGTCTGGCCCCGCGCCATGTCGATCTGCGGCCGTTCGTGCTTGTTTCGCCCGAGGGCATCGAGATTACCCCGGGCGGGCTGACCCGAGTGGCGCTCAAGAAGGGATCGCTGGTGGTCAATTCCTCGCAAGGGGGAGGCACCAAGGACAGCTGGGTGCTGGAGGACTGATGCTCGGACGCGCCGCCCACGGTGTCTACTGGATGTCGCGCTATCTCGAGCGTGCCGAGAATACCGCGCGCCTGCTCAATGTCGGCCTGCGTATCGCGCTGACCCGAGGGGCCGATACCACGCGCGAGGATGAGTGGCGCTCGGTGCTGGTCACCACCGGGCAGAACCTCGCTTACCGCCAGCTCTACGACGATTACGACGGCGTGCAGGTGTTCAATTTCATCCTGCGCGACAAGACCAACCCTTCCAGTGTGCTGGCGATGATCCAGGGGGCGCGCACCAACGCGCGCATGGTGCGCACCAGCATCACCAGCGAGGTCTGGGAATCGACCAACGAATGCTGGATGCAGCTTGGCGACGCCCTAGCCCGGCCGGTGCGCGAGCATAACCTGGGTGACGTGCTGGCGATGATCCGTCGGCTCACGACGCAGGTGCGCGGCGCGATCGAAGGCACGATGCTGCGCAACGAGGTGTTCAATTTCTCGCGGATCGGAACCTTCATCGAGCGCGCCGACAACACCGCGCGGATTCTCGACATCAAGTACTACGTGTTGCTGCCTTCGCTGGCCTGGGTCGGGTCGCATATCGACAATGCGCAGTGGGACACGCTTCTGCGCTCGGTCTCGGGTGACCGCGCCTACCGATGGCTCAACAAGGGAACGATGGACGCCAAGGGCATCGCCCAGTTCCTCATCCTCGACAGCAAGTTCCCCCGCAGCCTGATCTTCTCCTATGACAAGATCCGGAGCAACATGTCGGGCCTGGCGCTCGAATACGGCCACGAATCGCCGTCGCACGAGCTGGTGCGAAGCGGCTGCGCGCGGCTTCACCAGACCGATATCGACAAGGTTTTCGAAGCGGGTCTGCACGAATTCCTGACCAGCTGCATTTCTGACACGGTCCGCATTGGCAATGCGATCGCAGCCGATTTTAAATTCGTCGAATAGGCAGGCCCAGCTTCATGCGACTCCATATCAGCCACACGACCACCTACCTGTTTTCGCAGCCCGCCCTCCACGGCTTGCAGCGCCTGCGGCTCAAGCCGAAGGACACCCACGGCCAGACGATCCGCGAATGGAACATGCACTTTCATGGCGCGCGCATCGAAGTCGAATACGAAGACCAGCACCACAACGCGACCACGCTCGTTTCGCTTGAGCCGGGCGCGCAGGAGGTGAGCGTAACCTGCAACGGCCTTGTCGATACGTCCGACAAGGTCGGCGTCATCGGATTCCATACCGGGCATATGCCGCTGTGGAGCTTCGTGCGGCCCACGCCGCTGACCCGGGCGGGGCTGCGCGTGCGCGCGCTGGCATCCTCGGTCCCGGCGAACCGAAGCGAACCGCTCGAATACCTTCATGCCCTGTCGGTATCGGTGCGCGCAGCGATGGAATATCTGCCCGGCATGACCGATTCCGAAACCTCGGCCGAGCAGGCCCTAGCGGCAGGCCACGGGGTCTGCCAGGATCAGGCGCAGGTCTTCATCAGCGCCGGCCGGCTCGCCGGCATCCCGATGCGCTATGTCGGCGGATACCTGATGATGAATGACCGCATCGAGCAGGACGCCGGCCACGGCTGGGCCGAAGCCCATATCGAGGGTCTGGGCTGGGTCGGCTTCGACGTGTCGAACGGCATCAGCCCGGACGAGCGCTACGTGCGCGTCGCCTCAGGCTGCGATTACCGCGAGGCCGCACCGATCACCGGCATATCGACCGGCGGGGGCGAGATCAGCCTCCATGTCGCGGTCAAGGTGCGCGAAGGCGCTGCCGAACAGGGTCAACAGCTGCAACAGCAGCAGCAATGACCAACGCAGCAATTGCAACAGCACGCAGGCGGCGATAGCTGTGAGCGCGCGGCAAGGCGGTTCGATGGTGACTCGGCAAGCCGCGCAGGGGAGATGACATGACGTATTGCGTGGGCATGATGCTTGACAGCGGACTCGTGCTGATGAGCGACACGCGCACAAACTCGGGCGTCGACAACATCTCGGTGTTCCGCAAGATGCATTGCTGGTCGATCCCGGGCGAGAGGATCGTCACCTTGCTGACCGCCGGCAACCTTGCCACCACCCAGGCAGTGGTCAGCAAGCTGGCCGAGCGCACCAAGGCCCCCGATGAACGGCATAATGGCCTTCTCGAAGCGCCGACCATGTTCCAGGTGGCGACCGTGGTTGGCGCACTGCTGCGCGACACGATCGAAAACATTTCGGTCAGCAATGGCGAGGAAGCCGCCAACACGTTCAATGCCTCGATGATCGTCGCCGGTCAGATCAGGGGCATGGAGCCGCGGCTGTTCCTGATCTACCCCGAAGGCAACTTCATCGAGGCCAGCTTCGACACGCCGTTTTTCCAGATAGGCGAGACAAAATACGGGCGGCCGATCCTGCTGCGCGGTTACGACCGCGCGATGAACTTCGAGGACGCGGTCAAGCTGCTGATGGTCTCGTTCGATTCGACCCTGAAGGCCAATCTGTCGGTTGGCCTGCCGATCGACATGATGGTGATCGCCCGCGATACTTTCGAACCTTTGCACGAGCGGCGAATCGACGCGAAAGACAGTTACTTCAGAGCTATTTCCAGCGGCTGGGGAGAGGCGCTCAAACGCGCTTTCCAGGATCTTCCAGCTTACGATTTCCATACGGACTACGACACCGCAATTCCCTGACCCTAGGGCTTATTTGCGATATACCACTGCTCATATATTGCAATTGCACACGGGAAGTGCCATCTGATGAAGATGAAGTCTTCAATCGGTGAATTGCAGGAATCGGCAGGGTTTGCCTCCAGCCTCGGCGATCATACGCAGCCGGTTTCGGAGCGCGCGTCCACTTCGTCCGGCGGCGGCAAAGCGATGCTGCGGATCGCGCTGCTGTCCTACCGATCGGACCCGCGCGTCGGCGGCCAAGGCGTGTTCACGTCGAACATTGCGCGCGCGCTGGTCGATCGCGGCCATGAAGTCACCATCCTGTCGGGCCCGCCCTATCCCGATGTTCCCGAAGGCGCGGCGCTGCAGGAATTGCCCTCGCTCGACCTTTTCGCCCAGCCGCTGCTCGGCCGCTATGCGCTGCGCCCGCGCCACTTGAAATCGTGGACCGATACGGCCGAATATTTCGGCCACATCAGCGGCAAATTCATGGAACCGTGGAGCTTCGGACGCCGCGCGGCCAAATGGCTGGGCAAGCACGCCGACCGGTTCGACGTGGTGCTCGACAATCAGTGCCTTGCCGCCGGCCTGCTGGAAATCGACAAGCGCCTGCCTGTTGTCGCCGTCATTCACCATCCGATCCGGCGCGATCTCGAAATGCAGCTTGCCGCCGAGCCTGACTGGAAAAAGCGGCTGCTCACCCGCCGCTGGTATGGCTTCGTGCCGATGCAGGAGCGGGTGGCGCGCGGCCTGCGCAACGTGGTCACCGTCTCCGCCGCCAGTGCGCGCGACATTGCCGGATGCATGGGCGTGGACGAGGCGCGCATCCGCGTGGTGCCGCTCGGCGTCGATCAGGCGATGTTCGCGCCGCGCGCCGAAACGCTCGACCCGCAGCCGCTGCGGATTGTCACGACTTCAAGTTCCGACGTGCCCTTGAAAGGTCTGCGTCACTTGCTCGCCGCCTTCGAGGCGCTGGTGTCTGAATGGCCCGAACTCGAACTGGTCGTGGTCGGCAAGCCGCGCGAAGGCCCGACCCGCGATCTCGCGCGGCGGCTTGAGCAGCAGGGCCGCCTGCGCTTCGTCAGCGGACTGACCAATCCCGAACTCGCCGATCTTTATGCCAGCGCAACCCTGTGTGTGACGCCTTCGCTTTACGAGGGTTTTGGCTTGCCCGCGATCGAGGCCATGGCTTGCGGCACCCCCGTGGTGGTCACCGATGGCGGCGCCCTGCCCGAGGTGGTGGGCGATGCCGGGCTGATCGTGCGCGCAGGCTGCGGCGATTCGCTGCGCGAGGCTATCGACGGCCTGCTGCGCGACAGCGAACAGCGCGCTTCAATGGCGATCGCCGGCCTCGCCCGGGTGCGAGAGCGCTATTGCTGGGAACGGGTCGGAGAGGCCTATGAGGCCCTGCTGCACGAGGCCATCGACCAGCGATGCTGACTGCGAGGATCGAGGCGCTCGGCCTCGGCAAGGGCGACCGGCTGCTCGACATCGGCTGCGGTGAGGGCCGCCATTGCCACGGCGTGCAGCTCCTGACCGAAGCCCAGGCCGTCGGCGTCGATCTCGACGAGGCATCGCTGGCTCTCGCGCGCGAACGCAGCGCGCAGCTCGAGGGCATCGGCCCCGCGCCGGAGTTCCTTACCGCCGATGCCAGCAAGCTACCCTTCGCGGACGCCTCGTTCGATGCCGCGATATGTTCCGAAGTGCTCGAACACGTGCCCGACATGGCAGCGCTGGTGACCGAAGCTGCCCGTGTGCTCAAGCCCGGCGCGGTCTATGCGGTGACGGTGCCACGCGCATGGCCCGAGCGGATCTGCTGGAAGCTTGCGTCCGGACCGGGCGGCTACAGCGACCAGCCGGGCGGGCACATCCGCATCGTCGATCCCGCGCAGCTGCGCAAGCTGGTGGAGCAGGCCGGTTTCACTTACATTTCATCGCATCATGCCCATGCGCTGCACGTGCCATACTGGTGGCTCAAGACCGCGTTCTGGAGCCGCCGAGACGATCACCCGCTGGTGCGGGCGTGGCACCGCCTGTTGGTGTGGGACATGATGAAAGCCCCCATGCTGACGCGCGGGCTGGAACGCCTGCTCGATCCGGTGATGGGCAAAAGCCACGCCCTATATTTCCGGCGGCAAGCATGATGCTGCAAACCGCGACATCGCTGCGCGCGCGCATTGCAGCGCCGATAGCCCGTATTCTGGATGTCCAGCGTGCCGATGGCCTGATCCCGTGGTTCGAACAAGGTCCGTGGGACAGCTGGAACCATGCCGAATGCGTCATGGCGCTTGCCGTCGCGGGCGAGGACAGCGCGGCGCGCGCGGGGCTCGATGCGCTGGCCAATGCACAAAGGCCGGACGGCGCGTTCCTCAGCGAGTACGGCAACGCCTTGCCGATGGCGGACCATGTATCCATCGCCCGCGTTCCCGCCGCACAGGTGCTCGACACCAATTTCACCGCCTATGTCGCTACCGCACTCGAGCACTTCCGGCTGCTGAACGGCACTCGCGCCGCCAAGCCGTGGTGGCCGATGGTACGCGGGGCCATCGATCATGTGCTCGAACACCAGCACGAATACGGCGACATTTCGTGGTGCGCGGAGGCGCATGGCACCGATCTCGACGATGCGCTGATTGCAGGCAATGCCTCGATCCATGCCAGCCTCGGCCATGCCATCCAGCTTGCGCAGGCGATGCGCGATCCGCAGCCTCGCTGGCAGGAAGCGAACGCGCGGCTTGGCAAGGCGATCCGTGCTCTGCCCGGACGCTTTGCGCGCAGCGGGCAGGAGCGCGGTCATCACGCGATGGACTGGTACTATCCCGTGCTGGCGGGCGTGCTCCAGGGAGAGGCAGCGAGATCGCGCCTGCTCGCGCAGTGGGACCGCTTCGTCGAGCCGGAGCTTGGCTGCCGCTGCGTTGCGCACGAACCGTGGGTCACTGTCGCCGAGAGCTGCGAACTGGTCATGGCAGCGCTGCGCTGCGGGATGGACAACGAGGCTGCGCGCCTGCTCAATTTGATCGAGGCTCGCCGCGATCCGACCGGCGCGTTCTGGATGGGCTGGCAATTTGCCGAACAGATTGTCTGGCCCGCCGAGCAGCCGAGCTGGACTCAGGCGGCCTATGTGCTGGCGCTCGACATGTTCGAAGGAAGCACGCAGGCAAGCCGGATCTTTGCGGACTAGGCGCGCCTCAGCAGCCTAAGACTTTTCACTGCCGCCATTTCCTCGAACAGCCCCGAAGCCAGAGCCATCCGGTATATCTCGTAAGGCGGACGACCACCGTCAGCCGGATCGGGAAACACGTCGTGGATCGCAAGCACACCGCCGCGCGCGACCTTGCCCGACCAGCCGCGCAGATCTTCGAGCGCGGCTTCCATCGTATGCCCGCCGTCGATGAACACCATGCCGCAAGGATGGTCCCACACCGCAGAGACCTGCGCCGAGCGGCCAACCAGGGCGATCACGGTATCGTCCAGGCCCGCAAGCCGGATCGTCTCGCGAAAAGTGGGCAGCGTATCGAGCCTGCGCGCCCGCTCATCCCAAAGCTCGGCATCGTGCCATTCCCAGCCCGGCTGGTTTTCTTCCGAACCGCAGTGGTGATCGATGGAGAACAGCGTCTGGCCCGCAGCCTTGCAGGCCGCGCCAAGATAGAGCGCGGACTTGCCGCAATAGGCGCCGATCTCGACCACCGGGCCAAGGCTTGCCGCAGCGAGCGCGGCATCGTGCAGCGCCCAGCCCTCCTCGGGATCGAGGAAGCCCTTGACGCTATCGGGATCGAGCGGGAGCTTTCGCGCGGCCGTCACGCCGGGTGCGGCACCTTCGATGCTTCCCATGTGATGTGCAGGTTGCGGATGCCCAGCAGCGAGGGATAAACGCTGGTATCGGTGCCGGGCTTGGGACCGAACTGGGGAATGCGCTTGAACCATTCCTCAAGCAGGATGCGCAGTTCGCGCCGGGCAAGATGCGCGCCAAGGCAGATGTGCACGCCAGACACGAAGGTGTGATGCCGGTTGCCCTTGCGCTGCGCATCGAAGGTGGTCGGATTGGCAAATTGCGCGGGATCAAAATTCCCCGCCGGGTTGAAGCAGGTGAAGCTTTCGCCCTCCTTGACCTGCACGCCGTGCCATTCGAAATCCTTGATCGCGCGGCGACCCGAGCTGAGGATCGGCTGAGTGCGCAGGAATTCCTCGACCGCGCCGTTGATGCATTCCGGGTTGTCGCGGATCATCGTCTGGAGTTCGGGCTGGAGCGCCATGCGGCGGAACATCTGTGCGATGGTCGCCGCAACCGTGTCGAGGCCGCCCAGCCACAGGAACCAGGTCATGCCGATGATCTCTTCCTCGGTCAGCTTGCGGCCCTTGATGTCGCCGTGGACAATCGAGGATGTGAGATACTGATCGGGGTTGGCGCGCTTTTCCTCGATGAATTCGCGCAAGTAGCCCAGCACGTTGCGCAGCGCCCATTGCATCTTCTCGAAATCGTTGGAGTGGAGGATGTTCCATTCCCATTCGAGGAAGTCCTCGAACTTCTCGTCGGGGAAGCCCATCAGCCCCATGAAGATGCGCACCGGGAACACGCGCGCGAAATCCCACGCCATATCGACCTCGCCCTTGTCGGCGCAGGCCTCGATCATCTCGACAACGACTTCGCGGATGCGCGGCTCAAGGTCGCGGGTGATGCGCGCCGGAGTGAAATGCGGCCACAGGAACATTCGGTACTGTGAGTGTTCGGGCGGGTCGATCGCCAGCGGGATCGAGCGGAACGTCTCGCCGATCAGGCGCTGGAATTCGGCCGTGCCCGAGTTGGAGAAATGGTCGTTGTCCGAAAAGACGCAGTTGATGTCCTCGTAATGGGTGACGACCCAGTTTCCCTTCATCCGGTTGTCCGCGCCGCCAACTACCGATGCCAGCGTCATATCGTTGGAAGGGACGAACAGCAGACGGGGAATTTCTTCGCCGGCGAGCCAGTGAAACGGTTCGTAGGGATCGACGAGATCGTTGGCAAAACGGTCCATGCCCACCGAAAGCGAGACAACCCGGTCCTCGGGCACGTTTTCAGGCCGGTCGTCCATCGTGGTGCGCAGGGCGTCGAGCGATTGCGGAAAAATCTTTTCGAGCTCGGCCTTCGGGGTCGGCTCGAGCGTTGCCTGAAGCGTCATGGTCGTCTCCCAGAGTTGCGCACTCCATGCAATTGCGCGCGCGCAAGGGCAAGCCGCCAGTGCGATCATTTGCGCGCAAAATAACCGCTTTGCCGCGTGCTTCATCGCCTCGGCGCGTTGCCTTCCTGCGAATGAAACGCGATAATAGCTTCATTGCAGATCTTTCCGGAGTGAACGACATGGCCGACGCTGATCCCAAGACCAAGGAAATGCAGGAATCCGCCGTCAAATACTGGGCCGAAACCGGCTTCAGCGAGGGCGGGATCATCCGCGAGGTCGATTATTCGCAGGAATCGAAGGGCCTCGATCCGATGTTCGCCGGCATCAAGATCGTCGATACCGACGCTCATCTCACCGAAGCGCCCGATCTGTTCACCAGCCGCGCACCTGCTTCGATGAAAGACAAGATGCCGGTGATCAAGCGCGTCGACGGCAGGGACCGCTGGCATCTGGGCGACCGCGATCTCGGCGCGACCGGCGGCAACGTGATCCGCCGCGACAACAACAAGCTGCTGGGCCGCTTCGCCTTCCAGAACCTCGACCAGTCGCACCCCGGCGGTCATGAGCTGGCCCCTCGCCTCAAGGCCATGGACGACATGGGCGTCCATGCGCAGATCTGTTACCAGAACTCGGGCGTGACTCAGGCGGGCATGCTGATGACGCTCGACGACAAGGAACTCGCCCACACCATCGTGCGCATCTACAACGATGCGTCGGCCGAATATCAGGAAATCAGCGGCCAGCGCATCTTCAACATGGCGCACCTGCCTTACTGGGACCAGAAGGCGATGCTGGCCGAGGCGCGTCGCTGCATCGACCTGGGCCTCAAGGGCTTCGTTCTGCCCGATACGCCCGAATTCGTCGGCGTCCCCAGCTTCATGAGCGACTACTGGACCGAGTTCCTCGAGATGTGCAGCGCCACCGGCACGCCGCTCAACTTCCATCTCAACGCCTCGATCAACCCGTTCCAGATGACCTGGAAGGATTTCGAGTTCGAGCAGGGCCTCGCGGTCGTCGCGATGATGTTCTCGATGGGCAATGCCGCGACGATGGGCAACTGGATGGTTTCGGGCAAGCTCGACCAGCATCCCGGCCTCAAGATCGGCCTGATCGAAAGCGGCGCGGGCTGGGTTCCCTGGGCGGTCGAGGCGCTGGAGCACCAGTTCCGCGAGATGCTGGCGGGCAAGCGCGACGTGCTCAAGAAATCCCCTTGGGAATACTGGCACGACCATTTCTGGTGCACCTTCTGGTTCGAGAGCGTCGGCCCGAAAGACCTGCTCCACCGCATCGGCGAGGACAAGATCATGTTCGAAACCGACTTCCCGCACCCGACATCGCTTTATCCCGGCGTGCAGGCGCACCTCAAGGACGTGCTCGGCGGATACAGCTACGAAGTGCAGAAGAAGGTGCTGCAGGACAACGCTGCCAGGCTTTACAACCTGCCGTTCTGACTCCACTGCCGGAGGCAATGGCCGCACTGACGCAACGCCTTCAAGCCCTGCGCGCGCACCCTCGCTTTGCCTTGGCCGTGCGGCTGGGCGGCTGGGTGCTGGTGGCGGCATCGGCCCTGTTCCTCGCGCTCGTCGCCGCACGGCATTGGGACGAACTGGGAGGGATCGCGCTGACCGGGCGGCAATGGGCGACAATGGCAGGCTTGGTGCTGCTCTATGGCGCCGCACTGTTCCTGCTCGGCCTCGCCTGGCACGCGGTACTGCTGGCGCTTGGCGCGCAACCGTACAGCCTCGCGCATTCGGTGCGCAGCCACACCTCTGCACAGCTTGCCAAATACGTGCCGGGCAACGTGTTCCACCTCGTCGGGCGGCACATGTTGCAACGCTCGCGCGGCGGCAGTGACGATCGGCGGCTCGCCCTGGCGACCTTGTCCGAGGCTTTGATGCTCGTACTGGCGGCGGCGTGCATCGCCGCGGTCTGCCTCGCACTCGGCAGCGACGGGCAAGTGCAGCGCCTTTGCATCGCCATTTTGGCGGCGCTGCTTGGCGGGAGCGCCCTCGCCGCCTGGCGGGCGCAATCAAGGGGACTGCAGCCTGCCCCGGCGCTGGGCGCATTCGCTGCCATGCTCGCATTCTTCTCGGTGATGGCTGCTGTGCTCGTCGCGCTTGGCGACATGATCGGACTGGGCCGCTCGCCCGCCCTGGCCGGCGGAGGAGTCGCGGCATGGATCGCCGGCTTCCTTACTCCCGGCGCGCCGGGGGGGCTTGGCATTCGCGAGGCGGCAATGGTGATCGTGGGCGCAGGAGCAAGCGCGGACAAGCTGCTGATGCTCGGCGTGCTGCTGCGCGTGGTGACCTTCGGCGGGGATCTGGTTTGCGCAGTGGCCGGGCGGGCGCTGCCTGTCGCGCCTCATCCTCACATCTGACTTAGCGGCAGAACCCGTCGCCGTTCACCTCGACGTGCAGATGGTTGGCGTGCGCGGCGTTATACTCAGGCCCCAGTGAAGTTCCGAAACGCTTGCAAGCGCTGGCATGGACGATGCGCAGGAACTGGCGCTCGGCGGTGCTGCCCTGCCGCCAGCCACCCAGAACGGTAATGCGCCGCCCGTCGGCGAGCACGAAGGCCGAGACATCGATTGCGTTGGCGCTGGCATGGCCCGATCGGCGCGCGGTGCCCGCTACGTTGCGGCACGAGTAGCTGCCCATCGTCTCGATCCGCACCAGCGGGCTGCCGAGCACCTGCCGCGCGGCGCGGTCGACGCCGTAGCGCGCCCAGGCGGCAAAGGTGTTGGCGAGCGGACAGGTCACCGGCCCGAGATTGGCAAGCGCGAGCGTGGCATCGTCGCTCCGCAGGCTGGCGAGCCGCACCGAATTGAGCGTCGAGCATCCCCTTTCGAAATAGCGATCGGGGACCGGGGTGAAATTCGCATGGGTCATGCCAAGCTGCGCGAGGCACTGGCGCGCTTCCGGACGGGGCGTCAGCACGGCGGTCGACCGCGCGACCGGCTGACGCTCGCTGGCTTCAGGCACGACGCTTCCGCAAGCGGAAAGTAATGCCATCGCGGGAAGAAGGGGGGCGATCCACCGCATGCGGGAATACTCGCAGTGAGTGGTTAACACCGTCTTAGGCCATGCGGTTACCGGTTCATGAATCGCGCCAAGCTGCTTGACATGCTGCGGCGCAGCACTATTGCCGCGCACGGGCCACGCGGTCCCAACGCCGCGCGTGCTCTCTGCAAGGAGAGACTACATGACTGCATCCAAGCCGGCGCTCCCGGAGCGTCCGTTCTTTTCTTCGGGTCCGTGCGCCAAGCCGCCCGGATATTCCCCAGCCAAGCTCGCGACTGAATCGCTCGGCCGCTCGCACCGTGCCAAGATCGGCAAGGCGCGGCTCGCCTATTGCATCGATCTGATGCGCGAAGTGCTCGGCCTGCCCGAAACGCACCGCATCGGCATCGTCCCCGGGAGCGACACCGGCGCCTTCGAGATGGCGATGTGGACCATGCTCGGCGCGCGGCCCGTCACCACGCTGGCATGGGAAAGCTTCGGCGAAGGCTGGGTGACCGATGCCGCCAAGCAGCTCAAGCTCGATCCCACGGTGATCCGCGCCGACTATGGCAGCCTGCCCGATCTTGCCTCGGTCGATTGGTCGAATGACGTGTTGTTCACCTGGAACGGCACCACCTCGGGCGTGCGCGTGCCGAATGCCGACTGGATCGCAGCGGACCGGCAGGGCCTTTCCTTCGCGGACGCGACCAGCGCCGTCTTTGCGTATGATATCGACTGGGACAAGATCGATGTCGCGACGTTTTCCTGGCAGAAGGTATTGGGCGGCGAAGGCGGCCACGGCGTGTTGATCCTCGGCCCGCGCGCGGTCGAACGGCTTGAAACTTACACCCCCGCGTGGCCGCTCCCCAAGGTGTTCCGCTTGGTCAGCAAAGGCGCGCTTTCCGAAGGTGTGTTCAAGGGCGAAACGATCAACACCCCTTCGATGCTCGCGGTCGAGGATGCGATCTTCGCGCTCGAATGGGCGAAAGGTCTTGGCGGCCTCAAGGGGCTGCAGGCGCGCAGCAATGCCAATGCTGCCGCGCTCGACAAGATCGTCGAGGAGCGCGAATGGCTCGGCCACCTTGCCGAGGATCCCGCGACCCGTTCGAAAACCAGCGTGTGCCTCACCGTCGAAGGCGCGGACGAGGCGTTCATCAAGGCCATTGCCAAGCTGCTCGAGGACGAGCACGCCGCCTACGATATTGCCGGATACCGCGATGCCCCGCCGGGTCTTCGGATCTGGTGCGGCGCGACGGTCGAGACCGCCGACATCGAAGCGCTCGGCCCCTGGCTCGACTGGGCTTACCGCTCGCTAAAGAACTGACCGTCACCCCGGCGCAGGTCGGGGTCTGCTGCCATCCCGCAACACATCCCCGACAAGGTCCCTGCCTTCGCAGGGACTCAACGGAGCAAGAACATGACCAAACCCAAAGTCCTCATCTCCGACAAGATGGACCCCCAGGCCGCCAGGATATTCGAGGAACGCGGCTGCGATGTCGACGTCATAACCGGCGAGACGCCCGAACAGCTGATCGCCCGGATCGGCGACTATGACGGCCTCGCCATCCGCTCGTCGACCAAGGTCACGAAGGAGGTGCTCGACGCCGCCACGAACCTGAAAGTCATCGGCCGCGCCGGCATCGGCGTCGACAATGTCGACATTCCCTATGCCAGCTCGAAGGGCGTGGTGGTGATGAACACCCCGTTCGGCAATTCGATCACCACCGCCGAGCACGCGATCGCCATGATGTTTGCGCTCGCCCGCCAGATCCCCGAAGCCAACGCGCGCACCCAGGCGGGCGAATGGCCCAAGAACGGGTTCATGGGCGTGGAAGTGACCGGCAAGACGCTGGGCCTGATCGGTGCGGGCAACATCGGCTCGATCGTTGCAAGCCGCGCGCTCGGCCTCAAGATGAAGGTCGTGGCTTACGATCCGTTCCTGACCGAGGAGCGCGCGGTCGAACTGGGCGTGGAGAAAGCCGATCTCGATACGCTGCTGGCGCGGGCCGATTTCATCACGCTGCACGTGCCGATGACCGACCAGACGCGCAACATCCTCAGCCGCGAAAATCTTGCCAAGACCAAGAAGGGCGTGCGCATCGTCAACTGTGCGCGCGGCGGTCTGATCGACGAGGCCGCGCTTCGCGAACTTCTGGATTCCGGCGATGTCGCCGGCGCTGCGCTCGACGTGTTTGCCGAGGAGCCCGCCAAGGACAACGTACTGTTCGGTGCGCCCAACTTCATCTGCACGCCGCATCTCGGCGCCTCGACCACCGAGGCGCAGGAGAACGTGGCGCTCCAGGTCGCCGAGCAGATGAGCGACTACCTGCTTCACGGCGCGATCCGCAACGCGGTCAACTTCCCGTCGATCTCGGCCGAGGAGGCGCCGCGCCTG
>CANJUF010000006.1 GCA_947477745.1 Sphingomonadaceae bacterium | reverse complement strand
TAGCTCAGCAAAAATTTCTCACGGCACCAGCCTGTGATTGATGCTCAAGGCCAAGGCCCTCCCACCCCCGTGGGTGCAGGCGGGGCTTTTGAATTTGCATGACAGATGGCTGGCCAGTGCCCTTTGGCCCTTTTGGGAAGCACGCCAGTCGAATCGGGAAGGTCCTCTGAAAGATTCAAAGCGCCCGCCTGATGCCTATCTGATGCCCAGCGCAAAAGACGACCAGAAGCTGGCAGCCAAAATTCAGCGTAAGTATTTGAAAAGAATGGTGCCGCTTAGAGGATTCGAACCTCTGACCCCATCATTACGAATGATGTGCTCTACCGGCTGAGCTAAAGCGGCAAAGAGGCGGCGTTTACCGGCGAGGCTCTGGCGGCGCAAGGGGTGATTTCCGGTCGCTTCCGCGAAGCGCGCAGCGCCCCTAGAGTACCGCCTCGAACAGCTCCAGCTTTGGCGGTCCGGCGTAGAGATCGCGGGTTCCGCCCGCTCCGGCGTGAGCGGCGCGGAACGCCTCGGACCGGGTCCAGACCTCGAAGGCCTGGCGCGATAGCCACATGGTGTGCGTGGCATAGAGCGTGCCGTTCTCGTCGGAGGCGCCCTTTATCAGGTGGAATGAGATAAAACCGGGCACTCCGGCGAGATAGCTGTCGCGCCCAGCCCAGACCGCTTCGAAGGCGTCCTCCTTGCCAGGCAGCAGGCTGAAACGGTTCATGGCGACGAACATGGAGAAGGCTCCTTGCGACAGGGGGCGGATCGCAAGGAGCCTAGCGCAATATCACTCGGGAATCACCCACCTCACCGTAGCGGTATATTGCCCAGCAACGCGCTCGCCCTCTGAATCGCGCGCCGGTTCGAATGCGGCGCGCTGCATCAGCTTGTCGCAGGTCGCGGCGTCGAGGCCGGGATGGCCCGAACCCTTCACAATCTCGCACCCTGCCGGCCTGCCGCCCGCGTCGATCGCAAGGCGGAAGACCACCGTGCCTTCGTTGCCTGCGCGGATGTCGCGGGTGGGATAATCGTTCGGCGTGACCCACAGGCCTGGCCTACCGCGGGGCTTTGCGCCGACCGGATCGAAGCGCGGACCCGGATCGGCGGATGGACCGGGCTGCGGAACGAACGGCGCGAATTCGAGCATAGCGGGCGGATCGACCGGAGGCAAGGCGAAGGCCGGCGGGCCGTCCTTGCTGACCATTGGTCTTGCAGCATCGATGTGCTGTTGTTTGCCGTCCGGCCTGGCTTTTGGCGGTTCTGGCTTAGGCTGCGGCGGCGGCTGACTGGGATAGTTTTTCGTCGGCAGGTTGAACACCTCCGATTTGATGTAGTCGATTCCCAGTCCGTTGATCAGCGCCCAGATTGCCGCGACGTGAAGTCCGGCTACGGCAATGAGTGCCGCGCTGCGGGTGTTGCCTGTGCTGCGATTGACGTAGGCCATGGCTTGCTCTCCCGTGCCCTGCTCCTGTCCCGGCCCATCCGGGCGGACGTCAGCGGCTCTGGAAAGCCAAAATACCACGATCCTTGCAAATGAAAACATAATTTTACTAAATAAAACAAGGGTTTGATTGCTAAGCTGAGTAATCACTGCAAAGCCTGGCGTGCTTCACACTCCGGCAAGCGCTTTCTGCCGCCGCCGCTGAACCGAGCTGCCCAGCCCTATCGCCTCGCGATACTTGGCCACGGTGCGCCGCGCGAGCGAGAAGCCCTTCTGGTGAAGCAACTCGACCAGCGTATCGTCCGAGAGGATCGCCTTGGCGTCCTCGGCATCGATCAACTGGCGGATCGCCGCCTTGACTGCTTCGGCCGAAGCGGATGTCTCGCCGTCGGCGGACGAGACTCCCGAGGTGAAGAAATACTTCAGCTCGAAAGTGCCCCGCGCGCATTGTAGATATTTGTTCGAAGTCACACGGCTGACCGTCGATTCGTGCAGTTCGATCGCCTCGGCCACCGTGCGCAGCGTCAGCGGCCTGAGCTGCGAGACACCGTGGCGAAAGAACAGGTCCTGATGTTTCACGATTTCGCTCGCGACCTTGAGGATCGTTTTCTGCCGCTGGTCGAGCGCCTTGATCAGCCAGTTGGCGTCGGTCAGCCGCTCAGACAGCCAGCCGCGCGCATCGCGGTCGGCGCAGGCGCTGCGCAGCTCGGTGTAATAAGATCGGTTGACGATGAGCCGCGGCAGCGTGTCCTGGTTGATGGTGATGATCCAGCCGCCGTCCTCGCCTTCGGTGAGGATCACATCGGGTACCGCCACCGCGACCGGATCGCCGCCGAAACGCAGGCCGGGCTTGGGATCGTAGCCGCGCAGTTCGGCAAGCATGTCGCGCAGGTCCTCGTCGTCGACCCCGCAGATACGGCGCAGCCGCGCCACTTCGCCTCGGGCGACAAGGTCTAGGTTGTCGATCAGCCGCGCCATGGCCGGATCGTAGCGGTCGGCCTCGCGCGCTTGGAGCGCGATGCATTCGCCAAGGCTGGTCGCGCCGACGCCGGTGGGATCGAGAGACTGCACCAAGCCGAGCGCCTGCGCGATCTCCGCTTCGTTCGCGCCAAGGGACTGCGCCATTTCGAGGAGGCCTGCGGTAAGACAACCCGCTTCATCGAGCTGGCCGACGATATAGCGCGCGATCGCCGCGAGCCGTACGTCGTGCGTTGCGGTGCCAATCTGGGCAAGCAGGTGCTCAGCCAATGTTTCGCCGGCCTGCTCGCGTTCGTCGCGGAACGCGGCATCGTCTCCGGGAGCGGAGCGCATCTCGCGCCCCCAATCGCCAGAATCGCCGCCCGCCCCACCGGCCTCTGCCTCGCCTGCGCCGGTATCGCGGTCCATCTCGCCCGGATTGTCGAGCGCTTCGACCGGACGGTCCTCGGCGCCGCGTCCCTCGCTGATGAGCTGGTCGATTGGCGAGCTTTCAAGGCTGGTGCGGCGCGCTTCCTCGGGGGGGCCGGCCAAAGCGGAAATGTCGGGGGGAATATCGTCGCTGCTCGCCATTTCTAACAAAGGGTTGGAATCGAGCGCCTCGCCGATCCAGGTTTCGGTCTCGAGGTTTGAGAGTGTCAGCAGCTTGATCGCCTGCTGCAACTGCGGCGTCATCACCAGCGACTGGCTCTGCCTCAGGTCAAGGCGCGGCCCCATCGCCATTCTATGCGTCGGTCCGGGCTTCGCTTTGCTCAGCCCAGCGCACGGTTCCAGCCCGCTCCCCCGCCCAGCCACCCGATAGCATGGCCGTTAGCCTATCGGGTGGCTGGGCGGGGGAGCGGGCTGGAACCGCATGCGATGCAGCTGCATCGCGATTCATAACGTGAAGCCCTCGCCGAGATAGAGCCGCCGCACGTTTTCGTCGGCAACGAGGTCTTCGGGGCTGCCAGCGAACAGCACCTGGCCGCCGTAAATGATGCATGCGCGGTCGACGATATCTAATGTTTCGCGCACGTTATGATCGGTGATCAGCACGCCGATGCCGCGCTGCGCGAGGTCTTTCACAAGATCCCGGATGTCGGCGATAGAGAGAGGGTCGATCCCGGCGAACGGTTCGTCGAGCAGCATGATCGAGGGATTGGCGGCAAGCGCGCGGGCGATTTCGCAGCGCCGCCGCTCGCCGCCTGAAAGCGCCATGGCCGCGCTGGAGCGCAGGCGAGTGAGGCCGAATTCGTCGAGCAGCCGCTCAAGCTCCTGCTCGCGCACGGCCGCGTCCGGCTCCTTCATCTCGAGCACGGCGGCGATATTCTGTTCGACCGTCAGCCCGCGAAATATCGAGGTTTCCTGCGGTAGATATCCCAACCCGAGGATCGCGCGGCGATACATCGGCAGTCGCGTAATATCGACCCCGTCAAGCAGGATGCGGCCTTCGTCGGGCCGGACCAGTCCCATGATCGAATAGAAGCAGGTGGTCTTGCCCGCGCCGTTCGGGCCGAGCAGGCCGAGCACCTCGCCCTTGGCGACCGACAGCGAAATCTCGGTGAGCACTGCGCGCTTGTCGTAGCTCTTGGCGATCGACACGACTTCGAGACCGCCGGGCGCAGGGCCGCCGCCTGTGGAAAATTCGCTCAAGCCAGAGGCATCGGGGATATGCGCCGCGTCGGTCATCGATTGCCGCCTTACGCATCTGGCTTTGACGGGGCAAGCGCGGGAGCCTGCGATTTCGACCGATCTGGCAGGATTCCTGCATGGCAATTGCTCGTTGGGCGCACACCAGCTCCAAGCGCACAGCAACGCGCACGATCGGGCTGAGTTGCAACACGGTTAACCGCTCTTGCTTATTCTGCAATCAGGTGGTCTACTCGCCGCAGGGAATCAGGAGAGGGTAGCGATGGACACCGTGACGCGCACCGTTTCAATCAAGTCTGCAGGCGACCAGAAGGCGATCGATTGGCGCCGCAAGATGAGCGATCATATCGCCTATGCCTTGCTGACGTATACGGCGCTGCAGATTTTCGTGACCATCGGCGCGCTCAAGACCAAGGGCACTTCGCTGCTTCCGTATCTGGCGCTCGTTATCCTCGTCGGGGCGATCATTCCTGCCTGCCGCCGGTTCGAGCGGCGCTGGACCTCGCTTACTGCCGAGCAGGCAATGGCTCCCGAGCTTGAGCACCGTTTCCGCAGCGATCGCGTTGCGCTGTGGCTGCTTGCCATTGGCCTGCCCTTTGCGTTGACCGCGCTGTTCAAGGGCCTCGCCCTCGCGTTCGCCTGACGCGCCTGCGGCGCATGACGGCGTTGCCCTGAGCGGCAACTCACCCTAGATCGCCTCCCATCCGCGCCTCTACCGGGGCGCGCAGGAGTTGTTTCTCAAAATGCTCGAACCCGACAAGGCCCTTGAGCGCGCCGCCGCCCTGGTCGATCTTGCCCGCCGTGCAGGCGCCGATGCCGCCGACGCGGCCTATTCCGGAAATATGTCCGAAACGATCCAGGTTCGGCTGGAAAAGCTCGAAGAGGTCGAACGCTCGGAGGGCGAGCATGTCACGTTGCGCGTGTTCTGCGGTGCACGCTCGGCCTCGATCGGTTCGTCCGATCTGGGCGATGCGGCGCTTGCCGAACTGGCGCAGCGCGCGATCGACATGGCCCGCGCCGCGCCCGAGGACCGCTATGCCGGCCTCGCGCCAGCCGAACTGCTCGGAAGTGCGCCCTGGGCGGACCTCGACATGAGCGATCCGCGCGCGGTTTCTCCCGAACATCTGCGCGATCTGGCGCGCGAGGCCGAGGATGCGGCGCGGTCGGTGGAAGGGATCACCAATTCCGACGGTGCGGCGGCCAGCGCCAGCCGCTCGGTTGCAGCGCTTGCCACGAGCCACGGCTTCGGCGCGGTCCACAGCGGCACCAGCCATGCGATCAGCGCCACCGTCGTAGCCGGCGAAGGGGCCGACAAGCAGCGCGACCATGCCTGGCGGCAAGTGCGCCACGCCGCCGATCTGCCCGCGCCGCACTCGATCGGCACGCTGGCCGGGGAACGCGCGGTCGCGCGGCTGCGGCCCGCCAAGCTCAAGTCCGGCCAGATGACCGTGGTGTTCGATCCGCGCGTTGGCGGAACATTGCTCGGCCATCTTGTCTCGGCCTTGTCCGGTCCGTCGATTGCCCGCCGCGTAAGCTTCCTGCTCGACCGGCTTGGCGACACCCTGTTCGATCCCGCAATCGTTATCGAGGAAGATCCGCTGCGCCCGCGCGGGCTGCGCTCGCGTCCGTTTGATGGCGAAGGCCTTGCCACGAGGCCGCGCAAGCTGGTCGAAAACGGGAAAGTCACGACCTGGCTGATGGAGAGCGCCTCGGCGCGCCAGCTTGGCCTTGCGCCTACCGGCCATGCCTCTCGCGGCGGCGGCGCGCCGGGAGTGACGGTCGGCAATCTGGTGCTCGCTGCCGGCAGCCAGTCGCGCGGTGAACTCATCGCCGACATCGCGCATGGCGTGCTCGTGACCGAACTGATCGGCCAGGGCGTGAACCCGGTGACCGGCGATTACAGCCGGGGCGCGTCGGGTTTTAGAATCGAAAACGGCGAGATCGCGGGCCCGGTGGCGGAATTCACCGTTGCCGGAAACCTGATCGACATGTTCGCCCGGCTGCGTGCCGCCGACGATCTCGAGGTTTATCGCGGCATCGATACGCCGACCTTGCGGATAGACGCGATGAGCGTGGCGGGCGATTGACGGCAGGCGGGGAAGGTCAGGCTTCTTCGGCCTTCGCCCGCTCGATCGCTTCGACCACGATGCGCTTGGCTTCGTCCGCGTCGCCCCAGCCGTTGAGCTTGGCCCATTTGCCGGGTTCGAGGTCCTTGTAGTGCTGGAAGAAGTGCTGGATCTGCTGAGTCACGATCGGCGGCAGGTCGCTATGGCCGGCAATCTCGCTGTAATAGGGGAAGGTCGTGTCGACCGGCACGGTGATCAGCTTCTCGTCGCCGCCCTTGTCGTCTTCCATCAGTAGCACGCCGACCGGGCGCACCCTGATGACCGCGCCGGGTATGATCGGCGAGCGAGTGATGACGAGCGCATCGAGCGGATCGCCGTCCTCGCCGAGCGTGTGGGGCACGAAGCCATAGTTCGCCGGATAGCGCATCGGCGTGTGCAGGATGCGGTCGACAAACAGCGCGCCCGAAGCCTTGTCGAACTCGTACTTCACCGGCTCGCCGCCAATCGGCACTTCGATGATGACGTTGATTTCGTGAGGCGGGTTTACCCCGGCCGGGATGAGATCGATGCGCATGGTGACGGGCCTTCGTAAAGTTTGGGTAGGAGCAATGCGCGGCGGCCCATACAGCCCCGAATGCTGCGCTGCAACATCAATACGCCGCAATTATCTAGTCAGCGGACGCGCGGCGCCAGCAGCCGGTCGAGCGGGGCATTGCCGCCCGGACTAGCCGGTTCGAGCCACGGCCAGCGCAGACCTTCGCCATAGGCGATTGGCACTGCCGAAAATCGGACACCGCGCTTCACCAGCAGCTGGATCGGGCGCTTGTCCTGCCGGGCGCGTTCGATCGCCAGCTTCAGCCCGTCCATGGTGAAGGCGATGTTGTCCACCGCGACGATGGTCGTCCCGGTAACGATCCCGGCGCGAAACGCTGGGCTGTCCCAGATCGGGTCCGAAACTTCGCCTTCGCCGTCTACGGTGAAGCCTAGCGAATAGGACAAGTCGAGATTGCGGCTCTGGTCCATCCGCGCCGCCTCGTAGGAATTGGGCCGGTTCTTCCAGGTCAGCCGGTAGCCCGCCAGATCGATGCCTGCCAGCGGAGCGGGCCGGCCCGCGCGGTCAATGCGGTCGCGAAAGAAGCCGTCCCAGTCGTAAGGGTGGATTGCGGCCAGCGCTGCGATCACGTCGGCGCGTTCATAGGGACTGACATCGGACCGGGCACTGGAGCGCGCGAAAAAGGCGCGGGCGAAATCATCGAGCCCGCGCGCGCCGCCGGTTCCGCGCCGGATGATCTGGTCGGCTTCGAGCCAGACCAGCGCGCCTTCACGGTAATAGTCCTCACCGCGCGCGTACGACTGGTAAGGCCGCGGCTTGCGCGCGGCGACCACCGGATCGCGGGTCGTATCGGCGACCGAGCGCCAGGCCCGTCCCGGCGTCGCGACATCGAACTGGCCCGCAGCCTGCGCCATCATCCCCAGCACCATGTCCTTGGGCTGCACGCCCGAGCGTGCCGACAGTACCCAGCCCCAGAAATGCGTCTGTCCTTCATAGACCCACAGCAGATCGCCCTGCATCGGGGTGCGGAAATCTGGCGTTACCATCCGCGCCGGGCGGCGATACTTGCCGTTCCAGGCATGAGCCAGCTCGTGCGCCAGGGTGTTGCGGTCCCAGCTCATCTCGTCCCAGTTTGCCAGGCTGCGCTGTTCGAGCTGGATCTCGGACGAACGCAGGTGTTCCAGGCCAATGCCGCCGATCCGGGCGCTCAAGGCAACGAGGAATTCATAACGGTCGAACGGCGGCGCGCCGAATGTCGCCAGTGCCTCGCCGACCAGCCGGGCCAGCGCCGCGCGGTCGCTTTTGCGCAGCGTGAGCAGCGCGGGCGCATCGGCGACGGCATTGAGCTGTACCGTGCTGTCAAGCGGCCACTGGCGGAAGAAAGCACCCGCCATGACCGGCGAATCGGCGAGCGTCGAATAGTCGGTGCTGGCAAAGCTCACCGTGTCACCCCTGCGCGTGCGCCCGGCGAGCGCGGTGGCGAGGTTCCAGCCCGGCGGAAGCGTGACCGAAGGCGTTACGGCAATGCGCGAGACATTGTGGCCCGCGGGATAGAGGCTCATTTTCTCCCATTGCAGGTTGAGCATCTCGGCGGTCATCGTCACGCGGCCTTCGGAGCTGCGCAGCGGCGAGGTGTGGACGAAACGCGCGACGACCGGCCCGGCGCTGCCCGCCAGATCCACATGGAAGGCATGGACCTCGACCCTGTCGCGCTCCCAGCGCAGCGGCTGCCCGCCGGCGCTGAATTCCAGCCCGACCAGTTCGGCGATCGGCCCGCGCGGCGCATGGTTGCCGGGCAGCCATTCGGGATAGAGCAGGGTGAGGCGCCGGGTGCCTGGCGCGACCGGGATCGTCTGCGTGACGCGGTAAAGACCGCGCGCAACGTCGGTAGCGTCGATGTCGAGCGTCATCGCGCCGCCCGGCCAGGGCCTGTCGGCAGCGGCCGGGATCGGCGTTGCCGCGAGCGGCACATCGGGCGCGTTGAGGCTCTGGGCATGGGCTGGCACGGCGAGCGCCAGCGCCAGCGCGGCTGATAAGGCAATCCTCGTGGTCATCGGCTGTGTTGTGGCGGCTCGTTCGTCGCGCATCAAGCCCGCCTCCCGCTCTTTCCCTCGCGCGCCAATGGGGCTAAGCGCGCGCCCATGAAAACACCGCAAGCGATCCGGGGCACGCAGGACATTTTCGGCGCAGAGGCCGAGGCCTTCGCGCATGTCGTCTCCACCTTTGAAAAGGTGCGCAAGCTTTACCGCTTCACGCGCATCGAGATGCCGGTGTTCGAGAAGACCGAGGTGTTCTCGCGCTCGCTGGGCGAAACCACCGATGTCGTCTCCAAGGAGATGTATTCGTTTGAAGATCGCGGCGGAGATTCGCTGACCCTGCGGCCCGAGTTCACCGCCGGGATCGCGCGCGCCTATCTCACTAACGGCTGGCAGCAGCACGCGCCGCTGAAGGTCGCGACCCACGGGCCGCTGTTCCGTTATGAACGCCCGCAAAAGGGCCGCTACCGCCAGTTCCACCAGATCGACGCCGAGATCATCGGCGCCGCCGAGCCGCTCGCCGATGTCGAGCTTCTGGTGATGGCTGACCAGATATTGAAGGAGCTGGGTGTTTCGGAAGGGGTGACGCTGCTGCTCAATACCCTGGGCGATGCCCCGAGCCGCGACGCATGGCGCGCGGCGCTGGTCGAATACTTCCGCGATCACCGCGCATCGTTGTCCGAGGATTCGCAGGAGCGGCTGGAGCGCAACCCGCTGCGCATCCTCGATTCCAAGGACCCGCGCGACAAGCCGTTCGTTGCCGATGCGCCGAAGATCGACGACTATCTTTCAGCCGAAGCGCAGGACTTCTTCGGCAAGGTGACGGATGGCTTGAAAGCCGCGGGCGTTGGTTACATCCGCGCGCCCGCGCTGGTGCGCGGGCTAGACTATTACCGCCACACCGCGTTCGAATTCGTGACCGACCGGCTTGGCGCGCAGGGCACAGTGCTGGGCGGCGGGCGCTACGACGGGCTGATGGAATCACTGGGCGGGACGCCCACGCCCGCGGTCGGATGGGCGGCCGGGATCGAGCGGCTGGCGATGCTCGTAGGGGAGGGCACTCAATCACTTCTCGACGTCATTATTGCCGTTGAAGATGACGTTGCGCTTTTTTATGCGCAGAAGGTGATCTCTGCACTTCGATCGAACGGCATATCGGCAGACATGATCGCGACTGGCTCGCCTCGAAAGCGTTTCGAGAAGGCCAAAAAGATCGATGCTGCAGTGTTAATTTCTTACACAGTTGATGGCGAACGAGTGCAAGTCCGCCCGTACTATCAAAAGGACTCAGGTCTTATTGAAGCCCTAGACACCGCCCTCAAGTCAGTTCGTCCGTGACGACTTTCACCAATCGTCACCCTGAACTTGTTTCAGGATCCATGCGTGAGGCCCGATGGATGCTGAAACGAGTTCAGCATGACGGTAGGAGGCGAAGCGCGTGACCATCTCCGACGAACGCCTCGGCCAGATCGCGCACCGCTTTTCCGAACTTGAAGCGCGGCTCGCTTCGGGCACGCTCGAAGGCGACGAGTTCGTTGCCGCCAGCCGCGATTATGCCGAGCTTGAACCGGTCGCCAGGGCCGCCGCCTCGGTCAGCGCCGCACGCGCGGAGATAGTAGATCTCGAAGCCATGCTCGCTGACCCCGAAATGAAGGCGATAGCCGAGGAGGAGTTGCACCACATCCGCGAAACGCTGCCCGAGGCAGAGCGTGCGCTCGCGCTCGCCATGCTGCCGCGCGACGTGGCCGACAGCCGCTCGGCCATGCTCGAAATCCGCGCCGGCACCGGCGGCGACGAGGCGGCGTTGTTCGCCGGCGATCTTTACCGCATGTACGAGCGCTATGCCGCCGAGCAGGGCTGGAAGATCGAGCCGATCTCGGCCAGTGCAAGCGATGTCGGCGGCTTCAAAGAAGTGGTCGCAAGCGTCACCGGCGCAGGGGTCTTCGCCAAGCTCAAGTTCGAAAGCGGCGTCCACCGCGTCCAGCGCGTGCCGGTCACCGAATCGGGCGGCCGCATCCACACCTCGGCGGCAACCGTGGCGGTGCTGCCTGAACCAACCGAGGTCGACGTGCGGATCGAGGACAAGGACCTCAAGATCGATATCTACCGCTCGTCGGGCGCGGGCGGCCAGCACGTCAACACCACCGATTCGGCGATACGCATCACTCACCTGCCCTCAGGGCTAGTCGTCACTTGCCAGGACGAGCGCAGCCAGCACAAGAACAAGGCAAAGGCGATGCAGGTGCTGCGTGCGCGGCTTTATGAGAAAATGCGCGAGGAAGCCCACGGCGAGGAGGCCGAGGCGCGCAAGGCCATGGTCGGCTCGGGCGACCGTTCCGAACGCATCCGCACATACAATTTCCCGCAGGGGCGCGTCACCGATCACCGCATCGGCCTTACCCTCCACAAGCTGCCGGAAGTCATGGAAGGCACGGCGCTTGGCGAGGTGATCGGCGCGCTCATCTCCGAGGACGAGGCCAAGCGGCTCGCCGCGCTGGATGGCTGATACGGTCGCGCAGGCAATCCGCGAAGCCGCCGATACGCTTGGCGAGGCAAGCATTACCCCGCGCAGCGACGCCGAACACCTGATGGCTCACGCGTTGGATGTCGAGCGGTCAGACATGCTGCTGCGGCATATGGCCAAGACCCCGCCCGCCGCTTTCGCCGAACTCGTCAGGCGGCGCACGGCACACGAACCGATGGCCTATATCCTGGGCAGTCAGGACTTTTACGGCAGGTCATTCCGGGTGACGCGCGAGGTTCTCATCCCGCGCGGTGACAGCGAGGTTCTGGTCGAACGCGCGCTGGCGGCCATGCCCGGTGCGCGAAATGTGCTCGATTGCGGAACCGGATCGGGCTGCTTGCTGTTTAGCTGCCTGCTCGAACTTCCTGGCGCGACAGGCGTGGGCATCGACGTTTCGCAGGCGGCGCTCGATGTCGCTGGAGGCAATGCGCGGCACCTCGGCCTGACGCGCGGGCAGGCGCGTTTTTGCCTCGCCGACTGGACCATGCCCGGCTGGGCGGACGGGCTGGGCGGGCCGTTCGACCTGATCCTCGCCAACCCGCCCTATATCGAGGCAGATGCGCCGCTCGAACCGTCAGTCCGCGATCACGAACCGCACGGCGCGCTGTTTGCCGGGCCGGACGGGCTCGACCAGTACCGCGTCCTGGTCCCGCAATTGCCCGGATTGCTGGCGCCGCAAGGGCGCGCTTTCGTCGAGATCGGTGCGGCGCAGGCCGAGGCCGTGATGGCGCTCGCGGGCGCGGCGGGGCTTGCCGCCTTGCTCCACTACGATCTTGGCGGACGGCCGAGAGTTGTGGAAATGATGCAGCAGCGTTAAATTTTTGCTTGGCTTTGGCGGTTAGTCTCCCTAAGTCCCGGGTGAACCGCGATGACGGATGGCTTTCCCGTCGCCCGGTTCCGACTCCAGCATTTGCGATGAGACGGGGTTCTGCTCCGGATCGACGGCAGATGTCGGAACCACGAGCGTGGATGTTCGTGGTGGGGAGCGACAGGCAATTTGCTGGCGGACTGGGATCGCGCGGCTCTTGCAATTTTTTGAGGACATATCCTTGAATAACAACAATCGTGGTAACAATAACCGCCGGCGCGGCCGCGGTAATAACCGTCAGCAGGGCGGTCAGCCAGTCAACCGGATCGACAGCAGGGCACGCGGCAACGCGCAGCAATTGCTCGACAAGTACCGGAAGCTGGCGCACGACTCCCACCTCAACGGGGACCGGGTCCAGGAGGAATATTACCTCCAGTTCGCCGATCACTATTTTCGGGTGCTTGCCGATCAGCGCCAGCGGCAGGAAGAATCCCGCGTACGCCGCGATGGTCCGCAGGACGGCATTGAACGGCCTCGGTATGACGAACCGCGCAGCTCCTATGATTACGATTATGGCGATGAGCCGGGCGGGGACGATCAGCCGCAGAGCGACACCCGCGATTCGCGCGGCGATGAGCGTGAGCGCGGCGGCTACGATGCCGACACCAATGCGGGCAACAGCGACAGCAAGAGCGATGGGGAAACGCGTGAAGGCGATCCCTATGAGCCGGCGGACAACCCGTTCGTGCGCGACAACCGCGGCGCAGCTAGGCCGCGCGGCCCGCGCCGTGAAAGCCGGAGTGACGAAGCCGAGGTGCCGCGCCGGGAGGAGCAGGTCAGCCAGCTCGAAGGCGGAGTCGATCCTTCGGTGCTGCCGCCTTCGATCGCTGCTGCCAGCGAGGATTTCGCCGAGGAAGCGCCCGCCAAGCCGCGCCGCCGCACGCGCAAGCCGCGCGACACCGGCGGCAGTGACGAATCGCTCGAGGCTGTAGGCTGATTCGCGGAGGGATCGGCAAGGCCGGGCGCAAATGCTTGGCCTTGCACCATCTCGTCATTATGAACCGGCGCGCATGTCGGCGCTTCGCCATATCCAGCAAACCTTAAGTCGCTCGGCTGCGGCGCGCCCGCGCCTGCTTAACGGAATCGCGGTGCTTGTGCTTGGCGCGCTGGCGGCCTGCGGTTTCCAGCCGCTGTCGCTCTGGCCCCTGACCCTCGTCGCCCTCGCGCTGTTCATCGAAATGCTGTCGCGCGCCGATCGGCGCCGGCAGGCGTTTGCGCTGGGCTGGCTGCTGGGGGTCGGGCATTTCACCGTTGGCAACACCTGGATCGCCACGGCTTTCACTTATCAGGCGGAAATGCCCGCGTGGCTGGGGCTGGTCGCGGTGTTTGGACTGGCGCTCTATCTCGCGATCTATCCCGCACTGGCTGCGCTTGCCGCGTGGTGGCTGGTCGGTCGGCTCGGGGCAAAGCGCGAAGCCGGAATGCCGTGGCTGGGGCTTGCATTGGCCGGCTGCTGGATCATCACCGAATGGATGCGCGGCTGGGTGTTCACCGGCTTTGCCTGGAACCCGCTTGGCGCAGCGCTCCTCGGCCCGTTCGATGCGCAGGGCTTGGCTGGTCTGGCTCCCTGGATGGGCACTTACGGCCTTTCGGGTCTGCTCCTTCTGATCGCTGCGCTGGTGCGGCGGCTGCTACGCGCGGGGCTGCTCGCCGACCGGCGGCAGCGCGCGACACTTGCCTTCGGCGGCGCGACCACGGCGGCGGTCCTGACCGCATGGATGACCATGCCCGCGACCTGGATCGAGCGGCGCGAAGGCGGCCGCGAGTTCACGCTGGTCCAGCCCGACGTCCGGCAGGACCACATCAACGATTCGCGATTTTACGAGGCGAATTTTCTCAAGCTGGCGAACCAGTCGCTGCCGCGTATTCCCAACACCCAGCGCATGGTGTTCTGGCCCGAATCGGGCCTCGCCGATTACCTGCGCGACGGCTATCCGCGCTGGCTCTACCGAGGGATGAACTACGGCGGCGATCCGGCGATGACGCGCGAACGGATCGGCCGGGTAATCGGACCGTACAGCTTGCTGATGACCGGCGCGGTCGATCTGGTGATCGAGAACGGCGATGAAGTGGCTGCGCGCAATACCGTCACCACGCTCGATCCCCGAGGCAACCTGCTGGCAAGCTATTCCAAGGCGCATCTGGTGCCCGGCGGCGAATACCTGCCCCTGCGCTGGCTGCTCGAGCCGCTCGGCCTGCGTCGGCTGGTGGCGGGATCGCTCGATTTCTTGCCGGGTCCAGGCCCACGCACCTTCGACTTCGGGCCTTGGGGTAAGGCGGGCGTGCAGCTGTGCTACGAGATCGTGTTTTCGGGCGAAGTGGTCGATCCACGGATCAGGCCCGACTTTATCTTCAACCCCTCGAACGATGGCTGGTTCGGTGCCTGGGGCCCGCCCCAGCACCTCGCGCAGGCACGGCTGCGCGCTATCGAGGAAGGACTGCCGGTACTGCGCTCGACCACTAACGGGATCAGCGCGGTGATCGACGCGAATGGCCTGGTACGCGCCGCGATCCCGCGCCACCAGCCAGGCCGGATCGATGGCAAGATACCGCCGCCCGAAGCGCCCACGCCGTTCGCGCGGCTGGGCAATCTGCTGCCGCTTGGTCTTGCGCTCGCCATGCTCGCCCTTTGCGTGGTTGCCTTGCGGCGCGGGCGTGCTAGAGACGAAGCGACATAAAGATTTCTTTATATCACTGATTCAACAATATCGGCACAGCGGGCGAAACATGCGCAAAGACTACCTGTTCACCTCCGAAAGCGTTTCAGAAGGCCATCCCGACAAGGTTTCGGACCAGATTTCAGATGCCATCGTCGATCTGTTCCTGGGCAAGGATCCGGAGGCGCGCGTCGCCTGTGAAACGATGACCACCACGCAGCTTGTCGTCCTCGCTGGCGAAATCCGCTGCAAGGGCGTCTATGAGGACGGGCAGTGGGCACCGGGCGCTCTCGACGAGATCGAGCAGACCGTGCGCAGGACGGTGCGCGAAATCGGTTATGAGCAAGAAGGCTTCCACTGGGAGAAGTTCGAATTCATCAACCGGCTGCACGGCCAGTCCGCGCATATTGCCCAAGGCGTCGATGCCAGCGGCAACAAGGATGAAGGCGCGGGCGACCAGGGCATCATGTTCGGTTATGCCACCGATGAAACTCCCGACTTGATGCCGGCTACGCTTTATTACAGCCACAAGATCCTCGAACGCATGGCCGCCGACCGCCACTCGGGCGCGGCGCCGTTCCTCGAGCCCGACGCCAAGAGCCAGGTGACGCTGCGCTACGAAGGCAGCCTTCCGGTTGCGGCGACGGCTATTGTCGTCTCCACCCAGCACGCCAAGGGCTATGACCAGGGCGAGCAGGAAGCTGAACTCCATGCCTATGTGAAGCGGGTGGTTGCCGAGGTGATCCCGCCGGTGTTGCTGCGCGAAACCTTCTACCACATCAACCCGACCGGCAGCTTCGAGATCGGCGGGC
Source organism: Sphingomonadaceae bacterium (assembly GCA_947477745.1). Lineage (GTDB taxonomy): Bacteria > Pseudomonadota > Alphaproteobacteria > Sphingomonadales > Sphingomonadaceae > Novosphingobium. The sequence goes on along the minus strand of CANJUF010000006.1, from coordinate 102,497 downwards.
CGGATGGCGACGCGGGCCTGACGGGGCGCAAGATCATCGTCGATACCTATGGCGGCGCGGCTCCGCATGGCGGCGGCGCGTTTTCGGGCAAGGACCCGACCAAGGTCGATCGCTCGGCGGCCTATATCACCCGCTACCTTGCCAAGAACATCGTCGCGGCGGGGATTGCCACGCGCTGCACGATCCAGCTTGCCTATGCCATCGGCGTCTCAAAGCCGCTCTCGCTCTATGTCGATACGCATGAGACCGGCACCATCGGCGATGACAAGATCGAAGCCGCGATCATGCAGATCGAGAAGCTCGGCGGGCTTACCCCCCGCGCGATCCGCACGCATCTGGGCCTCAACAAGCCGATCTATCGCCGCTCCGCAGCCTATGGCCATTTCGGCCGCCAGGCTGAAGGCGACCTGTTCCCCTGGGAGCGGCTCGACCTGATCGAGGATCTCCAGGCGGCATTGTCCTGATAGCTCGCCTCTGGTCATAAGGGCGCGGCTGGATTAGGGGCCGCTCCCGGAAGGATTACCATGGCAGAACCGCTCAGGATTGCGCTTGCCGGCCTCGGCACCGTTGGCGGCGGAGTTATCCGCCTGATCGAGACCAACGCGCAGCTGATTGCGCGCCGCGCGCGCCGTCCGATCGTGATCACCGCAGTCAGCGCACGCGACCGGACCAAGGACCGCGGTGTCGATCTGTCGCCCTACGCCTGGCACGATGATCTTACCGCAATGGCTGCGCGCGAGGATGTCGATGTCGTGGTCGAGCTGGTCGGCGGCTCCGACGGCCCGGCGCTGACGCTTGCGCGCAACACAATCGCAGCGGGCAAGGCGCTGGTCACCGCAAACAAGGCGATGATTGCCCACCACGGGCTCGAACTCGCATCGGCAGCCGAGGCAGCCGGGACCCCGCTGAAATTCGAAGCGGCGGTTGCGGGCGGCATCCCCGTGGTCAAGGGGCTGAGCGAAGGTGCTGCGGCCAATGCCTTCGAGCGCGTCTACGGCATCCTCAACGGCACCTGCAATTACATCCTCACGGTGATGGAAGACACCGGCGCAAGCTTCGCCAGTGTCCTCTCTGATGCGCAGCGGCTCGGCTATGCCGAGGCCGATTCTACTTTCGACATCGAAGGCATCGATGCCGCGCACAAGTTGGCGATCCTTGCTGCGATCGCCTTTGGCGCCAAGCTCGATTTCGCGGGCGTCGACGCGACCGGCATCTCGCGGATCGTGGCCGCCGACATCGCCCAGGCGCGGGCGCTGGGCTACGTCATCCGCCTGCTGGGCGTTGCCGAGACCGACAAGACCAACGGTGCGCATTGCCTGTTCCAGCGGGTGCGGCCGCATCTCGTGCCGCTCGATCATCCGCTCGCGCATGTAGACGGGCCGACCAACGCCATCGTCGCCGAGGGAAACTTCATGGGCCGCTTGCTGTTCCAGGGCGCGGGCGCGGGCGATGGGCCGACCGCCAGCGCAGTGGTCGCCGACATCATCGACATCGCGCGCGGCGAACGCGGCGCGGCCTTCTCGATGCCGGTTGCCGAGCTTGAGCCGATGGAGCGTGCGGAAACCGGGCACCGCCCGGTGCGCGCCTATATCCGCTTCACGGTCAAGGACCGGCCCGGCGTGCTGGCCGAGATTACGGCGGCAATGCGCGATGCTGGCCTGTCGATGGAAAGCCTGATCCAGCAGGGCCGGGGCGAAACGGGCGGCGAAGTGATCATCGCCATGGTCACGCACGAAGGCCCCGAATCGGCGGTGACGCAGGCGCTTGACCTGCTCGGCGACTCCGAAAGCCTGACCGCCCCGCCGCTGTGGATGGGCATCATCGGGGACTGATCGCCCGCAGGCGAAAGGCTGGTACAGCTTCTCGACAAGCCAGCCGTCACTGGTTAAGCGGCTGGCTGATCACGCACCTGGAGGATAGCGCCCAAGATGACCGACACCGCCGCCAGCAAAGTTCTCGACCGCGTTCTCGTCATGGAAATGGTGCGCGTCACCGAAGCCGCGGCCATCGCCGCCTCGCGCCTGATCGGGCGCGGCGACGAGAAGGCAGCCGATCACGCCGCCGTCGAAGCGATGCGCAAGGCATTCGACGAGCTGACCATCGACGGCACGGTGGTGATTGGCGAGGGTGAGCGCGACGAAGCGCCGATGCTTTATATCGGCGAGAAGGTCGGCGGCGCGCAGGGCACTGGCCCCAAGATCGACATCGCGCTCGATCCGCTCGAGGGCACCACGATCACCGCCAAGGCCGGGCCGAATGCGCTCGCGGTGCTGGCCTGCGCCGAGGAAGGCAACCTGCTTAACGCGCCCGACGTCTACATGGACAAGCTGGCCGTCGGCCCCGGATATCCCGAAGGAATCATCGATCTGGCCAAGAGCCCGACCGAGAACGTCGCCGCTGTCGCCAAGGTAAAGGGCGTGCAGCCCAGCGACATCAACGTCTGCGTCCTTGACCGGCCGCGCCATGCCGATCTTATCGCCGAGCTGCGCGGCATCGGTTGCGGCGTGGTGCTGATCGGCGACGGCGACGTGGCGGGCGTCATCGCAGTGACCGACGAGGACACCACGATCGACATGTACATGGGTTCGGGCGGCGCGCCCGAGGGCGTACTTGCGGCGGCCGCGCTGCGCTGTGTCGGCGGGCAATTCAATGGCCGCCTGCTGTTCCGCAACGACGACGAACGCGCCCGCGCCCGCAAGTGGGGCATCGAGGACCGTGAATTCGACCGCATCTACAAGCTCGAAGAACTCGCCAAGGGAGACTGCATCTTCGCCGCCACCGGCGTGACCAGCGGCTCGTTGCTCGACGGGGTCAAGCGACTGCGCAACGGCACCATGACCACTGACAGCGTCGTGATGCGCGCTTCATCGGGCACGGTGCGCTGGATCAAGGGCGAACACCGCGCCGCGTTCAAGGATTGATTGGGGGCGCGACACCCGTTCGCGCCGCTTTCCCCCACTTACGCCCGCCCGTAATGTTGCAATCCCGTGACTGCGGGGTAGAGCCGGAAGCACGGTCCGCGCGAGGATTCGCCGGGCTGCCAACAGGGACGAGCGCAATGAAGATTCTGGCCGGCAATTCCAACCTGCCGCTCGCAAGGGCGATCGCGGGCTATCTCGAACTGCCGCTCACCGATGCCAGCGTACGCCGCTTCGCCGACGAGGAAGTGTTCGTCGAGATCCACGAGAACGTGCGCGGCGAGGACGTGTTCGTTGTCCAGCCGACCAGCTTTCCCGCCAACGACAACCTGATGGAACTGCTGATCTGCATCGATGCGCTTCGCCGCGCCTCGGCCAAGCGGATCACGGCGGTGGTGCCCTACTTCGGCTACGCCCGGCAGGATCGGAAGCCCGGCCCGCGCACGCCAATCTCGGCCAAGCTGGTCGCCAACCTGATCACCGAGGCCGGGGCCGACCGGGTGCTGTCGGTCGATCTGCACGCAGGCCAGATCCAGGGCTTCTTCGATATTCCCACAGACAATCTCTATGCTGCCCCGGTCATGGCCGCTGACATCCTTGCCCGCAATGGCGCGAAGGACATCACCGTCGTCTCGCCCGATGTCGGCGGCGTGGTGCGCGCCCGCGCGCTTGCCAAGCGGCTCGACAATGCACCGCTCGCCATCGTCGACAAGCGCCGCGACAAGCCGGGCAGCAGCGAGGTGATGAACATCATCGGCGACGTGTCGGGCCGTGCCTGCATCCTGATCGATGACATCGTCGATTCGGGCGGAACCCTGTGCAATGCGGCGCAGGCCCTGCTCGATGGCGGCGCGACCTCGGTCACAGCCTACATAACGCATGGCGTGCTTTCGGGCGGCGCGGTGGCGCGGGTCGACGGCTCGGCGCTGACTGAGCTGGTGATCACCGATTCGATCCTGCCGACCGAGGCGACTAACGCCTCGAAGGTCATCCGCGTCCTGCCGATCGCCCCGCTGCTGGGCGAGGCGATCCGCCGCATTGCCGACGAAAGCTCTGTCTCGAGCCTGTTCGACTGATGCGCGCGGCGGCGCTTCTTGCCTGCAGCACGCTGGCCGCCTGCGCTAGCTCCGGGGCGGTTACCGCGCCTGCTTCGGTCCCCGCTCCCGTCCCCGCACCTGCAGTCTATCAGCCGCCGGTGGGCAGCACGCTCGTGCTCGAAGGTCCGATTGCGGCAGCGCCGGGATACCATCTGGTGATGGGCGATCTGGTCGCGACGCCGGGCATGGTAATCCCGCGGCACAGTCATTCGGGCGAAGAGTTTCTCTATGTGATCGGCGGATCGGGCACGCTATCCGTCGAAGGCCAGCCTGACCTCGTGCTAAGCGCCGGGCAGGGTGTGCGAATTGCGCCGGGCGCGGTTCACGGCGGCGTCGCGGGTGCCGAAGGGATGCGCGCCATTTCGAGCTGGTTCGTCGCCAACGGTCAGCCGTTGCGGACGCCGGCCCCGTGAACCTCGATGCCGACATCGCCCTCGCGCACCGGCTTGCCGACGCGGCAGGCGATGCGATCCGGCCGCATTTTCGCTCGCTTGAGGCCACCGAACGCAAGGGCGATTCCACGCCGGTGACCGTGGCGGACCGCGCCGGCGAGGAAGCCATGCGCCGCCTGCTCAAGGCCGAAGTTCCGCGCGACGGCGTGATCGGCGAGGAATTCGGCAGCGAAACCGGCAGCTCGGGCCGCACCTGGGTGCTAGATCCGATTGACGGCACCGTCTCGTTCATCGGCGGGCGGCCGATCTTCGGCACGCTGATTGCGCTGTTGGTTGACGGTTTCCCGGTGCTCGGCGTGATTGACCAGCCGATCCTGCGCGAGCGCTGGTTGGGGGCGAGCGGAAAGCCGACCCTTCTGAATGGGATTGAAATACGCACGCGGCCCTGCCGCGAGCTTTCGGAGGCCATGCTGGCGACCACCGGGCCGCACTATTTCGACGAGCACCAAGGCGCGCATTTCATGGCGCTCGCCGCGCGCACCGATCACAAGCGGATGATGATGGGCGGCGATTGCTACAACTACGGCCTGCTCGCCTCGGGCCATGTCGATGTGGTCTGTGAGGCGGGGCTCATGCTGCACGACTGGGCGGCGCTAGTCCCGGTGGTTGAGGGCGCGGGCGGGTTGATGTGCGACTGGAACGGCGATCCGCTGCACCAAGGCTCCGACGGCCACGTCATCGCGCTCGGCGATCCGGCGCGGCTCGAAGACGTTATCGAGGCGATTGCCTGCAATCACTGAGTTTCAGAAAACTACCCCGCGATCCGGTCGTAATCCGCCATGCCGATCGCGCCCGTTACCGAGCCCATGATCTGCCCCATCACGTCCTTGGGAAGCTGTGATCCCGCCGCCTTGCGCGATGGCTCGTCGGCCCAGTATTCGAGGAACAGGTAGCGATTCGGGTCCTTCACATCGCGCAGCACCGTGGCGCCCTGCGATCCGGGAATCGCTTTGACGGCCTCTGCCAGTGCCTCAAGTGCCGCGCCAAGATCGCCCGCCTTGCCGGTCGCGGCGGTCAGGTCGTAAGTGTGAACGATAGCCATTGGTCCAGTCTCCCGGTGTGATTCGCCGCTCTTGCCAGAACCGGAAGCCACGCGAAAGCCATGCGATTTTTCTTCTATGCAACGCTGCTGCAAGCCGACTGCAATGCGTTTGCAGCATGGCTGCATCAGCGGCTTCGGCCGGGCGAAGCGGCACGCGTGACAGGAAGGCTCTACCGGGTTCGCCATGACGTCGGATGGCACAAGGCGCTGGTGGTCGATCCGGGCGGCACACCTGTCGCGGGCATGGTCTACGAGGCGGGAGACGGCTTCAGCGGGGAAGACCTGGCATCGCTCGACGCCTATGAGGATTTCGACCCGGCCGATCCCGAACGCGGCGACTACCGCCGCATCGAAGTCACAGCACAGACGGCTGCGGGTCCGGTGACGGCGCAGGCCTATGTCTGGAATCGTCCCCTCGATGGGCTGGCCAGCGAGATTGCAGGATAACAGTTGCCTTTGCGCGCAGTGCACATTAAGTGCGCGCGCTTCAACGACACGAATTCGAACGACCAGCCTGGCTGAAAGGGCTGCCAGGGCGGGCCGGACGTGTCTCTGACCAGGAGATGAAAATGCCCAAGCTCAAGACGAAGAGCGGTGTGAAGAAGCGCTTCAAGCTCACCGCCACCGGCAAGATCAAGCACGGCGCGGTTGGCAAGCGCCACCGCCTGATCAGCCACAATGCGAAGTACATCCGCCAGCACCGCGGCACCGACGTCATTTCCGACGCCGACGCCAAGGTGATCAAGAAGTGGGCGCCCTACGGCCTCAACTGAGACAGGAGTACTAGCATATGCCTCGCATTAAACGCGGCGTTACCACGCGCGCCAAGCACAAGCGGCTTCTGGATCAGGCCAAGGGTTACCGCGGCCGCCGCAAGAACACGATTCGTGTCGCCCGTCAGGCGGTCGAAAAGGCGGGCCAGTATGCCTACCGCGACCGCAAGGCCAACAAGCGAAATTTCCGCGCCCTGTGGATCCAGCGCATCAACGCTGCGGTCCGCGCCGAGGGGCTCACCTATTCGCAGTTCATCCACGGCACCAAGCTTGCCGGGATCGAACTCGATCGCAAGGTGATGGCCGATCTCGCCATGAACGAAGCCGGCGTGTTCTCCGCCGTTATCGCGCAGGCCAAGGCGGCGCTCGGCTGAAACCGATGCGTGCCGGGTTTGCGGTATCGACGGGCGCGTGGCGGCATATCCGCTTCGCGCCCGTTGTTTTTCCGTGCACTGTGCAATTGCCCGAACTCCTCTAAAAAGAGGAGGACGTGTCATATGCGCGATCCGATTCGGCTGACCTGAGCCTTCGCTATTTTCGCCCGCCTGCGGGCCTCGACCGCTATTTCCAGACAATTTTCCTGCTCGAGACCTATGTCGGTCCGGGTGCGACGATCACCGATTTCGTGCTGCCCAGCTGGGGTATCGTCAGTTGGCGCGACCGGCCGTCGATGACGCTGCTGTTTCGCGACGGCAAAACTTTCGATTCGGGCATGTTCGGCGCGGTCGGGCCGTTCGATCACGCGGTCCAGCTAGAGTGCGGGCCGCTGCGCCAGTGGAGCGCGATCATGCTCCCCGCCGGGTGGTCGCACTTTGTCGATGCTCCGGCACGCGAATATGCCAACCGCGCGGTGGATATCGAGGGCGATCCTGCCTTTGCGGCGTTTTGGCCGATTGGCCAGGCGCTGTTCGAAGGGCCTGCCAATGCCGAGGCGGAACTGCAAATCATCCTCGATTGCCTTTCGCGCCGCCTGCAGGTGCCGCCGCGCGAGGACGAGGACCGCATCGAAGCAATCATGACCGCGCTGATGGACGCGCGCTGCGCCAATGTGTCGGACATCGCCGAGCGTGTCGGCATCGGTCGGCGCACGCTGGAGCGCGTCTGCGAGAGCGCGTTTGGCCTAGCTCCCAAGATGCTGCTGCGCCGCCAGCGCTTCATGCGCAGCGTCACCCAGCATATGCTCGGCGGAGAGCGCACGTGGATCGAGGCGATCGACGACATCTACCACGACCAGCCGCAATTCGTGCGCGAGTTCCGCGAGTTTACCGGCCTAACGCCGCGCGAATTCGCCCGGCTGGAGCGGCCGATGCTCAAGCCGGTGCTGCTCGAAGGCATGCGCCACTGGGAGCAGGTGGGCGGGGTCGTCAGCGAATTCTGAGCGTAGGGCCTGGTAGGCCCGGCCGCCGATTGCGGTTTGCGGCAATCGCCCCTAATGCACGCGCGCAAGCACACAACCGGGCAAGGCTAGGGTACACGTGGACTACGAAAAGCTGGGACAGGAGGCGATTGCGCAGATCGGCGCCGCCAGTGATCTCGATGCGCTCGAGGCGCTGCGCGTCGCATTGCTCGGCAAGCAGGGATCGGTCTCGGCCCTGCTCAAGACGCTCGGCGGCCTGACGCCGGACGAACGCAAGGAAACCGGCCCGAAAATCCACAGCCTGCGCGAGAGCGTGACCGGAGCATTGGCGAATCGCAAGGAAGCCCTCGAGGCGGCGCAGATGGAAGCGCGGCTGGCTTCGGAGACGGTGGACCTGTCGCTCCCAGCGCCGGAAAGCCCCAGGGGCAGCGTTCACCCGGTAAGCCAGGTTATGGACGAACTCGCGGAAATCTTTGCCGATCTCGGCTTTGCGGTCGCCACCGGGCCGGAGATCGAGGACGATTGGCACAACTTCACCGCGCTCAACATGCCCGAAAGCCATCCCGCGCGGGCGATGCACGACACGTTCTATTTCCCGGCAGACGGGGGTGAGATGAACCCGCCAGCAGGGGGCAATGCGACCCGCATGCTGCTGCGCACGCATACCAGTCCGGTGCAGGTGCGCACGATGCTTGCGCAAGGCGCCCCCTTGCGGATCATCGCGCCGGGCCGCGTCTACCGTAGCGACAGCGACGCGACCCACACGCCGATGTTCCACCAGGTCGAAGGGCTGGTGATCGACCGCGACATTCATCTCGGCCATTTGAAATGGACGCTGGAGACTTTCCTCAAGGCTTTCTTCGAGCGTGACGATATCGTGCTGCGCCTGCGGCCAAGTTATTTTCCTTTCACCGAGCCCTCGGTCGAAGTCGATGTCGGCTTTGCTCTCGAGACCGGGCCGGACGGCAAGGCGCGCCGCGTTCTCGGCGGCAGCGGCGATGCGCCCGGCCATGCCTGGATGGAATTGCTGGGCAGCGGCATGGTCAACCGGCGGGTGATTGAATTTGCCGGGCTCGATCCCGACCAATGGCAGGGCTTCGCCTTCGGCGTCGGCGTCGACCGGCTTGCCATGCTCAAATACGGGATGGACGACCTGCGCGCGTTTTTCGACGGCGACGTCCGGTGGCTGCGCCACTATGGCTTTTCCGCCTTCGACCAGCCGACGCTTTCAGCCGGTGTGGGGGCGCGGCTATGAAATTCTCGCTCGAATGGCTTAAATATTTCCTCGATACCGATGCGAGCGTTGCCGAGGTCGCCGCCAAGCTCAACGCCATCAGCTTCGAGGTCGATGGGATCGACGATCCGGCCGAGAAGCTGGCGGGTTTCTTCGTCGCCGAGGTGCTCACCGCCGCGCCGCATCCCCAGGCCGACAAGCTTCAAGTGCTCACGGTCGATGCGGGTACTGGCGAAGCATTGCAGGTGGTCTGCGGCGCGCCCAACGCGCGCGCGGGGATGAAAGGCGTGCTGGGCGTGGCCGGAGCGGTGGTTCCGGCCAATGGCATGCAATTGAAGAAGGCCGAACTGCGCGGCGTCGAATCGAACGGCATGATGTGCTCGACCCGCGAGCTCGAGCTGGGCGGCGATCATGACGGGATCATCGAACTGCCCGCCGATGCGCCGGTGGGCACGGCTTTCGCCGATTACCACGGCGCGTCTCCGGTGATCGACATTTCGGTCAATCCCAACCGGCCGGACTGCATGGGGGTTTACGGTATCGCCCGCGATCTCGCGGCAGCGGGGCTTGGCACGTTCAAGCCATTCTCGGCGCCTGAATTGGCGGGTACTTTCCCTTGTCCAGTGGAGATTCGCACCGACGATCCCGAAGGCTGCCCGGCGTTCTACGGGCGCGTCATTCGCGGCGTGAGCAACGGCGCTTCGCCCGAATGGATGCAGGCGCGGCTCTCTGCGGCGGGCCAGCGGCCAATTTCGGCGCTGGTCGACATCACCAATTACGTGATGCTCGCCTTCGGAAGGCCTGCTCATGCCTATGACCTTGCCACGCTCAATGGCGCGGTAGTCGCCCGGCGGGCCTCGCCCGGTGAGCAGGTGCTGGCGCTCAACGAAAAGACTTACACGCTCAGCCCGGAGATGACCGTGATCGCCGACGATAGCTGCGTCCACGATATCGCCGGGATCATGGGCGGTGAGCATTCGGGTTGCAGCGAGACGACAAGCGATGTGCTGCTCGAGATCGCCTATTTCGATCCCGACCGGATCGGCGCGACCGGCCGCGCCCTGAACATCGCCAGCGATGCGCGAAGCCGCTTCGAGCGCGGCGTGGATCCGGCATTTCTGGATCAAGGTCTCGCTATCCTTACCGACCTCATTCTGCGCATATGCGGCGGCGAGGCGAGCGAAGTGGTGCGCGCGGGATCCCCGCCATCGCAGCCGAAAATGGTCGCTTATGATCCGGCGCTGTGCCGCAAGTTGGGCGGCCTGGATGTGGCCGACAATGAACAGCGCCGCATACTTGCCGCGCTCGATTTCGATGTTTCAACCGACTGGCAGGTTACCGCGCCGCTGCGCCGCCACGATATCGAGGGCGCTGCCGACTTGGTCGAGGAAGTCGTGCGCATTCACGGTGTCGACAAGGTGGAAAGCGTCGCCCTGCCGCGTGCGGACGGTGTTGCCCGCCCCACCGCGAGCGGCTTGCAGATAACCGAGCGCCGCCTGCGCCGCGCCGCTGCCGCGCGCGGGCTGAACGAGGCGGTGACATGGTCGTTCCTGCCCACTGCCGAAGCCGAGCACTTCGCATCTGGAAATGACTTGTGGGTTCTCGCCAATCCGATCAGCGAGGACATGAAGGCGATGCGCCCTTCGCTGCTGCCTGGGCTGATCGCAGCGGCAAAGCGCAATCTTGATCGCGGCGCATCGTCGCTGCGCCTGTTTGAGCTTGGCCGGCGCTACTTCATCGCCGCCGACGGCAGCAGCGATGAGCGCCCGGCGCTGGGCGTCGTTCTGGCAGGTGAGCGGACCCGGCGCGGCTGGGCGAGCGGCAAGGCGGCCACCTTTGACGCTTTCGACGCCAAGGCAGAGGCTCTGGGCTTGCTAGCCGAGGCCGGCGCTCCGGTCGATAAGCTGCAAGTGATGGGTGAGGCAGGCGAGCAGTTCCATCCCGGCCAGTCGGCCACTTTGCGGCTCGGACCCAAGGCCGTGCTGGCGCGCTTCGGCATGCTGCATCCGGCCACGCTCAAGGCTTTCGACATTGCCGGGCCAGTTGCGGCGGTGGAGATGTTCGTCGATGCGATCCCGGCGAAGAAGGACGGCGCGGGTTTCGCCCGCCCTGCCTATGCGCCGCCCGCCTTGCAAAGCGTGACGCGTGACTTTGCCTTCCTCGTGCCCGCCGATCTGCCAGCCGGCGATCTGGTCCGCGCGGTGCGCAATGCCGACAAGACGAGCGTGGTCGATGCGCGGCTGTTCGACCTGTTCGCGGGCGCAGGCGTTCCCGAGGGGCAGAAGTCGCTGGCGGTCGAGGTGACGCTCCAGCCGGGCGAGAAAAGCTTCACCGATGATGATCTCAAGGCGATCAGCGAGCGCGTGACCGCAGCGGCGGAAAAACTCGGCGCGGCGCTGCGCGGCTGACCGATCCAACGACCATGGCCAACCAACGCCGCACTTTCGCGATCATTTCGCATCCTGACGCGGGCAAGACCACGCTTACCGAAAAGCTGCTGCTGCAGGGCGGCGCGATCCATCTTGCCGGCGAGGTCAAAGCGCGCGGTCAAGCGCGGCGCGCGCGCTCGGACTGGATGAAGATCGAGCAGCAGCGCGGCATTTCGGTCACGTCAAGCGTGATGACCTTCGAGCGGCCCAATCCTGACGGAAGCATCATCACCTTCAACCTGCTCGACACGCCGGGCCACGAGGATTTTTCGGAAGACACCTACCGCACCCTCACCGCGGTCGATTCGGCGATCATGGTGATCGACGCGGCCAAGGGCATCGAGCCGCAGACCCGCAAGCTGTTCGAGGTCTGCCGTCTGCGGTCGGTGCCGATCATCACTTTCGTCAACAAGGTGGACCGCGAAGGCCGGCCGGTGTTCGACGTGCTAGACGAAGTGGCGGACATGCTCGCGCTCGATGTCAGCCCGCAATCATGGCCGATTGGCATGGGCGGGCTGTTCCAAGGCGTGCTCGACCTGACGACCGGCATGGCCAGTCGACCCGAAGGCGACAGCCGCGAGTTCCTTGGCAAGGTCGACGCCACCCCCGAATTGCCCGACGACGTCGCCGAGGAAGTGGATCTGGCGCGTGTCGGCTATCCCGAGTTCGATCTCCATGCCTATCGTAGCGGCGACCTGACGCCGGTTTATTTCGGCTCCGCGCTCAAGAATTTCGGCGTCGCCGAGCTGATCGACGCCATCGCGACATATGCGCCGCCGCCGCGCCCGCAGCCCAGCGAGAGCGGCGAGATCGCGCCCGAGCGCGACGAGGTCACCGGTTTCATCTTCAAGGTGCAGGCCAACATGGATCCGCAGCACCGCGACCGGATCGCCTTCATGCGGCTGGTTTCAGGCACCTTCAAGCGCGGCATGAAGCTGACGCCCTCGGGCCTCGGCAAGCCGGTGGCGGTCCATTCGCCGATCCTGTTCTTCGCGCAGGACCGCGAGATCGCTGACACCGCGCAGCCCGGCGACATTATCGGCATTCCCAACCACGGTACCTTGCGGGTCGGCGATACGCTTTCGGAAAAGAACGAGGTACGCTTCACCGGCCTGCCCAACTTCGCGCCGGAAATTCTGCGCCGCGTGGTGCTCAAGGACCCGACCAAGACCAAGCAGCTCAGGAAGGCGCTCGACGATCTCTCGGAAGAAGGCGTGATCCAGGTGTTCTATCCCGAGATCGGCGCGCAGTGGATCGTCGGCGTGGTTGGCCAGCTTCAGCTCGAAGTGCTCGTCTCGCGGCTCGAGGCGGAATACAAGGTCGAGGCCGTCCTGGAGATGGCCCCGTTCGACACCGCGCGCTGGATCAGTGGTCCCGAAGCGGCGCTGCGCGACTTTGCCGGTTTCAACAAGGGCAACTTGGCCAAGGACCGCGACGGCGACCCGGTGTTTATGGCCCGGTCGGCCTGGGACGTTGGCTACCAGCAGGAAAAGAACCCCGAGCTGGCGTTCTCGGCGACCAAGGAGCGGTGAGCGCCTTACGGTGAGGCTGGCGAGCCAGGGCCAAACCGGCTAGCATCGCCCCATGTCCGACTTTACTGACCACCTCACCGCCGACCATATGGCGATGATCGAGCGCCAGAGCGTGTTCTTCGTCGCCACCGCTGCCGCCGATGCGCGCATCAATCTCAGCCCCAAGGGGCTGGCGGACACCTTCGCGGTGCTCTCGCCGAAGCGGATCGCCTACCTCGATCTTGGCGGATCTGGCAACGAGACTCACGCGCATCTTTCGGTCGACGGGCGCATTACCGTGATGATGTGCAATTTCCAGCAGCCCGCGCTGATCCTGCGCATCTATGGCCGGGGCCAGCCCGTGCTGCCTGCCGATCCCGGCTGGGACGAGCTTGCCCGGCATTTCACCTTGCTGCCCGGAACCCGCCAGATCTTCGATATCGCCGTCGACAGCGTCCAAACCAGTTGCGGCTGGGGCGTGCCGGTGATGAGCCTCGAGAAAGAGCGCGATACGATGGTCAAATGGCATGTCCAGAAGGACCCGGAGGCCTGGGTCAAGCTCGCCCAGAGCCGCACCAAGAGCATCGACGGCATCCCGACAAGGCCGACCGACCGCTTCATTCCAGGGGAGCAATGAAGCTCACTTTCGCCAGCTACAACATCCGCAAGGCTGTGGGGCTCGACCGGCGGCGCGATCCCGAACGCATCCTCTCTGTGCTGCGCGAGATCGATGCCGATGTCGTCGCGCTGCAGGAAGCGGACCGGCGGATCGGACGGCGGGCAAGCGCGCTGCCGATGGCCATGATCCTCGATCATACGCATTACCGCCCGGTGCCGCTTTCGATGCGGCCCGATTCCATCGGCTGGCACGGCAATGCCTTGCTGGTGAAGCGCGGCATCGAGATTGTCTCGGCCGCGCCGGTGCCGTTGCCGGTGCTAGAGCCGCGCGGAGCGATCCGCGCCGATCTGCTGATCGAGGGCCGCGCCGTGCGGGTGGTGGGAATGCACCTCGACTTGTAGGGGCTGCGCCGCCGGCTGCAAGTGCGCACGGTCCTCGCGCATATCGGCAATCTCGATAGCGAATTGCCCACCGTACTGATGGGCGATTTCAACGAATGGGCGCAGCGCGGCGGTTGTTTCCGCGAATTTGGCGATTCCTGGCAGGTGCTCTCCCCGGGGCCGAGCTATCATGCCCGCCGGCCGGTGGCGCGGCTCGACCGGGTGATCGCCTCGCGCCAGTGGACCATCGAGGCGAGCGGGGTTCACCGCAGCGCGCTGTCTGCGCGCGGCTCGGACCATTTGCCGGTATGGGCGCTGCTCGAGCTGCACAAAAAACAGGCATAGTGCCCGGAATCCGGGCGGCATATCTCCGTCTGGCGTGCGTCTCCCGTCGGCCCATCCCGGAAATCTTACCAAAAAGTAAAACTGGCACACCCCTTGCTTATAAGGTGGCGGACGGCATCCTGCCGCCAGAAATCAGGGGATAGGCATGAAATTCATCATAGCCATCATCAAGCCTTTCAAGCTCGACGAGGTTCGAGAGGCCTTGGCAGGCATCGGCGTTGCCGGGATGACCGTATCGGAGGTCAAGGGATTTGGCCGCCAGAAGGGCCAGACCGAGATCTACCGCGGCGCCGAATACACCACCAACATGTTGCCCAAGGTCAAGATCGAGATCGCGACCACGGACGACATGTCGCCCAAGGTTATCGAAGCGATCCAGCAGACGGCCAGCACCGAAGCGATCGGCGACGGCAAGATCTTCGTGCTCGACCTCACTTCGGCAACGCGCATCCGCACCGGCGAAGCCGGCGACATGGCGCTGTGACCGGCGCGCTTGACAGGAGATATGAACCAATGATCCGAAAGATGATCTGCGGCGCCGGCGCACTGGGCACTACGCTCTTCGCCGCGACAGCCGCCTTCGCACAAAAGGCGGCTGTAGTCGCCACCGGAGCAGCGGCAGCCACTGCTGCGGCCGCACCGACCGCCCCCGCACCCGCACCCGAGGCCACCGCTGCTGCTGTTGAAGCAGCGACGACGATGATCAAGGCGCCTACTCTCGAGCAGATGGCCGGCATGGTCGACAAGGGCGACACCGCCTGGATGCTGGTCTGCTCCGCGCTGGTGCTGATGATGTCGATCCCGGCGCTGGCTCTGTTCTACGGCGGCCTTGTGCGCGCCAAGAACATGCTCAGCCTGCTCATGCAGGTGTTCATGATCGTTTCGGTGACGGGCCTGCTGTGGTGCGTCGCCGGTTATTCGCTGGCCTTCACCAGCGGCGGCGACAACCACTTCATCGGCGGCCTTTCCAAGGCGCTGCTGGCGGGCGTGGACAACACCACCCTTGCCGCGACCTTCAGCAACAACGTCTATTTGCCCGAGCTCAGCTTCGTGGTGTTCCAGATGACCTTCGCGATGATCACTCCGGCGCTGATCGTCGGCGCATTCGCCGAACGCATCAAGTTCTCCTCGCTGCTGATCTTCGTCGTGCTGTGGTCGTTCGTGGTCTATTACCCGATCGCGCACATGGTGTGGTACTGGGCAGGTCCGGACTTCCTTCCCGATGCGCCGACTGACGCCGGCATGATGTGGGCATGGGGCGCGCTGGACTTTGCCGGCGGCACCGTTGTTCACATCAACGCAGGTATCGCTGGCCTGGTCGGCTGCCTGATGATCGGCAAGCGTAACGGGTATCCCAAGGAACCGATGCCGCCGCACTCGCTGGTGATGACGATGATCGGCGCGAGCCTGCTGTGGGTTGGCTGGTTCGGCTTCAATGCCGGTTCCAACCTTGAAGCCAACGGCGTGACCGCGGTTGCCTTCATCAACACGATGGTCTGCACCTGTGCCGCTGCGGTGTCGTGGGCTCTGGTCGAACAGATCCACCACGGCAAGCCTTCGCTGCTTGGCGCCGTAACCGGTGCGGTTGCGGGACTGGTCGCGGTGACCCCGGCTTCGGGCTTTGCCGCGCCGATGACCGCGATCGCCCTCGGCTTTGTCGTATCGCCGCTGTGCTACCTGTTCGTGGCCACGATCAAGCCGAAGCTCGGCTATGACGACAGCCTCGACGTGTTCGGCGTCCACTGCATCGGCGGCATCGTCGGTGCAATCGCCACCGGCATCGTCGCGGCGCCTTCGCTCGGCGGTCAGGGATACTTCGACTACACCGTCTTCCCGGCAGGTTTCGACGCAGATGCCTACAGCATCAGCGGCCAGGTGATCACTCAGATCAAGGCCGTGGTCGTCACGCTGCTGTGGTCGGGTATCGGCTCTGCGGTCCTGTTCTTCATCATCGACAAGACGATGGGCCTGCGCCCCTCGGCCGAAGACGAGCAGCAGGGCCTCGATCTCACCAGCCACGGCGAAAGGGCATACAACTCCTAAGGGAGCTTCGCGCGAAAAGTGGGAACCGGTTTTCGCTATCCGCGACGCGACCAGAAAATGACTTAACGAGTTTGGCGGGGGCGGGGTTTCCTCCTCTCCTCCCACCCCACCCCGCCATCCGATGTTCCTCCTGCGAACACACGACTCAACGGGCCGAGGCAGAAATGCTTCGGCCCCTTTTTTCGTGTGCGTCATTTTGCTAGCACCGGGGCGGCACGGTGATCCGGCGAACCGCGGGACAACCGGCCAGGGGGATGGAGCGCAATGAAATACATCATTTCGATCATCAAGCCGTTCAAGCTCGAGCAGGTGCGCGATGCACTCAGCGCGGCTGGCGTGGCCGGAATGACGATTTCGGAGGTCAAGGGTTTCGGGCGGCAAAAGGGCCAGACCGAGATCTATCGCGGCGCGGAATACACCACCAACATGCTGCCGAAGGTCAAGATCGAGATCGCGACCACCGACGCGATGGCGGCCAAGATCGTCGAGACTATCCAGCAGGCCGCCAGCACCGAGGCTATCGGTGACGGCAAGATCTTCGTTTTCGATCTGCAATCGGCCATGCGGATACGCACTGCCGAAACCAACGATCAGGCGCTGTAGCTGATTTCGCTCAGTCGTCGGGCGCGTTGGCGGCGAGCATGTCGATCATCGCGCGGACCGGCGAAAGATCGTAACCCGCATTGGCGGCAAGCGCCGTAAGTTTCTGCGGGTTCCTGCCGCGGCTTGCCTCGGCCAGCGACCAAAGCAGGGTCGAGCGGGTGCCCGAGCGGCAATAGGCCAGAACCGGCTCCTGCGTCTGCGCGAGCGCCGCGGCCATAGCGCTGACCTGCGTTTCGCTGAAGCCCGCATGAGTGACGGGGATCGCGACATAGTCCATGCCCGCCGCACGCGCTGCCTGCTCGATCACCGGGCCGGGGGTCTGGTCTTCGCTTTCGCCCTCGGGCCGGTTGTTGATCACCAGCCTGACGCCAAGCTGCGCGGCTTCGGCGATGTCGCTCACTTCGATCTGGGGGCTGGCGTAGAACCTGTCGGTGACTTTTCGGAACATGGCTTTGGCCTGTGCGCTGCGGGTGCCTGAGTGATCGCACCAAGCGCCAATACGGCCCCGCGTCAAGAGGCGCGGCCCGTTAGCGCGCACTGAAGCAAATTGCGCAACCGGCGCGTCCGGAGGCCGATTCGCGAATGTGTTCGCAATCCTGTGGAAAATCGTGTAGATGCGGGGCTGTCAGGATGCGCTTCGACTGCTTGTTGCGGCTCCATCCCGTGGCTGGGTGCGGTTCGTCCACGTTTCCCGGCCCAGTTTCGTGGGGCGATTCGAAGGTTTGTTTGCAGAGATGAGTTTTGAAAGAGGGCGTCGCGGTAGGGGACGCGACAAGCGTGATCGGTTTGGCGAAGACGATTTCGATCCATTCTTCGGCGGTCAGCAGGGCAGCGCAGGAAGCGATGATCGGTTCGGCGGCGGCGACAGGGGCGGCCCGCGCAGCGGCGGCGGCGGATTCGGCGGTGGCGGTAGTTCCGGCGGCGGATTTGGCGGCGGCGGCGGCGCGAGAGGCGGAATGCCCGCGCAGGTCGTTGGCCAAGGCAAGGGCGTCGTAAAATTCTTCAATTCGGGCAAGGGCTTCGGCTTCATCCAGCGCGATGATGGCGGCGAGGATGTGTTCGTGCACATCAGCGCGGTTGAGCGCGCCGGGCTCGAAGGGCTCGCCGAAGGACAGGAGTTGGAATTCCAGCTCGTCGATCGCGGCGGTAAGATTTCCGCCAGCGACCTCCAGATCGTTGGCGAAGCCATCGCGGTTGAAAAGCGCGAGGCTCCGCCGCAGCGTCAGCTGACCGGCGAGAAGGCCACCGGCACGGTCAAGTTCTTCAACGCCATGAAGGGTTTTGGCTTCATCACCCGCGATGACGGCCAGCCAGACGCTTTCGTCCATATCAGCGCTGTCGAGCGATCCGGCCTGTCCGGGCTCAACGAGGGTGACCGAGTCGAGTTCGACATCGAGGTGGACCGACGCGGCAAGTATTCGGCGGTCAATCTCGTCCCGCAATAGGAGCAGATAAGCCGACGCTGCTCCAGGTGCTGAAACCGGAGCGCGTCACAATCTAACGCGCAAGATGGCGGCACCGGGCATTGGGCTTGGCAGCCGCCATTTTTCGTTTTCGCAATGCCAGTCCGCATTGCTTTCCACATTACCGATCTGAATCGAGGACCCAAACCATGTCGATCACCCCGCTCATGCCCGTTTATGGCCGGTGCGATTTCCGGCCCGTTCGCGGCGATCATTGCCACCTCATCGGCGAGGACGGCCAGCGCTACCTCGACTTTGCGGCGGGAATCGCGGTCAATGCGCTCGGGCACTCGCATGCCGGACTGACCGGCGCGATCGCGCGCCAGGCGGAGACGCTGATGCACGTCTCGAACCTCTATGGCAGCCCGCAAGGCGAGCATCTCGCGCAGCGCCTCGTCGACCTCACCTTCGCCGACACGGTGTTCTTCACCAATTCGGGCGCGGAGGCGGTCGAATGCACGATCAAGACGATGCGCGCTTATCACCAGCACGGCGGCGATGCGAACCGGTTCGAGATCATCACCTTCCGCAATGCTTTCCACGGGCGGACGATGGGCACGATCAGCGCCTCGAACCAGGAGAAGCTCCATTCTGGCTTTCACCCGCTGCTGCCGGGTTTCCGTTATGTAGAGTTCGATGATCTCGACGAGGCGAAGGCAGCAATCGGGCCGCAGACCGCAGGATTCCTCGTCGAACCGATCCAAGGCGAAGGCGGGGTGCGCATGGCCTCGCAAGGCTTCATCGAGGGCCTGCGCTCCCTGTGCGACGAGCATGATATCCTGCTCGCGTTCGACGAGGTCCAGTGCGGTGTGGGCCGGATCGGCAGCTTCTACGCTTACGAGCATTACGGCATCGCGCCCGATGTACTCGCATCGGCAAAGGGCCTGGGGGGAGGATTCCCGATCGGCGCCTGCCTTGCCAGCGAAAAGGCGGCGCGCGGCATGACTATCGGCACGCACGGCTCGACTTATGGCGGCAATCCGCTTGGCGTGGCAGCGTCAGAGGCCGTGCTCGACGTGGTGGCGGACGAGGCGTTTCTCGCCAATGTGCGCGCCAAAGGCGACCGGCTGCGCGGCAAGCTCGAGCAGTTTATCGGCAATTATCCCGATCTGTTCGAGGAAGTTCGGGGCATCGGCTTGATGATCGGGCTCAAGCTGAAATCGGAGCCGCGCGATTTCGTCGCGCATCTGCGCGATGCGCACCATGCGCTGACCGTTTCGGGAAGCGACAACATACTGCGTATCGTCCCGCCGCTGGTCATCGACGATGGTCACATCGATGAGTTCATGGACAAGCTCTCGGCCGCTGCTGCAAGCTACCAGCCGGCAGAGGTGGCAAAATGACCAGGCACCTGCTCGACCTGTGCGATGCAGGCGGCGACGCGATTGCGGCGATGATCAACGATGCGATCGATCGCAAGGCCGCCCGTGCGCAGCTTCCCAAGGGCGCATCCGACGCGGACCGCCCGCTGGAGGGCCGGGTGCTGGCGATGATCTTCGAGAAGAACTCGACCCGCACGCGCGTCAGCTTCGACATGGCAATGCGCCAGCTTGGCGGCACATCGCTGGTGATGGACGCGGCAAGCACGCAGCTTGGACGCGGTGAAACCATAGCCGACACCGCGCGGGTGCTGAGCCGGATGGTCGATGCCATCATGATCCGCACCGACGATCACGCCAAGGCCGAGGAAATGGCGCGCCACGCGACGGTTCCGGTGATCAACGGGCTGACCGACCGGTCGCATCCCTGCCAGATCGTTGCCGACCTGCTAACCGTGGTCGAGCGGCGCAAGGCACTCCCCGGGCTGGAAGTGGCCTGGCTGGGCGATGGCAATAACGTGCTGCACTCGATCCTCGAAGCCGCAGGGCTGATGAAGTTCAACGTCAGGGTTGCAACGCCCGCGGGCTACGACCCCGATGCTTCGTTCGTTAGTGAGGCGCAGGCTGGCGGGGCGCGGGTAACGCTGACCCGCGATGCGGCCGAGGCGGCCTCCGGCGCCGATGTGGTGGTTACCGACACATGGGTCTCGATGGGCCAGGCCCATGCTGCCGAGAAGCTGGCGGCGATGGCGCCCTATCAAGTCAATGCCGCGCTGATGCGTCTGGCCAAGCCCGATGCGGTCTTCCTTCACTGCCTGCCAGCGCATATCGGCGAGGAAGTGACGCAAGAGGTGTTCGAAAGCGCGCAATCAGCGGTGTTCGACGAGGCCGAGAACCGCATCCACGCGCAGAAATCGATCCTGCTGTGGGCGTTCGGTCTGCTGTGAGCCTGGAGGACTATCTGATCGAGAGCGGGGAAACCGGGTTCGACCGCGTCCTGACCCTGTCGATCCCGGACCGCGATGCGCGTGGCAGGATCGTCAGGCTGGGGCCGGTGCTCGACACCGTGCTTTCGGCGCATGACTATCCGGCGCCGATCCGGCTGCTGCTTGGCGAGGCGCTGGTACTGACGGCCTTGATGGGCTCTCTGCTCAAGGACCCGGCGAGCCAGCTTACGTTTCAGGCTCAGGCCGAAGGTGCGGTCGTCGACCTGCTGGTTTGCGACCACCGCGACGGCGAGCTGCGCGGCTACGTCCGCCACGATGCGGAGAGGTTGGAAAAGCTCGGTGCCAATCCGGGCCTGGAGGCGCTATTCGGCACCGGTTATCTCGCGATCACCTTCGATCTTGCGACCAGCGGCGAGCGCTATCAGGGGATCGTGCCGCTCGAAGGCGAATCGCTGGCGTGGGCATGCGAGTCCTATTTCGAACGATCGGAGCAGATCCCGACTCTGATCCGGGTCGGGATGAGGAATTCGGGGAAGGGCACGATCGCGGCGGGGCTGCTGGTGCAGCACTTCCCGGACGGCGAGGAAGGCCGCGAGCGGCTGCACGTCCGGGACGACAACCCCGAATGGGAACACGTCGCCGTGCTGGCCGGATCGATCCGCTATGACGAGCTGGTCGACCCGGAGCTGTCGCTCGAACAGATCATCTGGCGCCTGTTTCACGAGGAGCAAGAGGTTAGGGTCGAGCGGCAGGTACCACTAAAGCGCGGGTGCCGCTGCACCGTGGCGCATTACCGCGGGGTCCTTGCGCGGTTCCCGGTCGAGGACCTCGATGAGATGCGCGATCCTTCCGGCACTATTCCGGTAGAATGCGCGTTCTGCTCAAAAGTGCTGGAAATCGACGTGTAAGCTCTGGTTAAGGGCTGGTCGGCTAAAAAGCGTGCGTGATTATGCTTTGCCGTGAGCGTGTGTTTTGCGAAGATCGTGAAGCCCCGGCGTTTCGGCGGGTCAGGAACCATCCCACAATGCGAAAAATCGCCTGGATTGTAATTCCGTTCGCAGCATCAGCTGCGCTGGCCGGCGCGGCATGGGCGCAGGAAGCGCAGCTCGCGCTGCTGGACCGCCTCGAGCGCGGCAACTGGTCTTTGACCTATCGGGACGATGATCCCGAGATCGGCAAGGTCTGTCTTGCCAGCGGCAGGGAGCTTATCCAGTTGCGCCATTCGCACCTCAAATGCCGCAGCATCGTTGTCGATGATACGCCGCACGAGGTAACCGTCCAGTATTCCTGCCCCGGCAGCGGATACGGCAGGACGCACATCCGCCGCGAGTCCGATCGGCTGGTCCAGATCGATACCCAGGGCATCGACGGCGGTTTGCCGTTTGCGTTTGCGGCTGAGGCTCGCTGGACGGGCGCCTGCCAGCGCTGATGCCGATTGCTTTGGCGGTTCAAGCCGGATAACCGCCTGCCATGCCAAAGTTGCAAGAGCCGGGAGCCGGTCGTGACGCCGTCGTGCTGCTTTCCGGCGGCCTCGATTCGATGGTTGCCGCAGGATTGGCGCGAGAAGCCGGCTATCGCCTCAACGCGCTGACCATCGACTATAACCAGAGACATCGCCGCGAGATCGAATCCGCCCGGGCAATCTCGGATATGCTGGGCGCGGCGCGGCATGTCGTCCTGCCCCTGGACCTGCGGCAATTTGGCGGCTCGGCACTGACGGACGAGATCGAGGTGCCAAAAGCCGGCTTGCAGCCAGGCATCCCGGTTACCTACGTCCCGGCGCGAAACCTAGTTTTCCTCTCACTCACGCTGGCCTGGGCCGAGGCTCTCAAGGCGCGGGATATCTTCATCGGCGTCAATGCGCTCGACTATTCAGGCTATCCCGACTGCCGACCCGAATTCATTGCTGGTTTTGCCAGCCTGGCAGACCTTGCCACCAAGTCCGGCTCCGAAGGCGAAGGCTTCAGCATTCACGCGCCCTTGCAGCACATGACGAAGAGCGAAATTGCGCGCGAAGCCGCCCGGCTGGCCTTGCGGACTGAGCTGAGCTGGTCATGCTATGACCCTGCCCCATCAGGGCAGGCATGTGGGCTTTGCGACAGCTGCCGCCTGCGCAAGGCGGGTTTTGCACAAGCTGGCCTTTTCGACGAGACCGACTATGCAGCCTGATGAAAGGCGAAAATGAGCTGGTTCAGCCGATGGACCGGAACGCTTGTCGAACAGAAGCCACTTCGGTGAAGCGAGTCGATATGGAGATGAACCGAGTTTCGCGGCGCTTTACCCTGCAGTTTTCGGCTTTTCGACGCCAGTGTAAATCGAATATGAATTCAGGCTGCGCTCAGGGCGCGAGCACTAATAGCCGCGATATCAATCCTACGGAGTTTCAAAAGGTGATCAGCAACCGCATGTACCGAACGGCATCGCTTGCCATTGCCGCGGCGGTGTTGACAGCTTCCGGGCCGGCCATAGCCAAGAGCAAGAAGGAAAAGGAACGGGAAGCGGCGGCCGCCCGTGCCGATGTCATGAACCCCCGGCTTGCCGGTTTCGCGCAAGGCACTGCAGTTCACGCCTACTACCGGCGCTATCGCGGCCCGGACTGGTTCAAGGATGATGGCGCAGCGGCCGCGCGTCTGGCGATGATAATGCGCCGGGCGCAACTCGAGGGTTTGTCGCAAGGGCCCAGTCTGGCGCTTGAGATCGAAAGCGCGGCATTGACTGCCAAATCGCAGGACCCCGCGCAGCGCGGCGCTGCAGAGCAATTGCTGTCGGCGATCTGGGTGACCTATCTGGAGACTATCCAGCGGCCGTCGTCTGACGTTATCTTCGGTTATCCGTCGATGACCCCAAGGCCAACGCCGGTGGAAAGAGTCTTGTCAGCGGCGGCCGCGGCTCCTTCGCTTGCTCAGCATCTCGATGCAGCTGCTTCAGTCAATCTGATCTACAATCAACTGCGCGATTCCGCCTGGACACAGCTAGGCGGCACTCCCGCTGCAATACCCGATCGCCGGGTGGTTATGAACCTCGACCGTCTGCGCTCGATGCCGCGGACCGAGCGCTTTGCGCTCGTCAACATCGCGAACCAGACGCTGACGATGTACGAAAACAACCAGCCGGTCGATTCGATGAAGGTAGTCGTCGGGATGCAAGACCTGCCCACTCCGATGATCTCCAGCGTAATCTATTACGCGACCTTTAATCCCTACTGGAACGTGCCCGAACATCTGGTTCGCAAGACCGTGGCGCCAAATGTCCTCAAGACTGGTATGTCCTATCTCACCGCCCGAGGCTATCAGGTCATGACGAGTTGGGCGGCTGATGCGACCGCCGTTGCGCCAACTACGGTCGATTGGGCGGCTGTTGCCTCTGGCAATTTGCGGGTGCGCGTCCGTCAAATGCCCAATGCCGGTAATTCGATGGGCAAGATAAAGTTCTCGTTCGAAAACGGGGAAGGCATATTCCTCCACGATACACCGACCAAGGAATATTTCGCCAAGCCTTTGCGCACGCTGAGCAATGGCTGCGTCAGGCTGGAAGACGCGCGCCGGTTCGGGAAGTGGCTGCTCAAGCGCGAGCCCGTGGCCCCCTCGGCTACGCCAGAGCAATTCGTCCAGCTCCCGGTTGGCGTGCCTGTCTACATCACCTATCTCACCGCCACGGAGAGCAACGGCAAGATTGCGTTTCTCAATGATATCTACGGTTGGGATGCAGGGGGTAAGTTCAAGCCGCTCGGGTCGGCAGCCAGCGCGGCCCGCTGATAACCGCAATTTCAGCCAGTATCAGTGCAGTTCGCCAGCAATAGAACTGGCGTACTTGCGCATCTGCGTGTCCCTGCGTCACTAGCCATCACTTGAGATTGTGCGCAACGCGTCAAAAGAAAAGGGCAGGAACGCTGTGCGTTCCTGCCCTTTCGCATTGCCGATGCGATCGCTGTGTCTTAACCGCGTTCCGGCGCCGGCGGCGGCGGTGGCGGCGGCATCGGACACGTCTCGTTCATGCCAACGACTGTGCCATCCGGGCAGGTCATCGTCTGCGGCGGCGGCGGAGGCGGCGGAGGCGGCGGAGGCGGGGGCGGCGGAGGCGGCGGTGCACCAAAGTTGTAGGTCAACGTGCCCATCGCACTGTGCGAGCGCCAACGCGTATCGACATCGCGCGCCAAGCCATCGACCAGCCCAACATCGGGGACGTTGTGGAAGCGGTACTTGATGCCGGCATCGATATTTTCGGTAAGCGGTGCGCGAACGCCTGCAAGAACCTGCCAAGCAAACGAACTATCGGACGAATCAAGGAACTGAGGCGTTCCGCCGCCGAGGCTGACATCATAATCGACGCGCGAGATACCCGCACCGCCGCCTATGAATGCCTGAAGACCATCATCGTCGCCGAAATCGAGCAAGCCGTTCAGCATGAACGAAAGCGCGCTGGCATCGCCGCCAACATTACCGAAGCTTCCGATCACCCGGTTGCCAACTCCGCCAATGGGGAGAGCGACAGCGCCGAGAGTGTCCAAAGCGTCGTTATCTGCCTTGCGATAGCTCGCTTCGGCTTCAAGCCGGAAACCGCCAAAATCGTAGCCAACAATGAAGCCGCCATCGCCGCCGTATTCGGAATCGAGCGTCGCAGCATTATCAAAGGTGCCAATATCGAAATCGGCATCCTCAACAATCATCGGGCCAAAATCGAGTTCGACGTACCAGGCGTCATCGCGGGCCATGGCAGGAGTTGCAAAGGCAGTAGAAGCCAGAGCCAATCCTATGACGAGTTTTCGCATTACTCTTCCCCTAAAAAGAGACTTAGCCACCGAGTGCGGCTTTTCTCTACCGACTCTGGCAGGCTCGCGCAAGCGCACTTTGCCGTAGACTGTTGCAAGAATGTCGCTTTCGTCTGCCGGTGGCCCCTGAGTTGTCACACGGGTACTTGGATATCCTCTCTCGATTTGCCAATCCCGCCACTGCCCAGGTCAAGGTCTTGGAAAAACTCCCGAAACCCGCAGTGCCAGGATCAGTTCGGCGAGAACTGCCCGTGCCTCGACATCAACCACTGAGCCTCCGGTTGGTTCCATCGGTATCACGGGCGTTACCCACGTCGTTGCAAACAGACGCTCTTGTCCGGTTGATTTGTCGTACAGGCGCATGCCGTCCTTGCCTTCGATGTAGAGCCAGTTGTCGGCCTGCCGCGCCGCGATCATCGCGTCCTTGCCAGCCCAGGCGCCGGTCGCCCCGGTCGCAATGACCCACGCCTCGCCATTGGCGGGCGAAGGCGGCGGATCGGCGCGTTCGCCCTCGACGCTGCAATGAAGCAGGCCATCGATGCGTGCAAAAGCTTCGTTTACCCAGGCTTCCTTCTGAGCCTGGCCGGCGAGCATGGCTGTGCTGCGGACCGCGCAAGCTCTCCGGCTCGCCTGCCGAATAAATCGTCGCTATCGCGCCGTTGGGCCATGTCAGCCGCCGCAGCGTGGTTTCGAAACGCGGGCGGCGGCCGCGCGGCGTGATCGAAAGCAGGCCGCTTTCGCCTTCGACCATCACCGCGCGCACTTCATTGTGCGTTGCGCCGACCAATGCGATGCGCGCATCGGGATCGTGATCGGCAATTTCGCGCATCCATTCGGCCCCGGCGCGGGTCTTGCCGAAGCCGCGCCCTGCCATGATCAACCATGTCGACCAGTCGCCGGGCGGCGGCAACTGCTCGGTATGCGCCCACAGCCGCCAGTGAAAGCGCAGTTTGCGCTTGCCGCTTTCCTTAAGCTTGCGAAGGCGGGCATGACGTTCCTCGGGTTCGAGCGAAAGCAGCCATTCAAGGCGCTCGCTACGGCGTGACATCGTCGTCCGTCGTCGCCAGTCGCTCGGCCGCCTTGGCGCGAGTGCGCATCTGGTCGAACTGCGCGTCGATTTCGGCAATGATGGCGTCGGCGTCCTCGTTGTCGCGGATTGCCCTTTCGCGTGCGGCGCTTTCACGGTGCGCGGCGAGGATGCGCAGCGCCGCGCCGAAATCGAACTTGTTGCCGTCCAGGTCCTTGGAATCGCCGGTGCGCAGGCGGCGCAGGACATCCATTTCGAGATTGTCGTAGCCTTCGCACAGGGCGGCTGTCCATTTGCGCGCAAATTCAGGCTCGCAGCGGCGGGACGCATAGACCTGCGCGGTCGAGATGCTCGCCCATTCGGCGGAAAGCGAGACATTCGAGGTTTCTGCAAGTTTCTCAAGAAAGACTTCCCGCCAGCGGGTGTTGTTCCGGGGCGTCGGGCGCACAACCAGGTTGCGGCCACGCCTGATCGGCTTGGTCATTTGCGGCTTTCCATGAAAGGTGGGGGCCAATTGCCCCGGCGAGGCGAATCGGTATATCGCGATGTTCCCTGTATGTACCGAAACAGCGTGACGATGTCAAGAAATAATAACCAATCTGGTTAAATATCCCCGCGCGTTGGTGTTGTGGGCAGCGTGCGGAGCGCCCTTGTCCCGGTGCGGACCTCAACCTATTAGCCCGCAAGCCCGCGCAGAAAGAACCGCCCATGCTTCGCCGCATTTACGAATGGACCATGGACAAGGCGGCGCACCGGCACGCGCAGTGGTGGCTGGCGGCGTTCTGTTTCATGGAAGCGAGCTTTTTTCCGGTCCCGCCGCATCCCCTGCTTGGCCTGATGTGCCTGGCCGAACCAAAGAAGGCGCTGCGTTTTGCCGTGATCGCCACGCTGGCCTCGGTCGCGGGCGGTATGCTTGGCTATGCTATCGGCCATTACGCCTACGAGGCCTTCGGCACGGCTCTTCTGCGCGCGCTAGGGCTTGCCGAAAGCTTCCCGGCGGCGGTCTGCTATCTGCGCGAATACGGATTCTGGCTGTTCGTCGCCAAGGGCGCCACGCCAATTCCGTTCAAGCTCTTGACCATCACTGCCGGTTTCATGGCGATGCCGCTCGGCACCTTCCTGCTCGGCAGCGTGGTTTCGCGTTCGATCAGCTTCCTGATCGTGGGCGTGCTGTTCCGCCTGTTCGGCGCGCCGATCAAGGCGGTGATCGACAAGCACCTCGGCAAGGTGACGGCAGCTTTCGTCGCGATCGTGATTTCTGGATTTGCGGCCGTCACGCTGCTTGGCGGAGAGGGCGAGGAAACCAGCCAGAAATGCGCATCCGCGGCCGAGCTGCCGGCGTGAAGCAGGGACTCAGATAATCCCGGCCGCCTTGCCCGCGCGCTCGAATATGCCGAT
Source organism: Sphingomonadaceae bacterium (assembly GCA_947477745.1). GTDB lineage: Bacteria > Pseudomonadota > Alphaproteobacteria > Sphingomonadales > Sphingomonadaceae > Novosphingobium. Next base: position 74,772 of record CANJUF010000006.1, on the reverse strand, counting down.
GATGCGCTCGACCTGATCGGCGGTATGCTCGGCGCAGAGCGAGCAGCGCAGCAGCGTCATGTTCGCAGGGGTCGCGGGCGGCCTCGCCAGGTTCACGTAGAGCCCTTCGTGGAGCAGAGCCTCCCACATCGCCGCGCCGCGCTCGAGATCGGGCATGATCACCGCGATGATCGCGCTTTGCGGGGTCTGGGTGCCGAGCTTGAAGCCGAGCGCCTTGATCCCGGCGTGAAGCGTGCGTGAATTTTCCCACAGGTGCTGGCGCTTGTTGTGGCCGTGCATCAGCTTGCGGATCGAGGTTGCCGCCGTGGCCACGACGCTGGGCGGCAGGCTCGCGGTGAACACATAGGGGCGGCAGACCAGCCGCATCACCTCGAACTTGGGGTGGTTGGAAACGCAAAAGCCGCCGACCGTGCCGACGCTCTTCGAAAAGGTGCCGATCACGAAATCGACCTGGTCGAGCACGCCCTGGTCCTCTGCGACGCCGCGCCCGTTGGGTCCGATAAAGCCCATCGAATGCGCCTCGTCGACGAGCACCATAGCCCCGTTCGCCTTGGCGATGGCGATCATTTCCTTGAGCGGGGCGATGTCGCCCATCATCGAATAGACGCCTTCGAGAATGACCAGCTTGCCCGCGTCTTCGGGAATGCGTTTGAGGCGTTTTTCCATCGCCTCGATGTCATTGTGCTTGAAGGGCACGACTTCGGCGTCGCCCAACTTGCAGCCATCCCAGATCGAGGCATGGCTATCGATGTCGAGCACGATGTAATCGCCCTTGCCGGCAATCGTGCTGATGATGCCGAGGTTGGCCTGGTAGCCGGTCGAGAACACCATGGCGTGATCCATGGCATAAAATTCGCGCAGGGCCTGCTCGACCTCGCGGTGCCCGGAATACGTGCCGTTGAGCACCCGGCTGCCAGTTGTGCCCGAACCGTACAGGTCGAGGGCTTCCTTGCCCGCCGCGATCACGTCGGGATCGAAGGTCATTCCCATGTAATTGTAAGTGCCGACCAAGATCGTTTCACGCCCGTTACACACTGCCACGGTGGGCGAGAGCACCCGCTCCATCACCAGGCTGAAGGGATCCTCCACGCCCGACGCAAGCAGCGCGCGGCGCATCTCGATGATGTCGTCGAATTTCGAGAAGAGATCGGTCATCCCAGCAGCTTCACCACTGCATCGACAAGCTGGCCGTAAGTCTCGATCTCGGCCTGCAGGTTCATCGAGATGATGATGTCGAACTCGTCCTCGATAGCGGCGACGAAATCCATCACCGTCAGGCTGTCGAATTCGAGATCATCGGTAAATCGCGTCGCATCGCTGATGTCCATGCCCTTCTTGTTGAAGGATTCGATCAGCGCGCGGATGCTGGTGTCGACTTCTGAGCGGTCCATGGTGGGGGTTCCTAAAAACGGATTGGGGCGCAAAAGAGGCGCGAGGGCGGCGTTGTCAAGGCCGGCGTCAGAGCAGCGACTGCACCGCGGCCATAAATGGCCCGATCGAGACGGGTTTTGACAGGTAGCCATCGGCCCCGGCATCGCGAATGCGTTCTTCGTCGCCCTTGCCGGCTTAAGCCGTGACGGCAAGCACCGGGATAGCCCGCAGCACCTTGTCGGCCTTGGCCGCTTCGATCAGCTCAAGGCCCGATACGCCGGGAAGCTGGATGTCCATGATAATAAGATTGGGCACGAATCGCCGCGCTGCTTCGAGCACTTCATTGCCATCGGAAACCGGCTCAACCGCGAAGCCCTGGTTGGTGAGAACGTCGCAAAACAGCCTCCGGTTGAGATCGTTGTCCTCGACAACCAGGATTCGCTTTGCCATTCGCAGTTCCGCACACCATCTTGGGCCGTGACATGTGCTCTATGCCCTGAAAGCGAGACTGACAATTCAAAGCCAGGCGCCATCCCCGGCAACCGACCCTCAGGCGCTTGCGCTAGCGGCGCTTGGCTGGATCCTCGGTCAGCCTGACCGGGCGGAACGCCTTCTCGCGCTTACCGGGTTGACCCCGGACGCGCTGCGCCGGGGGCTGGATGATCCGGCAGTATTGGGTGCCGTGGTCGAATTCCTCTGCGCGCATGAGCCCGACCTCGTCGCGGCGGCTGACGCGCTTGGCATCGAGCCGAGGCAGCTCGCCGCAGTCAAAGAAAGACTAATGTCATGAGCAGACCGCTGGTAATCTCCGATTGCGACGAGGTGCTGCTCCACATGGTCGGCCCGTTTGGCGAGTGGCTCGAAGAAGCGCACGGCATCCGCTTCGACATGAGCGGCGGCGATTTCGCCCGCTCGATGAAGCAGGTCGGCACAGGTGAGCCCGTCGAGCTCGCGGACATCTGGAAGCACCTCAAGGCCTTCTTCGACAGCGAGATGCACCGCCAGTTTCCGATCGAAGGATCGGTTTCGGCCATGGCACTGCTCGCGCAGGACGCCGACGTTGTAGTGCTCACCAACCTGCAGGACCAGCACCGTGAAAGCCGCACGCGGCAGCTTGCCGACCACGGCATCAACTTGCGGGTGTTCACCAACCAGGGGCCAAAAGGACCGGCGCTCCAGGCCATCCTCGAAGAATATGCGCCGAGCCGCGCGGTGTTCATAGACGATCTGGCGCAGCATCACGGCTCGGTCGCCGAGATCGCGCCGCATGTCGATCGGCTGCACCTGTGCGGCGCGCCGCGGATCGCTCCGCATATTTCCTGCGCGCTAGTGGCGGGACACGCTCACGCCCGGATCGACACCTGGGAACACGCCTTGCCGTGGCTGCTCGGGCGGCTGCACGGCGAAAATGACGCCTGAGGATCAACCAATGACCGATGCCGAAATCGAAGCGAAACTCGCTGGAATGGGCCTGGCCCTGCCCGAGGCCGCAGCACCCGTCGCGGCCTATGTACCGGTGGTGATTGCGGGCGGGCTCGCGCACGTCTCGGGACAGCTGCCTTTCGTGCAGGGTCAGCTTGTCACCGGGCGGCTGGGCGAAGATGTATCGCTAGAGGCCGGATTCGAGGCCGCGCAGGCCTGCGGTCTGATGATCCTGGCGCAGCTCAAGGCGGCTTTAGGTTCACTTTCGCGGATCGAGCGGATCGTCAAGCTGGGCGCATTCGTAAGATCGGCGGCCGATTTTACCGATCAGTCCAAGGTCGCGAACGGAGCGTCGGAGCTGATGGCTCACGTGTTTGGCGAAGCAGGAAAGCACGCGCGCAGCGCGGTGGGCGTTCCCGTCCTGCCGCTTGGCGCGGCGGTCGAAATCGATGCGATTGTCGCTATTCGCACTGATTGACCGCTGGCGGGCTCCCGCGCCGAAGGCAGGCAGGGCCGACTGGATCGGACAATGGACCTATGCCCATCGCGGACTGCACGGGCCTGGTATTCCTGAAAATTCGCTGGCGGCGGCGCGCGGCGCGATTGAGCGCGGTTTCGGGATCGAGTGCGATATCCAGCGCAGCCTCGACAACCGTCCGATGGTGTTCCACGACTGGGATCTTAATCGCCTGTTGGTCGCCGAAGGCGGGACCGAATCCTTTCCGGCCAGCGAATTGAAGGCCATGCGCTATCCGGGGACCGACGAAGGCCCGGCTGAACTTTCGGATTTGCTGGAGCTGATTGCCGGGCGCGCTCCGCTGCTGATCGAGGTCAAGTCGAGGCGCGGCTACGACGTTGAACGCAGCTGCAGCCTGGTTCGCGCCGCGCTCGAAACCTATCGCGGCCTCCACGCGGTAATGAGCTTCGATCCGCGCGTCTCGCACTGGTTCGCGCGGCACAGTCCTGAAACTGTACGCGGTCTGGTCGTGACCGAGGAGGGCGCTAAGGGGTTTCGCGGCGACCTGCGCCGCCATCTGGCGCTGTGGCATGCGCGGCCGGATTTCCTGGCCTATGACATCCGCGACTTGCCGAGCCGGTTCGCTGCCGTTCAGCGTGCGCGCGGCCTGCCGGTCGCAACCTGGACTGTACGCAGCCCCGAACTGCGCGAACGCGCGCGCCTTCACGCCGATGCGCCGATCGCCGAAGGTGAGGGGATCGCGCCATGAGCGACGGCGAGTATACGATCCGTTCGGCCGACGCGGTCGCTGCCTTGCCTGCCGGGCAGTGGGACGCGCTCAGTGACGGGGCCAATCCCTTCATGAGCCACGCGTTCCTCTCATTGCTCGAGGAATCGGGCTCGGTCGGCGGCAGGAGCGGCTGGCAGCCGCTGCCGATCGTGGCTGAAACGGCTGAAGGCGTGCTGGCGGGAGCGCTGCCTGCCTACGTCAAGCAGCACAGCCAGGGCGAATATGTCTTCGATCATAGCTGGGCGGATGCATTCCAGCGCGCGGGCGGCGACTATTATCCCAAGATCCAGATCGCCGCGCCGTTCACCCCGGCGACCGGACCGCGCGTGCTCACCCGCAATCCCGGCCTGGCCGTGCCGCTGCTTCAGGCCGCGGAGGAAATTTGCCGTGGCAATGGCCTGTCGTCGGTCCATGCTACCTTCATCGAGGACGGGCAGGTGGAGCTGTTCGACCGCGCTGGCTGGCTCATCCGCAACGACATTCAGTTCCACTGGGAGAGGCGCGGCTACGAGAGCTTCGAGGAGTTTCTCGCCGCGCTATCTTCACGCAAGCGCAAGGACATCAGGAAGGAGCGGGCCCGTGCCCACGAGGGCCTCGATATCCGCACTCTGACCGGGGGCGACATCAAGTCCGAACATTGGGATGCGTTCTGGGCGTTTTACCAGGATACAGGGATGCGCAAATGGGGCACGCCCTATCTGACCCGCGCCGCCTTTACGTTGATCGGCGAGCGCATGGCGGACAAGGTTGCGCTGGTGCTGGCATTCCTTGACGGCAAGGCGGTCGCTGGCGCGCTCAATTTCATCGGCGCGCGCACGCTGTTCGGCAGGTACTGGGGCGCGCTGGTGGACCGCCCGTTCCTGCACTTCGAGCTGTGCTATCATCAGGCGATCGATCTCGCCATTGCCTTGCGGCTCGACCGGGTCGAGGCCGGCGCGCAGGGCGGGCACAAGCTGGCGCGCGGCTATGAGCCGGTGCGCACCACCTCGGCCCACTTCATTCCTCACCCCGGTTTCCGGGAGGCCGTCGCCGATTTTCTCGAGCGCGAGCGCAAGGGCGTTGCGCAGGAGCAATTCTGGCTCGGCGAGCGGACGCCGTTCCGCAAGGGAAGCTGAAAGAGTTCAGGCTGCCTTGCGGCTGGTTTGCGAAAGCCATTGGCGCGCGCGGCGCTGGGCTTCGGCGATTTCGCGCGCGGTCATCTCTTCGGAAATTTCGGCGCGGCAGAACTGGGCCTCTTCATGGCCGCCAACCGCTGCCAGGTTGAACCACTTGTGCGCTTCGATCAGATCGCAGTCGATTCCGTGACTGCCGGTGGAATAGGCAACGCCCAATTCATAGTAGGCTGCGCGGTCGCCATCTGCCGCCGCGGTTAAACATTGCGCCACGAACAGATCCGACCCTTCGAGGTCCGCTGGCAGTGCGCCCGTGGCAGCTGATCTGCCTAACCAACCGTTTTCCATCATCTTCAAAAACCCCCTGTCGGCCGGGACCCCTGTTGCCCCGCCTTGAGGTGGAAGCTGGCCTTACATGGTCAACAAATGGTTAACGGCTGATCCGGTTTTTGGACCGGGGGCGGCAAGAATGAACCCGCACCGACTTTTTCAGCGACAAACCCTTATGAGCGCTTGTGCGGGAACAGGCGCGCAATTATAGGCGCGGCAACGCGGCTCGTGGGGTTACCGGGAAAGCCCGGAACGGCAAGACGAAGCGACGCTGATAGGTCTGTAGCGGAGTTTCTGGATGGCATCGCCCTTGGCTGACGAAATCGACGTGCTGGTGAAGGCCCGGCGCGAAATTGGCGGAAGCTACGTCCCGTCCGAGGACGAGGAATACATGAACGATAGGCAGCGGGACTATTTCCGCAAGCTGCTCAACGGCTGGAAGCGGCTGATCCTCGATGCATCCGCCGGCACCCTTCAGCAGTTGCAGGACGGTCCGATTCGCGAGCCCGACCTTAACGACCGCGCCTCCAGCGAGACCGAGTGGGGCATCGAATTGCGCACCCGCGACCGGCAGCGCAAGCTAATCGCCAAGATCGAATCGGCGCTCCGCCGGATCGAGGAAGGCGAATACGGTTTCTGCGAAGTCAGCGGCGAGCCGATCGGTCTCCGCCGCCTCGTTGCCCGCCCAATCGCGACCATGACAGTAGAGGCGCAGGAAGCACACGAACGCCGCGAAAAAGTTTCTCGCGACGATTGATGCGACAAGGCGGGCTTACTGCGCGCTCTTAAGGTTTTGTTTGCCAGGATAGTTTAGTGATCTCCCATGCGGAATGCGGGTGCCCTGTGCTCCCGATCCCGATGGAACTGTTTTCGCAAGCAACGGACCGGCCTTACTGGAATGGACGAGCATCGGCATCTCAATCGCGACAGCCTCTTCCTGATGGCCGACATGCGTGTTGATGGCGAGGACGGTGAGCACCGTATAAAGGTGCGAAACCTCTCGGGGGGCGGCATGATGGGCGAAGGTCGCGTGCGCGTTGCGCGGGGCAATCTCGTCGAAATCAACATTCGCAATATCGGCTGGGTCGAAGGTACCGTGGCGTGGCTGCAGGATGACCGGTTCGGCGTCGCCTTTGTCGAGGAAATCGACCCAAAGGTGGCACGCGCTTCGCTTGCAACCGATGTCCATCACGAAGACTACACCCGCGTGCACCGCGCTCTCGGTTATCAGAAGAACGCGGGCGGCACCCTGCGCAAGATCTGAACCGGGCGCTTGATTAGCGCGACAAATCGCCGCGCTGGACTACCGCCCATTCGCGCGTTTCCGTAAGCTTCAGAATCGGCTAGGCAATGCCTATGGCTTTGCCTATTCGGCCCTTCGTGATTGCTGCAGCCACATTGCTGGCGGCACTGGTTAGCGGATGCGGCTCGCCCGGGGATTCGCACCTAAAGGTGGTCGCCATCGGCGATCCCGACGATCCGTTCGAAAAGGGCGTGCGCCTTTCTCCCGCCGGCCAACTGGTGCGCGCGGCTACCGCAGAGGGTCTGGTAGCCTTCGATGAACAGGGCCGGGTGATCCCCGCGCTTGCCGACCGCTGGATCGTGACCGATGACGGGCAGAGCTATATCTTCCGCCTGCGCGACGGAACCTGGCGCGATGGCAGCGAACTGACGGCGAACGCGGCGGCGCGCTCGCTGCGCAAGGCGGTGCAGCAGTTGCGCGGCACTCCGCTAGGGCTCGATCTCGCGGGGATCGAGGAGATTCGTGAGATGGCGGGCCGGGTGGTAGAGATTCGCCTCTCGCATCCTGCGCCCCATCTGCTTCAGCTTCTGGCTCAGCCCGAGCTTGGCCTGCTGCATGATGGCCGCGGCTCCGGCCCGATGGCGCTCAAGCGTCAGGGCAAGATCGCGCTGCTTACGCCAATCGCGCCCCCCCAGCTCGGCCTGCCGCAGGTGCCGAAATGGGACGAGCGTGTCCGTGCGATAGAACTCGCATCGACTAGTGGTGCAGAGGCGGTGCGACGCTTCAACGCCGGTGAAGCCGACCTGGTACTCGACGGCAGGCTTGCGACCTTTCCGCATACCGCTTCGGTCGGAATCCTGCGCGGCACGATCCAGCTTGATCCCGTCGAAGGGTTATTCGGCTTGCAGGTCGCCTCTTCGCGCGGTTTTCTGGCCGATCCCGCCAACCGCGAGGCGCTGGCGCTCGCCATCGACCGCGCCGCTCTGATCGCACGGTTCGGCGTCGATGGCTGGAAGGCCACTACCGATATCGTGCCGCCTTCGCTGGCGGGCGGGCCTGACAACCCGGTTGAGGAAAGATGGTCGAATCTTGACCTCGCCGACCGCCGCGCCTTTGCCGCGGCGCGGGTTGCCGCCTGGCGGCAGGCTCAGGGAGGGAGTGGTAGCGGCCCGAAGCTTTCGGTGTGGCTACCTGCCGGTCCCGGCTCGGATGTTGTATTTTCGCGCCTCAAGGAAGACTTCGCGGCGATCGGGGTGGCGCTAACCCGCGCACGCGTTGAAGCAGGCGCAGACCTCAGGTTGCTCGACGTCGTTGCCCGTTATCCCACGGCGATCTGGTATCTCAACCGCTTCAACTGCTCGGCAGCCCAGGCCGCCTGTTCCTCCGAAGCCGATGCCGCGCTGGCAAAGGCGCGCAGGTCGACCGATCCCGCAGAGCGCGCGGCGTTGTTAGCCGAGGCACGCAAATTGCTCACCGAAGCCAATGTCTTCATTCCGTTTGCTTCTCCTATTCGCTGGGCATTGGTACGCAGCGACGCGATCGGCTTTGCTCCCAATGCCTGGGGGTGGCACCCCTTGATGCCAATGGCGCTTCGCCCCAAATAAAGCCGGTCGAGGATCAAGCCTGAAAGGACATTGCGATGCCCGAGCAAGCCCGAGCCGTTCCGCTGCGTTCCGAGCTACCGCTCGGCAACGATCCCGTCTCGGTGAGACGGCGGATCGAGGCGATTGAGCGGTTGCTTGAGCGCTCGTTCCACGTTCCGGGAACAAAGCTGCCGGTCGGGCTCGATTCGATCATCGGTCTGGTCCCGCTGGCGGGCGACGTGTTCGACTTCCTGTTCTTGTCGAACACCCGAAACATCAGGATCATCCGCAAGCATCTCGACAAGCACCATCCCCAAAGCTCGATCATCGAGGCCTGAGAAAATGCAGAAGCTCGCGCCCCTGGCCCTCGTGCTGCTATGCGCCTGTGGTCAGGGGCGGGAGGATCCCGGCCCGGGCGCAGTGACGGCGGACGAGGCGCGTGCGCTGGACGATGCCGCCGAGATGCTTGAGCAGCGCCGGCTGCCGACCGAGCAATTGCGAAATGTCCCTGCTGTCGATACGGCTCCCGTGCAGAGCAAGGATGCACAGGGAGCACAGCAGGATGCTGCAAGGTAAGGCAATCGTCGTAACCGGCGGCGGGCGGGGTATTGGCCGCGAAACCGCGCTGTACTGTGCCGCCAAGGGCGCAAGCGTGATTGTGGCTGATCCTGGCGTTGCAGCCGACGGCAGCGGCGAGGATGCTGCCCCTGCGCAGGCGACCGTCGATGCGATTCTCGCTGCCGGCGGCACCGCGCACGCCAATTTCGGCAGCGTGGCCGACCCGGCCGAGGCCAATGCCATGATCGATCAGGCGGTCGGCGAGTTCGGGCGGATCGACGGCGTGGTCAACGCCGGCGGCTATCTGCGCGACGGCTGGTGGCACAAGATGTCGCGCTCGCAGTGGGACGAGATGATCGACGTCCACCTCAACGGCTCGTTCAACATGTGCAAGGCGGCAACGCCCTATTTCCGCGAGCAGGAGAGCGGCAGTTTCGTGTTGTTCACTTCGCCCTCCGCGATTATCGGCAACCCGGCGCAGTCGAACTATTCGGCGGCAAAACATGGGGTTATTGGCCTGATGCAGTCGATCGCGCTCGACATGGCGCGCTCGAAAGTACGCGCCAACGCGATTGCGCCAACGGCGATGACGCGGCTGGTGGAAGGCGCGATGCGCGCCAATGGCGCCGACGATGCCTATGTCGCGCAGGTCGCGAAAAGCATGGGTGCCGACCGGATCGCGCCGCTCGCAGCGTGGCTGGTCTCGGACGATGCCGCTGATATCTCAGGCTATATCATGGGCGCACGCGGCGAGGAGGTCTCGTTCTTCGACCTGCCGCGCCCGGTCGCGCGGCTGACGCAGGAGGGCGGCTGGTCGATCGAGGCTCTGGCCGAACGGTTCGGCCCCGTCATCCGCGAGCACGGCGGAATTGGCCTTGGAAAACAGGAAGTTTAGAGCATCGTGCGAAAAAGTGGGAACCGGTTTTTCGCGAATAACGATGCAACAACAAAGATATAGAGCGGGCGTAGTGTTGCTGATTTCACGCAGCCCGCTCTAATCGAGCGCGACCTTGCCGCGGTTCGCTTTCACTGTCCCGCGCACTTTCTTCGCCTTCAATCGCTGCACTTTGCCGACCCGGTTGAGACGGCTCTTCTTGCGCATTCCCGGCTCTATCAGAGCCTTTTCAAGCAGTTCAGCGAGCCGCTCGCGGGCGTCGGCGCGGTTCATTTCCTGTGTCCGGAAGCGCCTCGCGGTGAGGACGATTTCGCCGGCGGAGGTCATGCGGCTGCCCGCCAGCGCCTTCAAACGCCGGAATACATCGGGCGGCAAGCGCAGCGCATAGACATTGCAACGCAGCTGCACCGCGGTTGCAACCTTGTTGACATTTTGCCCGCCCGGCCCCGACGAAGCGATGAAGCTTTCGCTTACCGAAGCCAGCGCCCGCTCGACCAGGTCAGCCATCGGAAAAGCCCAGCGCGGTGAAATCGGCTGGCAGCGGACTGACCGCGACGATATCCGGTTTGCCTTCGCGCGGCACGGTAAGCGCGGCAGCATGGAGCATAGTGCGGCTCGCTCCCGTCCCGTCGCCATAGACGGGATCGCCGAGCAGCGGAGCGCCAAGGCCCGATGCAGCATGGACCCGAATCTGGTGAGTTCGTCCCGTTTCGGGCCGGAATTCGACCAGCGTCAGGCCGTCCTGTTCGTCGAGCTTGCGCCAGTGCGTCACCGATGGTTTGCCCGCTTTCGCTGGGATCATCCGCCAGCCTTGCGCTGCCGTGCTGACCTTGGCCAGCGCGAGCTCGATGGTGCCCTCAACCTCCGACAAAGCACCCGAGACGATACCGAGATAGCGCTTGGACACCAGCCGTTCCTCGAAAGCGCGGGCAAAGCGCTTCAGGGCCTTGGGATTGCGCGCCAGCAGCAGGCAGCCCGAGGTATCCTGGTCGAGCCGGTGGACCGGCTGCGGTTCGCGCACAAACCCCAGCCGCAGCCAGGGAAGTTCGTCCTCCAGGCTTGGTCCGCCCGCGCGCGGAGGATCAAGCGGCAGCCCGGCGGGCTTGTCGATGACCAGCGCCTCGCCGTCCTCGAAAAGTATTTCGAGCGCGCTCACGAAACGGCGGCGGCGATGCGCCGGATCGCCTCGCGCAGCGTGTCCTCGCCGGTCGCGAAGCTGATGCGGAACCCGTCCCTGCCGCCGAATGCCGATGCCGGGACGATCGCCACGCCATGTTCGAGCAGGTGCAAGGCAAGTGCGCTGTCATCGCCGAAGCGGTCCATCAGCGGCGCGGCATCGACCATGCAATAGAATGCACCGTCGGGCACCGGTGTGGACAGGCCGGCAATGGCGTTGATCCCCGCCACGGTGAGATCGCGGCGCGCACGGAAACTTTCGCGCCAGCCTGCGAGAAAATCCTGCGGACCTTCGAAGGCGGCGACGGCCGCGGCCTGGCTTATCGAGCATGGGTTGCCCGAGCTATGCGATTGCAGCTTGGTCATCGCCCTGATCAGCCATTCCGGCCCGCTGGCAACGCCGATGCGAAAGCCGGTCATCGCGTGGCTCTTGGATACGCCCGAGACGGTCAGGATCCGGTCGGCAAGATCGGGACAGACGACAGACAGCGTGGCGTGCTGCGCCCCGGTGTAGGAAAGCGGCGCGTAGATGTCGTCGCTCATCACCATGATCCGGGGATTGCGGCGCAACACGTCGCCGATCCCGGGCAGCATTTCGGCGGGATAAACCGCGCCGGTCGGGTTGCCGGGGCTGTTGAGAAGCAGCCACGAGGTGCGCGGGCCGATCAGCGACTCGAGATCGCCCGGCGTGAAGCGGAAATTGTCTTTCGCGTGCGTGATCAGCGGCACGACGGTGCCGCCCGCGAAGCGCACGATCTCGGGATAGCTGACCCACCACGGCGCGGGCACGATCACTTCCTCGCCCTCGCTCACCGTGGCGAGGATGGCGTGGAAGATCGCCTGCTTGCCGCCCGCGCTGACCACCACCCTGTCGGGAGAGGTTTCGATGCCGAGATCGCGCGAAAAATGCAGCGCGGCGGCGCGCTTCATCGCGGCGGTGCCGCCCACGGCGGTATATTTGGTGTCGCCCGCGTCGAGGGCGCGCTTGGCTGCTTCGATCACATGCGGCGGCGTGGCGAAATCGGGCTCGCCCACCGAAAGCGAGATGATGTCGCGGCCCGCATCGCGCAGTTCGATGGCGCGGTCGGTCATGGCGACGGTTTGCGAGGGGGCGATGCGCGAAAGCGCCAGCGAGGTGTGCGATGTCATGTCAGTATCTCCGCCTGCATCAGGCCCCTGACCGAGTTGCCGAGCAGGAAACCGCCGGCAAGGTCATCCAAAGTCAATTCGGCTTCGCGGGCGCGGCCCTGCTCGATCAGCGAGCGGCGCAGCACGCCGGGAAGCAGACCAAGCGCGGCGGGCGGGGTGAGCAGCACATTATCGCGCTCGACGAAAATGTTGGAGCGGCTAGCTTCGGTGAGCAGACCGTCGCCGCGAACCAGGATACCTTCCTGCGCACCCGCTGCCACGGCCGCATCGCGTGCGGCGTCGTAGAACCAGCGGTCGGTGGTCTTGTGGCGCAGCCGCCAGTCGCCCGAATCGATAGGCAGGGGAAGGGCGCCGCAGACGATCGGCCCGGCAAGCAATCCGTCGCTCAGTGGCGCAGCTTCGAGCGCGGTCGCGCCGCTGCGAGCGAGCAGCAGCCGCAGCTTGGCTGGGCCCTCGAGATCGAAGCACAAGGCATGGATGGCATTGCGCACCGCGTGGCGGTCGAACGCGAAGCCCAGTTCCGCCGCGCTTGCCTTCATCCGCTCCAGATGAAGTTCGAGCAGCGGCACGCCCCCTTCGGGCGTGAAGGCCATGGTCTCGATCAGGTCAAAGCGGCTCGCGGTCATCTCGCTTGCCGATTGCCGCAGGAACGCGCCCTTGACCAGACATTCCCGCCATTCGGGGAGCGATTCCGAATCCGCGACGATCGCCGAGCCGACGCCGAGCACGGCAAGTCCGCCTCCGGTCTGCGGCCCGTTGCGGTCCACCGTGAGGCGCAAGGTGCGGATCGCGACGTTGAAGGCGGCATCGCCCGCACTGCCATCAGTGGTATCAGGATCGATCCTGCCGATCGCGCCGCAATAGGGGCCGCGCGGCGCATGTTCGGCCCGGGCGATCAATTCCATCGCCCGGATCTTGGGCGCACCGGTGATCGATCCGCAGGGAAACAGCGCGCGCAGCATGTCGACCGCGCCAAGGCCGGGCCTGAGCCGCGCGCGGACCATCGTGGTCATGGTATGCAGTGTGGGGTATGTTTCTACCGTAAAGGGATTTTCGACCCGGACGCTGCCCGCCTCGGCCACGCGCGAAAGATCGTTGCGGATCAGATCGACGATCATCAGGTTTTCGGCCCGGTCCTTTTGGGAAGCCGCCAGTTCTGCGGCCAGTGCCGCGTCCTGTGTCGCATCGCGCCCGCGCGGACGGGTGCCCTTCATCGGCTTGGCTGTGGCTGCTCCGCCCTTCAGCGCGAAGAACAGTTCGGGCGAGAAGCTCAGCAGCCAATGCGTGCCGTCGTGGATCACCCCGCCATAGCCGGCCTTTGCCGCCGGGCGGATCGCGCGGTAAAGCGCCAGCGCATCGCCGTGCCAGGTGCCGGCAAGCGGCAGGGTCAGGTTTGCCTGGTAGATGTCGCCCGCGCGGATCGCCTCCTGGATTGCGGCAAAGGCGGCGTGATATCCGCCCGGCGAGACCGCGGGATCGAGCGGGCCGATCCCTGCCGGTCCCAGGGCGCTGTTCACCGCCAGCCATGCGGGCATGGCCGAGGCTGCAATCGTCTCATAGCTCTCGAAGGCGCCAAACCAGACCAGCGGACCATCGGCCCCGGCGCGGGGTGCAGCCAGCGCGGCAAGCCTCGGCTCAAGGCACAGGCCTGCCTCATAAGCGAGATAGCCTGCAAGGTGGAGCCCGCTCGCGGAGAGTTCGCGCAGCCGCTCGAGCGCGGGCTCCACCTCGATCGGACGACGGGCAACCACCACCTCGATCGGCGCGCGATACAGCCGCGCGTCCGCCGGGCCCCTGTCGCCATCGGGGTCGCGGGCATCGTCGAGCAGGATGAAGGGTTCAGTTCGTGGCATATTGTTAGTTAGATTCGTCATTGCGAGCGTAGCGAAGCAATCCAGAGCGGAGCAACCGACTGCCCTGGATTGCTTCGGCTTTCAGCCTGGCAATGACGAAGTCGCGTGAAATCGAAGCAGTAGCGCGCTTTTCGGCGGCATGCAAAATGCCTCTCGCCTTGGCGGGGCCGCGTGCCTATCAAGCGGGCCAGTGGGCGGCGAGGGAGTGCGCTAGCATGTCGGAAATCTATCTCGGTCTGGGTCTCGATCACGAGCGGCAGGTGCTGCGGCTCGACCGGGCCAACCGCCACGGCCTGATTGCGGGAGCGACCGGCACCGGCAAGACCGTCACCCTGCAAACCATCGCCGAGCAGTTCTCTGCCGCCGGGGTGCCGGTGTTCCTCGCCGACGTGAAGGGCGACCTTTCGGGGATCGCCATGGCGGGCAGTCCGGATTTCAAGAATGCCGACAAACTGGAAGCGCGCGCGAAGGAAATCGGCCTGACCGACTATGCCTACCGCGACAATCCGGCGGTGTTCTGGGATCTCTACGGCGAGCAAGGCCACCCGATCCGCACCACCATTTCCGAAATGGGCCCGCTGCTGCTGGCGCGGCTGATGGACCTCAACGAGACGCAGGAAGGCGTGCTCAACATCGTGTTCCGCTATGCCGACGACGAGGGCATGCTGCTTCTCGATCTCGGCGACCTGCAAGCGATGCTCTCCCATGTCGCCGATAACGCCGCGGACTTCACCTCCAAATATGGCAATGTCTCCAAGCAGTCGGTCGGCACCATCCAGCGCCAGGTGCTCTCGCTCGACAGCCAGGGCGCGGGACAGTTCTTCGGCGAGCCCGCGCTCGAGATCGACGATTTCATCACGTGCGATGAGCAGGGCCGCGGCATCATCAACATTCTCGCCGCCGACAAGCTGATGCGCAGCCCCAAGCTTTACGCCACCTTCCTGCTGTGGCTGCTTGCCGAACTGTTCGAGACGCTTCCCGAAACCGGCGATCCGGACAAGCCCAAGCTCGTGTTCTTCTTCGACGAGGCGCACCTCCTATTCGAGGACGCGCCCAAGGCGCTGGAGGAAAAGATCGAGCAAGTCGTGCGGCTGATCCGCTCGAAAGGCGTGGGCATCTATTTCATCACCCAGAACCCGATCGACATTCCCGAGGAAGTGGCCGGCCAGCTCGGCAACCGGGTGCAGCACGCGCTGCGCGCTTTCACCCCGCGCGACCAGAAGGCGATCAAGGCCGCTTCAGAGACGTTCCGCATCAATCCCGATCTCGACGTCGAGACCGCAATCACCGAACTCAAGGTTGGCGAGGCGCTGGTCTCCACGCTCGACGAGGATGGCGCGCCGACGATTGTCCAGCGCACGCTGATCGCGCCGCCGCGCTCGCGGCTGGGGCCGGTGACGCCCAAGGAGCGTGCGATCGTCCAGTCGATCAGCCCGCACGACGGGAAGTATGACACCGCGGTCGACCGTGAGAGCGCCGAGGAAGTGCTGCTCGCCAAGGCGTCGGATGCAGCGGCCACCGCGCAGGAAGTCGCCGAAAAAGGCGAGGAGGAAGTGCGCAATCAGCCGCGCAAGACCACTTCGATGTGGGAGAAGACCGGCAAGGCGGTTGCCGGCGCGGTGGCGAGTTCAGCCGCGACGGTGATCGCGGCGAAGATTTCCGGCCGCAAGTCCTCGTCGAGCCCGATGCGCAATGCCGCGACCGCTGCGGCGGGTTCGATCGCGACGAGCATCGGCGGCGCGACCGTCGGGCGGTTTGTGAGGAACCTGATCGGCGGCCTGATGCGTTGAACGATCAGGCGTCGAGAGAAATTGCGTTCTTGGCGTAAGCTATGGCGCCGCGCGCGCCATCGTCCTTGTGCGCATCAAGGATCTTGAGGTTCGCGGCAACGAAGGGGCGCATGCGTTCCTCATACCGCGCGAATGCAGCAGCGTAATCTTCGGCATGGCGGCGCAGTTCCTGCCCGAGCACGAAAGCGCCGACGATCGCGAGGCTGGTGCCCTGGCCGGTCATGGGCGTCGGGCAATGAGCAGCGTCGCCCACCAGAGCCACGCGGCCCTGCGACCAGCGAGGCAAGTCCACCCATGCCAGATCGCCGAAGTAGAACTGCTCGTAGCGCGCCGGATCGCCCAGTATTTCGGGGACCTTCCAGGGGAGTGTAGCCGCCATTGAAGCGATCAGCGCCATTTGCTCCGCACGGCTCGCAGGCGGCGGATCATCTTCGGCACGGTCATAAAGGACGAATGCCCTGAGATCCTGGTTTTCGCGGCTGGGATAGACGATCCAGCGCGGCTCGGTCTCCCAGCCGGCATATTGCCACAGGTCGAGGCCGATCGTGTTGGGCACGGTGACGTTGGCAACGCAGCGATTGAGATAGCGCAGGTTCGTCTGGTCCGCGCCGAACAAGCTGCGCCGCACCGGCGAATTGATGCCGTCTGCCCCGAATACGAGGTCGAAGCGCTCACTCTTGCCGGCTTGGGTCGTCACCTGGACGCCGCTCTCGTCCAGTTCCAGATCGACGATCGAATCGGAGAACCACACCTGCGCCGGATCGGGAGCGAATGTTTCGAACAGCACTTCGACAAGCTCGTCGCGAATGACCTCGATGTCCTGGTCGGCAAAATATCCGCCCGTCAGCGTGTGCTCGTCCGATTCGTGCATCACATTGCCTTCGCGGTCGATCATCGTGACGCCCCGAGTCTTGAGCCGCCTGCGTTCCAGCTCTTCCAGCACGCCAAGCCGTTTGGCGACGTCCAGCGCAACGCCGCGAATGTCGATGGCCTGACCGCCGACGCGCAGGGAGGGAGATTGCTCGATCAGCGTGATGTGCCAGCCCAAGCCCTTCAGGCTGTTGGCTAGCGCCAGCCCGGCGATCCCCGCGCCCGATATGAGAACTCGGCTCATTGACGAAATCTCCCCACTTCGCGTGTGCCGCCAACCCTGCCGGCATACGCGCCATCGCCCTTTCTCACAGCCTCGGATCTCGCGATAGCCCTAGCTTGCGGGATGCCCCATCACCCCGGCAGCACGATCTCCGCCCGCAGCCCGCCTTCGGCCCGGTTCGCCAGCATCAGCGAGCCGCCATGCTGCTCGGCGATCGCGCGCGCGAGGGCAAGGCCAAGCCCCGCCCCTCCGGTTGCAGTGTTGCGCGAAGGATCGCCGCGCGTGAAGGGATCGGTCATGCGCCAGAGATCAGCCTCGGGGATACCGGGGCCGTCGTCGTCGACCCTGATGTGCAGGCCCTGCTCGTCGCGGTGCAGGGATACCCGGGCGGCACCGCCATAGCGCAGAGCGTTGTCGATGAGGTTGCGCAGCGCCCGGCGCAGCCAGCTGGGCCGCAGGCTGACGACCATGCGCGCGCTTTCGGCCAGTTCCACCGGCTTGCCCATGTCCTCGTATTCCTCGACCACCGAGGCGATCAGCGCCGACAGCTCGGTCCGCTCGGACGCGTCGCCGGGCCTGCCGACCCGAGCGAGCGACAGAATGTCGTCGAGCGAGTGGACGATGTCCTCGATCGTGCCCGCCATCTTGGCGCGTTCGGCCTCGTCGGGGACCGATTCGATGCGCACCCTGAGCGCCGCCAGCGGGGTCTTGAGATCGTGGCCGATGGCGCCGAGCATCACGTCCTTCTCGTCAAGCATCGAGGCGATGCGCGCCTCCATCGCATTGTGCGCTGAAATCAGGCGGCGCACATCCTCCGGCCCTTCGAGTTCGAGCCGTTCGGCGGCGTTGCGGGTGCGCGCGAAGGCCTCCACCCTGCGGGTGAGCCGCGCGAGCGGCTGCGTGATCCGGCGCATTGCCAAGGCGAGCACGGCGAACAGCGCGGCGTAGATCAGCAGGGTCTGGACGATCAGCGGCCATAGCAGTTCCTGCGGATTGCCCGGCATCCACACGCGCGCCACCAGCCAGTCGTCCCTGCCCTCGATTTTCACGCCGGCGATCATCACCGAGCCGTCGAACAGCTCGGGACGCGGACCGAAATAGGCCGCCCGCCGCTTGGCGCGCGCCTTGGCCGGCGGATCGTCCATCACGTCGCGGTGCATGACGACAGCGTGAGTCGTCACGATTTCACGCTCGGCAAGAACCCGCTTGAGCATGTCTTCGGCGAAGGGATAGCGAGGCTCTCCCGGGCGCAGGGGGGAATGCTCGCTACGCGTCATGTGGAAACGCGAAGCCCGCCGGGAAACCCGATCATGCGATCCGGCGAAGGCTTGCAGCCCGCCGCGGGCTTCGATCGCGATCCGGAAGGCGGCGGCGTTGACGAAATCCGCCTCGCGCCGCTCGTACTGCGCCTGATAGACCAGAAACGCGCCAAAACCTTGAACCACCAGCAGCGCGAGCGCGACCGCCAGCATGATCTGGCCGGTCATGTCACGCGGCCACAACCGCATCAGCTGGCTTCGCGAAGAACGCGCCGCACGTCGGCGGCGAGCATGTAGCCGCCGCCCCAGACGGTCTGGATAAGCTGCGGATTGCGGCTGTCGGCTTCGATCTTGCGCCGCAGCCGGCTGATCTGGTTATCGACCGCACGGTCGAACAGGTGCGCCTCCCGGCCCTGGACCAGATCGAGCAGACGGTCGCGGTCCATTACCTGGCGCGGACGATCGAGTAGCGCGGAAAGCAACCGGAATTCAGCCGAGGAGATCGGCACGACCGCGCCCTCGGGATCGGTGAGGCGGCGCTTGAGCGGATCGAGCCGCCAGCCCTCGAACTCATAGCATTCATTGTCTTCGGCGGGCGGTGCACTGCGTCCGGCGCGGCGCAGCACGCTGCGGATGCGCGCGACCAGTTCGCGCGGCTCGAACGGCTTGACGACATAATCGTCCGCGCCGATTTCGAGGCCGACGATGCGGTCGGTCGCCTCGCCTTTCGCGGTCAGCAGGATTACCGGAATGTCCCGCGCCTCGACCACATGGCGGCACAGCGACAAGCCGTCCTCGCCGGGCATCATGATGTCGAGCAGCACCAGATCGGGCGCCTCGTCGCGCAGCACCGCGCGCGCGCGGGCAGCATTGTCCGCCTCGGTTACGCGAAACCCCTGGCGCGAGAGATACTCGGCCAGGGGAATGCGAAGCGTATCCTCGTCATCGACGAGCAGCACGAGAGGCGGGTCGTCCTCGTTCATCCGGTCGCTGCCCGGCACGCTCAGCTCTCGGCGTGATCGTGATTCATCTCGTTCATCTTGCCGCGCATCTGCTCATGCATCTGTTCGCGCATGGCCTTGTGCTCATCGGCGCTCACCTGGCCATCCTTGTTGGTGTCCGCCTTGTCGAAATGGCTCAGCGCAGCGGCAGTGAACTCAGCCTTGGAAATGCTGCCGTCGCTGTTCGCATCGGCCATGGACGCCATCATCTTGCCGTGGCCGCGCATGCCCATCTTGCCATGACCGCCGCCGCCCATGCCCTGGTGCATGCCGCCGCGCTTGCCCTCGGGCCGGGGGGGCATGAATTCGGCGCGGCTGATCTGGCCGTTCTTGTCGGTATCGATCATCGCGAACATTTCGGCGCGGTGAGCAGACATGCGCGCTTCGTGGTCCGCCGGAGTGATCGCGCCATTGCCGTCGGCGTCCATTTTTGCAAACATTGCGGACGCACCGGTTTCCGCCTCGGCGCGGGTGAGAACGCCATTGCCGTCGGCGTCGACCTTCATGCCGCCGCCGTGATTGTGCGCCAGAGCGGCGCCTCCGCCAGCCACAAGGGCGAGCGCCGAAAAGCCGATAACCAGGTGCTTTTTCACCATTTCAATCTCCAGTGCGGGGGAAAAATCGAAAGCCGCAGGAGGCGGGGGAAGGGGAGGGGAGCCATTACCCTGCGGCTTTCTTGTCACTGATCTAGGCTTCGATTGTCGCGCAGTTATGCCGCAATGCGCCGAAATTGTCGCAATTTGTCGCAGAAACGGCACCGCATTCATACCGGTGTCATCTGAAGGGCGACCGCCGCGCACTGCGCCTCGAGCCAAGCGCGCGCTTCGCCCCCAAGCTGCGGACCGATCACGTCCAGCACCCGCGCATGATAGCGGTTCCACCAATCGATCTCGCCCGGCGTCATGATCGACCAGTCGACCAGCCGCGCCTCGATCGGGGCCAGCGTCAGAGTCTCGAAGCCGAGCCAGTCACCTTCCGCGCCCGCAATCTCGCGCGGCTCGACCAGTAGCAGGTTCTCGATGCGGATGCCGTATGCGCCGGTGCGGTAATAACCTGGCTCGTTCGAAAGGATCATGCCCGCGAGCAATTCCTGCTCGCCGCCCGGCTGTGCGCCGCCGGTCTTGGCGATGCGCTGCGGCCCTTCGTGGACCGAGAGGAAGCTGCCGACGCCGTGGCCGGTGCCGTGGGCATAGTCGACGCCGCCCTGCCACAAGTGCTGGCGGGCGAGCACATCGAGCTGGCTTCCCTTGGTGCCCCTGGGAAATACCGCGAGCGCCAGCGCGATGTGGCCCTTGAGCACCCGGGTGAAGCGGTCCCGGACCTCGGCAGGTGGCTCGTCCGGTCCGGCGATCCACACGGTGCGGGTGACGTCGGTGGTCCCGTCGGGATACTGGCCGCCCGAATCGAGCAGGAACACGCTGCCCGGTTCGAGCGTGCGGTTGGTTTCCTCGCTGACGCGGTAATGGACAATCGCGCCATTGGGGCCGCTTCCCGAAATGGTGTCGAACGAAAGGTCGCGCAGCATGCCCGTGGCCTCTCGGAAAGCCTGCAACCTGTCCGCCGCAGCCAGTTCGGTCAGGCTGCCGCCCGGCGCTTCGACTGAAAGCCAGTGCAGGAAGCGCGAGAGCGCCGCGCCGTCGCGAGCCTGTGCCGCGCGGTGCCCTGCTTGCTCGGCTGCATTCTTGATCGCCTTGGGCAGCGCGCAGGGATCGGGCTTTTCGATCACCTCCGCACCTGCATCGCCAAGCAGGCCGAACACTGCCGCCACGCACGAATCGGGATCGGCGGCGACCCGCTTGCCCGCCAGTGTGGCCAGGGCATCGGCAAAATCCTCTGCCGGACGCAGCGTCACCACATTGCCGAGATGCGCGCGAAGCTCGCTCGTGACCTTGCCCGGCGCGATGAACAGTTCTGCCTGCCCGCCCGCATGGACAACAGCATTGGCGAGCACCACCGGCGTTCGCTCGATGTCGCTTCCGCGAATGTTGAACAGCCAAGCCAGCGAATCGAGCGCGCAGATCACCGCGGCGTCGAGCTTTTCCGCTTCGAGCCACGCTGCAAGATCGCCCCGCTTTTCGGCGCTGGAGCGGCCGGCATGGCTCTCGTCATGGACCAGCGCGGTGGCTGGCGAGGGCGCGGGCCGGTCGGCCCAAACCGCGTCAACCGGATTGGCCGTGACCGCAACCAGTTCGCCGCCGTTTTTCGCCAGGGCTTCCGAGACCGCCTTGACCCAGTTCTTGCCGTGCAGCCACGGATCATAGCCGATCCGTGCGCCCTCGGGCGCATGGTCGCCCAGCCACTTGGCGACGCTGGTCTCGGGCACGCTTTCGTATGACCACAGCGCGCCATCGACCTGATCGCGGACCTGCAGGGTATAGCGCCCGTCGACGAACATCGCGGCTGCCGGATCGCGCATCGCGTCGGTCAGTACGACTGCGGTTCCCGCCGATCCGCCGAAGCCGGTCAACCAGGCGAGCCGCTGCGCATAGGCGCCGACATATTCGCTCATGTGCTCGTCCGAGATCGGCACGACGAAGCCGTCCAGCCCTTGCCGCTGCAGTTCCTTGCGCAGCGCCTCGAGGCGCGATCCGTGAGTGCTCATCAGCATCGATTGTGTTCCGTCCGGGCTTGCCGTCATGTCTGGCGAGACATAGGTATCACCGCCAAGCCGCGCCAGCAAAGGCCTGCGGCGAAAGGAATGGCATTTTCGTGAAGCCGCTGTTCGCCCTGATCGCCGCCGTCCTGCTTGCCGGGATGGCGAGCCTGCCCGCCCAAGCCGAGGAACCCACCCAGTTGCCCAAGCCAATCCCGAGCGCGCCGCCAGTCGCCCAAAAACGCGAACATGTCGCCACCCATCACGGCGTGACCCTGTCCGATCCCTATGACTGGCTGCGCGACAGATCCTATCCGACGGTCGACGACAAGGAAGTGCTCGACCACCTCAAGGCCGAGAACGCCTGGTTCGAAGCGCGCATGGCCTCGCAGAAGGACACGGTCGAAGCCCTTTTCAAGGAGATGCGCGGGCGCATCAAGGAAGCCGACAAAAGCACCCCGCAGAAGGATGGCGACTGGGTTTACTGGGTCGAATACGAGCAAGGCGCCGAATACAAGAAATGGTGGCGCCGCCCGGTCGGCTCTGCCGCGGACGGCAGCGCCGACCAGCTGATCCTCGATGAGCCCGCACTGGCCAAGGGCAAGAAGTTCTTCCGGCTAGGCGCGCTGTCGGTCAGCCAGGACGGCAAGCTGCTCGCCTATTCGTCCGACGACAACGGGTCGGAACGCTACACGGTCAGGATCAAGGACCTCGCCACCGGTAAGCTGCTGCGCGACACGATCCCCGGCACGCTTTCCTCGCTGGTCTGGGTCGCTGGCGACAAGGGTCTCGTCTATTCGCTCGCCAACGAGAACTGGCGCACCGACAATGCGCGGCTGCACTGGTTGGGTAAGCCGGTTGCGCAGGACGTCGAGCTTTATCACGAGCCCGACGATGGCTTCGGGGTCGGCGCATCGCTGTCCTCCGACGAAAAGTGGGTGATCATTTCTGCCGGCGACCACGAGACCAGCGAAGTGCGCATGGTTCCCGCCGCCGATCCCCTTGCCAAGCCGCTGCTGGTGCGCGCGCGCCAGAAGGGGCTTGAATATGCCGTCGACGTCAATGGCGAGCTTGGCGCGGGCGGCACGCTGTTCGTCTATGCCAACGACACGCACGAGAATTTCCGGCTGGCGACCGCGCCGCTTGCCGCGCCGTCGCAGTGGACCACGCTGATCGCCGGTTCGGACGAATTCTACATGACCGGGTTTTCGCTGTTTAAGGACTTTTACGTGATCGAGGGCCGCCGCCACGGCCTCGATCAGATCGAAGTGCGCTATTACGGCGATCCGGCGCGGATCGAACCGATCCGGTTCCCCGAGGCGAGCTATGTCGCGGGCCTTGCCGACAATCCCGAATGGGCGGTGACCAAGCTGCGCCTGTCCTACGAATCGATGGTCAGCCCTTCGACCACCTATGACTACGACGTTGCCGCAAGGACGCTCGAGGTGCTCAAGGTGCAGGAGATCCCTTCGGGCTACGATGCATCGAAATATGTTACCGAGCGGCTGGAGATCGAGGCGCGCGACGGCACCATGATCCCGGTCAGCATGGTCATGCGCAAGGACCGCGATGCGCTCAACGGCGGCCCGGGCGGCCCGCTCCATCTCTATGGCTACGGCGCTTACGGTATGGCGATGGACCCGGGCTTTTCGACCGTGCGGCTCAGTCTCGTCGATCGCGGCTTTGCCTATGCCATCGCTCACATTCGCGGCGGCGACGATCTGGGCCGCGCCTGGTACAAGGCGGGCAAGCTGAAACAGCGCACCAACACCTTCAACGATTTCGTCGATGTCGCCAAGGGTCTGGCCGCGCTCGGCTATACCAAGGAAGGCAGGATCAGCGCCTCGGGCGGATCGGCAGGCGGCGAGCTGATGGGCGCGGTGGTCAATTCCGATCCCGGCCTGTTCGGCGCGGTGGTGGCCCAAGTGCCTTTCGTCGACGTGCTCAACACCATGCTCGATGCTTCGCTGCCGCTGACGCCGGGCGAATGGCCCGAATGGGGCAACCCGATCGAGGACAAGGAGGCATTCGAGACGATCCGCGCCTACAGCCCCTATGACAACGTGCGCCGCCAGGCCTACCCGCCGATGCTGGTGACCGCCGGGCTCAACGATCCCCGCGTGACCTATTGGGAACCGGCGAAATGGGTGGCGCGGCTGCGCGAGATGAAGACCGACGACAACGAGCTGCTCTTGAAGACCAACATGGGCGCGGGCCACGGCGGCAAGTCGGGCCGGTTCGAATCGCTGCGCGAGGACGCCGAGGAATACGCCTTCATCCTGTGGCAGATGGGCGGGAAATAGCCGGTTCCTTTGGTCAGATGGCCACGGCTGGGTCGGGATAATCTTCCGCCTGCTCCGGCGTCATCTGGCCGAAGCGCATGATCCGCTCGCTCATGGTGCGGTTGCGGCCGGCGCGCTTGGCTTCGTAAAGCAGCCGGTCGCAATGCGCATAAAGCGTGCCGAAGTCCGAATGGACGCTCGAATTGCGGGGCTGGCTGACGAGGCCCATACTCGCGGTGACGGGCGATCCCAGCCCCGGCATTTGCGATGCCACGCGCGCGGTTATCGCCCTTCGGCGATGCTCTGCGCGGGCAACCGCATTGGACCCGCGCAGGATCAGCATGAATTCCTCGCCGCCCATCCGCACCGCAATGGTATTTTCGTCGGGCATCAGCGCCGAGGCGACGTGGCGCAGCACTTCGTCGCCGACCGCGTGGCCGCGCGTGTCGTTGACCTGCTTGAAGTGGTCGAGATCGATCACCGCCATGGTGTCGAAGCCGCTGGCGCACAGCGCATCGAAGCGCAGGCGGATCGCGCGGCGGTTATGCAGGCCGGTGAGCTCGTCGCGCTCGACCTCGATCTCCAGCTGGCGGGTTTCGGCGCGCGCGCGGTCGCGCTGGCGCTTGATGACCATAAATCGGTCGGCGACGCCGAGCGAGGTAACGACCACTTCGAAGGCGATCGCCACGTGCTGCGCCACCATCATGTCCATGGGCGAGCCGAACGCGCCCAGATTGGACGTGGCCCTGTCCAGCCCGACCAGCATGATCGGTGCCCAGGCGACCAACTGGAAGCGCATGGCGCGGCTGCCGCGGCGCACGGCGGTCGCGATCATCAGCGCGAATGAGCCGAGCACCGGGAAAAGCTGAAGACGAAGACCGGCGTGGTCCAGCTGCGCAGCGGTCCCCCTGCGAACAGGAAGAACAGCAGCGCGGCAACGATCGTCGCCGAAAGCACGTGGGTGAGGCGCCGGTGCCAGGGATCGAGCTTGCCGTCCTCGACCAGGTTGACCAGGAAGTTGCCCGCCGCGACTATCCCGAGCGTCCAGCTGGTTACCGACAGTGCAGTCGCCTGCGTGACCGTGAGATCGGCGAAGCGGTTTACGAGGCCGCTCGAAACCGTAATGTGCGTGAACAGGCAGGCGACGACCGAGGCGTGCCAGAGCAGGAACCGTTTGCGAAGCACGCGGTAGAACGCAATGTTGTAAACGAACGGGATCACCATCACCCCGCACAGCGCGGCTACCAGCAGTTCAAGGCCGACGAACCCGTCGCTGATATGGCCTCCCGAGACCAGCCGCGCGTCGGTCAGCATGTCGGTGTCGCTCGGCTCCGCTACCTCGACCCACAGCACTTCGCCCTTCCCCGCCAGATTTGGCAGCGGGGCGTTCATCAACCAGTCGTAGGTGGCCAAGCTGAGGTCATCGGAGCTGTAAGCGGCGCTGGCGGTCTTGCCGTCCGTCCCCTCAACCGTCAGCTTCATGGTCTCGAACCGGGTGGTGCGCATCGTCAACGTATCGACTGCGGACATATCCTGTCCGGAAAGATCGAAGCGCAGGATCACCCTTTCGGGCGCCAGCGACCACTGTGATGGGCTGCACGACCAGCGCGCCCGATCGCGCGAAAGTGCGGCATAGCCAAGATTGCCGGGATCGGCCGCGATACATGCACCGCCGCGCTCAAAGCCGCCGGCCAGTGCAGGTGCACTCGCCAGAAGCAGGAGCGCTGCGATTGCCATCGCGGCTCGTCTCAGCACTCCCTGAACCATGCGCCAACACTAAACGCGAATGGTTCAAATTAGGTTTATTTACGCAGACTTGGCTTAGGCAAGGATTGCTGCGAGCGAAGCCGCTTCATAGCCCAGCTCCTGCGCAACGGCGGGGTGGACCACCTGACCATCGTGGACATTGAGGCCGTCGGCAAGGCACGGATCGCCGCGCAGGGCCTGCTTCCAGCCCCCCGGACCGTCCATGGCGTCGGCAATCGCGATCACGTGCGGCAGGGTGACATTGTTGAGCGCGTAAGTGCTGGTGCGCGAAACCGCGCCGGGCATGTTGGCGACGCAATAGTGGACCACGCCGTCGACCACATAGGTGGGATCGTCGTGAGTTGTGGGCCGGCTGGTCTCGAAACAGCCGCCCTGGTCGATGGCGACATCGACGAGCACCGAACCCGGCTTCATGCGCGAAAGCATGGCGCGGGTGACGAGCTGCGGCGCGGCCGCGCCGGGCACCAGCACCGCGCCGATCACCAGTTCTGCCTCGCCGATCATCTGCTCGACCGTGGCGCGGTTGGAGAAGCGGGTCTTGGCGCGGCCCTCGAAGTGGTTGTCGAGCCGTTCGAGCACTTCGGCGTCGCGGTCGAGTACGGTGACGTCCGCGCCCATGCCGACCGCCATCTGCGCCGCGTTGAAGCCGACCACGCCGCCGCCGATCACCAGCACCTTGCCCGGCAGCACGCCGGGTACGCCGCCCAGCAGCACGCCGCGCCCGCCGGTCGCCTTCTGCAACGCGGTCGCGCCTGCCTGGATCGCCATGCGGCCCGCGACTTGGCTCATCGGTTTGAGGAGCGGCAGCGCTCCGCCCTTTCCGGTCACCGTCTCATAAGCGATGGCGGTAACGCCTGACGTCACCAGATCGGCGGTCTGTTCGGGATCGGGGGCGAGGTGGAGGTACGTGAACAGCACTTGCCCGCGGCGCAGCATCGCGCGCTCGCCTGCCTGCGGTTCCTTGACCTTGACCACCAGATCGGCCTGCCCGAACACCTCGGCAGCGGTGGCGACAATTGTCGCTCCGGCCTCGGCATAGTCGGCATCGAAGGCGCCGATGCCCTCGCCCGCCCTGCTTTCGACCAGCACCTCGTGCCCGTGAGCGGCGATCTCGCGCACGCTTTCAGGGGTGAGCCCGACCCGGTATTCGTGGTTCTTGATTTCGCGGACGGTGCCTACGCGCATGGGCTGGCCTTTCTTATGCAACTGGTCGTCTTCCAAGATAGGCGCAGGTGCGTGCTTGCGCAGCCCTCGACAAGGGGGATATTTCGGCACAAACTATCGGAAAGGGGAGGCCAAATGGACGTTCTGAAGGGGATCAAGGTCATCGACGTGACCGCCTATGCATTCGTGCCCTCCGCCGGCGGGGTGCTTGGGCATTGGGGCGCGGAGGTGATCAAGGTCGAAAGCCCGCGCGCGCCCGATCCGATGCGGCTGATGCATGGCGGCACCCTGGAACCCGGAGGCGCCGGGCCGCATTTCAAGCATTACAGCCGCGCCAAGAAATCCATCGGCCTCGATTTAGCCAGCCAGGAGGGCCGCGACCTGCTTTACCGGCTGGTGGCGGACGCCGACGTGTTCCTCACCAGCTATCTCGCGCCGACGCGCCGCAAGCTCGGCATCGACGTCGACGATATCCGCAAGGCCAATCCGCGCATCGTCTACGCGCGCGGCAGCGGCCACGGGCCGAAAGGGCCGGACGCCGACCGGCCCGGCTACGACGCGGTAAGCTGGTGGAGCCGCGGCTCGCTCAACCAATCGGCAATGGACCTGACCGGGCTTGACTGGCCGACCACGCAAATGGTCGGCCACGGCGACGGCATGTCGGGCCTGGTCTTCGCAGGCGGGATCTGTGCGGCGCTGCTCAGCCGCGAGCGCGGCGGCGAGCCGATGGTGGTCGACAGCTCGCTGCTCGGCACGGCGGCATGGTTTAACGGCATCTACATGATGAACGCGCTCGCTCACGGCGCGCGGCCTGAGCCGACGCGGGCTGAGCGTCCGCCTGTGTCCGACGACGTGCCCAGCCAGTTCCTTTCGGCGCTGATCTCGATGTACCAGACCAGCGACAATCGCTTTATCTACCTGCTGTTCCTTACCAACGACGACCGCGATTTCGCCGACCTGTGCGAAAAGATCGGCCAGCCCGGCCTGGCGAGCGATCCGCGCTTCGCCGCCGCGCGCGAGCGCAGCGCCCACACGCGCGAGCTGACCGCGGTGCTCGACGAGGCGTTTCGCCAGCGCAGCTTCGCGGACTGGAAAACGGCCTTGGCAGAGGCGCGCGGCGCCTGGGCACCGGTGCAGTATCCCGAGGAGCTACCCAGTGATCCGCAGGTGATCGCCAACGGCTATGTGCGGCCTTCGGGGCCGGACGGACTGCTGATGCCCGCGCCCGCGATCCAATTCGACGGCGAGGCGGGCGATCCACCGCGTGCGCCCGATTTCTGCGAACACACCGACGAATTGCTCGCCGGGATCGGATGCGGGGCGGAAGAGGTTGCACGGTGGCGCGAGGCTGGGGTGGTGGCGTGAAATTTATCCCCCCGGCCGCCTCGTAATCACCAGTTCGCGGGCCTCGCGAACGTCTCCGGTTTCGATCTGGCGAGCGAGCCGTTCGCGGTCGCGTGAGCGGTACATGTCCTCGGCCCGTTCGATGTCCTCGATCGAGACATCGAGCCCTTCGAGCGCGGAGCGCGCCATGGCCAGCGCCGAGCCCATCAACTCGCGCACCACGTGCCGCACCGGCGCATCGCCGAGCGTGACCACGCTGCGGCGGTCATAGGCGCGGACATAGAGCTGCGCATCGGGGAACGCCTTGTGCACCTCGTGAAGGAAATCGGCCGAAAGCTGGTCGCCGTCGATGCAGAAGGCGATCACCTGCGCCTCGGCCGCGCCGGCCTGACGCAGCAGATCCATACGGGTGCCGTCGCCGAAATAGACCTTGGCCCCGAACGAGGCGGCCACGTCGATCATCTCGACATCGGTGTCGATCATCGCGACCTTGACGTCCGCCGCGATCAGCATCTGCGCGACGGTCTGGCCGAACCGGCCATAGCCGACGATCAGGGCGGAGGCGCCGTCAAGCTGCTGCTCGTCGCGGGTTTCCTGCAACTGCGGGTCCTCGCGGATGCGCCGGGTCGCCATCATCAGGAACGGCGTGGTCACCATCGACAGGGTGACGATCGCGCCGAACAGGCTCGCTGCCTCGGGCGAGATCAGGAGGCCCGCCTGCGCCTGCGCAAACAGCACGAAGCCGAACTCGCCGCCTTGGCTCAGCAGCAGCCCAAGCGCGAGCGCACCGCGCCACGGCATGCCGAAAGCCCTGCCGAGACCGAAAATTATTGCCGCCTTGATGGCGATCAGCATGACCGCCATGCCGAGCACGAACAGCGGCCTCTCGGCGATCGCGCCGAGATCGAGCAGCATGCCCACCGACATGAAGAACAGGCCGAGCAGGACCGAACGGAACGGTTCGACATCGGCCTCGATCTCGTGGCGGAAGGGCGAATCGGCGAGCATGACCCCGGCGATGAATGCGCCCAGCGCGGTCGACAGGCCCAGCGCCTGCATCAGCGCGGCGGCGGCGATGACGATGAACAGCGCGGCGACCACGAACATCTCGCGCTCGCCAAGGCTGCCGATCAGGCGGAATAGCGGCCGCACCAGAAACCGGCCCGCCGCGATCAGGCCGGCAATGGCAAGCACGGTGTATATTGCTAGCTGCCAGCCCGGCGGACCTTCGGCAGACGCCGGATTGCGGCTCAATGCCGCGACAATGGTGATCAGCGGGATGATCGACAGGTCCTGAAACAGCAGGACCGAGAACGCGCGCTCGCCGAACGGGGTATGCAGCCGCCCGGCGCTTTGCAGCATCGGCAGCACCTGCGCGGTGGAGGACAGCGCCAGCGGCAGGCCGATCGCGAGCGCCGCGGTCGCCGTAAAGCCGGTGGTGGCCCAGATCGCCCCGGCGAGCGCCAGCCCGCACAGCGTCACCTGAAGCAGGCCGAGGCCGAATATCTCGCGCCGCATCCGCCATAGCCGGCGCGGAGCCAGCTCAAGCCCGACGATGAACAAAAGGAAGGTTATGCCAAGCTCGGCTATCGAAAGCTTGGTCTCCGCCTCGCCGATCAGGCCGAAGACGTAAGGCCCGACCAGCGCCCCCGCCAGAAGATAGCCCAGTGTCGCGCCGAGTCCCAGCTTGCGGAATACCAGCACCAGCGCGAGGGCGAAGCCCAGCAGCACCGCGCCATCGAGCAGCATGTCCGCGCCAACATTGGGCACCCTGATCTGCTGCCCGGCCCGATAAGGCGAGGAGGCCACGTCTGCCGAGGGGGTCGCCGATGGCGGGGCCGACGCCGAAACTGACGGCGAGGGACTTGGCGTGCCGGTCGCCGCAGCCGGTGCAAGCGCGGGGTTGAGGCTACGCAGCGTCTCGGGCGTGGTGTGGAAGCGTTCCGCCAGTTTCTCTTCGAGCGACTGATAGCCAAGCGTTTCGAGCTTTGCCTGTTCGGGCGCGCCGTCGGGCGTCTTGACGAAGGGTCCGGCTGCAAATTCGGCCGGGATCGTGACCAGCCGCGTTGCCGGGATAGCTTCCCACTCCTTGAGCGCTGCCAATGTCGCCTCATCGGCTTCGCCCGTGATCTTGAGATCTCGCGATTCCTGGTATCCGGCAATCGCATTGCGCGTCGACATGCCGGCCTTGCCATCGACCACGCCCGGGGTGAAGCCCAGGCGGTCGAGCACCACCTGCATCTGCATGACCGGGCGCTCGACGTCCTGCGCCAGCGAAGGATCGTCCGATTGTCCCGCTGCGGCATCGCGTGACAGCATCCGGTCAGCGGGTTCGGCGGAGGCGGGCTCGTCCCGTTCCTGCGCGCCGCCCGATGGATCCATCTGGCAGGCCGAAAGCAGTATCACGATGGGCAAGGTAAAGTGCAGGCTGCGCAACGTCAGGTCTCCCCAGGCGGCAGCCGATGCTGCCATCCTCGAAGACCCGAACGCTCAGGTGACGGGTTTGGCTCCCGTCATTTCGCCGCGTTGCTGCGACCCTTCACAGCGGATTGCCGTTCTCGTCGCGGTAGATGTCGCGCTTGCCGACATGGTTGGCCGGGCCGACGAAGCCATCCGCCTCCATCCGCTCGACCCATTTTGACGCGGTATTGTAGCCCACGCCCATCTGGCGCTGGATCCAGCTTGCCGAGACCTTCTGGTTCTCGAACACCAGCTGGCAGACCTGCCGGTACTTGCGCTCGTCGGGGCTGTCCGAGGCGGCGTCGATATCGTCGAAGCCGAAATATCCGTCTTCGGGCTCCTCGGTGACCGAATCGACATAGTCCGGCGTGCCCTGCGCGCGCCACGCTTCGGCCACGGCCTCAACTTCCTCGTCGGAGACGAACGGGCCGTGGACGCGGCGGACGGGATCGGTGTTGGGCTTGTAGAGCATGTCGCCCTTACCCAGCAGCTGCTCCGCCCCCTGCTCGCCCAGGATCGTGCGGCTGTCGATCCGGCTGGTCACTGCAAAGGAAATGCGGGTCGGCAGATTGGCCTTGATGACGCCGGTGATGACATCGACCGACGGACGCTGCGTCGCCATGATCAGGTGGATGCCTGCGGCGCGGCTCTTTTGCGACAGCCGCTGGATCAGCACCTCGATCTCCTTGCCGACCGTGATCATCAGGTCGGCCAGTTCGTCGACGATCAGCACGATCTGCGGCAGCGCCTCGAAATCGAGCTGGTTCTCCTCGTGCAGTTCTTCGCCGGTATCGGGATCGAAGCCGATCTGCACCCTGCGGCCGAGCGGCTTGCCCTTGGCCTGCGCGGCGCGCACCTTCTCGTTGAAGCTGGCGAGGTTGCGCACCGAAATCTCGCTCATCATCCGGTAGCGGCGCTCCATCTCCTCGACCGCCCATTTGAGCGCGCGCACCGCCTTGGCCGGTTCGGTGACGACCGGGGAGAGCAGGTGGGGGATGTCGTCGTAGCTCTTGAGTTCGAGCACCTTGGGATCGACGAGGATCAGGCGCACCTGCTGCGGCGTGAAGCGGAACAGCAGCGAGAGCAGGATGGCGTTGAGCCCGACCGACTTGCCCGACCCGGTAGTGCCCGCGACCAGCAGATGTGGCATCGCGGCCAGATCGGCGATCACCGGCTCGCCCGCGATGTCCTTGCCCAGGATGATCGGCAGCATGCCCTTGTGGCCGGCGAAGGCCTCGGATGCGACCATTTCCTTGAACGAAACCATCTGCCGGTCGGCGTTGGGAAGTTCGATGCCCATTACGGTGCGGCCCGGTATTGCCGAGACGCGTGCCGATATCGCACTCATGTTGCGGGCGATGTCGTCGGCCAGGCCGACCACGCGGCTGGCCTTGATGCCCGGCGCGGGCTCCAGCTCGTACATCGTGACGACCGGGCCGGTGCGCACCGCGGTAATCTCGCCCTTGACGTTGAAATCGTCGAGCACGGTTTCGAGCAGGCGCGCGTTGCGCTCGAGGCTCAGCTTGTCGATTTTCTGGGCCGAATTGGGCGGCGGATCGGTGAGCAGGTCGAGCGAGGGCAGGTCGAACTGTTCGAACAGGTCCTTCTGGCGCTTGGTCCCGGCGAGCCGCGCGGCCTTGGCCGGGCTGGTGGGATCGACTATTTCGGGCGCCTTGCGCGCAGGCCCGATCGGCAGCGACGCGCGCGGAAGCGGCGGGGCATCGTCCCTGGCGGCAGCAGCGCGGGCAAGCGGCGCGCTATGATCTGCAAGCGCCAGTTGGCGCCGGCCAAGCGCCCTTGGCAGGGTCAGCAAGGCCGCCCAGTCGAGCGCGAAGACTCGCCCGGCGATGACGCATCCCGCCACAAGGCATACGACAGCCGTCCCGAATGTCGCCCAGAAGCGCGCCGCATCGGGCAATAGGGCCGCCGCGGCGGTGATCGCCTTGGCGCCAAGCAAGCCCGAAATGCCGCCCATCGAGGCAGGCAGCGAGCCGCCCGGCCCAGTGAACACCAGGCTGAGCACAGTGCAGATCAGCGCCATCGCGAAGACCAGCAGGCAGATCGGCCACCACCAGCGCTGGTCGCTGGGTTCGGCAAGGCCGTCCTCTTCCTCGACCAGCCGCCAGAGCTTGCGCGCAAAGACATAGAGCAGCGGCAGCAGCAGCGCGGAAACCGGGCCGAACAGGAACAGCACCCGCTCCGAAGTCCAGGCCCCGACCGGGCCCATCCAGTTTAGCACTTCCTCACCGGCGGCGGTGGAAGCGGACGGATCGGTCTGACGGTAGGAGACAAGTGCAAGCGCAAGGAACACCATCGCCGCGAACAGGAATACCGCGCCCGCCAGCTCGCTCGAGCGGCGCAAAGCGCGGCGCAGCACCGCGCGCCAGTCGGTGCGGACGGTCCTTCGCCTCATGCTTGCGCGTGTCGCCATGCCAAATTCCCCACTTAGAGGGGCGATAATGCTCCATTGGGTGACTCCGCGTCAAGATTCTCAAGGAATCCAGTGACTCAGTTTCGGTTAAGCACCGTCAATTGCAGCCCATTTTTTCCATTTGAGGCCGCGCGCACGGTGCGCGTTCACCCCGCCGAGCGCGATGACCGGCACCTGCGCGTGCCTTGCCAGCAGGCGAAAGCGCACCGGGCCGAGCACATTGGTGCCGGGATGCGAGCGTGTCGGGAAAACCGGTGAGAGCAGCACTGCATCGGCGCGAAGTCGCTGCGCCATGCCGATCTCGTGCAAGGAGTGCGCGGTGACAAGACGCAGCATGAGCCCCTGTGCAGGCTGGGACCTCCATTTGTCAGGCGCGCCGTAGACCCCATCCGCGCCCCATCGCCGAGCCTCGCGCGCGCCTCCCGCCAGCACCACCAGATGTCCGCACGCCCGCGCGATCCTCGCCAGCGCATCGAACCGCAAGCGGCGCTCTTTGGCATTGAGATGATAATGCCGGAATATCATGCCCGATCCGCGCGGCAGTCGGCGCAGCAATTGCTCCAGCCGCGCGTCGTTGCGCGCGTCTGTAACTAGCCATAGATCTGGAAGGCGGTGGCGTCGCTGCATTCAGCCGCTATAGCAGCGCGCCATGACCGAGCCAGCCCGCGCCCTGCACCATGTCCGCGAAACTATCGCCCACGCCGCGAAAATCGCGCAGCGCGATCCGGCGCAGATAGAGCTGGTCGCCATTTCCAAGACTCATCCCTCGGAGGCGATCGCGCCGCTGATCGCCGCAGGGCAGCGCGTGTTCGGAGAGAACCGGGTGCAGGAGGCTCAGGCAAAATGGCCGGCGCTTCTTGATGCGCATGAGGGGCTTTCGCTGCATCTCGTCGGCAGCCTCCAGTCGAACAAGGCCGAGGACGCGGCCATGCTGTTCGATTGCATCCATTCGCTTGACCGGCCTTCGCTGGTGGCAGCACTGGCGCGGGCATTCGACAAGACGGGGCGGCAGGTGCCCTGCTTCGTGCAGGTCGACATCGGCGAGGAAGAACAGAAGGGCGGCTGCCCGATTGCCGAGGTGCCCGCCTTGCTTGCCGAGGCACGCAGCGCGGAGATTCCGGTTCTGGGACTGATGTGCGTCCCGCCGCACGGGGTCGAGCCCGCGCCGTACTTTGCCCTGCTCGCGAAAATTGCGGCGGACAATGGCCTCACCAAGCTGTCGATGGGGATGAGCGGCGACTACGAGACCGCGATCATGCTGGGCGCGACGCATGTGCGGGTGGGCAGCGCGCTGTTCGGCGCGCGCGAATGAAAATCAGCCGCCCAAAGCATCGATCGGCCAGATCAGCCAGACCAGTGCCGCGATGGCGGCAAGCCACGTCACGACGACGATTACTGCGCCGATGCGCGAGGTCAGCTTGCCCTGCTCTTCCGCCCTGTGGCGAAGCTCGGCCATGACCGGAGGGGGAATCAGCCTGACTGCCAGCAGAACCCCGAGCGGAACGATCACAAGGTCGTCAAGGTACCCGAGGACGGGCACGAAGTCGGGGATCAGGTCGATCGGCGACAAGGCGTAGACGGCGACCGCTGCAGCCACGGCCTTGGCATACCAGGGAACCCGGGGGTCGCGAACCGCGAGCCACAAGGCAACCACGTCGCGCTTCACGGTGCGGGCCCACAGCAAGAGCCGGGCTTTCAGTGGCTGGCGCATTCAGCGCGCCGTTGGCGGCGCGGGGTCAACCCCAGGCAAATTCGACCTGCTTGTCGATCTTTTCGGACAGGCTTTGATAGACCGGGCAGGTCACGGCGGCCTGCTCAAGCTGATCGCGCAATTCGGCTGGCACGCCGCCCGGCATCTGCACTTTTGCGGTGAGCCTGCCGATCATGCGCGGCGCGCTGGCCATTTCCTTTTCGACCGTGGCGGTTGCTCCATCGATGTCGACATTCAGTGCACGCGCCTTCAGGCCCATTACCGTGAGCATGCAGGTGCCTAGCGCCGTCGCAACCAGGTCGGTCGGCGAGAAGCTTTCCGCCTTGCCGCCATTGTCGAGCGGCGCATCGGTTGTCAGGGTCGTGCTGGACGGGCCGTGGACGGCCTCGCAGTGAAGCTCGCCCTGGTATCTAACGGTAATTGCGACCATCGCGCTCGGCCCTTTCAGAAATCCATCGACACTTCGAGCCCGATCGTCCGGCCCTTGAACGCAGGCGAGAAGGTGCCCGCCGCCGGGTTGGGGTCGAATGGCTCGTTGTCCCCGTCGGACTGTCCGCCGCCTGCGAACGGCAGCTGCGTGTCGCCGCCGAATTGCAGCTCGTCGAGGAGGTTGCGCCCAAACAGCGTAAAGCGGATCGCCGGATTGCCGAGGTTCACCCCCAGCCCGGCGTCGAGCCGGTTGGAAGGCGAATTGTAGCCCCAGTTGTTGTCGGTGTAGGCGTATTTGGCGCGGTGCTGGTAGAAGGCGTTAGCGAACAGGCTCGCCTCGCTTTTGCCGATCGGCGCCGACCATTCGATCGATCCGCCATAGGTCCATTCCGGCGCACGCGGCAGTGCGAGCGCGAGGTCTTCCTCGTCGATCACCCCGTCCGAATTGATGTCGTAGAATGCCTCGGTATAGCGGGCGTCGACATAGCCGAGGTTGGCCGAAATGCGCAGGTTCGCGGTAACGGCGTATTCGGCCTCGATCTCGCCGCCCCGGATGCGGGCATCGGCGGTATTGTAGATAGACTGCGCGAGGCCCGATGTCGCGCTGGGCACATTGATCTCGCGCTGCAGGCTGTTGACGTCCATCCAGAACACCGCCGCCTCGAGCCGCGCGCTCTGATCCTGCGAGCGCCATTTGACGCCTGCCTCGAAGCTGTCGATGCGCTCGGCGTCGAAAGACAGCGAACCCATCATCGTGCTGACGGCCTCGAAGGCGCTGGACTGGGTGATGCGCAGGTTGTAGCCGCCCGAGCGGAAGCCGCGCGTTGCGCTGGCATAGATCCGGGTCGTCGGCGTGGCGGTGTAAGTCAGCGCCACGCGCGGGGCGAGATTGGTCCAGGCGCGATTGTCGGTAAAGCCGTTATTTTCCTTGGCCGCGACGCTGGGATTGGTGCCGCTCACCGGGCAGGTGCCCGCGATCGCAGAACAGGCGGCGCGTGGTCGGACATAAGTCACAATCGCCGACTTCTTCTCGCGCGACCAGCGCGCGCCAACGCTGAGCGCCAGCGCGGAGGTCACGTCGTAGTCGAGCTGGCCGTAAAGCCCGTAGACGTCATGGTCCTGCGTGCCGCCGCCGTATTGCAGCGTGCCGCCGACGCCGGTGAGATCGCGCGCCTCATCATAGCCGAGGTCCTGGTGAAACAGGTAGGCTCCCAGGGTGAAGCTCGCCCGGCCGAGGTCGGCAGCATAGTAAAGCTCGTTCGACCATTGCTCCTGGCGGGTGCGCGTGTCCGATTCGAAGATCTTGACCGGCGAGGAATCGATGTCGTTGCGGGTGCGCTGGTCATATTTTCGCCAGCCGGCGATATTGGTGATGACCCCAGTGTCGAGTTCGTATTCGGCGCGCAGCACGGCAAAGCGGTTCTTGCTGTCGTAAAAGCCGGGCTGGTTGATCGACAAGTCAAACTCGTCGCGCGGGAACTGGCCGTTGTTATGCGTCGCCGCGCCGTCGCCGTGGCTGTCGATAAGTTCCGCCTTGGCAGTGAGCGTGAGCCGGCTGCTCGCGTCGAAGGTAAGGCCGCCGCGCAGCACGGTCGTCTCGCTCTTGCCGAAATCTGCGCCGGTAAGCTGGTTGCGGAAATAGCCCGCGTCGGTCGAGTGAAGCACCGCAAGCCGCACCGCCAGCGTGTCGCTGAGCGGCCCCGATAGCACCGCGCGCCCGGTCGCCATCGGCCCGCCGCGCCCGCCGCCAACCGGGCCTTCGTATGCCAGCGAGGCGTGGCCCAGCCATTCGCGCGAGGGATCGGCGGTGCTGATCAGTACCGCGCCGCCGGTGGTGTTGTGACCGAAGGCGACGCCTTGCGGTCCGCGCAGCAGTTCGACGCTGCGCACGTCGACCAGATCGAACACGGTGCCGGCATTGACGCCCATGTAGACGCCGTCGACGAACAGCCCGACTGCCGGTTCGATCGAGGGTATCGAGCTGTTGATGCCAAGCCCCCGGATCGAGAAATTGGCGACGCCCTTGAAGGTGCCGATAGGATCGAGCGAGACGTTTGGCGCGACATAGCTCAACGATGAAAGGTCGGTGACGTTGCGCGCCTGCAGATCGTCGACGTCGATGTCGGTTGCGCTGCCCGAATAGGAATCGAGATCGGCCGAAGGGTTCTTGATCGAGACGACGATGGTGCGCTCGTCTGGTTCTTTCAGCTCGGGGACGGCCTGGTCCTGTGCATGGGCAGCCGGCGCGCCGAGCGCGGCTAGGATGAACATGCCGGCAAGCGGCAGGCCGGGCGCGGAGCGAGAGGTCATCATGTCCCTGTCATGCGGCGCGCTGGTTTTAATCGCGCGATTAATTCGGGCGCGCTTACTGACGGAAACCCGCGATTGCAAGCCTGCCGCCGCGCGGGGGTTCATTTGGCCGCGGCCTTGAGCTCGGTGCCCGAAAGGGTGACGACGTGGATCAGGTTGGTCGATCCCGGCGTGCCGAAGGGCACTCCGGCGAGCGTGATCAGGCGTGAACCGGCGCCGCCGAAACCGTGGCGCAGCGCCATGCGCTTGCCCTTGGCAATCATGCCGTCGAAACTGCCGATGTCTTTGGTCTGCACCGCATGCGCGCCCCACAACAGCGCGAGCCGCCTTGCTGTCTGGGTGCTGGGGGTGAGCACCAGCATCGGCGCCTTGGGCCGCTCGCGCGCGACGCGCCGCGCGGTCGATCCCGAACCGGTGAAGACGATGATGCCATCGATCGGCAGGGTATCGGCAATGCGCGCGCACGACAGCGCCAGCGCATCGGCCATGGTCGCGTCGGGCGGGGTCTCGGCGATGTGGATGCGCTTGAAGTAGGTCTCGTCGCTTTCGACTTCGCTGGCGATGCGGTCCATGATGGTGACGGCTTCCTCGGGCCAGTCGCCCGCGGCGGTCTCGGCAGACAGCATCACCGCGTCGGCCCCGTCATAGACTGCGTTGGCGACATCGGAGACTTCGGCGCGGGTCGGGGTTGGCCGCTCGATCATCGATTCGAGCATCTGGGTCGCCACCACCACTGGCTTGCCGGTTTTGCGCGCGGCCTCGACCAGACGCTTCTGCAAGGGCGGTACCTGCTCGGGATCGAGCTCGACGCCGAGATCGCCGCGCGCGACCATGATGCCGTCGGACAGCTCGATGATCTCGTCGATGTGGCGCACCGCGCTGGGCTTCTCGATCTTGGCCATCAGCGCGCCGTAGCCGCCCATCAGGCGGCGCGCCTCGGCGACGTCCTCAGGCCGCTGCACGAACGACAGGCCGATCCAGTCCGCGCCGTGCTCGATCGCGAAGGCGAGGTCGCGCCGGTCCTTGGCGGTCATCGCGGGGACGGGCACGATCGTATCGGGGACGTTGACGCCCTTGCGGTCGGAAATGACCCCGCCGACCTCGGCGCTGCACAGGATTTCGTCGTCGCTGGCGCGCAGCACGCGTAGGCGGATGCGCCCGTCGTCGACCAGCAGCCGCTGGCCCTTCTCGAGGATGCGGAACAGTTCGGGATGCGGCAGGTACACGCGCGCCGCGTCGCCCGGCGTCGGATTGCGGTCGAGCGTAAAGTGCGAGCCGTGGCGGATCGTCACCTCGCCGTCGGCAAAGGTGCCGACGCGCAGCTTGGGGCCCTGCAGGTCGCACAGCACCGCGATGGCGCGGTCATGCTTTTCCTCGATCTTGCGGATCGAGGCGAAGGCGGCGGCATGGGCAGCGTGATCGCCGTGGCTCATGTTGAGGCGGAAAGCGTCTGCGCCCGCGCGCAGCAGCTTCTCGATCATCTCGGGGGAATTGCTGGCAGGGCCGAGCGTCGCCAGGATCTTCACCTTGCGCGTGCGCTTGATGCGGCCTTGCGTGTTATTGCTCGCCACCCCGTGCTTACCCCTTTTGCCCTCGATTTTGCGGATCGCGCCGTCCTATGGCAAAGCCAAGGCTCAACACCAAGCAGGGAATGTCTGAACATGACCGGAACCGATCCGCTCGACACACTCGACGATGGCCAGGCCGCCGCCGCTTTCCGGAGGCTGGTGCGCCATTTGCGCCACCGCCACGATGCGCAGAATATCGACCTGATGGGGCTCGCCGGTTTTTGCCGCAACTGCCTTGCCGACTGGATCCGCGACGCCGGATACGAGGGCGACAAGGCCGCCGCGCGCGAACTGATCCACGGCATGCCAGCGGATGAGTGGAAGGCAAACTATCAGTCGGAGACCACGCCCCAGCAACTTGCGCGAATGGAAGAAAGCCTGAAGAAAAACGGCGGGACGCATTGAGGGGAAATCTCTGACGGTGCGCCTCTGGCGTCTTGCGCGGGCCGGGCAACTGACGCTCGACGGCGAGGGTGCCCGGCTGCACGGCGGCCGCTACAGTTCGTCGGGACGGCCTGTCGTAAGTCTCGCGAGCGAGGCCGGGCTCGCGGTTCTCGTCACACTGCGCTACGCGATGGCCGAGGCTGGAGGGATGGATGCCGGGTATTTTCTCGGCTGGACCGAAGCCGATGCCGTGCCCGAGCGGATCGCGCCGGGCATGTCGCGCGAGGATACTACGCGCTGGGTGGATGACTGGCTGGATAGCGGCCGATCATTGCTTGCCGCGATCCAGTCAGCCGTCCTTCCCGAGGCCGACGTGATTTTCCTCAATCCGCTGCACCGCGACGCGGTCGCCGTATCGCCGCTGGTAGTTCGACCGTTCCGGTTCTCCGAGTGTCTTCACCGCCCGCCAGCATTGAAGCAATTCCGCGAGAATCCACGCTAGGCCTGCGGCTATCCCCGCTATCCACAAGTCCCGCCTAGACCGCGCTTGGTCCGAATCGGAACGCGCGTCTAACAGCCCGCCGAGCCCATCACCATTTGCCGGAGCCAAGCCTCAACATGTCCGATGCCGAACCCACCGACGATCGCCTGCGCCTCCTGATCGAGCGGGTCGAACGCCTTGAGGAAGAGAAGAAGGGCATCGCCGACGATATCCGCGACGTCTATTCCGAGGCCAAGGCGGTGGGCTACGACGCCAAGATCATGCGCCAGGTCGTGCGGCTGCGGAAAATGCCGCCCGACGACCGGCGCGAGATGGAAACCGTGCTCGATCTCTACAAGGCGGCGCTCGGCCTCGGCTGATCTGCGGGCTTCTTGACTCGCGTGCCGCGCTGCCCAATCTGGAAATGCCGCAACCGTCCGGCAGCCAAGGAGCGCAGCAGATGATCGTCACTACCACGGCAATGATCGAAGGACGCCCGGTCCAGAACTATCACGGCATCGTCACCGGCGAAGTGATCGTCGGGGCCAACATGTTCCGCGACCTGTTTGCATCGATCCGCGATATCGTCGGCGGCCGCTCGGGTGCCTATGAGGACGTTTTGGCCCGCGCCCGCAAGCAGGCGCTCTCCGAAATGGAAGCCGAAGCTGCGAAGCTGGGCGGCAATGCCGTGATCGGGGTCGATCTCGATTACGAGGTGCTCGGCTCGAACGGATCCATGCTGATGGTGAGCTGTACCGGTACCGCCGTTACGATCTGACCGGCAGGGCGGCAGGATCAGAACGGCCGGTCGCCCGCGACCGTCACGCGCTCCATCAGCCGGTGCTCGTCATAGTCGGCAAGCGCATAGTGCTGGGTGCTGCGGTTGTCCCAGAACGCCACGGTTCCCGGCTTCCAGCGCAGCCGCACCTGCACTTCGGGGATCGCGGTCTGGCGGTTGAGTTTCGCCAGCAGTTCGTCGCTTTCCTGCTTGTCCATTCCGACAATGCCGGTGGTGAAGATCGCATTGACGTAAAGACACTTGCGCCCGCTAACCGGATGGGTGCGCACCACCGGGTGGACGGCGAGCGGAAACTCCGCGTTGAGCGTCTCGATGATCGCGGCGGGTACGCCGTTGTTGATCAGGCCGCGGCGGAAATTGTCCCAGTCGTGCGTGGCCTCGAGACCTTCGATCTGCGCCTTGGTGTCCTCGTCAAGCAGCTCGTACGCCTTTTCCATGTCGGCCCACATTGTATCGCCGCCGGTTTCGGGGGCCTTGATGCAACGCAGGATCGAGCCGAGCGAGGGTTCGTTGCGCCAGGTCACATCGCTGTGCCACACGTCGGTTCCGCGGTTGCGGTTGCCCGGCTCGCTCTTGATGACGATGATTTCGGGATCGTCGTCGGTGGTGTTGAACGGGCCGAGATGCTTGGCGAAGGGATGGACCTCGAGCGCGCCGAAGCGCTTGCCGAAAGCGACATGTTCGTCGCGACTGAAGGTCTGGTCGCGGAAGAACAGAACCTTGTGCTCGACCAGCGCCGCGCTGATCCAGTCAATCGTCTCCTGAGGCAGATCGCCTGAAAGCGAGACGCCTTCCACTTCGGCACCGAGGGTGCCGGTGACCGGTGAAAGCATCGGGCGGGTGATCGCAAGCGTTGCCATGGCCTCTCTCTCCTTTTATTTAATACGATTGCCTTAATGAATTGCGGCCCGTTTCGCAAGCGGCTTTTGGCCCAAGGCTGGAGGACAATCCGAACGCTTGCGATGAACCGTGCAACCGCGTGCCGGGTGCCGCGTTGGATTGATCTAATTGCATTCCCGGAGAGAAGAAATGGCCTCGTCGCTCGAACTGGTCGACCATACGCAGGATCTGCAGCGCTGGCATTTGCCCAGCCAGCAGCACAAGGGCCGGCAGCCCAAGTCCCCTCGCGGCGTAAAACCGTGCGGAAAGCCGGGCGACGACGCTTCGCAAACAGCGCCGGAGGTGTCGCTGGTCAAGCTCTACGCAAAATAGCAGCGCGCGGGCTTCCGGCGCGCCGATTGCGGGCCGGGCACAAATTGTCTAGGGGCCTTGGCTTGAACGTACCGGCACTGCCGGTGCGTCGCTCACGTCAAGTTCCGGGGATCCGATGGCAGGTCATTCCAAGTTCAAGAACATCATGCACCGCAAGGGTGCGCAGGACAAAAAGCGTTCGGCGCAGTTTTCCAAGCTTTCGCGCGAGATCACCGTCGCGGCCAAGATGGGAACGCCCGATCCGGACATGAACCCGCGCCTGCGCCTTGCGGTCAACAACGCCAAGGCGCTGTCGATGCCCAAGGACAATATCCAGCGCGCGATCGACAAGGCCGCCGCGGCAGGCGGCGAAGACTATGAAGAAGTGCGCTACGAGGGTTATGGCCCGGGCGGCGTCGCTCTCATCGTCGAGGCGCTGACCGACAACCGCAACCGCACCGCCACCAATGTGCGCACTGCGTTCTCCAAGAACGGCGGCAACCTCGGCGCATCGGGCGCGGTGAGCCACGGGTTCGAGCGGCTCGGCCTGATCGAATATCCGGCCTCGGCGGGCGACGAGGACAAGGTGCTCGAAGCCGCGATCGAGGCAGGCGCGGACGACGTCGAAAGCGGCGAGGAGGGGCATTCGATCTGGACTCAGATGGAAGCGCTGCACGAAGTAGCCGGCGCGCTCGAAGCAGCGCTGGGCGAGGCGGAAAGCGTCAAGCTTGCCTGGAAGCCCAACCTGACCGTCGATCTCGGCGAGGGCGATGCCTCGACCCTGCTCAAGCTGGTCGACGCGCTCGAGGATGACGACGACGTCCAGACCGTCTGGGGCAATTACGAAGTCTCCGACGAGATCATGGAGAAGCTGGGGTGAGACGCTGGCACGTCGCGGCCGGCCTGTTCGCCTTGCTGGCCGCTACGGTGTCAGTCCAGCCGGGCGCTATCGCGTCTTCCCGCACACAGTCCGCCAGCCAGTGCCTGGCCGGGGAGAGCGTCGTCTATTCGTGCCGCTTCGGGTCGCGCATCGGCAGCGTCTGCGCCGGGGGCGGCGGGGCGCATTACCGGTTCGGCAAGCCCGGCCGCGCCGAAATCGACATCGCCAGCGCGGCTGACTGGTCCAATGTCCGGATCGGCATGGTGACCGGGCAGCAGGGCGGCAGTCAGCATCACATCCGCTTCACGCAGGGCGACAGCCACTACATCGTCTACCACGGCGTAGATGGGCAACTGGCCGACCGGCCGGGCCGAACCTATTCGGGCGTGACGCAGGTGCTTGGTCCCAATGGCGAATGGGAAGGCAATTCGTGGAACTGCAAACGCGGCGCGCAGATCGATCCCGGGTT
Organism: Sphingomonadaceae bacterium; assembly: GCA_947477745.1. Classification (GTDB taxonomy): domain Bacteria; phylum Pseudomonadota; class Alphaproteobacteria; order Sphingomonadales; family Sphingomonadaceae; genus Novosphingobium. Next base: position 31,427 of record CANJUF010000006.1, on the reverse strand, counting down.
CGAGGATACCGTGGCCGCCATGGTGCCCGAGGTGCTGCGTCCCGGTCTTATCGAGACCAGGGGTGGCGCTTTCGATGGCTGGTTCTGACATGCTAGCTTTGGTCGCCAAGGCGCTGCTGTCGGGCGCCCTGATCGTCGCTATCGCCGAGATCGGCAAGCGGCTGCCGACCGTTGGCGCGCTGGTCGCCTCGCTGCCGCTGGTCTCGGTGCTGGGCATGATCCTGCTGTGGCACGCGCGGCCCGAGGCGGAGAACATGGCGCGCCATGCCGAGGCAACCTTCTGGTACGTGCTGCCCTCGCTGCCAATGTTCCTGGCTATCCCGGCGATGCTGCGCAGCGGCTGGTCGTTCTGGCTGGCGCTGCCCGCAGGCTGCGCGCTGACCGTCGGGCTTTACCTGCTGATGGCGCATTTCGGCCCGCGCCTCGGCATTCCGATATAGCATGATCATCATCGGCCTCGATCCGGGCCTGGGCACGACCGGCTGGGGGGTGATCGCGAAATCGGGCAACCGGCTTTCGCACATTGCCAACGGGCAAGTCTCGACCGATCCCAAGGCCCCGCTGGCCGAGCGGCTGGTGACGCTGGACCGCGAACTCACCGACGTGATCCTCGCGCACCGGCCCGATGCGGGGGCGGTGGAAGAAGTGTTCGTCAACACCAATGCGCAATCGACGCTCAAGCTCGGGCAGGCACGCGGCGTGTGCCTGCTTGCCTTGGCGCGCGCTGGAATGCCGGTGAGCGAATATGCTACGCGGCTCGTCAAGAAGGCGATTGTCGGCACCGGCGGGGCCGAGAAAGCGCAAGTCCAGGCGATGCTGCGCGTGCTGCTGCCCGGCGTGAAGCTGGCGGGCGCTGACGCTGCGGACGCACTGGCTGTGGCGGTGTGCCACGCCGGCATGGTGCGCGGTTCAGCGTAGCTGGCTGTCCTTGCTGCCGCGCCGGTTGATCATGCTGTGGCGCACGCTCTTGTCGCGTTCCGACTGGCATGCGACGCAGGTCCGCACCCCGGGCAGGGCGACGCGGCGGCGCTCGGGGATCGGCTCTCCGCACTCCTCGCAGTGCTCTAGGCTCTCGCCCGCCGGCATCCGCGCGCGCGCACCGTTCACGGCATCGCGCACCGTATCGTCGATCTGATCCTGCACCGCGCCGTCGCGGGTCCAGCCGCCTGCCATCGGAATGTTCCCACTATAATGCCGAGGTGTGTGCATCCGAGGTGGGGCCATTGCACGCCCGATTCAAGCCTGTCATAGAACAAACCATGATCGCAAAGCTGACCGGCACGCTCGACGATTTCGGCCCCGATTGGGCGGTTATCGACGTGGCGGGCGTGGGCTATCTGGTGCACTGTTCGGCGCGGACGCTTTCGGCGCTTGGTACGCGCGGCGACGCGGTCACGGTCCACACCGACCTGCAGGTTTCCGAAAACGACATGCGGCTGCTGGGCTTTGCCGATGCCGCTGAGCGCGAGTGGTTTCGCTTGCTGACGGGGGTGCAGGGCGTGGGCAGCAAGATGGCGCTGGCGGTGCTTTCTGCGCTGACTGTGAGCGATCTGCGCGACGCCTGCGCGCGCGGCGATGCGGCTACGGTTGCCCGCGCGCAAGGCGTGGGGCCGAAGCTGGCGGGACGGATCGTCAACGAACTCAAGGACAAGGCCGGCGCGATGCCGGGCGGCCCGGGCGCTACCTTTGTAGGCGGCGCGCCGGGTATCTCGCAGGCCGGATCGGCCAGCGCCGACGCTGTCTCGGCCCTGCAGAACCTCGGCTTCAAGCCTGCGGTAGCGGCAAGCGCCGTCGCCCACGCGCAAGCCGAGCTTGGCGAGGATGCGGGCGAGGCCGACCTGATCCGGGTGGCGCTGAGAAAGGCGGCGGGGTGATGGAACGTGCAATTGAATCCAATTACCCGCCAGTCGCAAATGACCTTGCGATGAGAATTTATGCTGCGAGAGCGGCAATGGCTGATGTTTATTCAGATTCCTCGCACCAGTTCGCGTGGGTAGGGTGCGAGATTGCCCTACTTCAAATCCGGAAAATTTGTGAGTTGTTCCTTCTTAGAAGCACGCTGGCCCATATTAATGAAGGAGGACATGTTCTCAATGAAACAAAATGGCGACCGAAAGATGCGTTCGCTCAACTCGATAAGATCAACGATCACCCACTTCCGATTCCTATAGTAGTTGAAACCGATAAACATGGACCAGGTGCTCACCATATTTCTCCGCTATCAAGGCCAATTTTGTTTTCTGAACTGAACCTCATTTATGGAAAATGCGGAGAACTTCTGCATGTTCCAACAGCCCGTGATGTGTCTCGGGGAAGACAGCAAGAATTTGACGTCACACTTATCTCCGAGTGGATTGAGGCATTTGAAAAAATCATAATGGCTCATGTGTTAATGCTTCCAAAGCGTGACAAAATACTCTTGTGCCGATGGTCGGGTAGTGCAGCCCAGTTGCCAGAACTGACTTTATTGAACTCTCTCGGAGAGAGTACGCTCGAACTGGAATCACTCCCTCAATATCATTTCAGAACATGACCACCCCCGCCCCCCTCATCTCTCCTGACTGTCAGCCCGAAGACCCGGATGCGGCGCTGCGGCCCAATCCCGCTTGCCGCAAGGTTCAAGTTGAAGGATAATCCCGACATGACCGAACTCAGCAAGATCCTTCCGCCCGATCTCGAAAGCTGGATTGAGGCCCGCGTCGCCGAAGGGAAATTCATCGACGCCGGCGACTACCTGCGCGAGCTGGTGAGGCGCGACCGGGCCGTGGCCGAGGATACCGCCTGGGTACGCGCCATGATCGAGGAAGGCGAGGCATCGGGCTATCTCGATGCCAGCCCTCATGACATCGTTGAGGAGATTATTGCCGAGCGCCGCGCGCGACGTGGCTGAAGTCAAACTCAGCGCGGCGTCGCGGCGCGATCTGGCCAACATCGACGAATATGGAGCGCAGCAGTTCGGTGACGATGTAGCCGATGCCTATTCGCGGGGATTGAAGGACGCCTTCCTGCTGCTTGCCGACGTGCCATTTGCCGGAGAAGCGCGCCCCGATTACGGGAGGGGCGTGCGTTGCATTGTCCATCGTCGCCACCGCATCCTCTATCGGGTCGATGGCGATACGGTCTTCGTGCTGCGCATTCTCCATCATTCCCAAGATGTTCGCTCACGTTTGCCATGACCACCTCCGCCCCCCTCACCTCGCCTGACCGTCAGCCCGAAGACCCGGATGCGGCGCTGCGCCCGAAAACTCTGGCCGAATTCGTCGGGCAGGAAGCGGCGAAGGACAACTTGCGGGTGTTCATCGAGAGCGCCCGGTCTCGCTCGGAAGCGATGGACCACGTCCTGTTCCACGGGCCGCCTGGCCTCGGCAAGACCACGCTCGCGCAGATCGTCGCGCGCGAGCTTGGCGTCGGCTTTCGCGCCACCTCCGGCCCGGTCATCGCCAAGTCGGGCGATCTTGCCGCGCTCCTCACCAATCTGGAAGAAGGCGACGTCCTGTTCATCGACGAGATCCACCGCCTCAATCCCGCGATCGAGGAAGTGCTTTACCCGGCGATGGAGGACCGCGCGCTCGATCTGATCATCGGCGAAGGGCCATCGGCGCGCTCGGTACGGATCGACCTGCCCGCCTTCACGCTGGTCGGCGCGACCACGCGGCAGGGCCTTTTGACCACGCCGCTGCGCGATCGTTTCGGGATTCCGGTGCGGCTCAATTTCTATTCGCACGGCGAACTGGAACAGGTCGTCACGCGCGGTGCGCGGCTGCTCGGCATCGGTATCGAGTCGCAAGGCGCGGCCGAGATCGCCCGGCGCGCGCGCGGCACCCCCCGCGTTGCCGGTCGGCTGCTGCGCCGGGTGCGCGATTTCGCCCACGTCGCGGGAAGCGCCACGATCACCCGCGCGATTGCCGATGATGCGCTCAACCGGCTCGAGGTCGATGCGCTCGGCCTCGATGCGCAGGACCGGCGCTACCTCATGATGATCGCCGACATCTACAAGGGCGGGCCAGTGGGCATCGAGACGCTGGCGGCGGGCCTTTCCGAGCCGCGCGACACCATCGAGGAAGTGATCGAGCCGTTCCTGATCCAGCTTGGCCTGGTGGCGCGCACCGCGCGCGGGCGCTGCCTCAACGATCGCGGCTGGAGCCATTTGGGGCTGAATCCGCCGCAAACCGGCAGCGGTGGCCTGTTCGACTGAGAATCGGCGTTTTGCTTAAGCCGTCTCGCCGATCAGTCCCGTTTCGGCACAGCTTGGCAAGCATAAGGCGAAATTAACCCTGATTCTCGTTTCGGGACGCCTGAAACGCAGTTAACGGCGTTGCCCCATTAAGAACTTCCTGCGTTGTTTGCATCATAAGGCGTGCGGGAAAAGTGCCAGCCAAGCACTCGCCCCGCGTAGAAAGACCGCGAAAGAGAGCAACGCTTATGTCTGTTCGTATGGCCCTTGCGAAACTGTCCGCCTGTGCGGCGGGCTGCGCAGTAGTCGGCGGCGGCGCCGTTCACGTCGCCGAGCCTCCGGCGGCCCAGAGCCAGTATCGCAAGATCAAGCAGGTCAAGCAGGTCAAGCAGGTCAAGCGCCAGCAGGTCAAGCGCGTGGTGCGCCAGGCCCCGCGCAAGACCAAGCGCATCCGCCGCGTCATCCAGAAGGCGCCTTGCTGCGAGCAGCCCGAAATGGCGATTGCGGCAGTGCCTCAGTACGTTCCGCCTGCACCCCCGCAGCCCATCGTCGGCGGCGGCGGTGGCAGCACCCCGATCGTGATCGGCGGCGGATCGAGCGGCGGTTTCGGCGGCGGCTTCTTCGGCGGCTTCTTCGGCGGCGGCTTCTTCGGCGGCTTCTTCGGCGGCGGCGGATCGAGCGGCGGCAGCGTGGTTGTCTCGACGACCACCTCGGGCGGCTCGACCTCCAGCTCGACTTCGGGCGGATCGACCTCGACCTCGGGCGGTTCGACCTCGTCCTCGACCAGCACCGGCGGAACGAGCTCCTCCTCCTCGAGCTCGAGCTCATCCTCATCCAGTTCTTCGTCGTCCTCGTCGGGTGGAAGCACCAGCACCAGCACTGGCGGCAAGCCGGACAAGCCGCATAGCTCGACCACGACGACCACGACGGGCGGAGTCACGACCACCACATCGACGACCACCGGCGGTTCGACCACCACGACCACCGGAGGATCGACCGGCTCGACCGGATCGTCATCGAGCAGCACCAGCTCCTCCACCTCCGGCAGTTCGGGCAGCACAGGCAGCACCGGAAGCACGGGCGGCACCACGTCCACCAGCACCGGCGGTCATGAAGTCCCCGCGCCGCCAATGCTCATCCTGTTCGGTGCCGGCGCAGCGGCCCTGTTCACGCGCCGCAAGCTGGCGCAGCGCAAGGCGGCCTGACGAGATAAATCCCAACCCGAACTTGGAACCATCGGGTATAAAGGGCGGTGCTCCCAAGCGCCGCCCTCTTTTTATGTCGATCAATCCGGATCGTCATTGCGAGCGACCGGAGGTCGCGCGACAATCCAGAGCAGTTATGAAATCCCGCCACTAACCCAGCCGATGCGCGGGTCTTTGATGCTGACCACGTCGGCCAGCTCCCAGACATTGCCGTAGCCATAACCGACGAGGTTGATAAAGGTCGGGATGTTGAGCGCAAGCTGCACCCGCTTGGTGACGATCGGCGCGACATTGTCCGAGAAATTGTTGTTGCAGTAGATGTAGATCGGTCGCGCATGGTCGGGGCCGAGCACTTCCGCAAGCCGCGCGTCGGTAAATTCGTTGAACGGCAGGTTGATCGCGCCATCGATGTGGCCGCGCGCGAAATCGGCGGCAGAGCGGGCGTCGAGCAATATCGCGCCCTTGCCGTGCGCCTTGGCGGCGAACTGCGCCCAGCCGAGCCGGCGCGCTTCGCGCAGGGGTCCGACCTCGCGCACCAGCTTTTCAAAGCCGGCATAGTCTATCAGCGGATTGGCTGGCGGCGCTGCCTGCTGCGCCAAGGCCGGTGCGGCGGTAACCGCCAGAGCAATGGCCAAGGCCAGAAACACCCGTTTGCGCATATCCGCCTCCCGCTTCCCGCAACTTGCCGCGAGGCTGCGCCCGGAGGGCTTTACTGCGCGTGAATGCTACGGCTGCGCCCGGTTCAGCTTCCACAGCGCGATCAGGCCGACTGCACACCACACCACGTTGAGCACCGCCGAAGGCATCGCCCCGTGCCACCGGGTGTTGACCACGAAGCCTGCCGCGCCGACCACGTTCATCCACTGGTACGTGCGCGACTGGCCGGCCAGCTTGCCCGTAGTAACCGCGATATACGAGCCGAGGATGAGCAGTGCCCCTGCCCATCCCGCTGCCTCGATGGCCAGGTTCGTCATGCGCGGGTCAGCGCGCCCGGCTCACTTGGCCAGGTTTCGCAGCACGTACTGCAGGATGCCGCCGTTCATGTAATACTCGATCTCGTTGGCGGTATCGATCCGGCACAGCGCGGTGAAGGTGAACTTCGATCCGTCCTGGCGCGTGACCTCGACCTCGACGTCCTGCTGCGGCTTGAGGCTGGCGACGCCGCGGATCGTGAAGCTTTCGTCGCCCGTCAGGCCCAGCGTCACGCGGGTATCGCCCTGCTTGAACTGCAGCGGCAGCACGCCCATGCCCACGAGGTTGGAGCGGTGGATGCGCTCGAAGCTCTCGACGATGACGACGCGCACGCCGAGCAAGTTGGTGCCCTTGGCTGCCCAGTCGCGGCTCGATCCGGTGCCGTACTCCTTGCCGGCGACGACCACGAGCGGCGTGCCGTTCGCCTTGTGCTTCATCGCTGCGTCGTAGACGGGCATCACCTCGCCCTCGTAACGGCTCATGCCGCCTTCGACGCCGGGGACCATCTCGTTCTTGATACGGATGTTGGCAAAGGTGCCGCGCATCATCACCTCGTGATGGCCGCGCCGCGAGCCGTAGGAGTTGAAGTCCGCCGGGGCGACCTGCCGCTCCATCAGCCACGCGCCTGCCGGGCTGTCCTTCTTGATGGAGCCTGCGGGCGAAATGTGATCCGTGGTGATCGAATCGCCGAGGATCAGCAGCGGACGCGCATCGATGATGTCGCCGACCGGAGCCGGGGTCATCTCCATCCCCTCGAAATAGGGCGGATTGGCGACATAAGTCGATCCGGCGCGCCACTGGTAGGTTTCCGATCCGGTGACGTCGATCGCCTGCCAGTGCTTGTCGCCCTTGTAGACGTCGGCATAGCGGGTCTTGAACATCTCGCGGTCGACGCAGGCGTTCATCGTCGTGGCGACTTCCTCGTTGGTCGGCCAGATATCCTTGAGATAGACATCCTGTCCGTTGCTGCCCGTGCCGATCGGAGTGGTGGTGAAGTTGTCGATCACTGTGCCCTTGAGCGCATAGGCGACGACCAGCGGCGGACTGGCGAGGAAATTGGCGCGCACGTCGGGCGAAACGCGGCCCTCGAAGTTGCGATTGCCCGAGATCACCGCGCTGGCGACGAGGCCGTTGTCGTTGATCGCCTTGCTGATCGGCTCGGCAAGCGGACCGGAATTGCCGATGCAGGTGGTGCAGCCATAGCCCACGAGGTTGAAGCCGATATTGTCGAGGTGCTTCTGAAGGCCCGCCTTGACCAGATAGTCGGTGACGACCTGCGATCCCGGCGCAAGGCTGGTCTTGACCCAGGGCTTGGGCTTGAGGCCCAGTTCGTCGGCCTTCTTGGCGACGAGACCGGCGGCAACCAGCACGCCCGGGTTGCTGGTGTTGGTGCAGCTTGTGATCGCGGCGATCATCACGTCGCCGTCGCCGATGTCGAAGTCCTTGCCCGCGACCGGAACGCGCTGGTTGGCCTTCTTGTAGGTCTCGGCCATGTCCTTGGCGAAGACCTCGTCGACTTCGTTGAGGTCGACGCGGTCCTGCGGGCGCTTGGGCCCGGCGAGCGAGGGAACCACCGCGGCCATGTCGAGCTCGAGCGTGGAGGTGAACACCGGGTCCGCGGCTGCCGGATCGATCCAGAAACCCTGCAGCTTCGAATAGGCTTCGACCAGCGCGATCTGCTCATCGTCGCGGCCGGTGAGGCGCAGGTATTCGAGGGTCTTGTCGTCGATCCCGAAGAAGCCGCAGGTCGCGCCGTATTCGGGCGCCATGTTGGCGAGCGTCGCGCGGTCTGCCAGCGACAGCGAAGCAAGGCCCGGTCCGTAGTATTCGACAAAGCGGCCGACCACGCCGTGCATGCGCAGCATGTTGGTGGCAGTGAGCACGAGATCGGTCGCGGTCACGCCTTCGCCCAGCTTGCCGGTAAGCTTGAAGCCGACCACTTCGGGGATCAGCATCGAGACCGGCTGGCCGAGCATGGCGGCTTCCGCCTCGATCCCGCCCACGCCCCATCCCAGCACGCCGAGGCCGTTGATCATGGTGGTATGGCTGTCGGTGCCGACGCAGGTGTCGGGATAGGCCACGGTCGCGCCGCTCGGATCCTTCGAAGTCCACACGGTCTGCGCGATGTTTTCGAGGTTCACCTGGTGGCAGATGCCGGTGCCCGGCGGAACTGCATAGAAGTTGGCAAGCGACTTGGAGCCCCACTTGAGGAAGTCGTAGCGTTCGAAATTGCGCTGGTACTCGATATCGACGTTCTGCTCGAAGGCCTTGGGGTGGCCGAACTCGTCGACCATGACCGAGTGATCGATCACGAGGTTGACCGGCACCTGCGGATTGATCTTCCCGGTATCGCCGCCGAGTTGCTTGATTGCGTCGCGCATCGCGGCAAGATCGACCACGCATGGCACGCCGGTGAAGTCCTGAAGCAGCACGCGCGCCGGGCGATACTGGATTTCCGCGCCGGTGGCCGGGTTGTTCTGCCAGTCGGCAATCGCCTGGATGTCCTGGGCCGAAACGGTGAAGCCGCCGTCCTCGAAGCGCAGCAGGTTTTCGAGCAGGACCTTCATGCTGAATGGCAGGCGCGAGACGTCACCGATCTTCTCGGCGGCCTTGGCCAGCGAGTAATAGGCATAGTCCTTGCCGCCGACCTGCATCGTGGAGCGGGTGCCGAGCGTGTCCTGTCCGACCTGGGTCATGGGCTGCGTGCCTTTCGTTTAAGAGCAATCCGCATCCGCCCGGCCTGCGCCGAATGCTGCAATGCGGTAAAAACGGGATTCGGATTGCCGCCCGATGCGCGTTCAGGGCGCTTTGGTCAAGAGTGCGGCAGGCTGGGCGGCGCCTGCCGCCGCGCCGCGATCCAGCTGCCCACCACGATCAGCCCCGCGCCCGCCACCGTCGCCGGTCCGACCGGCTCGGCAAAAAACCACCAGCCAAACAGCGCTGCCCACAGGAATCCCGTATATTCGACCGGCACCAGCGCCTGTGCTTCCGCCCGGGCATAGGCCCATGACAGCATCAGCAAGGCGCAGGTCGCCAGCATGGAGGACAAGGCGATCAGGCCCAGCGCCCGCGTTCCCGGCCAGTCGAGCAACCACGGCGCGGCGAGCGAAAGGATCATCGCCATGAACAGGTTCTGCACCAGGGCAATCTCGATCGGACTGGAGAGCAGCGCCTGCTTGCGTTGGAGCACGAGATTGAGCGCATAAAGCACTGCCGAAGTCAGCAGCGCGGCGATGCCCGCCAGCGATTCTTCCGACCAGTTTCCGCCATGCAATCGCGTCGCCACGATCATCACGACGCCCGCAATGCCCATCAGCGAGGCAATGATCGCGCTTGGCTGGATCGTTTCGCCCAGCAGCAGCGCAGCGAGATAAAGCGCGATCAGCGGCGCGATGAACGACAGCGCGATGGCTTCTGCCAGCGGCAGCAAGGTCAGCGAATAGAAAAACAGCAAAGCCATGCCGCTGGTCACGACCGCGCGCTGGATATGGACGGTGAGCGCGGCGCGCCCCGACATCGGCCTGCCCGCCGCCAGCCAGACCGGCGCCATCATCAGCGCCCCGATCGTATTGCGCAGGAACACGGCAGTGTAGACACCGGCGGCGAGCGCCGCGCCCTTCATCACCGCGTCCATCGCGCTGAACACCGCGATCCCGGCCACGGCTGCGATGAACGGCAAGAGCGGGCTCGGCTGGTGCATGAAAACAAGCTGTGCTGCCCCGGCCAAAATAACGCAAGGCAAAGCGATTCATCTGTGGCTAAACCGCGCGCAGATATTATGAAGGCGGGCAAATTACTCCCAGGCAGAGAAAGAGGCGAAATGACGGCGAAGACGAGGCTGTTGGCACAGGCGATTTGCGGGGCGGGATTGCTCGCGCTGACGGCGCTTCCGGCACATGCCCAGCCCTCTGCTCCTGCCAATGCGGTCGACACCGCCACCGCCCCGCCGGTGATCGCGCCGCAGCCGGTGGTCGAGCCGGCGCTGCACTGGGGCCTCGCCGATGCCGCCGCGCTTCTCGCGGTGATCGAAGGGATCGAGGCCGAAGGCCTGTTCCCGGCCGACTACCGTCCCGATCTGCTGCGCGCGGCGCTGGCGCGGGGCACCGGCCCCATGCTCGACCAGGCGGCGAGCACATCGTTCGGCTGGCTGGTCGAAGACCTGCGCGACGGGCGCACGCCGATGACCTCGCGGGTGCAATGGTTCGCGGTCGACCCCGATCAGGATGAAATGCCCACGGCTCGGCTGATGGCAGATGCGCTGACCCGCAGCGATGTCGCCGGAGTGCTTGCTTCGCTTACTCCGACCCATGCCGACTATGCCGCATTGAAGGCAGAACTTGCCGCGACCCCGCCCGAAAGCCGTTCGCGCCGCGCAATTATCCGCGCCAACATGGACCGCTGGCGCTGGCTGCGCCGCGATCTGGGCGACATTTACCTGCTCACCAATGTGCCCGAGTTCCAGCTGCGCCTGACGGTCAAGGGCAAGAATATCCGTACTTATCGCACCGTGGTGGGCAAGCCGGGGCGCACCGCCACGCCGCAGCTTGCCGAAACGGTGACCGCGGTGGTGTTCAACCCGACCTGGACGGTGCCGCAGTCGATCGTCAAGGGCGAGGGTCTGGGCGCGCGCCTGCTCGCCAGCCCGGCGAGCGCAAAGGCGCAGGGCTACAAGGTGACCAAGGCCAAGAACGGCGTGATCACCGTGGTCCAGCAGCCGGGGCCGGGCAATGCGCTGGGCCTGATGAAGATCGACATGCCCAACCCGCATTCGATCTATCTGCACGATACGCCTAGCAAGCAATTCTTCGCTCACGAGGTGCGCGCCTACAGTCACGGCTGCATCCGAACCGAACGCGCGGTCGAACTGGGCATGACCATGGCGATCCTCGGCGCGAGGATGCCCGCCGCCGAGGCGGCTGCGATCTCCACTTCGCGCGAATACAAGAAGGTGGCGATGACGCGGACTTTCCCGGTCTATCTCACCTATTTCACAATGGGCCGCGACATCAACGGCGCGCTGCGCCAGTTCGGCGACATCTACGGCCGCGACAAGCCGGTGCTCGACAGCTTTGCCGCGCCGCGTGAGCTGAAGACAACGCAGCGCAAGAGCGACGAGGCCATCATCAAGCTCGATAACCCGTTGTGATTTTGCGCGCGGCCTGAGGGGGAAAGGCAATGCCTCATTTCGACCTGATCATTGTCGGCGGCGGCATCGGCGGGGGGGCGCTTGCCACGGTGATGGCGCGCGCGGGCCGCTCGGTGCTCCTGCTCGAGGCGAGCGAGGTCTACGAAGACAAGGTGCGCGGCGAATGGATCTCGCCCTGGGGCGTGGCCGAGACAAAGCGCCTCGGCTTGTATGACACGCTGGTCGCGGCGGGCGGCCACCACCTTACCCGCCATGTCGGTTTTTCCCCCGGCGTGGACCCAGCCGAAGCGGAAAAGCTGGCGATGGACCTTGGCATGTTCGCGCCCGAGGTGCCGGGGCCGCTGTGCATCGGCCACCCGCATCACTGCCAGACGCTGTTCGATGCGGCGGGCCAGGCCGGCGTGGACACGCGGCGCGGCGTAACCGTCAGCGAAGTGGTGCTCGGCGCTTCGCCTTCGGTGCGATTCAGCGATGCCTCGGGTGAACACAGGCATACCGCGCGGCTGGTGGTAGGCGCCGACGGGCGCATGTCCATGGTGCGCAAGACCGCCGGAATCGCGCTGCACCGTGACGAGCCGCACCACTGGTTTGCCGGCCTGCTGGTCGAAGGCGCGCACGACTGGGACGAGCTTGCCCAGGCGACCGGCACCGAGGGGGACTTTCACTTCCTCGCCTTCCCGCAGGGCGAGGGGCGCGTGCGCATCTACGGTGGCTATCCGATCGAGGAGGCTAAGCGTTTCGCCGGGCCGGAAGGGGCGCGCCGCTTCCTCGATGCCTTCGCTTTCCAGTCCTCGCCGCGCAACCGCGCGATCGTCGAGGCCGAGCCCGCCGGGCCGCTGCTCTCGTATCACAACTCCGACGCCTGGACCGATGAACCGTTTGGCGACGGCTTTGTGCTCGTCGGCGATGCGGCGGGCTGGAACGATCCGATCCTCGGGCTTGGCCTGTCGATCACTTACCGCGACGTGCGCATGGTGAGCGACCTGCTGCTGGGCAGCGACGAGTGGGTATCGGGCCTGTTCCGCCCTTACGGCGAGGAACGCTACGAACGCCTGCGCCGCCTGCGCTTCGCCGCCAAGGTGCTGTCCGCGCTCGATGTCGAGTTCGGCGAGGCGGCCGAGGCGCGCCGCGCCGATTTCCACCGCCGCGCTGCCGCCGATCCATCGCTGCGGATGTACGGCCTGGCGACGTTGGGCGGGCCGGAACTGGTCCCGGCGGTCTACTTCACCGAGGAAAGCTTCGCGCGGATATTGGGCGAGCGTCAGGCGGCCTGAGCAAAATTACCGTCCTGCCCACCTTGCGTCGGCAAAGCCCTTCGCTTCGATTTCGATTTCCTGATCCTCGATCCCGCCGCCAAGCCCGGCGTGCGGCGCGGCTTCCTTGATGTGCAACTCGGCGTGGATGCCGGCGCTACGCAGCTTGCGGTGCATCCGCACTGTGTTCGAAAGGAACAGGTCGCGCGTGCCGGTTGACAGGAAGGTTGGCGGAAAGCCCTTGGTCATATCCCCGAACAGCGGCGAGATGTAGGGATCGGTCAAGTCGTGGCCGCCGGCATAGAGCAGGTTCGCCTGCATCAGGCTGCCCATCGCATCGAGCCCGACATTGGTCTGGTGACTGTCTCCCGATTCGGTGAGGTCGAGCTCGGGCGAGAGCAAGATGGCCCCGGCGGGCAGCGGCAGGCCCTCGTCGCGCGCGCGCAGCACCAGCGCGGCGGCAAGATTGCCCCCCGCCGATCCGCCGCCGACGATGATTTGGTGCGGCGCATAGTCGCGCAGCAGCGCCCGGTAGAACACCATGCAATCGTCGAGGCTCGCCGGATAAGGATGATCGGGCGGCATCCGGTAATCGACCGTGATCATGCGCACGCAGTGGACCTTGGCGCTGGCGAGCGACATGGTCTTGCAGTTCTCGCCTGCGCCCATGATCAGCGCGCCGCCGTGGATGTAGAGATAGACGCGCCGATCAGCCTCGCTCCAGCCTTGGGGCCGGATGTCGTAAGCCAGCGCACCCTGTTCGCGCCATTCGGTGAGAGTGTGCGCGAAACCATCGGCGCGGCCTGCCAGCATCTGCTCGAGAAAGGCCTCGCGCTGAGCAATCACCTGCTTCCAGCCTTGCTTGTCGTCCACCGGAGGGTAAACGGACTCGGGCGGGAAAGGCTGTGAGAGCACCGCGCGCGCCTGCTCGCTGGCATGGGCGGGCACGCGGACCATGCGTTCCGGCACGCGCAGCGCATTTTCAGAAGTGTCCGTCATTCCCGCTCTCCCTCAGTCGTCATTGGAAGAACCTGCACTGGCACGGACGGGAGAGTCAATCGAGGTTGGGCCGCAGCCAGCGTTCGGTGACGGCGAGGTCCGCGCCGCGCCGCTTCGCGTAATCCTCCAGCTGGTCGCGGCCGATGCGGGCCACGCCGAAGTATGAGGCTTGCGGGTGGCCGAAATAGAAGCCCGAAACGGCCGAGGTCGGCAGCATCGCCTGGCTTTCGGTGAGGGTGATTCCCGCCGTGTTCGTTGCGTCGAGCACGTCGAAGAGGACCGGCTTGAGCGAATGGTCGGGGCAGGCGGGATAGCCCGGCGCAGGGCGAATGCCGCGATAGTCCTCGCGGATCAGCGCCTCGTTGGTGAGCTGTTCGCCCGGCGCGTAGCCCCACAGATCGGTGCGGACATGCAGGTGCAGCCTTTCGGCGAATGCCTCCGCGAGCCGGTCCGCGAGCGCTTTCAGGAGGATATCGTTGTAATCGTCGTGCGCGGCCTGAAAGCGCGCGAGATGCGGCTCGATCCCGTGAATGCCGACCGCGAAGCCGCCGATCCAGTCGCCCGCCGGATCGATAAAATCGGCGAGGCAGAAATTGGCGCGCCCCGATCCATCCTTGGCACGCGATTTTTTCACCTGCTGGCGCAGGAAGGGCAGCAAGGTTCCGTCTTCCAGCCGCACATCGTCGCCTTCCCGCTTGCACGGCCAGAACGCGGCAACGCCCTTGGCGGTCAGCCACTTTTCCGCGACGATCCGGTCAAGCATGGTCTGCGCGTCGGCGAACAGTCCTCTCGCGCTCTCGCCCACTACCTCGTCCTGAAGGATGGCGGGATAGGTGCCCGCCAGTTCCCAGGCGCGGAAGAACGGCGTCCAGTCGATAAACTGCCGCAGGTCCGCCAGATCCCACGCATCGAACACATGCACGCCGGGCTTGGCGGGCGGCGGCGGCTTGAGCGCCATGTCCGCCTTGAAACCATTGGCGCGCGCTTCGGCGAGCGGCAGCAGCTCCGACTGGCCCTTGCCTTCGCGCGCCTCGCGCACTTTCACATATTCGTCCGAGGTCGCCTGGATGAAACCGTCTGCCTGCGTGTCGGACAGAAGCTGCGAGGCGACGCCGACCGCGCGGCTGGCGTCGAGCACATGGATCACTGGGCCATTGTACGCCGGATCGATCCGCAGCGCGGTGTGGACCTTGCTGGTGGTCGCCCCGCCGATCAGCAACGGGAGCGTCAGCCCCGCGCGCTGCATTTCCTCGGCTACGGTAACCATCTCGTCGAGTGAGGGGGTGATAAGGCCCGACAGGCCGATCATGTCGGCATCGTTCTCGTTCGCGGCTTCGAGGATCCGCGACCAGGGCACCATCACGCCAAGGTCGAACACCTCGTAGCCGTTGCACTGGAGCACCACGCCGACGATGTTCTTGCCGATGTCGTGGACGTCGCCCTTGACCGTCGCCATGATGATGCGCCCCTTGGCCTTGGCGCCGGGCAGCTTCTCCGCCTCGATGTAAGGGATCAGGTGAGCGACCGCCTTCTTCATCACGCGGGCGGATTTGACCACTTGCGGCAGGAACATCTTGCCCGATCCGAACAGGTCGCCGACCACGTTCATCCCGTCCATCAGCGGACCTTCTATGACCTCGATCGGCCTGCCGCCGCGCTCCTTGGTGGCGGCGCGCATCTCTTCGGTGTCGTCGACGATGTAGAGGTCGATGCCCTTTACCAGCGCGTGTTCGAGCCGCTTGGCGACCGGCCAGCCGCGCCATTCCTCCGCCTCCTTTTCGGCGCGCTCGTCCTTGCCCTTGTAGCTTTCGGCCAGCTCGATCAGCCGCTCGGTCGCCGAAAGCTCGCCCTCTCTGGGCTTGCGGTTGAGGATCACGTCCTCGCAGGCCTCGCGCAGCACGGTATCGATCTGGTCGTAGACGTCGAGCTGTCCGGCATTGACGATCGCCATGTCGAGTCCGGCGGGGATCGCATGGAACAGGAACACCGAATGCATCGCGCGGCGCACGGTCTCGTTGCCCCGGAAGCTGAACGAGAGGTTGGACAGGCCGCCCGAGAAGTGGACATGCGGGCACAAGATCCGCAGTTCGGCCACCGCCTCGATGAAGTCGAGCGCATAGCGGTCGTGCTCCTCGATGCCGGTGGCGACCGCGAACACGTTGGGATCGAAGATGATGTCCTCGGGCGGAAAGCCGATGCCGGTGAGCAGGTCATAGGCGCGCTTGCAGATCGCGACCTTGCGTTCCTTGCTGTCGGCTTGGCCTTTCTCGTCGAAGGCCATGACCACCGCCGCCGCGCCGTAAGCCATGCATTTGCGCGCCGATTCGAGGAAGGGGCCTTCGCCTTCCTTCATCGAGATCGAATTGACGATCGGCTTGCCCGAAACGCATTTCAGGCCTTCCTCGATGACCTCCCACTTCGAGCTGTCAATCATCACCGGGACGCGGGAGATGTCGGGCTCGGCCGTGATCAGCTTGAGGAACCGGGTCATCGCCTCGACCGCATCGAGCAGGCCTTCGTCCATGTTGACGTCGATAATCTGCGCGCCGTTCTCGACCTGCTGGCGGGCGACTTCGACCGCGGCGGCATAGTCGCCCGCGAGGATCAGCTTCTTGAAAGCGGCGCTGCCGGTGACGTTGGTGCGCTCGCCGATATTGACGAAAGCAGAGCCGCTGGGGCGAGGGGTGGCGGTATTGTTCATTTCTTGCTCCCCCCTCCCGCTTGCGGGAGGGGACGGGGGTGGGTTTATCGAGGCTGGGCGCGTGGTCGGATCAGGCCCACCCCCAGCCCCTCCCGCAAGCGGGAGGGGAGTTTTAGGCTGCCATCACAAAGGGTTCGAGCCCTGCAAGGCGCGTCTTCGCTTCGAGCCTGGGCGCGGCGCGTGGCTTGGCGTCCGCCACCGCCCTGGCAATCGCGGCGATGTGCGCCGGGCTGGTGCCGCAGCAGCCACCGACGATGTTGACGAGGCCTGCGTCGGTCCATTCGCGGATCAGCGCGCCGGTCTTCTCCGGCAGTTCGTCGTACTGGCCGAGCTCGTTGGGCAGACCCGCATTGGGAAAGGCCATGATCAGCGTGTCGGTGTCCTTGGCCAGTTCGGCGAGATAGGGGCGCATCTTGTCCGCTCCGAAAGCGCAGTTCGCGCCGATGGTCAGCGGTTTGAGGTGCCGCAGCGAATACCAGAACGCCATGATGGTGTGGCCCGAAAGGTTGCGTCCGCTCATGTCGGTGATGGTGAAGGAGAGCATCACCGGCACTTCGCGGCCCGATGCCATTTCGGCCTCTTTCGCAGCCATGCCCGCCGCCTTGGCGTTCAGCGTGTCGAAGCAGGTCTCGATCAGCAGGAAATCGACGCCGCCCTCGATCAGCGCGTCGCACTGCTCGCGGTAAGTGGCCTTGAGCGTATCGAATTCGACTTCGCGGAAGCCGGGATCGTTGACCTGCGGCGAGATCGACAGCGTCTTGTTGGTAGGGCCGATCGAACCTGCGACGAACCGCCGCTTGCCATCCTTCGCCTCGGCCGCATTGCAGGCCTCACGCGCCAGTTTCGCGGCGGCAAGGTTGATCTGCCGCACCAGGTGCTCGCAGCCATAGTCGGCCATGGCGATCGTGGTGGAGGAGAACGTGTTGGTCTCGATCATGTCGGCGCCGGCATCGAGGTAGGCTTCGTGGATTTCGCGGATCACATCGGGCCGCGTCAGGCAGAGCAGGTCGTTGTTGCCCTTCTGGTCGAGCGGCAGATCGAGATCGCCGCGATAGTCCCCCTCCTGAAGGCCGTACTTCTGGATCGAGGTGCCATAGGCGCCGTCGAATACCAGCACATGCTCAGCGGCGCGGGCGCGAAACTCGGCCTCTGCGTTCATTGGTCGAACTCCTTGGGTCTCACGCCCAGCAGGTGGCAGATCGCATAGGTCAGCTCTGCGCGGTTGAGCGTGTAGAAATGGAACTGGCGCACGCCGCCCACATAGAGCTTGTGGCACAGCCGCGCCGCGAGGGCGGCGGAGACGAGCTGGCGCGCGTCGGGCTTGTCGTCCAATCCCTCGAACATGGTCTCCATCCATGCCGGGACTGAAGTTCCGCACATGGCCGACATGCGCGCAACCGCGGCAAAGCTCATCACCGGCATCACGCCGGGGACGATCTCGGCCTCGATACCGGCGGCAGCCGCCGCGTCGCGGAAGCGGAAGAAGGTGTCCGGCTCGAAGAAGAACTGGGTGATCGCGCGGGTCGCGCCGGCATCGATCTTGCGCTTGAGGTTGTCGAGATCGGCCTGCGCGCTAAGCGAATCGGGATGGCACTCAGGATAGGCGGCGACCGATATCTCGAAAGGGTGGAGCGAGCGCAGTCCCTCGACCAGCGCGGCGGCGTTCTCGTATCCGCCGGGGTGAGCGGCATAGGGCTTGCCCGCCTCGGGCGGATCGCCGCGCAACGCGACGATGTGGCGCACGCCCGCGTTCCAGTAGTCCTCGGCAATCGCGGCAATTTCCTCCCTCGTCGCCTCGACGCAAGTGAGGTGAGCCGCGGCATCGAGCGGGGTTTCGCGCTGGATGCGCGCTACCGTGCCGTGCGTGCGCTCCCGCGTCGAGCCGCCAGCGCCATAGGTCACCGAGACGAAACGCGGGGCGAGCGGGACCAGCGTTTCGATCGCCTGCCACAGCTGGTCGTTCATCTTCTCCGTCTTTGGCGGGAAGAATTCGAACGACACGTCGATGTCACCGGGCGGCGTGGCGAAGAAGGGTTCGGTCATGAGCGGTCGGCCCGTGTCAGTGCGGCAGGTTTCATGGCCTGCGCAGTGCCCGCTTGCTTGCGTCCCGTCCAGATCTTCACGGTGAGCGGCGTGCCTGACAATGCGATTGCCGGGCGGCTGTCGAAGCCCGCCTCGCTCAGCAGTGCGAGCATCTGCTCGTCGGAAAAGCCGAGCCGGGCATGGGCATGGCGCTCGCGGAGCTCCTCGCGGTCATGCGCGGCGAAGTCGACAAGCGCCAGGGTTCCCCCCGGCGCGGTGACGCGCGCTGCTTCGGCCAGCACTTCGCCGGGTTCGAGCGCATAGTGCAGCACCTGATGGAACAGCACCGTATCGAAGGCCGCGTCGGCAAAGGGCAGGCGGGCAAAATCGCCCTGCGCAAGATCGACCAGCCCCGCCGGAAACTTCTGCAGCCGCGCGCGGGCGACCTGGAGCATTTCAGGGCTGCGATCGAGCGCGGTGATGTGGCTGGCATGAGGGGCGAACAGTTCGGCCATGCGGCCCGTCCCGGTGCCGACATCGAGCAGCTTGCCCAGCGACGCCGCGCCGCCGCGAACCCCAAGGGCCTTGGCCAAGGCCGCCTCGACCGGCTCGTCGGGGCAGTGCAAAAGGCGCAGCGTGTCCCACTCCTCGGCATGACGCGAGAACCAGGCTTCGGCCTTGGCCGACCGGTCGGCGCGAATCGCGGCAAGATGGCGGCGGTCCTCGGCGCAGCGCGCGGAAAACGCGCTGTCCTCGTCTTCGGCCACCGCAAGCATGCGCGCTGCCGCATCGCCCAGCGGCGGGGCGAGACCTTCACCGATGGCATTTCTTACGAACACCCAGCTTCCTTCCTTCCGCCGCTCGGCCAGGCCCGCATCGCACAGGATGCGCACATGCCGCGAAACGCGCGGCTGGCTTTGCCCCAGAACCTGCGCGAGTTCGCCCACCGCCAACTCCATATGAGCGAGCAGGCGCATGATGCGCAGCCGGGTAAGGTCCGACAAGGCGCGCAGGGTCGCTTCGATCCGCATAGCTGAAAGCATATAAAGATTTCTTTATATGTATGCAACCCACGCCGCAGCGAGCTTTGCGACGGGATGCGAATCTGCGCAATTGCCTTGGAGGGCACACTCGTCTAGAGACCGCCTTGCAGGTTCGCCTGTCCGGGAAGGTGCACGCACCCGGTGCGTGCATTGCACAATGCAAGGGGATTCATATGAAGAAGTTCGCTTACGCTGCGTTTACCTCAGCAGCTGCTCTGGCTCTCGCCGCTTGCGGCGGCGCCAAGGAAGCCACCGATGATGCGCAGGCTGAAGACACCGAAGCCATGGCCGAAGAGGCTGTTGCCGACGAAGCTCCCGCCGCTGACGCGATGGCTGAAGAAGGCGCTGCCAAGGAAGGCGCAGCTGCTGAAGGTGCAGCCGCCGAGGCTCCTGCTGCCGACGCAGCTCCCGCCGACGCAGCTCCGGCTGAGAAGGCTCCGGCAGAGTAATCGATCCGTTTCTGGGGGGGGTGCCCGGCCACCCCGGCGGGGCACCCCTGTTTTCTCCGCTTTTCGACCAATCATCGCAGCAGCCCGTCTGACTGCCCGCCAACCCTCCCCAAGCGGAGGGTTTTTGTTTGCATGACTTGTGCCGCTTCGGCATCAGGCAGCCATGCCCGATACGCTCAAGATCACTCTCGCCCAGCTTAACCAGACCGTGGGCGACATCGCCGGCAATGCCGCGCGCATGCTCGCCGCGCGCGAGCGCGCCAAAGACAGCGACCTCATCGTCTTTCCCGAACTGCATCTCATCGGCTATCCGCCCGAGGACCTCGTGCTCAAGCCCGCGCTGATCGAACGCGCCGCCGCCGAGCTTGACAGCCTGGCCAAGGAAACCGGCCGTACTCAGGGCCCGGCCATGCTGGTCGGCTCGGCGTTCGTGCTTGATGGCGAACTGCACAACGGCGTCGCGCTGCTTGAAAGGGGCAAGGTCGCGGCGGTGCGGCTCAAACATGAATTGCCCAATTACGGCGTGTTCGACGAGCCGCGCGTGTTCCAGCCGGGGCCCTTGCCCGAACCGATCGTGTTCAAGGGCGTGATGATCGGATTGCCGATCTGCGAAGACATCTGGCTTCCCGACGTTTGCCGGCACCTGGCCAATTTCGGCGCCGAAATTCTCATATCGATCAACGGCAGCCCTTACGAGATCAACAAGGACGCACTGCGGATCGAAGGCGTCGCCAAGCGCCGCGCCGCCGACACCGGGCTGCCGCTAGCCTTCTTGAACCGCGTCGGCGGGCAGGACGAACTGGTGTTCGACGGCGCCAGCTTCGTGGTCAACGGCGATGGCAGCCTCGCGGTCCAGATGAAGGACTGGGAGGAGCAGGAAGTAACCACCAAGTGGACCAAGACCGCGCAGGGATGGCGCTGCGACAGGGGCGAGATCGCCCCGCTCGCCGAGGGTCCGGAAGAGATTTACTGCGCCATGGTCATGGGCCTGCGCGACTATGTGAACCGCAACGGCTTTCCCGGCGTCGTGCTCGGCTTGTCGGGCGGGATCGATAGCGCCGCCTGCGCGGCAATCGCCGCCGATGCGCTTGGCCCGGAGCGGGTGTGGTGCGTGATGCTGCCGAGCCGCTTCACCAGCCAGGAAAGCCTCGACGATGCCACGGCCTGCGCCAGGGCCTTGGGCTGCCGCTATTCGACGATCCCGATCCAGCCTGCGGTCGCTGGTTTCGACGCCATGCTGGCCGAGGATTTCGCCGACACCAAGGTCGACATCACCGAGGAGAACCTGCAGTCGCGGATTCGCGGCGTCACCCTGATGGCGCTGTCGAACAAGTTCGGCCCGATGCTGATGACCACCGGCAACAAGAGCGAGATGAGCGTCGGCTATGCGACGATTTATGGCGACATGGCGGGCGGCTACAACCCGCTCAAGGACGCCTACAAGCTCACCGTGTTCGATGTCTGCCGCTGGCGTAACGAGCATGTGCCGCGTGGCGCGCTTGGCCCGGCGGGCAAGGTCATTCCGGACAATATCATCGCCAAGCCGCCCAGCGCAGAACTGCGCCCCGATCAGAAGGATTCGGATTCGCTGCCGCCTTACGAAGTGCTCGATCCTATCCTGATGGGGCTGATAGAGCACGAGAAGAGTGTCGACCAGCTGGTCACCGACGGCTTCGAGCGCGAGACCGTGACGCGGATCGAGCGGCTGCTGCACCTGGCCGAATACAAGCGGCGGCAGGCCCCGCCGGGGGTGAAACTCACCAGCCGCAATTTCGGCCGGGACCGGCGCTATCCGATCACGCATTCATTCCGTTCGGGCTGAACCTGCATGACCATCGTCACCCGCTTCGCCCCGTCGCCCACGGGCCGGCTTCACGTCGGCAACCTGCGCACGGCGCTACACAACTGGCTGCTGGCAAAGCGCCACGGCGGGCGCTTTCTGCTGCGCATCGACGATACAGACGCCGAGCGTAGCCGCGAGGATTACGTCGCGGCAATCCGCGCCGATCTCGCCTGGCTGGGCGTGCATCCCGACGGTGAGGAGCGCCAGTCCGCGCGGTTTGGCCTTTACGAACGCGAGTTTGCCAAGCTGGCCGATCAGGGCCGCGTTTATCGCTGCTACGAAACGCCGCAGGAGCTTGAACTCAAGCGCAAGGTCCAGCTCGGTCGGGGGCTGCCGCCGATCTACGACCGCGCGGCGCTTTCGCTCAGCGAAGCGGATCACGCGGCTCGGGCGGCGGCGGGCCAGCAGCCGCACTGGCGTTTCCTGCTGGACCGCGAAGCGCCGATCGAATGGAACGACGGCATTCGGGGGCTGCAGCATTTCGATCCGGCGCAGATGTCCGATCCGGTGGTGCGCCGCGCCGACGGCTCGTGGCTCTACATGCTGCCCTCGGCCATCGACGACATTGCCATGGGCGTGACCGACGTGCTGCGCGGCGAGGATCACGTCTCCAACACCGCGACGCAGATGCAGATGTTCACCGCGCTCGGCAGCGAGCCGCCGCGCTTCGCGCACGAGGCGTTGCTGGTCGGGACCGAAGGCAAGCTCTCGAAGCGCCTCGGCTCGCTGGGGCTCGATGCGCTGCGCGAAGCGGGGATCGAGCCGCGCGCGATCCTGGCGCTGCTGGCGCGGCTGGGTACGAGCGATCCGGTCGACGCCTCGCTTGGCGCCGAGGCGCTGGCCGCAAGCTTCGATCTGTCGCGCTTCGGACGCGCGCCCGCCCGCTTCGACGAGGCTGACCTGCACCGCATCAATGCTGCGGTGATCCATGCCATGCCCTTTGCCGAGGCCGCGCCGCGCCTGCCAGAGGGCATGGACGAGGCGGCCTGGCTCGCGGTCCGGCCCAACCTTGCGCATTTGGGTGAGGCGGCGGACTGGTGGCAGGTGGTCAAAGGCCCGGTCGCGCCGCCCGCCATCGATGAGGAAACTCGCAAGTTCCTTGGCCATGCCGCTGAAGCGCTCGCCGCTCTTGAATGGAGCGGCGAGGCATGGCGCGATCTCACTGCTGCCCTGAAGGAAGCATCGGGCCGCAAGGGCAAGGAGCTGTTCCAGCCGCTGCGTCAGGCGCTGACCGGCCGCGATCACGGACCGGAGATGGCCATGCTGCTGCCATTGATCGGCAGGGATGAGGCGCTCGCGCGGCTACGCGCGGCTGCGCAATAGGCTTCAGGCCGCCCCCGCCTTCTTGCCCTTCGCGGGCACGATGTTCTCATTCGTGGCATCGAGCAGTGCCGTCTCGATATCCTGAAGCCGCGCCTTGGAGGTCACCTTGTCGCCGAGCGCATCGGTAACGTAAAAGGTGTCCGCCGCGCGTTCGCCGTAAGTGGCGATATGCGCCGAGTGGACCATCAGGCCCGCCTCGAACAGCGTGCGCGCCAGCCGGTTGAGCAGCGCCGGGCGGTCGCGCGCGTTGACCTCGATCACGGTGTAGCGGCTCGAGGCATCGTTATCGAAGATCACCCGCTGGCGCACCTCGAAGGCTTCGGCGCGCGGACGGGCATGGGGCTTGGCCACGAGCTGCGGCAAGAGCTCGACCTTGTTGGCAAGAGCGCTCTCGATCGAGGTTTCGAGCCGGACCAGTTGATCGTGCTCCATGAAGGGGCGGCCGAGCGGATCCTGAACCAAGAAATTGTCGACCGCATAGCCCTGCTTCGAGGTGTGGATGCGCGCATCGATGATGTTCCCACCGGCGAGGTGGATACCGCCGGCGATGCGGTAGAACAGGCCGGGATGGTCGCGCGCGATCACCGTAACCAGGGTCGCGCCGCGCGCCGGATAGAACTCGCACTGGATCGAAAGCGCCGTGCCCTGGCCGTGGGCGCTGGCAAGCTGGACGAGGTTGAGCGCGATCACGTCATCGGGCTCGGCAATCCAGTACGAATCGGGCATTTGCTTGCCGGTCGTACCGACGAGGCCGTGCTGCGTGCCTAGGCGGACCTTGGCGGCTTCCTTCTTGGCGGCAACCCGGTGCTCGCGGCCAAATTCGGCATGGCCCAGCCGCAGTCGCTCTTCGGCTGCGGAGTAAAGCTCGGTGATCAACTGGCGCTTCCAGCTGTTCCAGGTGCCGGGGCCGACCGCCCGGATATCGACGATGGTGAGGCAGGTGAGCTGGCGCAGACGGTCGATAGATTGCACCACCTCGACGAAATCGGTGATCGTCTTGGTATCGGAAATGTCGCGTTTCTGCGCCGTGGAGGAGAGGAGCAGGTGCTGGCGCACCAGCCAGGCGACAAGCTCGGTCTCATCGGCGTCGAGCCCCATGCGCGGGCACAGCCGCAAGGCGATCTCGGCGCCAAGCTGCGAATGGTCGCCACCTTGGCCCTTGGCAATGTCGTGAAACAACACCGAGGCATAGAGCGCGCGGCGCGATTGCACCTTGTGGACGATATCGCTGGCGAGCGGGTGATCCTCGCGCAGCTCGCCCTTCTCGATCCTGGCCAGCAGGCCGATCGCGCGGATAGTGTGCTCGTCGACCGTGTAGTGGTGGTACATGTCGAACTGCATCTGTGCGTTGACCCGGCCGAATTCTGGCATGAAGCGGCCGAACACGCCCGCCTCGTTAAGGGCGCGCAGGCTGCCTTCGGCATCGTTGCGGCTGGTCAGCAGCTCCATGAACAGCTCGTTGGCACGCGAATCCTTGCGCAAATCGCTCCTGATGAGCCGCGCATCGCGCGTGATCTGGCGCATGGTCTCGGGATGCACCGAAAGGCCTTCGCGGTCGGCCAGCACGAAAATCTCGAGCAGGCGCACCGGGTCCTTCTCGAACCAGTCCGGCGAAGGAGCACTGATGCGTCCGCCGAAGATCGTGTAGTCCTTGAGTTTGCGCGGCCGGGCGCGGAAACCGGCCAGCAGGCCGCGGGGCTTGTTCGCGCCGAACTGCTCGTCAAGCTGGGCGAGGAACACGCTGGTAAGGTTGCCGACGACCTTGGCCTGCAGGAAGAAGAACTGCATGAAGCGCTCGACCGCGCGCTTGCCGGTGCGGGTGTCGGAATACTGCATGCGCGCGGCCACTTCGCGCTGCAGGTCGAAAGTCAGCCGGTCCTCGGCCCGGCCGGTAATGTCATGCAGGTGGCAGCGCACCGCCCAGAAGAAATTCGCGGCGCGGCGGAACGATGCATATTCGCTGCGGGTCAGCAGGCCAACATCGACCAGTTCGCGGGCATCGCGCACCTTGTGAATATATTTGCCGATCCAGAACAGCGTGTGGAGGTCGCGCAGCGAGCCCTTGCCCTCCTTGACGTTGGGTTCGACGACATAGCGGCTGTCACCCATGCGCCGGTGCCGCTCGTCACGCTCGGCGAGCTTTTCGGCGACATATTGCCGTTCCGAGCCCAAGACCACTTCGGCCCAGAAGCGGCGGGTAGATTCGGCATAAAGCGCCTGGTCGCCCCAGACGTAGCGGCCCTCGAGCATCGCCGTGCGGATCGTCAGGTCAGCCTTGCACTGCTTGACCATCTCGTCGAGCGAGCGGCTGGAATGGCCGATGGTGAGGCCCAGATCCCACAGGAAATAGAGCATCGCCTCGATCACCTGTTCGCACCAGGCGTTGTTGCGGCCCGGCGTCAGGAAAGCGACATCGACATCCGAATGCGGCGCCATCTCGCCGCGCCCATAGCCGCCGACCGCAACAATCGCGAAGCGCTCGCCGGTCGAGCGGTTGCTTGCCGGGTAGACATGGGTGACGACATGATCGTGGATGACGCGCACCAACTGGTCGGTCAGGAAGGCCTGCGCTTCGGCGCTTTCGTGCCCGGCGGAAGGATCCTCGAGCAACCGCCGCCTGATTTCCTCGCGGGCCGAGGCGAGCGCGCCGCGCAGCAGTTCGACCACCGCGAGGCGGCCCTTCTGCGCGCCCTGCTGCTCCATGATCTGCGCGATGCGCTCGGTAAGCGAGCGGCGATCGATGACCGTGCGGGGGCGAGGGATGCGGATGACACTCATGTATAGAAGGCTCTAGAGCATCGCGCGGAAAAGTGGGAACCGGTTTTGAACTTCGATCAGCTTCGCTTCCCGCAAATAGCGATGCAGCGTCGTTGGTCGCGCCATTGTGCAAAATGAAGGGGCTGGGTCTGCTCATTGCCTTTCATCGCGCCGGGGCCTGTGCCAGAAAGCACCGGCGCGCGGCTGGTGCGCGACGGAAAGGCCCTGACAGTGTTCGAGATCGCAGCGATTGCCGCATCGGGAGACGGCCCGATCCACTGGCTGGACCTTGGCCTCAAGCCCGGCATCGATCTCGGCTTCTTCACCCTGCGCTATTATTCGCTCGCCTACCTTGCGGGCATCGTGCTGGGATATTGGCACCTCACCCGCATGATCAAGGCTCCGGGCGCGCCCATGGCGCAGCGCCACGCCGACGACCTGTTCTTCTATTGCACGCTGGGCATCATCATCGGCGGCAGGCTGGGCTATGCGACCTTCTATACCGGCGGCGATACCGGCATTCCGAGCCTCTGGGCCGATCCGGGCGAATTGCTCAAGCTGTGGAACGGCGGAATGAGCTTCCACGGCGGCCTGCTGGGCGTGGTGATCGCGATTGGCTGGATTGCGTGGCGCGGCGGTCTGAGCTTGCTGCGCGTGGCTGACTATGTCGCAGTCTGCGTGCCGTTCGGCATGCTATTCGGGCGGCTCGCCAACTTCGTCAACGGCGAGCTGTGGGGCCGCGTGGCCGGGGCCGACGTGCCCTGGGCGATGGTCTTCCCTCATGCCGGGGATCTGCCCCGGCACCCGAGCCAGCTTTACGAGGCCGGGCTTGAGGGCGCGCTGCTGATCGCGGTGATGCTTTGGCTGTTCTGGCGTACGCGGGCGCGTTACCGCACCGGCCTGCTGGTCGGCGTGTTCACGCTCGGCATCGCGTTGGCGCGGTTCACGGTCGAGTTTTTCCGCGAACCCGACGCACAGCTTCAGGAGTTCGCGCTGCGCACCGGCCTGTCGATGGGCCAGTGGCTCACCGTGCCGCTGATCCTGCTCGGGCTGTTCCTTGTCGCGCGCGCGCTGCTCAAGCCCGAACTGGCCAGCGGCAAAGCCGCTCCTGCATGAACGAGGGAGCGCCTTCCGAAAAGTCGCTGACCGAAGTGTTCGAGCGGCTGATCGCCTCGCACGGCCCGATCAGCGTCTCGCACTTCATGGCCGAATCGAATGCGCGCTATTATGGCGGGCGCGATCCGCTGGGCGCGCAGGGCGATTTCATCACCGCACCCGAAATCAGCCAGATGTTCGGCGAGCTCATCGGGCTGTGGCTGGCCGACATGTGGGTCAAGGCGGGCCGCGACGATATGGTCCACTATGTCGAGCTGGGGCCGGGGCGCGGCACGCTGGCCAAGGACGTGCTGGCGACGACGCGGCGATATGGGCTCGAACCCAAGGTCCACTTTGTCGAGACTTCGCTGATCCTGCGCGACATCCAGCTTGCCACGGTGCCGCGTGCGCAGTTTCACGACGACTTGTCGAGCGTGCCGCCTTATGGGCCGGTGCTGATCGTCGGCAACGAGTTTCTCGATGCGCTCCCGGTGCGCCAATTGGTCTCGACCGGGCAAGGATGGCGCGAGCGGATGGTTGGCTGGCAGGACGGAAAGTTCGCCTTCGTGGCGGGCGACAAGCCGATGGACAGCGCCGTTCCCGAATATATGCGCGGTGCCGAGCCGGGCACGATTATAGAGACCTGCCCCGGCGCGGCCGCTTCGGTGTATGAGATCGCCGGGCGCTTGGTGAAACAGGGCGGTGCGGCCTTGCTGATCGACTATGGCCACGATGCGCCGCGCACCGGCTCGACGCTACAGGCGCTCAAGGAACACCGCATGGTCGATCCGCTGGCCATGCCGGGCGAGGCGGACCTCACCGCCCATGTCGATTTCGCCGCGCTCGCGCCAATCGCTCAGTCGCGCGGCGCGCGCTGGCTCGGCACGGTGACGCAGGGCCACTGGCTGCGCCATCTCGGCATCGAGGTTCGTGCCGAGCGGCTTGCCGGGGTTGCGCCCGAACACCGCGAGGCGATCTTCGCGGCGATGGAGCGGCTGATCGGCGAGGGGCAGATGGGCGCGCTGTTCAAGGTGATGGGCCTGGCCGGGCCGGACTGGCACGGCGGCGAAGGATTCTAGCGCGGCAATGTAACCGCGATGGCCCGTTCCTCTTGCGGAATGCCGCGAACGGGCACTGCCTTGATCCACGCTTCAAGCGCTTCGAGATCGCCCACTTTGATGCCCGCAGCCTGCCTGCCTTGCGTGAACACGGTGAAGCCATCGCCGCCCCCGGCAAGGAAGGTATTCACCGTGACCCGGTAATGAGCCGCCGGATCTATCAGCGTGCCGTTGAGCGCCATCATAACTACCCTGTCGCCGATCGGGCGGCTGCGGTCGAACGTCCACGAAAAGCCCTGCGATGCCGCCAGCACCTGCTCGCGCCTTGGTGTCATGAACCCCTGTTCGAGCGCGGCCTTGATCTGCGCACCGGTAAGATCGAGCGTCACCAGCATGTTCGAGAACGGCTGCACCGCGAACACCGCGCCGAAGTTCACGCTGCCATCGGCTTCCGGCACGAGATCGGCGCGCAGCCCGAAGGGATTGGTGAAGGCTATCTGTGCGCCGTCGGCCTTGGTTGCGGCAAGCTGCGCGTCGGCGACAAGATTTCCAAGCGGCCCGCCCATGCCGCTGCCAGCCTGCGCGGCAGGGCCGGACAGCGTGCCGACCCTGGCCGTTGCGGTCGGTTCCGCTGCCTTGACGTACCTCGCAACATATTCCGCGATCTCTCGATTTGGTTCGAACCTGTCGAATCCGGAATTGATCGGCACCGAGCCTTTGGCCCCAGTATAAGCGACAGACTGGACCGGCCAGTTCGTCGCTCTTGCCGAAATTACCCGGTCCGCCGCCGGGTCGACCTCCAGCGTGATCTCTGTGACCAAAGTTCCGCCCATGCCCGCGCTGGTGAGCAGCAAGGGCCGCGCCAGGCCAAGCTGGGCGCCGTCGCAGACGTATGCGCGGTGCGTATGGCCCGAAACGATCACGTCGATCGCCGGGTCGAGCTTTTCGGCGATCGCGCGGATCGCCCCGCTGAAGCCTTCACATCCGCCGGGAAATCCGCTGCCCGACTGCACGCCGCCTTCGTGGATCAGCAGGACCACGGCGTCAGCGCCCTGCGCCTTGAGTGCGGGAACCAGCGCGTTGGCGGTCTCCGCCTCGTCGGTGAACATGACATCCTCGATGCCTTTGGCGGTAACAAGACTGCTGGTTCCCTTCAGCGTCATGCCGATGAAGCCCACGGTCACCTTGCGCGGGCCTGTGCCGAAGGTCCTTATGGCGCTGCCGGGAAACAGCGTGCCGCTCCCGTCGCGGCGCTTCACATTGGCGGCGAGAAACCGGAACGTCGCGCCCTTGAACGGCTTTTCGAGCTGGCAGGGCTGCCACTTGGTGAACGGGTCGCAGCCGCCGTTCTGCTTGCGCAGCAGTTCCGCGGTACCGCTGTCGAATTCGTGATTGCCCACCGCGTCGAAATCCAGCCCGATGCTGTTCATCACGCCGATGGTCGGCTCATCGGCGAAGATGGCCGATACAAGCGGCGATGCACCGACAAGGTCCCCTGCCGAGACGGTGACGTGGTTCTCGTACTTCGCGCGCAAGCTGCCAATTGCGCTGGCGAGCCAGGCGGCTCCGCCAGCGGGCACGGCAGCAGTGCCGCCGCCTTCGATCGGCATGATGACCGACAGCTTCGGCGGTTCGAGATTGCCGTGAAAATCGTTGATCGCGATGACCCCGATCGTGACTGGCCCGGGCGGCGCGGAAACGGTGCGCGGCGTCGCGCAGGCTGCGGCGAGAAGCGCAAGGACCGATGCGATTGCCGCGCGCTTCATGGCCTTGCCGCGCGCCGATAGACGCCCGAGAAGCTCACGTTCGCGCCGCCGCAATTGCCGTTGTCGCCTGCCATGAGATAGTCGCCAAGCAAGGTGAAGCGCACTTCGCAAAGGTTCTCGTCCTCGCCGTAATGCCCGGTATGGCCGGTGATTTCGACCGGGCCGTCGATCTCGCCCTCGTGCGTGGATGGATAATCGTGCGTGCCCGGCGGACCGGGCCAATATGCCTTGCCGGTGACGCTCATCCTTCCCGCCTGCTCGGCAAAAGTCAGCCGCGGGTTGCCCTCGCTTGACCATGTGCCAAGCCAGCGCTGCGGGCGCGTCGCCGTGTCGATCGGTGTAAGGTTGATCTGCCGCGTCGCGAGCCAGCCCGCCGTGCCGCCGCCTTTGGATGGGTAGAAGGCGCAGGCAAACCCGTTGCGCACCCGGCTGATGATCACGGTGTCGCCGGGCACGACATAGGGCCCGCTCGCGCACTTGTCGCCTTCCCACGGGCAGCCGTCGCTATCGTCCTGGAACTGCGCGCGCGGTTCCAACCGGTTGATCGTGGCGAGCGCGAAAGGCGGATCGCTTGCGAACAGCCCGTTGCGGCAGGTGGGATCGAAATCCTCGGGCGGGGCCGCGCCAAGGCACAGCGCGGGCAGGCAGAGGGCGAAAAGGCGGCGCGGGGTCATCGGCGTTTCTCCGGCTTCTTGCCGCAGGTTCTATGACGCTCTGGCGCGTCTCGCTAGTCCGCTTGATTTTCGAGCGCGTGCATGTCCTCGTCGGACAGTCCAAAGTGGTGGCCGACCTCGTGAATGACGACATGACTGACAAGCGCCGCCAGCTCTACGCCGGTTTCGCACCATTCGGCCAGGAGCGGCTGGCGGTAGAGCGTGATCATTGGCGGCATCATGCCCGAGTGCCAGGCCGATTGCTCGCTCATCGGCACGCCGTGATAAAGGCCTGAAAGCTCCCAGGGATCCTCCATGCTCAGCGATGCCAGCGTCTCGGCGTCCGCGAACTCCTCGATCCGCACGACCACGCTGGCGAGGTGCTGGCGGAACGGATCGGGAATCCGCGCAAAGGCGGCAAGCGCCAGTGCTTCAAGCGCTTCGGCGCTGGGCGGAAGAGAGGACACAGGCCGCATCACCCCTTATATCGGCACGCGAGGCCGTGCCGCCAAGGGCGCGATGTTCGGGAGAGGCAGCTATGCGGTTCGATGCAGATGACGGAGGCGTTTCGGTGGTCATCGAGCAGGGCGTGGCGCAGGTGCGGCTCAGCCGTCCGGCCAAGCTCAACGCGCTCAACGCGTGGATGTTCGACGCGATCGCGGCAGCCATAGATCACCTTGCGGGAATCGCGGACCTGCGCTGCGTGGTGCTGGCGGGCGAGGGGCGCAGCTTCTGCGTCGGCATCGATCTTGCCGTGCTGGCCAGCGGCGGGATCGGGGCGCTCGGCCCGCGCAGCCACGGGACGGCCAATGCCCTGCAATACTGCGCGACCGGCTGGCGCAGCCTGCCAGTGCCGGTGATCGCCGCGATCTCGGGGCACTGTTTCGGCGCGGGGATGCAGATCGCGCTGGGCGCTGACCTGCGGATCGCGGCCGGCGACGCGCGGCTTTCGGTGATGGAGATGAAGC
>CANJUF010000005.1 GCA_947477745.1 Sphingomonadaceae bacterium | reverse complement strand
TTTTCGCTTCGGCACCGCCGACACTGGCAGCGGCGGCATTGAAGGCGCTGCGATGATCCCGCCCGGTGCGCGGGTGTGGATCGCGATGGGCCACACAGATATGCGCAAGGGGATGCAGGGGCTGGCGCTGATGGTTCAGCAGAGCCTTATGCTAAAGCTGCTGCGCTTTCTTCTAACGTCATGGTCGAGCAGCAGGTCGAAGGCTCCGAGTATCGGCTGATGATCATGAATGGCCGGCTGTTCTGGGCGTTCGAACGGGTTCCCGCGCGAGTCACCGGCGACGGCATTTCCAGCGTGCGCACCTTGATCGAGGCGGTAAACCTGTCGCGTGCCGACAATCCCCCGGCGCTTGGCATACCGCAACAGATCAAGATCGACGATGAAATCGAGCAGATGCTGCATCGCCGCGGTCAAAGCCTGGAAACGGTGCCTGCTTCCGGAGAGATCGTGCGGCTGCGCAGCACGCCTCTCAGCGCAACCGGCGGCGGGATGGTGGCGGCGTTCGACCGGGTACATCCCGACAATGCCGAGCTTGCCGTGCGCGCTGCCCGGCTGCTGCGGCTCGATATCGTCGGGGTCGATTTCATCTCGCCCGACGTTCGCCAATCCTGGCGCGAGAACGGCGGGATGATCACCGAAGTCAACGCCGGTCCGCAAATCGGGGCGGTGACCTGGGCCGACATGCACAACGCATTTCTCCGCGAACTGGTGGGCGGCGATGGCAGGATCCCCGTCGCGGTGGTGGTCGGCAGCGAGACCGGGTCGCTCGAAGAAGAATTGCGCACCAAGGCGAAGGCGCGGGCCAGCCGCTTGGGCATCGCATCGGCTAACAAGATCACGATTGGCGGTGACATGGTCCACGAGGGGCCGATAAGCCCGGCGCTGGCGGCG
Source organism: Sphingomonadaceae bacterium (assembly GCA_947477745.1). GTDB lineage: Bacteria > Pseudomonadota > Alphaproteobacteria > Sphingomonadales > Sphingomonadaceae > Novosphingobium. Next base: position 137,415 of record CANJUF010000005.1, on the reverse strand, counting down.
CGCGCGCTGACTACCGACACCAGCGTGGAAGGCATCGTCTGGATTACGGACGGCCAGTCGGTCGCCGCAAACGGCCTGCCTTTCGACCGCGCGGACCTGCTGGCGATGACCGCGAACCAGGCACAGGGGGTCAACCCGTTGAGGATATTGTCGGTTATAAAGGACAATCTGGGCGAAATCGTCCTCGAAGGGGGGCAGGGACAGGCCAGCGGCCTCGCGCAATCGGTGGGGGCCAGGGTCGAACACGCCAACACTCAGGCCCAGATCGTGCGCAAGGTCCTTTCGATCATGCCCAAGAGCGGTGCCTGACGCGGTTCAGCACACCCCGGGACGTGTGCTGACTTGGACCAATCGGGCCAAACCTGCTAAGGCTCGGGCATGGGTGCACCTTTGTCATCGAACAGCAATATTGCTGACGTAACCGCTCTTCCCGGACTGCGCGCGGCGCGCAGCGTTGAAGCGTCGGAAAAGGGATCGATGGAGGAATCAGCCGCTGCGGAGATCCAGCCGAGACAGCCTTCGCCGAGCCGTTATTTCAATCGTGAGCTTAGCTGGCTTTCGTTCAACCAGCGGGTGCTCGCCGAAGCCAGCAACACCGACTATCCGCTGCTCGAACGGCTGCGCTTCCTGTCGATTTCGGGCAGCAACCTCGACGAATTCATGATGGTGCGCGTTGCCGGCCTTGCCGGGCAGATTCGCCGCCAGATCGAGGAAGTGTCGGTCGATGGCATGACCGCGTCGCAGCAGCTTGGCGCGATCCGCGAAGCGGTCAAGGATCTCGAAGCGCAGCAGCAGGCAATCTGGCTGGAGCTTCAGGACCTGCTCGGGGACGAGGGCATCTCGCTGGCCGGGCGCAAGTTGACAGTAGCCCAGACGCACTGGGTGAAAGATTACTTTCTCGAACATATCTTGCCAGTCATCACCCCGCAGGCGATCGACCCCGCGCATCCCTTTCCGTTCATCTCGAACCAGGGAATGGGCATCCTGTTCTCGCTGGTGCGACATGCCGACAGTTCGCCGGTCATGGAGATGGTGCTCATTCCCGCGGCCTTGCCGCGCTTCGTGCGGTTGCCCGGCGGAAAGTCGGTGTTCATCAGTGTCGAGGACTTGATCTGCCGCAACGCCGGGCTGCTCTTTCCCGGCTTCGAGCTGCTCGGGCACGGCGTATTCCGGGTATTGCGCGACAGCGACATCGAAGTGGAAGAGGACGCCGAGGACCTCGTGCGTTATTTCCGCACCGCGATCCAACGCCGGCGGCGCGGCATGGTCATCCAGCTCCAGCTGCAGGGCGATTTCGACCCGACCGCCGAACAGCTGCTGCGCGACCAGCTCGGCATGGACCGTGCGATCGTGCAGAAGACCACCGGGCTGGTGGGCTACAGCGGCCTTTCGGTGATCATCGATGAAGTCCGGCCCGACCTCAAGTTCGAGCCTTACAGCCCGCGCTACCCCGAGCGCGTGCTCGAACACGATGGCGATTGCTTCACCGCGATCCGCGAGAAGGACCTCGTCATCCACCACCCCTACGAGAGCTTCGAGGTGGTTATCGATTTCCTGCGTCAGGCCGCGCAGGATCCCGACGTCGTCGCCATCAAGCAGACCTTGTACCGCGCGGGCAAGCAATCGGCGGTCATCGCCGCGCTGATCGCGGCCGCCGAGGCGGGCAAGTCAGTCACAGCGGTGGTCGAACTCAAGGCGCGGTTCGACGAGGAACAGAACCTGCTGTGGGCCAGCCAGCTCGAACGCGCCGGTGTCCAGGTTATCTACGGCTTCGTCGACTGGAAGACGCACGCCAAGGTCTCGATGGTAGTGCGCCGCGAGGGCGACGGCTACCGCACTTACTGTCACTTCGGGACCGGCAATTATCACCCGGTAACGGCGCGGACTTATACCGATCTCAGCTTCTTCACCGCCGATCCGGCTTACGGCCGCGATGCCGGCAAGCTGTTCAATTTCATCACCGGCTATGTCGAGCCGGGCGAGATGGACCTGCTGTCGATCTCGCCGATCGGGCTGCGTGAAAAGCTCTACGCCTGCATCGACCATGAAATCGCCAACGCCGCGAGCGGCAAGACCGCCGCGATCTGGGGCAAGCTCAATTCGCTCACCGATCCGGGCCTGATCGACCGGCTCTATGCTGCGAGCGAGGCCGGGGTCGAAGTGCGCCTTGCGGTGCGCGGCATCTGCTGCCTGCGCCCCGGCGTCGAGGGCCTGTCCGAGAACATCATGGTCAAGTCGATCATCGGGCGGTTTCTCGAACACAGCCGCATCTGGGCCTTCGGCAACGGCGCCGCGCTGCCCAACGTCAGGGCGAAGGTGTTCATTTCCTCGGCAGACGGAATGAGCCGGAATCTCGACCGGCGGGTCGAAGTGCTGGTGGCAATCCGCAACCGGACAGTCCACGATCAGGTGCTGAGCCAGGTGCTTCTCGCGAATCTGCTCGACACGGAGCAAAGCTGGCTGCTTGAACCGGACGGAACTTACCTCCGCATGGAAAAAGGGGACAACCCGTTCAACCTGCACCGCTACTTCATGACCAACCCTTCGCTATCAGGCCGGGGCGCAGCCCTGTCGAGCGGGCGCGAGGTGCCCAAGCTGAGCCTGCGGCGCGGCAGCGCTTGAGCTGCGGCAGAAGGCCGGCGACTCACCAGTCCCGGCGCAACGCCCCATGAACCGCGAACGCGCCATCATCGACATCGGGTCGAACACCGTGCGCCTCGTCATTTTTGGCGGACCGAGGCGCGCGCCGACAATGCTGCACAACGAAAAGGTCACGGCCCGGCTGGGCAAGGGTGTAGCCGAAGACGGGCTGCTTTCCGACAAGGCGATGGCCGCCGCGCTCAAGGCGCTTGGGCGCTATGCCAAATTGCTGGAACTGCGCGGGGTGAACGACGTGCAGACCGTCGCCACCGCCGCGGTCAGGGATGCGGCAAACGGCGGCGAATTCCTCGAAAAGGTGCGCGAGACCGGGCTTTCGCCCCGCCTGCTTTCGGGCGAAGAAGAAGCGTTGACCAGCGCGGCGGGCATTGTCGGCGCTTTTCCGGGCGCGAAGGGCGTGGTCGCCGATCTGGGCGGCGGCAGCCTAGAGCTGGTCCATGTCGCGGGGCCGGGGTGCGAGCGCGGCGCCAGCCTGCCGTTCGGCACGCTGTGGCTGCCGCAATTGCGCGCCGACGGACCTGACAAGTTCGCGCGCCGCGTCAGGAAGGCGCTTGTCGCCACCGAATGGCAATGCACCGAGGGCGAGGCGCTCTATCTGGTGGGCGGATCACACCGCGCGCTGGCCCGGCTGGCGATCCGGCAATCGCAGTGGCCGCTGGGCGATCCGCATGGCTTTGAACTCGCCAGCGAGGCAGTGCAGCAAGTCTGCCGCTCGGCGCTGCACGGCGGCGTGCCGGCGGCGATGCAGGGCGTCTCGGCATCACGGCTCGCCGCCCTGCCCAATACGGCGGCGCTGCTCTCCGTGCTGCTGCGCGAAATCCGCCCGTCGAGCGTGGTGTTCTCGGCCTGGGGCCTGCGCGAGGGGCTGCTTTACCAGAGCCTCGAGCAGGCCGAGCAGGCCCGAGACCCGCTGCTGGAAGGGATCGGGGCGTTCGTCGAATCGCATGGCTGCGCGCGCGAGACGGGCGCCATGATCGCGCAGTGGATCGCACAAGTGCCGCCAGCCGTCGACGAAAGAGCTGGCAAGCTGCGGCTCGCGGCGACGATGCTGATTCTCGCGGCGCAGCAGATCGAACCTAACTTGCGGGTCGGCCACGCGCTCGACTGGGCGCTCCACAAGCGCTGGATCGGTCTTGACGAATCTGGCCGGGCGATGATCGCCGCCAGTGTTGCGGGTCATTCGGGGAGCAGCGAGCTTCCGACCGAGCTTTACCGGCTGGCATCGCAGGACGACCTGTGCACCGCCTTTATCTGGGGCTTGGCGATCCGGCTATGCCGCCGCTTCAGCGCGCTTTCGCCGGTGGTGCTTGCGGGCAGCACGCTGCGCGCCGACCAGGGCAAGCTGAGCCTTGCGCTGGACCCTTCGCTCGCCGCGCTGGTTAACGAAGGGACCGAGAAGGACCTGCGCAACCTGGCCGAAAGTCTGGAATTGCAGCCTTGCATCGAGATCAAATCAAGCGAGGCCATGCTGGTTGGCTGATACCGGGAGGATCATCGCGTGAAGCGTAAAGCCTACGAGGAGCACCTTGAAAAGCTCGAGATCGAGCTTGCGGGCATGGCGCGCTGGGCCAAGGCGACCGGAGCGCGCGTGCTGATCCTGTTCGAAGGGCGCGACACGGCAGGAAAGGGCGGCGCGATCCACGCAATCTCGGCGACGCTCAATCCGCGCCAAGTGAGGGTCGTCGCCCTTCCCAAGCCCAGCGAGACCGAAAAGGGGCAGTGGTATTTCCAGCGCTATGTTGCCCACCTGCCGACAGCCGGGGAAATCGTGCTGTTCGATCGCAGCTGGTACAACCGCGCCGGGGTCGAAAAGGTCATGGGTTTTGCCAGCGAGGCACAAGTCGCGGCCTTTCTCGATGAGGTGCCGCGCTTCGAGAAGATGCTGACCGATGACGGCATAATCCTGGTGAAATACTGGTTCAGCTGCGACCAGGCCGAACAGGAAGAGCGCTTTGCCGAAAGGCTCGCCGATCCGCTCAAGCGCTGGAAACTCTCGCCGATCGATCTGGCCGCGCGCGAGCACTATGCCGACTATACTGCCGCGCGCGAGGCTATGTTCGCTGCCAGCCACACCGCCAACGCGCCGTGGACCATGGTCGATTTCAACGACCAGAAGCTGGGCCGGCTGACCCTGATCCGCGATCTGCTCGATCGCCTGCCCGATACCAGCGTGCCTGACGAATCGATCGATTGGCCCCCACTCGGCCACGAGCCGCTGGAAGAAAGCTATGGCAGGATCCCGCCGATCGCACCATTCTCAAAAGGCGATTAGCGAGGCCGCAGCGCCGCGAATACTCCTCACAGAGACTGCCGAAACGGCTTGACAGCGACATGGAACCCGCGCCCATTCGCGGCACGCCAAAATATTGGTTCGGGAGAGAGAAGATGAACGAAGTGCAGACCCGCGTCCCGCTTGAGCGCACTGCCCTGCTTGCCGAGGCGAAGCGCCGCACCGGCCTGTCGGACTTCGCCGACGACTGGTTCACGGTGCCGCTCGACAAGCTGATCGAATGCATGCACGCCGAGGCGAAGCTGAGCGAGAGGGGCGAAGGACTTTGGGCTGACAAGCTGACGACATTCCTCGAAAACCGTCTCATCCGCAACAAGCTCATCAAGGACAATCCCGAAATCCTCGACGAGAAGGTCACGGTCTCGGCCGCGATCCTAAGCCTCGGGCGCACCGGCAGCACCAAGACCTTCCGCCTGCTCGCCTCGCCGCCATGCCACACCGGCATCAAGGGCTGGGAAGGCTTCTTTCCCTTCCCGCTCGAAGGCGAGGAGCCCGGGAACCCGGTCGAACGCCGCCGCCGTTCGCAGGCGATCAAGGATGCCGGGCCGGACATGGAGGCCATATTCGGCAAGACCACAATCGAAACCCCGGTCGAGGAAGTGTTCATCATCGAGCAGGCCTTCGTCGGCACCAGTTTCGAATGCTACGCTTGGCTGCCCACCTTCATCGAATGGATGAAGGGCTACGACCAGATGCCCGCTTACGAGGAACTGCGCGTCGTGCTGCAGGTCCTGCAATGGCAGGATCCGACGCGGCGGGGCGCGAACTGGATTCTCAAGTCGCCCACCCACATGTCAGCGCCCAAGACCCTGCTCGACGCCTTCCCCGATTCGCTGATCATCCAGACTCACCGCGATCCTTTGAAGACCATGCCCTCGCATTGCAGCATGATCACCCCGCTCTACAGCATCTACAGCGACGATTACGACGCCAAGGAAGTCGGCCGCTTCACCTGCGCGCGCTGGGCGGCGATGACCAACGACGTCATCGACCTGCGCGAGCGGATAGGCGATGACCGCTTCATCGACATCCAGTACGAAGACCTCACCGGCGACGAAATGGGCGTCATGCGCACCGTGTTCGCACGCATGGGACAGCCCATGCGTCCCGAAGACGAGGCCGCGATGGAGCAGCACATGATCGACAACAAGCGCGACAAGTGGGCGCCGCACATCTACGATCTGGAGACTTACGGCTTGTCGGAAGAGATCATCAAGTCGGACTTCGTGCGCTACCGCGAGAAGCATATTCTCTGACGCCAGGGTTTCCGCCGCTCGGCATCACGGCATCGCGTCGCCGCCGTTGATGTCGAGGATCGCGCCCGAGATCGCCGCCGCCCAGGGCGATGCCAGCATCAGCACGCCGCGCGCGCAGTCCGGCCCCGGCGGGATCTTGCCGATCGAGATGTCGCTGGCGATCGATTGCTCGACTTCCGCTTCCGACTTGCCTTGCTGCGCGGCCCAATGGACGATGGTCTGGTCTACGGTCGGCCCGCCGATATAGCCCATGCGCGCGGTGTTCACGCGGATGCCGTAACGCCCCAGCTCCTTGGCGAGGTAGCGCGTCGCGCCCTCCATCCCCGCCTTCGATGCCGAATAGGCGGCCAGCGGCGGCAGCGGCTTGCGGTGCGCCATCGAGCTGACATTGACGATATAACCCTCGCCGCGCTGCTTCATCGGCTCGATGCAGGCCTGCGCCATCTGCATGGTGCCGAACAGGTTGACGTCGAACACCTGGCGCCACACGTCCATCGAGACGCCCTCGATCATATCGGCATTGCCGGCCATGGCATTGTTGATGCAGGCATCGATCCCGCCAAAGCTATTGACCGCCAGCGCCGCCAGAGCGAGGCAATCGTCGTTATTGGAGATATCGGTGCGCCTGTAAACGGCCTCGCCGCCCGCATCGTTGATCGATTTGGCCGCCGCTTCGAGGTTGGCCTGGTTGCGCGCCCCAAGCACGACCTTCGCACCTTCCTGCGCGGCGATCACCGCCATGTCGTGGCCCAGCCCCGGTCCGTAGCCCGCGATTATGACGACCTTGTCCTTGAACAGCATTTTGTTTTCCTCTCTCAGGGTGTTCCCGCCGACATGCTCTCGAAGAGCTTGCGGTATTCGGTGTGAAAGTCTTTCTTGCACGGCCCGGTGATCGACTGGCGCAGCGCCGGATCGGAGGCATTGGCGATCGGTGCGCCGGGCGCGGGCATGACCTGCACCTCGGCGCTTTTGCCTGACCATTCATTGGCGAGGCGCACCCATTCCTGCACCGATACATGCTGATCGCCGCCCCAGTTGACGATGAAGGCAGGGTTCAATGCGGCATCGAGCAGCGGCTCGATCTGGGCGATGATGTCGTCGATATGGATCGGGCTGTGGACGTTGTTGGCGTGCGGCGCGACGACGGGCCGCTCGTTCAGCACCGAGTTCATGATCATCGTCGGATAGCAATTTCCCGGCGCGAACACCGTGTTGAGGCGGGCGATCGTCACCTTCATGTCGAACGCGCGCGCGCACAGCCGCGCCGCGGCTTCCAGCCCCGCCTTCGAATAGGGACTGGTCGCGTTATAGGCATAGGATGCATTGCCGATACAGTCGCTCTCGGTGAACAGGTGCTCCGGATCGGCGCTCGGCGAATAGATGATCATGCTGGAGGCAACCAGCGTCGCCTTGGCCTTGCGCGTGTGCTGCATGAGCAGGCCCGGCCCCTCGATATTGGTTCGGATGGCTTCCTGCAGCTGGTCGAGCGGACCTCGCATCCAGTTTAGGTGCAGGACATAGGTGAAATCGTCCGGAACCTGCGAAAAGTCGCCCGCGCCGATATCGACCGCGCGGGTGATCACGCCCGCCGCTTCGATATCGGCACGCTTGGCCGAGTCGTTAAATCGGGCAAGGCCCCAGACCTCGTTATCCTTCGCGAGCGCCTTGGCCACCGGCGCGCCGACCGTACCGGTCACGCCGGTCACAAGGATTTTCTCTCCCGAGATCATTGGTCCGCTCCCTGATCGTCATGACTTCTCTGGCGGTCTGCGCCGCGCGGTGCGCAGGAGGCGTCCGAACCGCCGCCATGTCAAGCCGGATCGTGCGGTGCGCCGGGCCTGTGCTAGACGATAAACGCTCCCGCAGTCGGCATGACCGCAGCCGTGACGATGATCGCGAAGTCTGCAATGTTGTTGCCGTCGATGTCGCCCTCGACGCGGTATTGCCCAGCGGCATGGTTGACGACGATGTTCAATCGGGCATGTTCAAATTCAGCTTCGATCTGTGAAGCGACCAGATGCAATCGTCTCAAGGCAAATTTCAAACTGTCAGTCTGCAAAGACCGCCAAATTTCAGCCTTACCAATCAGTTGCCGAACATCGTGTGGCACCCTGCGACGATAGTAGAACCTGCCCGACCTGACACACAGGCCAATGGGCACATTGTATAGCAGCCGTGTGTAACAGTCCCTTGGCCGCTTTATCGTTGTTTTATAGATATTTACGGAGTTATTCGGGCCATCTTTGTGTAGCAAGGATGTGTAGCAAACGTGATTTATCGAATCCCCAAGGGGTATTTTATCAACGTTATCAATGTCTTGGGTTGCTGTGGTGCCCAGAAGAGGACTCGAACCTCCACGCCCTTGCGAGCGCCAGCACCTGAAGCTGGTGCGTCTACCAATTCCGCCATCTGGGCACGGGCGGCACCTTGCTGGCACCGCGGGTAGGTGGGCGCCGATAAGGGGTGGCCCCCTGCTTGTCAACGACGCACTGGTCCCCGCACGTCATGGCGCGGTTGCCATGCCGCGTCCGGTTGTGCCAATGCGTTGCCGGTGAGTGACAGCGCTGCGCTGCCCGCCCCGGCCGGCGGCGCGCAGCAGTGCAAGGGATCGCAGCAGACCATGAGCAATTCGGACAGCGAGGCTTTTTCCGGCAAGGTGGTGACCGTGCTTGGCGGCAGCGGTTACTTCGGGCGGCATCTCGCCCAGGTGCTGCTGGCGCGCGGCGCGCGGCTACGCATTGCCAGCCGCAACCCTGAGCGCGCCTATGCCTTGAAGCCGCTAGGCAACCTTGGCCAGATCGCCTTCGTGCGCTGCGATGTCACCAGGCCGCAGAGCGTGGCGCGGGTGCTGCAGGGCGCAGACGCAGCGGTCAATCTCGTCGGCGCGTTCGGCGGCGATCTCGACAGGCTGCAGGGGGAAGGCGCGGGCCGTATCGCCAAGGCTGCCGCTGAGGCCGGGCTAGGGGCTTTTGTGCATGTGTCCGCGATCGGCGCAGATGCCGCCTCGCGTACCGACTATGCGCGCACCAAGGCCGAGGGCGAGACTGCGGTCAGCGCCGCCTTCCCCGGCGCTGCGATCGTGCGACCCTCGTTGCTGTTCGGGCCGGACGACAATTTCGTGCAGATGTTCGCGCGGCTTATCGCGATGTTTCCGGTGCTGCCGGTATTCGGGCCGCAAGCGAAATTGCAGCCAGTCTTCGTCGACGATGCGGCGGCGGCGATCACCGCAATCCTCGCCGATCCCGGCAAGCATGGCGGCAAGATCTTCGAGCTGGGCGGGCCGGAAGCGATCACCATGCTCGAGCTCAATCAGCGCATCGCCGATGCCCAGCATCGCAAGCGGCTTTTCATCGAGCTGCCCGATGCGGTTTCGGCCATGTTCGCAAGCGCGACCGGGTGGCTACCCGGCGCGCCGATCAGCAGCGATCAGTTCGCCCTGCTCCAAGCGGGCAACGTGGCCTCGGGCAAGCGCCCCGGCTTCAAGCAGCTTGGAATGACGCCGCGCCCGCTCGGCCTGTTTCTCGATCGCTGGATGGTGCAATACAGGAAGCACGGCAGGTTCGGCGCGGCGCAAGGCGCCTGATACGGACGAGAATTTTCAGCTGTCGATCTGGCCGTAATTCTCGGGCGGCTGGATGCCTTCCATCCGCTCGGACAGCAGCGGGCGGAAGCTCGGCCGCGACTTGATCCACATGTACCAGCTTCGCGCCTGCTCGTGCGTCGACCAGTCGAGCCCGCCCAGATAGTCCGCCACCGAAATTTGCGCGGCGGCAGTCAGGTCGGCGAGCGTCAGAGTCGCGCCCGCCAGCCAAGGCCGGTTGTCGATCAGGTAATCGACGTAATCGAGATACTCGTTGCTGAGCCGCATCGCATCGCGCAGCAGCCGCGAATCGGGCGGCAGGCGGTCGATCTTGAGGCGCTTCTTCATGCGCTCCTGCAGCAGCGGCGCGGTCACCCCTTCGTAGAACACCTCGTCGAACAGCGCGATCAGCCGGCGGATCTCGGCGCGCTGCGCCGCGGTGCCGGCAATGAGCGGGTTCTTGTCGACCGTTTCCTCGAAGAATTCGCAGATCGCCCGGCTGTCCGCGAGGATGATGTCGCGTTCGGGATCGCAGAGCACCGGCGTATGGCCTGCCGGGTTCATCTGCATGAACTCGTCGCGGCCCTCCCACGGGTTTTCGCGCCACATTTCATAGCCGATGCCCTTCTCGCTCATCAGCAGGCGAAGCTTGCGACTGAACGGGCAGAGCGGGAACTGGTAAAGCTGCCACATAAGCCACGCTTTGCCCAAGCGGGCAGGCAGCGTCCAGTCCGGCGTGCGGAACGCGGCGACGATTTCAAGTGGATAAATGCTGCGCCGCGGAAAGCCGCTCAGCGTTGCGGGATCGAATCGCGCATGGTGCGGGCCATGCGTTCCAGTTCGGGTGCCATCGCTTGGGCGGCCGTCGCCAATGCGCCCATCGCCGCCATAGCGCGCGGCACATGTTCGACGATCTGCTCGCGCACCCTGTCCTGATCGGTACCGGCGAGATCGCCAAGGCGCGCATCGCGCGGCAGGTTGCCCAGCCGCCTGCCGCTCGCCTTCTCCGCCGCATCCACCATCGGGGCGACCGGCATTTCGAGCAGTGCCTTGCTCATCGCCGAGAGCATTCCGGCAAACGCATACTGGGTCATCGGATCGTTGAGCTTGTCGGCAATCTCGGCGGCCTTGCCCGCACTGGCCGGTTCATCGCGCGCCAAGGCGGGCATCGGCGCGAGGGCGAGGGCACTGGCTGCAAGGATAGCGGAAGTAACACGCATGGCAGGCTCCCAACGGGTGGACAGGGTCAACGGGCAATGCGGGCGCGCCTATCGCAGGCCAACGCTTTCGCGGTGCTGAACGCAGCCATGCTTTTCCGCAAGCCGTTTCGCGCATATGACGAATGCCATGTCCACCTCCTCCGATCTCGGCCAAGGCCCATGCGAAGTGTTCGCAGACGGGCGGCGCGTGCCTGCCAGCCGGCAATGGATCGGCGAGGAGCCGGTCGCGCTTGAATACAATGGTCTTGCATATGCGGTGATGATGGCGACCGCGCAGGACCTTGCGGATTTTGCCACTGGCTTTGCACTGAGCGAGGGGCTGGCCGCAGGCGCCCGCGAAGTTCGCGATTGCAGCGCGGCGCAGACCGATCTCGGCTGGATCGTGCGCACCGGGCTCGACGGTCTCGGCGCAGAGCAGATGACCGAGCGGTTGCGCATGCGCGTCGCCGAATCGAGCTGCGGACTGTGCGGCATTGAAAATCTCGAGGCGGTGGCGAGGCCCTTGCCCCCGGTCGCGGCCCATGTAGCGCTCGATCCCGCCGCGATTTTCCGCGCGCTGGGCGAGATGAGCGAGCAGCAGGTGCTGGGAGCAAAAACCGGCGCGGCCCACGCGGCGGCCTGGGCCGACGGCGAGGGAAGGATCGCCTGCCTGCGCGAGGATGTCGGGCGGCACAACGCACTCGACAAGCTGATCGGCGCCATGGCGCGGCAAGGCCGGGCAATGACCGGCGGCTTTGTGCTGTCGAGCGCGCGGTGCAGCTTTGAGATCGTCGAAAAGGCGGTGCGCGCCGGCGCTACCAGTCTCGTTACCGTTTCGCTGCCGACCTCGATGGCAGTGGAGCGCGCCACGGCGGCGGGCCTCAGCCTGTGGTGCCTTGCGCGCCATGACAGCGTGCTACTGGTGAATGATGGGGCGTCAGGCCCACCCCGCTGCGACTAGCCGCTCCTGACGGTTCGGCAAGTCTCGCTCCCCTCCCGCTTGCGGGAGGGGCTGGGGGTGGGCAAATCACTTCGACAGCAGGAAAATCGCATGCTCAGCGCGCAGGTTCGCCGCGGCTGCGCTGCGCCGTTGGTTGCCCGAAAGGAACCAGGCGTCCTCGACCTTGACGTCCATCTCGCGCACCAGCGCGCGGAAATCGTCAATCGAGGAAAAGTGGATGTTGGGCGTCTCGTACCAGGCAATCGGCAGTTGCGGCGTCACCGGCATGCGCCCGCCCCACAGCAGCGAGAGCCGCACCCGCCAGTGCGCGAAGTTGGGAAAGCTCACGAAGGCCTTCTGGCCGATGCGCAGCAGTTCGCCCAAAACCTGCCTCGGCCGCATCGTCGTCTGCAAGGTCTGGCTGAGTATCGCGTAATCGACCGCGCCGTCGGGGTAGAAGGCAAGATCGGTATCGGCATCGCCTTGAATCACCGAGAGGCCCGATGCCACGCACTCGGCAACATTGGCGGGATCAATCTCCAGCCCGCGCGCGTCGCAATGCCGCTCGTCGCGCAATGCGAGCATCAGCGCGCCGTCGCCGCAGCCGACATCGAGCACCTTGCTCCCCGGCGCGACATGCTGCGCGATCACCGCAAGATCGGGGCGAAGCGCGATCATTGCCTCAGGAACCCTGCGATCACCCGGTCGAGAGCGGGCACGTCGAGCAGGAAGCTGTCATGCCCGTGCGGCGCCGACAGCTCCATGAAGCTGACCGGCTTGCCCGCAGCGTTGAGCGCGTGGGCAATCTGGCGCGATTCGGTGGTGGGATAGAGCCAGTCGGTATCGAAGCTGACGAGGCAGAACCGCGCGCTCGACCCGGCGAAGGCATTGGCCAGTTTCCCGCCATGCTCTTCGGCAAGGTCGAAATAGTCCATCGCGCGGGTGATGTAGAGATACGAGTTGGCGTCGAACCGGTCAGTGAAGGCAATGCCTTGGTGGCGCAGGTAGCTCTCGACCTGGAAATCGGCATCGAAACCGAAGGTCTTCTCGCTACGGTCCTGGAGGTTGCGCCCGAACTTGTCGGTGAGGCCGGCCTCGGAAAGATAAGTGATGTGCGCGGCCATGCGCGCCACCGAAAGGCCTTTTTCCGGCCCCTTGCCGTGCGCGTAATAGTCGCCGCCGCGCCAGGCGGGATCGGCCATGATTGCCTGGCGGCCAACCTCGTGGAAGGCGATGTTCTGGGCCGAGTGGCGCGCGGTCGCCGCAATGATCAGTGCGGCCGAGGTGCGCTCGGGGAAATTGGCGGCAAGGCTGAGCGCCTGCATCCCGCCCATCGAGCCGCCCACGACGGCGTGGAGCTGCTCGATCCCCAGCGCGCCCAGCAGCTCGACTTGCGCGCGCACCATGTCGCGAATGGTGATGACCGGAAACCGCATGGCGTATGGCGCGCCGTCGGCAGCGGCACTGGCCGGCCCGGTCGAACCCATGCAGCTACCCAGCACGTTGGCGCAGATCACGAAGAACCGGTCGGTGTCGATCGGCAGGCTAGGACCGACCATGCGCGCCCACCAACCCGGCTTGCCGGTGATCGGGTGCGGGCTGGCGACATGCTGGTCGCCGGTCAGCGCATGCAAGATCAGCACGGCATTGTCGCGGCTGGCGCTCAGCGAGCCGTAGGCCTCGTAGGCGACCTGCACGCCTTCGAGCGAGCGCCCGCAATCCAGAGCAAGCGGGCGCGGCAAGGTCAGCGTTTCGCTTTGAGTGAGGATGGCGGTTTCCATGGCGTTTCCGGCAATTGGGGGCTTGCAAATGCCGTGTCAATCGCGCGGGCCGACCTGAGGCTTTAGTTTCGCGCCGCATCCCGCTAAAGCGCGCGCGCAATGGCAGACGCAACCAACTCATCGACCGGTCCGCAACCGAAGCCCTGGATCGAAGCGATCCATGCCTATGTCCCAGGCAGGAGCGCGGGTGCGGACGGACGCAAGCTGATCAAGCTGTCCGCCAACGAGAACCCGCTGGGCACCAGTCCGGAGGCCTTGGCGGCGCGGGCCGAGGCCGCTGCGCCCTCGCTCTATCCCGATCCCGGCTGCGCTCCCCTGCGCGCAGCGCTCGGCAAATTGCACGGAATAGATCCCGCACGGATCGTCATGGGCGCCGGATCTGATGAATTGCTCAATCTGGCCGCGCAGGGCTATGCCGGTCCGGGCGATGAGGTGGTCTACGTTCGCTACGGCTTCTCGGTCTATGATATCGCCGCGCGCCGCTGCGGCGCCACGCCGGTGATTGCGCCCGATGCCGACTATGGCAGCGACGTCGATGCAATGCTAACTCTGGTGAACGAGCGCACGCGGGTGGTATTTATTGCCAACCCCAATAACCCCACCGGCAGCTATCTTCCACGGGGCGAAGTGACGCGGCTGCACGCTGCCCTGCCGAGCGACGTGCTATTGGTGATTGACCAGGCTTACGGCGAATATGTCGCGCCGCAGGACGAGGACGGGGCCATGGCGCTCGCCGCAGTTCACGACAATGTCCTCGTCACGCGGACCTTCTCCAAGATTTACGGGCTCGCGGGCGAGCGGATCGGCTGGGCGACGGGCGCACCGCATCTGATTGCAACGCTCAACCGCATTCGCTTGCCATTCAATGTTTCGAACAATGGGCAGGCCTTGGCCCTTGCTGCGCTGGACGATCAGCAATTCGTCGAGATGTCGCGCCTGCATAACCAGACCGAACGCGCGCGCTTTGCCGAAAGGGTCGCCGCGCTGGGCAATCACGGCCTGAGGCCCTTGCCGAGCGAGGCGAATTTCGTGCTGATCCTGTTCGAGGGCGCGCTTTGCGCCGAGCAGGCGTACGAGGGGCTGATGCAGGCGGGCTATATCGTGCGCTGGCTGCCGGGTCAGGGGCTGCCGCAAGCCCTCCGCGTGACCATCGGCACGCGCGAACAAATGGACGCGATCGCCGATGCGCTTGCCGCGATGGCCCAGAGCGCAGCGAAGGCACCGGCGAAGTGAGCTTCTCGAACGTTGCGATCATCGGGCTTGGCCTGCAAGGCGGCTCGATCGGGCTGGCGGTGCAGGCCTACCTGCCGGGCGTGCGCACCACCGGCTACGACGCCGATCCCGTAACCCGCATCCGGGCGCGCGAACGCGGCCTCGTCCACGAGGTCTGCGAAACAGCGACCGATGCGGTCAAGACCTGCGATCTCGTCATCTTCTGCGTGCCTCCCAGCGCGATGGGAGCGGCGGCGCGCGAAGCTGCTCCCGCCCTGCCGAAGGATGCGCTGGTCAGCGATGTCGGCTCGTGCAAGCAATCGATCGCCGCTTCGCTCGCCGAGGCGCTGCCCGGCTATACGATCATCCCCGCGCACCCTGTCGCGGGCACCGAGCATTCAGGCCCCGACGCGGGCTTCGCCAGCCTGTTCCGCAATCGCTGGTGCATCATCACCCCGCCAGAGCCGACCGACCTCCTCAAGCTCAGTGCGCTGGTTGCATTCTGGGAAACGCTTGGCGCCAATGTCGAGATCATGGACGCCGAGCATCACGATCTTGTGCTCGCGGTGACCAGCCACCTGCCTCACCTGATCGCCTACACCATCGTCGGCACGGCTTCAGATCTGGAGAATGTCACCGAAAGCGAAGTCATCAAGTATTCGGCTGGCGGCTTCCGCGATTTCACCCGCATCGCCGCAAGTGACCCGACGATGTGGCGCGACGTGTTCCTCGCCAACCGCGAGGCGGTGCTGACCATGCTGCAGCGCTTCACCGAGGACCTGACCGCGCTGCAGCGCGCGATCCGGGTGGGCGACGACAAGACGCTGTTCGACCATTTCACGCGTACCCGCGCGATCCGGCGTTCGATCATCGAGGAAGGCCAGGACGACGAGCGCCCAGATTTCGGCCGCTCCGACCACGAAGCGTAATCAATTGCCGGCATGATCGCTGTTGCCGGGAGCGTTCGGCCTCCCTGCGCATTCCACGTTCCGTAAGCACTGCCAGCCAAGGAAACCCATGCGACTTTCGATCCGCGCCGAACTCGATTACGACTTCCCCAGCCCATGCGACATCCTGCTTGAGCTGGAAGCCGCGATCATCCCCGAACAGGCCGTGCTGCAAGCGCACCTCGATCTGCCCATAGTCGATCATTTCGCGCGCATTCCCGGCCACGACACCATCGGCGACCGTATCTGGCTGCGCCATCAAGGCAATCTCAAGGTGACCTATACCGGCTTGGTCGAAGTCCAGCGGCGCGTGGAGGATATCGCGCCGCTCGCCGCCGTTCCGCCGCACAAGTTGCCTGGCGAGACGGTCGAATATCTGATGCCGTCGCGCTATTGCCCGTCTTACGAATTCCAGGCGCTGGTCGAGGACGAGTTTACCGGGCTCGCCGGCGGGGCGCGGGTCCACGCCATCAGCGAATGGATCGCCCGGCATATCGCCTATGTGTCCGGTTCGAGCGGAACCGCGACCGGCGCGATGGAAACCTATGTGAGCCGGCAGGGCGTGTGCCGCGATTTCGCACACCTCCTGATCACGATGGCGCGGGCAAGCGCGATCCCGGCGCGTTTCGCCAGCGTCTATGGCCTCGGCGTCACGCCGCAGGATTTCCACGCGGTGGCCGAGGTGTTCCTCGACGGTTACTGGCATCTGGTCGATGCTACCGGCATGTCTAGCGCCGACCGGATGGCCAAGATCGGCGTCGGGCGCGATGCCGCCGACGTTTCGTTCCTGACCAGCTACGGCTCTGCAGTATTCAACCGCCAGGAAATAAGCGTCGTCGAGGCGTAAATATCAGTCGCGGTTCAAGGCGGTGATCGCGCATGCCACGCGCGTCTCGATCTCGCCGCGCGGCAGGCCCGGCGGGATCGTCTCTCCCACCCGGTAAGTGACCGTGCCGGGCCGTTTGATCCAGCGATGATACAGCGGCCCGCTGTCCACCGCGACCGGCACGACCGGGCAGCCCAGCAGCTTGTAGAGCCCCGAAAAGCCCGACTGGATCGGTGCGTCACAGCCGTGGGCTATGCGAGTGCCTTCGGGGAAGATCGCGAGCACCCTGCCCTCGGCCTGATGCCGCCGTGCCCCCGCGATCATCGCGCGCAGCGCCTTCGCGCCCTGATCGCGCTCGACGCCGACAAGGCCGTATGCCTCCGCGAGCCTGCCCCACATTGGAATGCGCAACAGTTCTATCTTGGCGAAGACCGCAGGCCGCCGAAGCAGCGCTGGCAAGTCGATCGCCTCGAAGAAGCTTTCGTGGCGCAGCGCGATCAGCACGCCGTGGCTGGGCAGATGACCTTCGACCCTGACGCGGATGCCAAGCAGCAAGGCGGCGCAGGCGCGGTGATAGCGCGACCAGGCGTCGCAAACGATGCGAAGGGGTTCCGGCCCGATCAGCGAGGCCAGAAATGCCGAGAGCACGTAAAACACCGAGCCGGTATAAAACGCGGCGTAGAACAAAGCCGAGCGCAGCAGGTGGATCACGATCACCTGCGCTTCACCCTTCCCAGAGCTGCGCCAGGCTGCGGGCGAGATACTTGTGATACTCGGTCACCAGGGTTCCGAAGCTAGGCTGGCTGGGCACCGCATCGCGCACGATCCGGAAATTGGCGGGGAGCACCCGCGCCAGCTCCAGCGCAGCGCGGCGCATGTGCCAGTCGGAAGTAATGAGGCGCACCGATCTGGCCTTGCGCTTTGCAAGCCAGCGCGCGGTCTCGTCGGCGTTGGCGCGGGTATCGTCCGATTCGTAGCCAAGCGTGATGCAGCAGGCCATGCGCGCCGCCGGCACCTCGTATTCGGCGCGGAACTCGCGCGGTTTGACCTCGCGGCCCACGCCCGAAATCAACAGGCGCGGGGCCTGCTTGCTAGCGATAACCTCAAGACCGCGCGCCACCCGTCCCTCGCTGCCGGTGAACACCACCGCAGCGGCCGTGATTTCCTCGCCCGCCGGTTGCGGCAGGAACATGGCGAACATCGCAAAGCCAAGCAGCCACGCGAGCACCAAGAGCGAGACAATCCTGCGCATCATCTGCCGGCTATAGCATCTTGCGCAGCGCGTGCATCACTGTGAAGCGCGCGGTGATCATGGCAAGCACGGCGGCTGCCAGCGGCACCATGGCGAGCAGCACCCAGTCGCTCAGGCCAAGCGAACCCTGCTGCACCAGACCCGCGCCAAGGCCCGCAAAACGGCGGCCTAGCAGCAGGATCACGACCATTGCGAGCGCGAAGCCAACCACCCCGCCGCCAGCCGCGTCGATCCCGATCGAACGCTGGAACACGCGCGCGATCTGCGCGTCGGTGCCGCCAAGCAGGTGGACGATCTCGATCGTATCGCGGTTGGTGCCCAGCGCCGAGCGCGCCGCCATAAGCACGGCTGCGGCAAGCGCCATCGCCAACAGCACCACCAGCGCGATCGCCAGCCATTGCAGCGAGGCAATCGCGCCGTAAACCGGCTCGAGCCACCCGGACTGCGCATCGACCCGCGCAGCAGGCGCGACCGGCGCAAGCGCGGCGCGCACCTTGGCAACCTGCCGCTCGTCGGCCCGGTCCGTAAGCTGCACATCGATCAGCGACGGAATGGGCACCGCCATGGCCCCGTCCGCGCCGTCGTCGCCGCCCAGCCACGGCTCGATCAGGTGATCGAGTTCCTCCTGCGGAACCAGCCGCACTGCCGCTACCCCCGGTAAGGCCTTGAGCCGCTCCATCGACGCCGCGCTTTGCGCCTTGCGCTCGGACGCGCGCGCCTCGACGATCTGGACAGTCAGGCCGCCCTCCAGCCCGGCCTGCGCCGAAAGCACAGTGTTGCGCAAGGCAAGCCCGGCCGCCATCGCGATCACCGTCATCGCCACCATGATGGCGATGACCCACGGCATCGGCCCGGAGAGTTTCGACTGCGGGACCAGTTCAGGCTCGCCCGCCCCAGTCACCGCACGCACCGCTCCGGTAATGCGCGTCTCGAGCAGTTCGGCGGGGCTCATGCCGCCGGTCCGTCTTGCCGGGCCTTACCGGCCGAGCGGCGCGGCGGGAAGCGCAGCGCGCCGGTCGGATCGGCGAGCTGTCCCTTGTTGAGCCGCATGATCAGCGAATCGGGCACTTTCTGCAGCAAGTGAACGTCGTGCGTCGCCACCACCACCGTGGTGCCCAGACCGTTCAGCGCCTCGAACAGGCGCAGCAGCTTGACCGCCATGTCCGGGTCGACGTTGCCGGTCGGCTCGTCGGCAACGAGCATCTGCGGCCGGGCGATCACCGCCCGCGCGATCGCAACGCGCTGCTGCTCGCCGCCGGAGAGCGTCGCAGGGCGCGCGTCCATGCGGTCGGCCAGGCCCACCCATTCGAGCATGTCGGACACCGGCTTGCGCAGGTCCCTGTCACTGGCACCCGCAACGCGCAGCGGCAAGGCGACGTTGTCGAAAGCGGAAAGATGGCTGACCAGGCGGAAATCCTGAAACACCACGCCAATGCGCCGCCGCAGCATCGGCAGGCGTTCGCGCGGTAGCGTGATCGCGTCGGACCCGAACATGCGGATCGCCCCGCGCGATGGCCTCTGCGCTAGATAAAGTAGGCGCAGCAGCGAGGTCTTGCCCGCGCCGCTGGCACCGGTGAGGAAGTAGAAATTGCCGGGGAAAAGCGTGAACGAGAGGTTCCTGAGCACTTCGCGGTCGGTGCCATAGCGCAGCCCGACGTTGTCGAACTGGACGATTTCCTCTCCCGCAAACTTATTCATGGTTGGAACGTTACTCGAAATGGCGCGTAGCGTGCGCCCATAGACGGCTATGAGTGTGGAAAAAAGGGGTGCACGCTTGCCGCCCCGGCAACTAGCGTGCTTTACGAACCGATTATGATAATTGCCTGCCCTGCCTGCGCCACCCGCTATGCCGTGCCAGACGACGCCATCGGCATCGAGGGGCGCACGGTGCGCTGCGCAAAGTGCCGTCACAGCTGGTTCCAGGAAGGTCCGGAGCGGGCAGTTGCAGTCGCTCCGGCCGCATCGGCGCCCGTCGCGGCGGCGGCACCTGAACCGCGACCCGCCGCGCCCGCGGCCCAAGCGCAATCCACGCCTTCCGAGGCCGTGCCTGCCGCCCGGACTGCCCCGCCCTACGGCTACGACGACGAAGGTGAAACCGCCCCACCGGTGCCCAACGCTCTCGCTGCGCGCACAGCGCCGCTTGGCGACGACGATGCCGAGTCCGAACCGGCGCAGGAAGAGGAAACCCGGTCAGATTGGGACCAGGATGACGAACAGCTCTCGCCGTTCGACCATACCGCTCCGTTCCGTCCGCGCCGCAACGTCGGCAAGCTGCTGATGATCGCTTCGATCATCTTCGCGCTCGTCGTGCTGGGAGCGACGGCCTGGGTCTGGCGCTACGGCCTGCCCGGCTGGGTCCCCGCCACCAGCACGACCTTTGCCGAAGCCCAGCCCGAACTGGTGCTCGATTTCCCGCCCAACCGGCAGGACCGCCGGACCTTGCCTAACGGCACCGAGTTTTTTGGGGCAAGCGGCACCGTTACCAATGTCGGCTCGGCCGAACGCTCGCTGCCCTCGATCCTGGTCGTGATGCGCGATGCGCGGGAGCGAATCGTCTACCGCTGGGAAGTGATCCCGCCCAAGCGCCGGCTCGCTCCGGGTGAGAGCGTGACCATCAACGAAGCCGTAACCGACGTGCCGAAATCGGCTGTAGCCGCCGAGATCGGCTGGAAACCGGGCTGACACGCCACATTCGAACGCGCGAGGCGGAAATGCCGCGCTGCCGCTTGCAGCCCCGCAAGCCCTTTGCTAATGGCCCGCTCCTGCCTTCCAGGGTCCGGCGATTTCGGATCCTCACAATTTAGCGGTCGTGGCGGAATTGGTAGACGCGCAACGTTGAGGTCGTTGTGGGCGAAAGCCCGTGGAAGTTCGAGTCTTCTCGACCGCACCAAACAGTCCTGAGTAACTCCCCCTGAAGGGGCCTCTCGCGGTTCAATCGCCCGGAATGGCGCAGTTCTCCGGGATTTGGTGCGGGTTTAAATCACAGATGCAGTCAGAGACTGCCGTTATTGGTGCAACATCGGCGCTCGAAAGAGCCGCCGTCTCTGGCGCCAAAATCCTGACTGCAGTTGAGAAGTGGCGGTTTGGGTCTCAGCCGAACCCGAGCAACGCCCGCTGGTCGGCCCAGGCGAATGGCAGGTCGATCTCCTGCAGGGTTCGCGCGGTGAGCGAGGCAGGCTGCCGCCCCTCGACGATGGCGGTGACGATATCCGGCGCGAGGCAACCGATTGCTGCGAGCTTGCCGAGCCGGGTCCGGCACCGCCCATTGCTGGCGGCGATGGTCGCGATGGATTGATCCGGGCTGGCGAGGATCAGTTGCCGTGCCTGATGTGCTTCGGCAATCAGTGCGACCAGTTTTTCGTTGCGGGTGGCCTGATCGATGGAGATGGTCTGCGGCGCCGGTATGACCAGACGGAGCTGGTGACCGCGCCGGACCTTGGTTGCAGGCAGGGTCAGGATGAGTTGTGGGCCCGCTGTGTCGGTCACGGCCTCCAACCCCAGAGCGCTTGCAAGCAGGGGTTTGTCGACGGTGACATCAATCCCGGCCTCGTCGAGATCGATGCGCGTGATCATGGTCGGAAGCAGGCTTGCGTGCTCCCGCGCTGATCCGCGTGGTCGTGCGCAGGCCCTCGCAGGAAAGCGCAATACGCACCAGGTCCTCGTCGTCGCCGGCAGGATCGGTCCGCCGCGACAGCGCGAAAGCCGCGCGCACCTCGTCCGCCAGGACCAGGGCCTCGCAATAGAGTCCCTCCACGATCTGCGGATTTATGCTCGCCGGTTCAGACATCCCGACCGAGATATTGCCGAATGGGGGCTGGGCGCAATGCGGGCAGCGCAATTGTCGCCCGCCGATTTTCAACTGTCCGAAAGCGGCACGTTTTTATCCGCCTTGCGCCATGCGACTCAGGCGATGATGTCGGGGATCAGGTAATCCTCGATCTGGGCGATCTGGTCCTTCAGCAGCAGCTTGCGCTTCTTGAGCCGCGCAATCTGCAACTGATCGGTCGACCCTGCGGCCTCGAGCGCATCGATGGCGGCATCGAGGTCGCGGTGGTCGACCTTAAGCGCTGCGAGGCGCTTGCGCATTTCTTCTTCGGTCACGCCCGGCGGCACCCTTTCCAGCAGTCCCCGCGCCAATAAGCGCTGCGGTTCGGCGCGGCAATACCGCTACCTGTCGAAAGCGCTACTGATGACGCTGTGAGGGACTTCGCAAGGTGTGCGGATTATGTTTTTATCACTGCCGCGCCGGGCAGGACTTGCCGATTCGGCAGGACGGTCCGGCCATCCAGCAAAGGAGGACGATCCATGGATAGTTCGCATCTCAGCGCCCTTGAGCTCAAGCATGCCGGCATCGAGCGCCGGATTCACGAGGAAATGAGCCGGCCGCTTCCAGACGATGCGCTTGTCCAGGATCTCAAGAAACGCAAGCTGCGCCTCAAGGAACAAATCCTGCGCCACTGACCGCGGCGATTTGCCTTCGGCGCGGGCCAAGCGTCCGCGTTCCCAAATGCAGCGCATTGCGCTAGGTTGTCTTTATGGACAGCACGGCAATCGCGGCATCGCGAAATATTCTCACACGCCTTCACGAGGTGATGGCCTCGCGCAGCCCGGCCCAGGCCAAGCTCAACACCGTGGTGGAAGTGATCGGCGAATGCCTCGATAGCGAGGTCTGCTCGATCTACCTGCTGCGCGAAGGCATGCTCGAACTGTTCGCGACCCGCGGTCTTGCGCAGGAAGCCGTCCACGTCACGCGGATGGGCATCGGCGAGGGTCTGGTCGGCACCATCGCCGAGCAGAACGAAACGCTAAACCTCGCAGAGGCTGCGTCGCATCCGGACTTTTCGTATCGCCCTGAAACCGGAGAAGACAGGTATCACTCGTTCGCGGGCGTTCCCATCGTCCACCGCGAGCGTGTGGTCGGCGTCCTTTCGGTCCAGCATGCCGATCCGCGCCGCTACGAGGAAGTCGAGATCGAGACGCTCCAGACCGTGGCGATGGTCCTGTCCGAACTGATCGCCAGCGCCGGGCTGATCGACGAGGAGAATCGCGGCGGCCAGGGGGCGGGCCAGTCCGGTCCGGAGCTGCTTCGCGGGCTGACCCTGGTCAAGGGCCTCGCCATCGGCAACGCGGTCTATCACCAGCCGCGCGTCACCATCGAGCATGTCGTGGCCGAGGACACCGAGGCCGAGCGCCAGCGCGTTCTGCTCGCCTTCGACAAGATGCGTGAGCAGATCGACCGGATGTCGAACCAGGCCGAATTCGGCGTTGCTGGCGAACATGTCGAAGTGATCGAGACATACCGCATGTTCGCCTATGACGAGGGCTGGGCGCGGCGCATCAACGAGGCGATCGATTCCGGCCTTACCGCCGAAGCGGCGATCGAGCGCGTCCAGCAGCACACCCGCATGCGCATGCGCCAGATCGACGATCCGCTGCTCGCCGATCGGATGCACGATCTCGAAGATCTCGCCAACCGGCTGCTGCGCATCGTTTCGGGCCAGCTCGGCACTGCCGCCAGCAAGGGCCTGCGGACGGACACGGTGCTGATCGCGCGCAACCTCGGCCCGGCCGAATTGCTCGAATACGACCGCCGCCGCCTCAAGGGCGTGATCCTCGAGGAAGGCTCGCTCACCAGCCACGTCGTTATCGTCGCGCGGGCGATGGGCATTCCGGTGCTCGGCCGGGTGCGCGGCCTGCGCGGCATGGTGCGCGAGGGCGAGGAGCTGCTGCTCGATGCCGAGCAGGGTGCGGTGACGATCCGGCCGATCGCGGCGATGGTCGAAAGCTTCGAGGCGCGCACCGCCCGCTACCGCGAGCGGCAAGCCGCATATGCGGCGCTGCGCGATGTCGAGCCGGTCAGCAAGGATGGCCAGCGCATCACGGTGATGATCAATGCCGGGCTGCGCGAGGACATCGTCAACCTCAGCCTCTCGGGTGCCGATGGCATTGGCCTGTTCCGAACCGAGTTCCAGTTTCTCGTCTCGGCAACGCTGCCCGCGCGCGAACGCCAAACGCGGCTTTACCGCGACGTGCTCGAGGCTGCGGGCGACAAGCCGGTGGTGTTCCGCACCGTAGATATCGGCGGCGACAAGACCCTGCCGTACCTGCGCCAGGAAGACGCCCTGCTGGAGGAAAACCCGGCGATGGGCTGGCGCGCGCTGCGCCTTGCGCTCGAGCGTGACGGGCTGCTCAAGGTCCAGGCGCGCGCGCTGCTTGAAGCCGCATCGGGGCGGCAGCTCAACGTCATGTTCCCGATGGTCAGCGAGGCCTGGGAATTCGATGCGGCAAAGGCCATTTTCGAAAGCCAGATCAGGTTCCTGCGCCAGCAGAAAAAGCCGCTGCCCAAGCAGATCCGCTACGGCGTGATGCTCGAAGTGCCTTCGCTGGCCGAACAGCTCGACCTGATCGCGCCGAACATCGCGTTCCTTTCGGTCGGCACCAACGATCTCACGCAGTTCCTGTTCGCGGCAGACCGGTCGAACCCCAAGCTGGCCGAACGCTACGACTGGCTCAGCGTGTCGATCCTGCGGTTCCTGCGCCGCGCGCTGGGGAGCATCCAGGGTTTCCCGATCGACGTGACGGTGTGCGGCGAAATGGGCGGCCGGCAGCTTGAGGCCATGGCGCTGATCGGGCTTGGCATTCGCCGGCTTTCGATTACCCCCGCCTCGGTCGGGCCGATCAAGCAGATGGTCCGCACGCTTGACGTCGCCGCGCTCGAACAAGCCATGCAGGGTTGGCTCGCTGCCCCTCCGCACGACATGCGCGCGGCGCTGCTCGAATGGGCAAGCGCGCAGGGTATCGCGCTCGATTGATCGAACCGGCGATGCTCAGCAACGCTGTATCGCAAAGCTGCCTCCGGTGCTGGCGTGCAAAGCTAACGTGGTTAAGGTCGATTTGACATTTGCGCAGATGCAACGTCATGTGAAGCCGGGTGGGTCAGGCAATTGTAGTTTTGGAGTGGAATGGCGCAAGACCATGACCAGGAAGGCGCGCTTCCGCTGTTGACGGCGGGCGCACGGCTGCGCGAAGCGCGGCTCGCCGCCGGGCTTGGGATCGAAGAAATCTCCGCCAGGACACGCGTCTCTCGTCGGCACCTCGAGGCCATCGAGGAAGACCGCTATTCGCAGCTTGCCAGCCGCACTTATGCCGTCGGGTTCAGCCGCTCCTATGCGCGCGCATTGGGTCTCAACGAAGAGTCTATCGCCAATAGCGTTCGGGAAGAGATTGCCCGGCAGGAGGAACTCTATCCCCGGCCCCAGCGCGGCGATAACTTCGAGCCGGGGGATCCCGCGCGGGTGCCCTCCTCGTCGCTGGCCTGGATGGCGGGCGGCGGCGCGATCCTGGTGTTCGCGCTGCTGTTCGTGTTCTGGCGCAGCTATCTTTCGCCCGCCGGTTCGATGCCCGATCTTGCCACGGACGAACCGCGAGCTGCGGCTTCCTCGGCGCAGGCTGCCCCGGCCAAGCCAGGCCGGGCCGCGCCGGTATCCGCCAGCGGGGCGGTACGCCTCACCGCGCTAGAGGATGGGGTGTGGGTAAAGGTCAGCGACGCTGCGGGCGAGCAGTTGTTCCAGAAGGAAATGGCACTCAACGAGAACTACATTGTCCCTGCCGCCGCGAAAGGCGCGGTGCTTCCACGGCGCGGCCCGATGTCCTGCGCGTGACTATCGGCACCCGGGTGATCGGCCCGCTGCGGCCCGAGCAAGAGATTTTGCGCGAAGTGTCGCTCGACCCGGCCAGTCTGACGGCCTCGCCTGCCTCGGCGGCGACCCCTGCAACGCCTTCGCCAAGCGCATCGCCGCGCGAAACTTCCACCGTTTCGGACAGGTGAAATCTCGACAGGCAAGGCCCGCTTGGGCAAGTCTGCGCCGGTTCATCGCAGGTAATGGCTTGCCATGGCATTCGGGGTGCGCAAGCAGGTGAGGAGACCGGGAACGATGTGGGCTAGGACCAGGCGGACGGGGCGCAGGCGCCCGGCTTCGCTGCTCATGATGGCCGCACTGCTGGCGAGTTCGGCCAGCGCGGTGATCGCGCAGGATGCGGGCGAGGAAGTGCGGCTGCGCAAGATCGAATCCGAAATCCGGGCCTTGCAGCGCAAGATCTTTCCCGGCGGCGATGACAAGTTCTTCAAGCCCGAGGTCACGACTGGAGCCACCGCCGGAACCGGCGCAGCCACCGCGCCTACGACTTCGGCCGTGACCGACATCCTCACCCGCATGGACGCGATCGAGGCTCAGCTCGCGCGGCTTACCGGCCAGGTCGAGGAAGGTTCCAATCGCATCGCCGTGCTCGAAGCGCGCGCCGGGATCGTCAGGCCGTCGGCTTCGCCAGCGGCGGCTCCCGCTGCCGGTGACGCTCCTGCCAATGCGGTTGCCGCGATCACCGCCCCGGCGGCTACTGTCGCTGCGCCTGCGGCGGCCAGCACTTCGGCCCCGGCGGTTACGCCTGCCGCGGTTGTCGCCGCGCCCAAGCCTGCTGTCACGCCCGCCGCAGCTGCGGCTCCCCCGGCGAGCCGCGTCGCCGCCGTGCGCGCGATCGAGAAGCCGCAGACCAACGATCCGGCGGACGACGAATATTCCTATGGCTACCGTCTGTGGGAGGCGAAGTTCTATCCCGAGGCGCGCCAGCAGCTGAAGATGTTCATCGACAAATATCCGCGCCATTCGCGGGTGACATTTGGCCGCAACCTGCTGGGCCGGGCGTATCTGGATGACGGGCAGCCCGCCGAGGCGGCCAAGTGGTTCCTTGAGAATTACCAGAGCGACAAGCGCGGCGCGCGCGCGCCTGACAGTCTGCTCTCGCTGGCGGTGGCGATGAAGCGGCTGAAGGACGACAAGCGCGCCTGCATCGCGCTCGCCGAATTTGGCGAGACCTATGCGGCGGAAGCCGCCGGCCGGCTCAAGGGCCAGTACGATGACACCCGCCGGGGCCTTTCCTGTCCGACCTGACCTGCCGCCTGCTGACAGCGAGGCGGTCAGCCGTTTCGCCGCCGATCTGGCGCGGGTCTGGCCCGAGGGCGCGGCGCGCGGCGAAGCGCGGCTCGGCATCGCAGTAAGCGGCGGGCCGGATAGCTGCGCGCTGCTGCTGCTCGCTGCCGCAGCCATGCCGGGCAGGATCGCAGCGGCGACGGTCGATCATGGCCTGCGCGCCGAAAGCGCCGATGAGGCGCGCTTCGTCGCCGATCTGTGCGCAGCGATTGATGTGGAACATGCCGTGCTGCCGGTCACAGTCGAGCAGGGCAACGTGCAGGCGCAGGCGCGCGCGGCGCGCTACCGGGCGTTGGCCGAATGGGCGGCGGAGCTTGGCCTTGCCGCGCTGGCGAGCGCGCATCATGCCGACGATCAGGCCGAGACGCTGCTGCTGCGGCTTAACCGCGCCAGCGGCGTGGCGGGCCTCGCAGGGGTGCGTGAGCGCGGGCTGGTTTCCGGGAGCGAACTCCTGCTGGTGCGGCCCTTGCTCGGCTGGCGGCGGCTGGAACTTGAGCGGATCGTCGAGGCGGCTGGCCTGAACGCAGTGGCCGATCCCAGCAATATCGACGACCGGTTCGACCGCGCGAGGCTGCGCAAGGCGCTTGGCGGTGCGGAATGGCTCGATACGGCGGCCTTGGCGCAAAGCGCGGCGCATCTTGCCGATGCCGATCAAGCGCTCGAATGGGCGGCGCAGCGCGAATGGCGTGAAGCGGTGCGCCCGCAACCGTTCGGACTGGTGTACCGGCCGCGCGCGCCGAGGGCGGTGGGGCTGCGCGTGATTGCGCGAATCGTTCGCGAACTGGACGGCGAAGAATCGCGCGGCGGGCGGATCGCACGGCTGTTCGATTCTCTGGAATCGGGCAGTCCAGCCTCGATCGGAACGCTGGTAGCGCGCCCCGAACGCGATGGCTGGGCCTTTTCAAGGTCGCCCGTAAAACGCCGGAATTGAGCCGGTTTATCGGCTCAACTGTCTGAAACTACGGGAAACCCGGTGGGCGAAGCAATCCAGGGTGGCCCGTAATTACCCTGGATTGCTTCCCCCGGACAATTCGGCTGGCAAGCCGAACTGAATCCCGATCAGGTCAAGGGGGCCGGGATTAATGTAAGCTGTATAGACAGCCGAAGCGATTGGCTATCACGATTCGACAAGAGAGTCACCGGTTTTGACCATTTTGCCCCGCGTGATGAACACCCGGTCGCCAAGGTGGGTGGTAGCGAAGACTTTGGCGGCAAACGATTCGGGCATTCCGATGCATCCGTGGCTCGCATAGCCCCATTCCACTTTCGAGGCGTGAAGCGTGATTCCGTCATCGGTCAGCCGCTGCATGTAAGGCATTTCAGCGTCATAGAGGTTGGAAACGTGGTGCCGCTTCTTCTGGATGATCGGGAATACGCCGAGCGGAGTCGGCTTTTCGTCGGTGCCGAGCAGCACGGCGGTCGCGCCGATTTCATAGCCTGATCGGAAGATCGAGAGCACGCGGGCGTCAAGATCGACGGTAATGACGATCGGGCCATCTTTGGGCGCGCCTTCCTCGTTCCAGTGCCATTCGCCGTATTTGATCGGGCCGTCGATCGGTAACACGCGCTTGATGACGAAGCGTTTGTCGACGGGCTTCTTGGGCGTGGGCTTGGCAGCCGCCTTGACGAGCGCAGGCCGCGCTTCGGCTATCCCGGGCGCGGCGGTACGCTCGTCCGCCAGCAGGATCGCGCCTGCGACCCCGGTAAGACCGAGGAAAGCCGCGCCAAGCAGCATCTGTCCCCTGGAAATCGCGTTCATCGTCCCGTGCTTTCCTTCTCGCCGCAACTTATCGCGCAAATCGACTTTGCGCGCCAGTGGACAGACGCGGCTCGTCCCGCGCAGGGACCATGCCCGCGCGAAGGTTAACGTGACGGAAAAGCTGCGCCTTAGCCGTGCGCGCCAAACTCGTTGGCGATGGCCGTGGCGATGCGCAGCGACAGGCCGTGAGCGCGCTCGATCGGATCGATGAAATTGCGGTGCAGCTCGTTATAGCCGGTCGCGCCTTCATCGGGATAGTCGCTGGGCTCTTCCACCGAAAAGTCGGCGATAGACGGAAAATGCGTGGGAAAGGCGCGGCGGAGCTGCGCCAGCGCATCGTCGATCCGCAGCGTGAACACCATTTCCAGCACGTCTTCGCGGCTGATGTCGTTGGCGCGGCTGAACGGCGGAACCGAGACCGCGCGCAGGAACATGTGCTTGAGCAGGGCGAGGCGCAGCGATTGCAGTACGCCCAGGCTGCGCCGGGTTTCCTCGCGCCCTTCGCGCGGGCCGTCGTCGGGAATGAGCTGAAGCAGCGCGTGCAGCTTGAGCGAATCGACCCTGAGGCGCGAAGCAAGACGCCGGAACACGCCGGTGCGGTCGTCCCGGTTGAGCATTTCGGCAAGCGCCTGGCACGCTTCGGCAATGTGCTGCTCGTCGCCGCGATAGGGCCGGCTCGCCCAGTAGGCCGAATTGAACAGTTCGCCGAAGGCGGCCACGGTCTTGATGCTGGCGAGCGCATTGGCGGCGCGCACCAGCCGCACCAGCTGGCCGCCGCGGTCGCTGTCGCGCAGCAATTGCGCGACATCCTCGCGGTTGCCTTCGGAGGCCGGACCGATCCCGGCGATGACATTGACCGGGTAACCAAGCTGCTGGAGGATCGCGTTGTGCGGAATGGCGCGGATCTGGCGCAGGCTCATCTCGCGGTCCGAGGCAAGGTCGGACTGGCGGCGCGACTTGCGGCTGCCGGTATCGCCCAAGAGGCCCAGGCCAAAGGCGTTGATCGCGCGGGCATAGGTGCGGCTGGCGAGATATTCCGACTGCACCCGGCGAATCGCGCGGTAGAAATCGAGGCTGATGTCGGTGCGCCGGTAGAACGGATCGGTCGGCGCATCGGGGTCGGCATGCCACGGCGGGTTTTCGGCAAAGCGGGTCAGCGTCGCCAGCGCCAGTTCGGGCGAGCCGAAGAACAGATAGCCGTCGCCGCCCTGGAAGCTGATCTCTGGTTCAAGCCTGATGCCGGCGCGCACGAAGCGCCGCCGCGCCCACGGCGACATCGGCCAGGCGACCCGGTCGGCAAAGTTGGAAGGGTGCGCGCCGCGGCCCATCGATTCGCCGTGAGTGTTGAAGATCAGCGCGGCCACCCCGGTGAGGCCATTGGCCACCATTGCCTCGGCAAGGCGGCCTTGCAGCCGCTCGATGGCGAGCGCGGCGGGAAGCTGGCCGACAAAACGCCCGGCATCCGAAAAGCCGGTCTGCACGCAGACTCGCCCGCGCTTTGCCGCATATTCGCGGTATGCCGGCTCGGCGAGCAGTGCATCGAGGAAGCGCCCGCCATGTTCTAGCGCGCTTTCGGTCTCGAACAGCGGCGAGACATCGACCTTGTCGTCGATCCCGAACATCTTCGCAAAATAGAGCGCGGCGAGCACGGTGGTCGGCTGTTCGCATTCGGCGATGAGCATGCGCACCGGGGCGTCGGCGTCGATATGGTGCAGGATTTGCGCCATGGCGAGGAACTGGCGCACGGCGGTGCTGTTTTCGATCGCCAAGGCTGCGAAGTTGGAGCGCAGCGGTTTGGCGGCGGCGAGCAGCTCGCGCATCTTTACCAGCGCCGCCTGGCTCGCAAGGTTGAGCTTGCCTTCGGGGTCGATACGGCGGCGGATCGCGTTCTGGAGTTGCGAGCTGTTCACGCGGAAATGGATCCAGCCCATGCCGAGCCCGTCGGCGCGCATCGCGGCTGCCACGACGAGCAGCTTGCGCGCGGTGTCGGCATCGGCGCTTTGCGCCTCGGCTTCGAGCGCCGCGATCGTCTCGGTCAGGCTGACCAACCTGTCAGGGTGATCTGCGGTGAGCGCGTTGGCCGTGCCTGAAAGGTCCGCTGGATTGCCCAGGTCAGCTGCGAAGCGCGCGGCCATGTCGCTGCTGAATGCTGCCGCCCGTTCCAGCCTCTCGGCCATTTCGGGCATCACTTCGCGCAGCGACGCCGCATAGCGTTCGAGCCGCATCGCCTTTTCCGACAGGCGATAGCGGATCGAGGTCGACCAGCTGATATCGGTGCGCCCGTCCATGTCATAGCCGACCCAGGTCGCGAGCCGTACCGGCATGGGCTGGAGCGCTTTCCACTTCCTGGGCCAGCGCTCGGCCGCAAGCTGGAAAAGTGTATCCGCCACCGTGTCGCGCGCATCCTGTGCGCGGGCGAGCGCAGCCAGCGCGGCGTCGTGCTCATAGTCGAGCGTGATCGTGTCGCGCCCGGCAGGCACGGCGCAGACCATTTCGGGCGACAGGTCGCCAGTGCTCGCCGCCTCCGCCACCGATGCCGACTGCGCCCTTGTAAGAAGGAAGGTCGGGTGCGCGGTGAACACCACGTGCGCAAGCGGACGCTGCCAGCGCGCGGCAAATTCGGAGAAATCCTCCTCGACCGCCAGCGCGCGCAGCCTGGCCGCGTTCTCGCCCGGCGCCATCGGCCCGACGAGGCGCCGCAAGCGGGCGGCGCGGGCGCGGAGCCCTTCGCATTCGAGTTCGGCGACCAGCCCTTCAAAGGTGTCGAGCGTGATCGTGCCAGCCTCGAGGCTGCGCGACAATTCCATGCCGAGCTGGAACACCGGGTTGAACAGCGGCGTCTGCGCGGTCTGTATGTGCAATTCGGCAAGCCGGGCCTCGAGATCGGCGATCGTGGTCATCGTACTGCCAATTTACGAGGGAAAGCGGGGGTGCTTCGCATGGCTACTCCGGGACATCGCCGATCTGTTCGCAAATGCAGCGTAACAGTCGGCGCGGCCCAGCGCCAGTTTCATCGGTCGGGGCGGGTGCATCCTGCCGCCGCGTCTTTCGCATCCCTGTGTCATCGTCTATGGCGCGACCATGACTACCCTTGGAACCGAGCTGCTCGAGCATCTCCAGACCCCGGCGCTGATCGTCAGCAGCGGTGTGGTGACATTTGCCAACCTGGCTGCCCGGGCCTTGCTTGGTGGGCATATCGTCGGCCAGGACGTGCGAATCGCGATCCGCAATCCCGGTGCCGTCGAGCTGATTCTGGGCGACAGCGGCGGGGTCGCCAAGGCGCCGGGTCTTTCGGTGGGCGGCAGTGTCTGGGATGTCGATTCGGTGATCCTCGAAGGCGGCGACCGCTTCGTGTGCCTTTATGACCGCTCGGTGCAGACCAGCGTCGCGCGCGCCCATGCCGATTTCGTCGCCAATGCCAGCCACGAACTGCGCACGCCGCTGGCCACGATCCTGGGCTATGTCGAAACCCTGATGAATCCCAAGGCGGGAGGCGACGAAGCCACGCGCGAAAGGTTCCTCGAGACCATTCGGCACGAGGCGATGCGCATGCAGGCGCTGGTCTCCGACCTGATGAGCCTTTCGCGGATCGAGGCGAACAAGCACGAAGTGCCGGGCGATACGATCGATCTGGTCGCCTTGGTGAAGCAGACCGCCGGCGAGTTTTCGGCGGGTGAAAATCTTCAGGTTTCCGCCAATTGCGAAAGCGCGCCGATCCGGGGCGACCGCGCGCAGTTGGCCCAGGTGCTGCACAACCTCATCGACAACGCCCGAAAGTACGGCCGGGAGGGCGGCACGGTGCAGGTAACGGTCGAGGCGACCGCTACCGGCTGGGTGCTGGTGGCGGTCAGCGACGAGGGCGACGGAATCGCGCCTGAACACCTCCCGCGCCTGACCGAGCGGTTCTACCGCGCCGATACCAGCCGCAGCCGCGCGGCGGGAGGGACCGGGCTCGGCCTGTCGATCGTCAAGCATATCGTCGAGCGGCACCGCGGCCGGTTCGACATTACCAGCAGGCAAGGCGTGGGCACCACCGCCTCGCTGATGCTACCGATGAAGCGGGCTTGAGCAGCGGTCCACGCTTTTCCACAGCGGCGCAGCGCTGTGTCACAATAGTGCAAAGTTACGGACATAGAGGCGTCGCATTGAAGTCAGACAGGCAAAAGCCGGGGGAAGCATGGCAAGACCAAATCGCACGGCGGCAAGCGCCCTGGCCGTGGGCCTCGCGCTTTCGTGGGTGAGCCCGGCCATGGCCCAGCGCATCGACGAGCTTGAAAACCAGCTGGCGCAGACCCAGGCGAGCGCCGCTGCCGCGACCAGCGCCGCCAGCGAGGCAAAGACTGCCGCTGCCGAAGCGGCCAAGGCGCCCGCAGTGCAGGCATCGTGGAAAGGCGCGCCCGAGTTCAAGGGCGAAGGCGGCTGGAGCTTCAAGCCGCGCGGCCGGCTGCAGCTCGATGCCGGGTTGATCAGCCGTCCCGCTGGCATTACCGACAAGAGCACCGGCTTCTCCAACGAAGTGCGCCGCGCCTATATCGGTTTCGACGGCACGCTGCCCGGCGGTTTCGGCTACCGCGCCGAGATCGACGTCGCGAACAGCGGCAACATCGATGTCACCGACATGTACCTGACTTACGCGGCGTCGAAGGAGGTCACTCTCACGCTCGGCCAGCACAAGCCGTTCTGGTCGATGGAAGAGCTGACCAGCGACCTGTTCACCAGCTTCACCGAGCGCGCGGCGATGGACACGGCTTTCGGGTTCGAGCGCCGCCTTGGGGCGAGCCTGGCCTATGCCAAAGGCCCGCTGCTGGTTCAGGCTGGGGCTTTCACCGACAATCTCAATGACCTCAACGCCAATGACGAGAACAATTCCTGGTCAGTCGATGGCCGCGTGGTGTTCATGCCCAAGCTTGGCGATGCCCAGCTGCACATCGGCGCTTCGGCGCACCACCGCGAGCTCGAGGACAGCTCAAGCGGCGTGCGTTACCGCGTGCGCCCGCTGATCCACTCGGCCGATATCCGCTTCATCGATACCGGCGTCGTCAATGCGACTGCCGAGACCGGATACGGGCTCGAGTTGGGTTATCTCTCCGGGCGGTTCCACGCCGTCGGTGAGACGCGCTGGCAGCAGGTGGACCGGCTGGGCGGACCGAACCCGACATTCTTCGGCGGCTATGCGGAACTAGGTTATTTCCTCACCGGGGGCGATGCGCGCGGCTACAAGAACGGCACTTACGATCGCACCAGGCCGAAGAACCCGGTGGGCAAGGGCGGGATCGGCGCGGTCGAGCTTAACCTGCGCTACGATCGGCTAGACCTGTCCGATGCCGGCATCGTCGGCGGCAAGCAGGCAGGATATCAGATCGGCGTGGTCTGGACGCCGACCGACTACACCCGCTTCCTGCTCAATTACGGCTGGATGCAGTACACCAAGGCATTCATTCCGGCGGCCGGCGGCGACCGTTCCTACGGCGTCGATGCGATCGGCATGCGCGCCCAGTTCGATTTCTAGCGAAGGCTCGGTCGGCGGGCAAAAGCGGGTGCGCCCGAAATGTAATCAAACTGTCACAAAAGTGTCATCCAACCACAATACCAGCGGCCCAGATGGGCGCGAAAGGGGACTTAGAATGAATATCAGGACTACGGTTTTCGTTGCCGCTTCGGCTTTGGCGCTTGCCGCCTGCAATAGCTCGGTCAGCGGCGGCGACAGCGGCGGCGCGCGCGATTTCGTCCGTGCGGTCGGCTCGTCGACAGTCTATCCCTTCGCCACGGCAGTCGCCGAAAAGGTTGCCGGCGCCGCTGGCATCAAGTCGCCGGTCGTCGAATCGACCGGGACGGGCGCGGGCATGAAGCTGTTCTGCGCCGGAACCGGCGCTTCGCATCCCGACATCGAGAACGCTTCGCGGCGGATGAAGGCCTCAGAGTTCGAGGATTGCAAGAAGAACGGCGTCACCGAGATCATCGAGATCCAGGTCGGCATCGACGGCATCGCCTTTGCCGAGGCCACTGGCGGACCGAACATGAAGCTCACTCCGGAGCAGGTGTACAAGGCGCTCGCCGCCACGCCTTTCGGAAAGCCGCAGACCGCCAAGAACTGGAGCGACGTCGATCCCTCGCTGCCTAACGAGCCGATCCTCGTCTACGGTCCGCCGACGACCTCGGGCACCCGCGACGCGCTCAAGGAACTGATCCTCGAAGCTGGCTGCAAGACCGATCCGGCGATGGCCGCGCTCAAGGACAGCGACAAGGACGCCTACGAGAAGGCCTGCACCACGGTGCGCGAGGACGGCGCCTATGTCGAGGGCGGCGAGAACGACAACCTGCTCGTGCAGAAAATCGCCCAGAACCCCAAGGCGATCGGCATTTTCGGCTTCTCGTTCCTCGAAGAGAACATGGACAAGCTGAAGGGCGTGCCGATGTCGGGCGTGGCCCCGACCTACGCGACGATTTCCGATTTCAGCTATCCCGGGGCGCGTCCGCTCTACATCTATGTCAAGAAGGCGCACTTGGGCGCGATCAAGGGCCTCAAGGAATACATCGCCGAATGGCCGAACGCGTGGGGTCCGGAAGGCTACCTCAAGGCCAAGGGCATGGTGATCGCGCCTGACGATGTCCGCGCGAAGAACGCCGAGGTGATCACCAAGCTGACCCTGATGGACGGCACCGGCCTGAAGTAATATTGCCCGGCACACGATGATCCAGTTCGCCATCCTGTCAGCGCTTGTTGCGCTTGCTGTAGTCGGCTGGATCATCGCGCGCGGCAAGGCGCGCATGTTCGTCCGCGACGGGGTTTCGACCTGGTCGCGGCCTGAATACCACGCGGCCCATCTCGCCTTGTGGATCGTGGTCCCCGCGCTGGTCGGCTGGCTGGTGTGGAGCGCGATCATGCCCTCGCTGGTCGATGGCGCGCTCTCGGCCCTGCCGATAGCGCAGCAGCTTCCCGCCGCCGGGTTCGAGCGCGCGTCGATATTCGCCGAAGCCCGCATGCTGGCGGACAACCCCGATGCCGGATCGTTCTACCCGATAGCCAAGGAACTGGCCGGGCCGGTCCGTGAACTCAACGCCCGTTACAGCCTGATCGGCGCGGTGGTGGTGGCGATCCTTGCCTTTGCCGGGGGCGCCTGGGGTTTCTCGAGGCTGCGCGCCAATTTCCCGGCGCGCACCTGGGTCGAGCGCGCGATCATGCTGCTGCTGCTGCTCGCTTCACTGGTGGCGATCCTGACAACGTTCGGCATCGTCGCCTCGCTGGTTTACGAAACCGGGCTGTTTTTCGGCCATGTCTCCCCGCTCGATTTCCTGACCGGCACGCACTGGAGCCCCGGCGCGGCAGTTGGCGACGACATCGGCGACAGTTTTGGCGCGGTGCCGCTGTTCTGGGGCACTCTCTATATTGGCGCTGTGATCGCCATGGTGGTCGCCATCCCGCTTGGCCTGATGAGCGCGATTTACCTGACGCAATATGCCTCGGCACGCGCACGGCGCTGGATCAAGCCGATGCTCGAGATCCTCGCGGGCGTGCCGACCGTGGTCTATGGCTATTTCGCGGCGCTCACGGTTGCGCCGTTCATCCGCGATGTGGCGGCCTCGCTGGGCCGCGATAACCCCTCCAGCGAAAGCGCGCTGGCCGCCGGTCTGGTCATGGGGGTAATGATCATCCCGTTCGTCTCTTCGATGGCCGACGATTCGATCGCCGCGGTTCCCAGCGCGATGCGCGACGGTTCGCTGGCGATGGGCGCGACCCAGTCGGAAACGATCAAGCGCGTGCTGATCCCTGCCGCGCTGCCCGGCATCGTTGCCGGGGTTATGCTGGCGGTGAGCCGCGCCATCGGCGAAACGATGATCGTGGTGATGGCCGCGGGCGCGGCGGCGAACCTCACGCTCGACCCGCTTGAATCGATGACCACCGTCACTTTCCAGATCGTCCAGTTGCTGACCGGCGACCAGGAGTTCGACAGCCCTAAGACGCTTTCGGCCTTCGCGCTGGGCCTGATTCTGTTCACGGTGACGCTGGTGCTCAACATCGTCGCGCTGCGCGTCGTACGGCGCTTCAGGGAAGCCTATGACTGATCCGGTGATCCTCGCCCGGATGGAGAAGCTGCTGGCCAGGCGTCATGCGGCCGAGCGGCGCTTCCGCCTGCTTGGACTGTGCGCGGTGGTCCTGTCGGTTTCCTTCCTCGTCCTGCTGCTGGTGATCATGCTGAAGAACGGCATCAGCGGGATCGACTGGCGGTTCCTGACTTCCTCGGATTCGACCGATCCGGTCAATGCCGGGATCTGGGGCGCGTTCAAGGGATCGCTGTGGACCATGCTGGTTACGCTGGCACTGTCATTCCCGCTGGGGGTTTTGGCCGCCGTCTATCTTGAAGAGTTTGCGCCGCGTAATCGCTGGGTCGATATTGTCGAGGTGTCGATCAACAACCTCGCCGCCGTGCCCTCGATCATCTTCGGCCTGCTTGGCCTTGCCGTTTTCATCAACACCCTCAACATGCCGCGCTCGTCGCCGCTGGTCGGCGGCCTAACCCTTGCGCTGATGACCATGCCGGTGATCGTCATCGCCTCGCGCAACGCGATAAAGGCGGTGGCGCCCTCGATCCGCGATGCGGCGCTCGCGATCGGCGCCAGCCCGGTGCAGACCGTGTTCCAGCATGTCGTGCCGCCTGCGCTGCCCGGCATCATGACCGGCACCATCATCGGCATGGCGCGCGCGCTTGGCGAGACGGCGCCCCTGCTGATGATCGGCATGCGCGCCTTTATCGCCACCCCGCCCGACGGCGTGACCGCGCCCGCCAGCGTGTTGCCGATGCAGATCTTCCTGTGGTCCGACGAGATCGACGCGGGGTTTGTGCAGAACACCTCGGCGGCGATTATCGTCCTGCTCGCCTTCCTGCTGGCGATGAACGGGCTGGCGATCTATCTGCGCAACAGGTTCGAGGTAAAGTGGTAGTCCGATGGCGACGCAATCCAAACTGACGGCGCGCAACGTCGACGTGTTCTATGGCTCGAAAAAGGCCATCGACGACGTTTCGATCGACATCGACGCGGGCCTCGTCACCGCCTTCATCGGCCCGTCGGGCTGCGGCAAGTCGACCTTCCTGCGCTGCTTCAACCGGATGAACGACACCATCCCGGTGGCGCGGGTCACCGGCACGATCGAGCTTGACGGGCAGGATATCTACGCCAGCGCGATGGACGTGGTGCAGTTGCGCGCGCGCGTCGGCATGGTGTTCCAGAAGCCCAACCCGTTTCCCAAGACGATCTTCGAGAACATCGCCTATGGCCCGCGCATCCACGGACTTGCCGAGGGCAAGGCCGAGCTGGAGCAGATCGTCGAGAAATCGCTGGTCCGCGCCGGCCTTTGGGAAGAGGTCAAGGATCGGCTTACCGATGCCGGCACCGCATTGTCGGGCGGCCAGCAGCAGCGGCTGTGCATCGCGCGCGCCATTGCCGTCAGCCCCGAGGTGATCCTGATGGACGAGCCGTGCTCCGCGCTCGATCCGATCGCCACCGCGCGGATCGAGGAACTGATCGACGAACTGAAGCAGAACTACGCCATCGTCATCGTCACCCATTCGATGCAGCAGGCAGCGCGCGTCTCGCAGCGCACCGCCTTCTTTCATCTCGGCTCGATGGTCGAATACGGCGTGACCGACGAGATTTTCACCAATCCGCGCGAGAAGCGAACGCAGGATTACATCACCGGCCGTTACGGCTGACGCCCGGGCTCGCCTCGGCGAGCCTGGGCCGAGCACGTGCGGCGATTGAGCATTTCCAGCTTGCAATGCGCCCGCATCCGGCAGGCTGGAAGATGGAGACACGGACATGGTCGAACATACCGTCAAGTCCTTCGAGAACGAGATCAGCCAGCTTCGCGGCCTGATCGCGGAGATGGGCGGATTGGCCGAAGTGGCGATCCGCGATTCGATCGACGCGCTGGTGCAGCGCGACGAGGAAAAGGCCCATGTGGTCATCGCCAACGATCCGCGCATCGATGCGCTGGAAGCGGAGGTTGACCGGCTCGCGGTGCGTATCATCGCGCTGCGCGCGCCGATGGCGGACGACCTGCGCGAAGTGATCGCGGCGCTCAAGATCTCGGGCGTGGTAGAGCGGATCGGCGACTATGCCAAGAACATCGCCAAGCGGGTCACCAAGTTCGAGCGGGCCGGCAAGATCGAGCCGCTGACACTGATTCCGACCATGGCCGAGATTGTCCAGTCGATGGTGCGCGACGTGCTCAATGCCTATGGCGCGCGCGACGCCCAGCTTGCCGTCGAGGTGATCCGGCGCGACGACAAGGTCGACAATTTCTACGATTCGATTTTCCGCAATCTCGTCAGCCACATGATGGAAAGCCCCGCCACGATCAGCGACGCGGCGCAGCTCTTGTTCGTGGCGCGCAACCTCGAACGGATCGGCGACCATTCCACCAATGTCGCCGAAATGGTCTATTTCGCCGCGACCGGAGAATACTGCACCGAACGCGACAAGGGCGACATGGCAGCGGGAGCCGAACGATGAACCCCTCGGTCCTGGTGGTCGAGGATGACCGCGCGCTTTGCGACCTGTTGACCTGGAACCTTTCGGCCGAGGGCTACGACGTGCGCAGCACCGGCGATGGTGAGGAGGCGCTGTTGATGGTGCGCGAGCAGCATCCCGACGCCATCATTCTCGACTGGATGATCGAGCAGGTGCCCGGCATCGAAGTCTGCCGCCGTCTGCGCAAGGACCGCGAGACCGCGTCGATCCCGATCGTCATGCTGACCGCACGCGGCGAGGAGGAAGACCGCATCCGCGGGCTCAAGACCGGGGCGGACGATTATGTCACCAAGCCGTTCAGCCCGCGCGAGCTGATGGCGAGGGTCGAGGCGCTGCTGCGCCGCAGCCGCCCCTCGCTGACCGGCACCAGCCTGCACTTCGCCGATCTCGAACTCGATCCCGCCTCGCACCGCGTCCGCCGCGGCGGCGAGGCGCTCCACCTCGGTCCGACCGAGTTCCGGCTGCTGCGCTATTTCATGGAGCGGCCGGGCCGGGTGCTGTCGCGCCAGCAGATCCTCGACGGCGTCTGGGGCATGGACAGCGACATCGACGAGCGCACCGTCGATGTCCACATCCGCCGCCTGCGCAAGGCGGTCAACCGGGCTGGTGAGCCCGATCCGATCCGCACCGTGCGCGCGGCGGGCTATGCGATGGACGCGGGTTGAGGCTGATCGCGATTTGACGTAACCTGCTCCCCTCCCGCTTGCGGGAGGGGCGGGGGGTGGGAAAGTTGACGCCGAGCCCGGTGCCAAATGCACAATGCCCACCCCGCTGCGGCTACGCTCCACTTCCTGGAGCCAAGTCTCGCTGCCCCTCCCCTGAAGTGGAGGGGAAAAATGTTATTGCTTCTCGAACACCAGAAGCACGTTGCCCGGCATCTTCATTGCGTGGCCATAGCCTGAGGCGACGATGATCTGCCCGCCATCGACGATCGGCGCGGCCCCGCCGCTCATCGAGCCGCCGCTGGCGGCGATGCCGTTGACCGTTTTGAAGGCGCGCAGCAGGTCCATGTCGAGCAGCACTTCGCCGCTTTCGGGCGCATAGGCGCGCAGCCGCCCGTCATCGCCGCCCGCGATCACGAAATCCGGCGTTGCCGTGATCGCCGCGCTGATGCCGGGGTAGCAATTCTTGCGCTCGGCGCTGCAGGTGTTGGCCATCGGCGCGCTCCACGCCAGGGCGCCCGTGGCAATGTCGATGGCGTTCATCCCCGGCATGGCAGCGTGAGTCTTGTCGGCAATCTCGCCGAAGTCGCTGACCGGCGCGAACAGCCGGCCGTTCTGCGCGGCCATGCCGAACAGTATGCCGCCAGCCAGCCCGCCGCGTCCAACCCGCCGCTGCCACACCTGCGCACCGCTATCGGCATCGAAGGCATAGGCGATGCCCGCCTTCTGGCCCGCGAGCACGAGGTCGCGGCCATCCGCGCTCCGCACCAGGATCACCCCTGCGCCGAAATCGAAATCCGGCCCGGCATCGTCGGGGCAGTTGTCGCCGCCGACATAGCAGCCCACATTCCAGGCATCGCCCTCGATCGCCTGATGCGCCCAGCGGATCTTGCCGGTCGCCATCTCCATTGCCACCACGGCGTCGCTGTGTTCGGTGGCGGGCTGCGAATAGTTGTCGCCTGTGGCGAAGTAGATCAGGCCGCGCCTGGCATCGATGGCGGGCGTGTTCCACAGGGCGACGCCCGATGGGCCGTATTCGACCCGCCCGGTTTCGTCCTGCCTGCGCTGCGGTTCGCCCACCATCCAGGTCCGCCACTTCTCCTTGCCGGTCCTGGCATCGAGCGCGAGCACTGACCCGCGAAAGGTGCAACATTGATAGGCGGGGTCGGCGCTTGACGATTCCTCCAGCGAAGACACCGTCACGAACAGCGTGCCGTCATGCAGCGCTGGCGTGGCGGTGATGAGCGCCGCGTTATGAGTGTCGGCGCGCATTTTCCAGACCTGCTCGCCGGAAAAGGCGCGCACGGCATAGACGTTGCCTGCAAGGTCGGCGAAAAAGGCCAGCGGATCGGCCTTGCGGTCGCCGCCTTTCCAAGGCTCGATCACCACGCCGGTACGCACTTCGGCGCGGGCCTGATAGCGCCAGCGCTCGCAGCCGGTTGCCCGGTCGAGCGCGAGCACTTCGCCGTTGTGGCTGCCGGTGAAAATAGCGCCGCCCGCCAGCGAAGGCTGCGAGCGGGCGCGGTTGGAATCGGCAAATCCGTATGCCCATTTGAGCTTGAGCTTGCCGAGATCGGCGCGGGTGA
This sequence comes from Sphingomonadaceae bacterium, assembly GCA_947477745.1. GTDB lineage: Bacteria > Pseudomonadota > Alphaproteobacteria > Sphingomonadales > Sphingomonadaceae > Novosphingobium. The sequence continues at coordinate 95,953 of CANJUF010000005.1, read as the reverse complement.
GGCCTGCGGCCTTGGCCGAGACCGAATGCGTGTTCGAGGGATCGAAACCCCAACCGGTGTAAGTGGGCACCGCCTTGCGGTCGAACCCGGCGTGCGCGGCGGCGCAGGTCTTTATCTGCGGTCCGGTGTCTGCGGCGGCCAATTTGCGCATGGCAAGGAATTCGGCGACGGCGATCCTTTCGCCATCGCTCAAGCCTGCCGCCATCGGCTTCATCACGCCTTCGCTCAGCGCGCGGTAGATCGTCGCGGGCGGCATATTGCGCAGCACCGCGATCTGCGGGGCGCGGCTGGTCGAGCCTACATGGCAGCCGGCGCAGGTCGCCTTGAACACCCGCAGGCCGGTCGCATAGCTTTCGCCGATCAGGGCGGGCGAACCGTTGACCGCTTCGAGCAGCGTCTCGGCGCGCAGCGGCGCCGATGCTAGCACCAGCGTCAAGATAGCGGCGCACAATCCAGCCAGATATTTTCGCACGTTCATCTGCATGCCCCTCCCAAGGCCATCTGCGGCCAAGGACTAGCATGCTGGCGCGGTTTGCAAAGCCGCGCCGTGGAAATTGCCGACAGGCTGACGGCTATTCGGTCGTCTTGCCGTCGAAATGTTCGTGCGCTTCGCTCGCTTCGGCACAGGTCTTGTGAACCGTGCCGTCGATATGCTCGGGCGGGCCGTAAATGGTGTAGAGCTTGAGCGGCTCGCTGCCGACGCTCTTGACGTTGTGGCGCGCGCCCTGCGGCACGATCACGGCGTCATCGGCCTTCACGCGGTAGACATTGTCATCGATCGTGATCTCGCCTTCGCCCGCCTCGACGCGGAAGAACTGGTCGCGGTCGTCGTGGACTTCCGCGCCGATCTCGTCGCCCGGCTCGATCGACATGAGCACGAGCTGGAGATTGTGACCGGTATAGACCACGCGGCGGAAATCGGTGTTCTGCTCGGTCTGCTTCTCGATGTCGTCCTTGTAGCCCTTCATCGCAAAATGTCCTTTCCGGCTGGCCCAGCGGGCTCAGCCTCTTGCCCAAAATCCATGTCGCCAAGATAGGAATCCGCCGGGCGAGATCATAGGGCAACCTTGCGATTACTGTGATTGCCCGAGGCGGTTTGGACGTGCAATGCGGCTCGCAAGCAGACCTGAAAGGACATGACCGTGCCCGGCGATCTTCACTCCCGTTTTGCACAAAGCTTTGCCCGCTTTGCGGATCGCACGCTGGTTGAAATGAATGGCAAGGCCTGGACCTATGCCGAGATCGAGGCGCTGTCGGCGCGGCTGGCCGCAAGGCTTGGCGAACTGGGCGTTCGCCCCGGTGAGCGCGTGCTGGTGCAGACCGGCAAGTCGGTCGAGACGCTGCTACTCTATTTCGCCGTGGTGCGCAGCGGCGCGATCTACCTGCCGCTCAATGTCGACTATACCGAGGCCGAGCTGGAATACTTCGCCGCCGACGCCGGCCCGGTGCTGGCGGTGTGCCGCGAAGGCGACGAGCCGCTGTTCGAGCGGATCGGCAAGGGCGCAGTCGCGGTTACGACGCTGGCGGCCTTGTTCGGCAACCTGCCCGAGCAGGGCGCAGCACCCGCGCCGCGCGCGGCGGACGACATTGCCGCAATCCTCTATACCTCGGGCACCACCGGCAAGCCCAAGGGCGCAATGCTGACCAATCGCAACCTGGTGGCGAACGGCGAGACGCTGATCGACCTGTGGCGTTTCACGCTCGAGGACCGGCTCATCCATGCCTTGCCGATCTTCCACGTCCACGGTCTGTTCGTGGCGGTTCACTGCGTGGTCTTTTCGGGCGCGTCGATGGTCTTCCTCGAAAAGTTCGAAAGCAGCGCGGTGATCGACCTGATGGCGTGTTCGACCGTGCTGATGGGGGTGCCGACCTTTTATATCCGCCTGCTGGCCGATGCGCGCTTCACCCGCGAAGCGGCGGCGAACATGCGGCTGTTCATTTCGGGTTCTGCGCCTTTGTCGGCCGACATCCACCGCGCCTTTGAGGCGCGATCGGGCCACCGCGTGCTCGAGCGCTACGGCATGACCGAGACCGGAATGCTCACCTCCAACCCCTATGAGGGTGAGCGCCGCGCCGGCTATGTCGGTCCGCCGCTGCCTGATGTCGAGCTGAGGATTGCCGACTTCGAAACCGGCAAGGTGCTCGCCCAAGGCGAGGTCGGCATCGTCGAGGTCAGCGGCCCGAACGTGTTCGCCGGCTACTGGCAGATGCACGAAAAGACCGCGGCCGAGTTTCGCCCCGACGGTTTCTTTATCACCGGCGACATGGGCTTCATCGATACCGATGGATCGGTGCAACTGGTCGGGCGCGAAAAGGACCTGATCATCTCGGGCGGGCTCAACGTCTACCCCGCCGAGGTCGAAGCCTTGCTCGACGACCGCGCCGATGTTGCCGAGGCCGCGGTGATCGGCGTCCCGCATCCCGAGTTCGGCGAGGCGGTGGTCGCCGTGGTGCAGCCTGCCGGCAGCTTCGACGCAGATGCGGTACGCGAGGAAATGCGCCGCGATCTAGCCGCCTTCAAGGTGCCCAAGCGGATCATCGTGCTGGGTGTATTGCCGCGCAACACCATGGGCAAAATTCAGAAAAAGCTGCTGCGCGAGAAATATGCGGGGCTGTTTGAAACACCCAGTTCCCCTCCTCTTTAGGGGAGGGGCAGCGAGACTTGGCTTCGCGTAGCGGAGCATAGTCGCAGCGGGGTGGGCTTTGTTGTCCCTGCCCACCCCCGACCCCTCCCGCAAGCGGGAGGGGAGATCAGGCCCTGGGCCAGGGCGCCCACACTTTCATCCGTTCCAGATAGGGCGCAAAGCGTTTGCGCAGATCGTCATCGTCGAGGCCGAACACCGATGGATCGGGCTTTTCGAAAGTTTCGCGCGCCTCGTTCTCTTCCCAGAACGCCTTCATCCCTTCTTCGAAAGCGGGGGTCACCTCCTCGCCCAGCCAGCGATAGAGCCCGCGCACCTCGGCGATCGGGTCCTGCTGCATCGCGCGGAAATGGATATCGGAGAAACGCGCGTCGTTGCCCGGCTTGTCGCGGAATGCGATCAGCCGGTTCATCCCTTCGGACCACATCGCGGCATTGAGCTCGCCGACATAGAGCGGATCGGGCGCGTCGGTGAAATGGCGGTGCAGGTCATCGTAGATGGTCGCCACCGACAGGATCACGTCGGTCGGATCGCGGTGCGTCATTACGAACCGGGCGTCGGGAAAGGCGGCGTCGAGATGGTCCATGTAAAGAATGTGCATTGGCGTCTTGAGCCGCCACGGGCGCAGTTCCTCGCCCCATTGCAGCATCTTGAGCACGCGCTTTTCATAGGCATAGGCGGGCGTGAGGTCGGCGGCGATCAGCCATTCGTAATAGGCGGGGATCTTGGCATAGGCGATGAACATCTGGGTGGCGAACGACAGGCCGAGCAGATCGAGGCATTCGTAAGCGCCGTCGATTCCGCTGGGGACATACCGGTTGGCGGTCTCGCTGCCCGAAAGCGCGCTGTTGGTCAGCCCGCGGCGCGGATCGGGGCCTTCGACCGTCGATGGCGGCGGGAACGGCTGCTGCGCTTCCCACATCCTGAGATAGCGAATGCCCGGATCGCTCGACAGCAGGAACGACAGCGCGGTCGAGCCGGTGCGCGGCAGGCTCACCCCGAATAGCGGCTGGATCAACGGGCGCTCGGCGGTTTCCGGGTGAAGCCGATACCATTCCTCGACCTCGAGCCGCTGGCGCAGGTAGCGCAGGATCAGTTCGCGCAGCACATGCTGGCCGGTCGCGTTGAGCTGCGCCTCGGCTTCGAGCGCGCGGCACAGCACTTCGAGCCCCTCGCGGAACGAATCCTCGCCGAAATCATCGAACCCGCTTTCGCGGCGGGCGAGGTCCATCAGTTCGCTGTAACCTTCCACGCGGCGGTGTCTCCTGCTGGTCCGGGTCTGTGTCCGCTCGCCCGGGCAATAGCTGCGTCGGAGCGCCCGGGCAAATCCCCCGATGCACCTTGTGGAACCAGCCGAAAAGGCTATTAGCAGGGCCATGCCGATGTGCCGCGTAGCGCCCTTTCGCGCAGCCGCGCGCCCGATGGTTCCGCATTCTCTTCGATAGGGAGACAATTGATGAAACTGCTTCGCTGGGCAGTGGCCGGTGCGGCCAGTGCCTCCGTCTACGTCGTTTACCGTTACTCGATCGGCAAGAAGGCCAAGGGAGAGGACGTGTTCGCCTCGCCCGGCGAAGACGTCGCCAAGCTCGAGGATGCACGCGCCAAGGCCAAGGCGAAGGCCGCTCCCGCCGAGACTGCTCCGGCCAAGGCCGCCCCGGCCAAGGCTGCGACGGCAAAGCCGAAGACGACGCCAGCCAAGACCAAGGGTTCGACAAAGAGCTGAGCCGGCGAGGGGGACGGGGCAATGCCTTTGGCGCAGGATCTACGCGACCGGCTGGCGCTGCCGGCCTTCTGTGCGCCGATGTTCCTCGTCAGCAATCCGGCGCTCGCCATTGCCTGCTGCAAGGCGGGGGTGATCGGCTCGATCACCGCCAACCATCTGCGCGGGCTCGACGAACTTGAGGCCCAGCTTGGCGAGATACGCGAAAGTCTTGACCGGCACGAGGGCGAAGGGCTTGGGCGTACCGCGTCGCTCGCGGTCAATGTCTCGCCCAACAAGGACGAAGACGAGTTTCGCCGCAATCTCGAGGCATGCCAGCGTTTCGGGACGCGCATCGTCGTCACCTCGGTAGGCGATCCGACGCGCGCCGCGCCGATGGTCCGCGAAATGGGCATGCTCCACTATCATGACGTGACCAGCATACGTTTCGCCGAAAAGGCGGCGGCGGCAGGCGTTGACGGCATGATCGCGATCGGCGGCGGCGGCGGCGGCCACGCCGGCACGATCAGCCACCTCGTGCTGATCCCGAAGATTCGCGAGATGTTCGCCGGCACGATCGTCATGGCGGGCGCGGTCAGCACCGGGGCGGCGATCCGCGCTGGCGAAGTGCTGGGCGCGGACCTTGCCTATCTCGGCACCCGCATGATCGCCACCAAGGAGGCCGGCGCGCCCGAGGGCTACAAGCAGATGATCGCCGAGGCCGGCGTTACCGATGTCACTTATACCGCCGCCTACACCGGGCTGGCGGCGTCATGGCTCAAACCGTCGCTGCGCGCTGTCGGGCTAGATCCCGACAATCTCATTGCCCCCGAGCGCCACGGCCACGATCACCTGCCCGAGGGACAGAAGCCGTGGAAGGACGTGTGGTCGGCGGGGCAGGGCGCGGCCCTGATCCACGACATTCCCGGCGTCGCCGAGCTTGTCGCGCGCCTGCGGGAGGAATATGCGGCGGCCTGCGCCGTGCCCGCTATGGCCTCCACAACTGAATAACCGATAAGGGAAGGAAACCCCGATGTACGAAGGCATCAAGAATCTGAAGCTCGAGAAGCGGGGCAGGATCCTCGTCATCACCATGGACAACCCGCCGATGAACTCGCCTTCGCCCGAGGACCATACCGAGTTGTCGCAGGTGTTCGAGCTGATCAATCACGACCGCGACACCGACGTCGTCGTGCTCACCGGCGCGGGCGAAAAGGCGTTCAGCGCGGGCGGCGACATCAAGCGGATGATGGAGCGCTACGAGAACAACGATCACGCCATGTGGTATTACCAGATGCTCGAAGCGCGCCACATCGTCGAATCGATGCTGCGGCTGGAAAAGCCGCTGATCGGCCGGATCAACGGGCACGCCATGGGGCTGGGCGCGACGCTCGCCTCGCTTTGCGACATCACCTACATGATGGCCAACGCCAAGATCGCCGACACGCATGTCAACATCGGCATGACCGCGGGCGACGGCGGCGCGCTCACCTGGCCGCTCTTGATGGGCTTCCCCCGGGCCAAGTACCACCTGTTCACTGGCGATCCGCTGACCGGCCGCGAGGCTGCTCAGGCGGGCCTGATCAACGAGGCGGTCGAGACCTTCGAGGAACTGGACGAGAAGGTTTACGGCCTGGCGCAGCGGCTGGCAGATAGCCCGCGCGTCGCGCTGCAGACCACCAAGCGCGCGATCAACCTGGTGATGCGCAACATGCTGGAAGGGCTGATCGAGGCGCATCTCGGCATGGAGACGCAGAGCGCCTGGACCAAGGACCACTACGAGGCCGGCAAGGCCTTCGCCGAACGCCGCAAGCCGAACTTCACGGGGGAATAGGGGCTCGCCTCGTCATTACGCGCGATCTCGGAGCCGATCCGGGGTCGCGCGGCAGCTCGCTCAGCTGTGATAGCGGTAGATTGGCGGGTTTCGTTCCGCGAACATACCGCGCTGATGCGAATCCGGGTAACGGCGGCGCGGCTCCTGGCTCGCCTTGTCGAGCCGATCGATCTCCGGCTCGCTCAGCGACCATTGCGAGGCAGCTAGATTGTCGAGCAGTTGCTCCTCGCTGCGGGCACCGACGAGGACAGACGTGACGCCCTTGCGGTTTGCAACCCAATTGAGAGCGACCTGGCCTTGCGAAACGCCGCGCTCTGCCGCGATAGCTGCAAGCGCTGCCAGGACGTCGCCCCCGCGGCCCTGATATTCCGCCAGGCGCGGATCGGTCGCAAGGCGGGCCTTGCCGCTGCCGATGTCGCCCGAGTATTTGCCCGAGAGGAAGCCGGCGGCCATCGCGCCCCAGACAATGGCGCCCACGCCCTGATCGATCCCGCACGGGAGGATTTCGTCCTCCGCGTCGCGGATCATCAGCGAATACTGTATCTGATTGCTTATGAAGCGTTCGAAGCCGCGCTGATCAGCCAGCGCCAGTCCCTTTATAACTTGCCAACCAAAGAAATTCGAGCAGCCCACGTATCGAACCTTGCCCGACGTAACCAGGTGATCGAGAGCGCTCAGCGTCTCTTCCAGAGGTACGGCTGCGTCGAATACGTGGAGCTGGTAGAGGTCGATCCAGTCGGTTCCGAGCCGCTTGAGACTTTCTTCGCAGGCCATGATGAGGTGGCGGCGGCCAAGGCCTCGGTCATTCACGCCCTGCTTGCCGGTCGGGAGAAAGGCCTTCGTCGCGACCACCACCTCGGGCCGGCGCAAGCCGAGCGCTTCGCCGAGGATGATTTCGGATTGGCCGGCGTCGTACCCGTCAGCCGTATCGAAAAAGTTGATGCCGGCATCCAGACAGATGTCGACTTGCTTCTGGGCTGCGGCGCCGCTCGTTTCGCCGATCTTGCCAAATCCGCCCGGACTTCCCGCGAATGTCATCGCGCCAAAGCCAAATTGCGACACCTTCAGGCCGCTGCGGCCAAGTGATCGGAATTCCATTCATCATCTCCTGTCGCTCACGCGTGCCGTAAGGGGGCGATTTCGCCGTTCCATTCCTTGTCGCCAGAGGCGTTACCTCAACCCATGCCCGCAGCGGAGGGCAGGATCTGATTACCCCCGCCCCACGCTCGTATAGGCAAAGCCCCGGCTGCGCATGTCGGCAGGCTCGTAGATGTTGCGCAGGTCCACCACCACAGGGGCCTTCAGCGCCTGTTTCATGCGGGCAAAGTCGAGCGCGCGGAAGGCGTCCCATTCGGTGACGATGGCGACCGCATCCGCGCCGTCGAGCGCTTCATAGGCGCTGCCCGCCATCCTGACTTCGGGCATGATCGCGGCGGCGGCTTCCATGCCTTCGGGATCGTAGGCGACCACTTCGACGCCTGCATCGATCAGCGCCTGCGCGATCGCGATCGAGGGCGCATCGCGCATGTCGTCGGTGTTGGGCTTGAAGGTCAGGCCGAGCAGGGCGACCCGCTTGCCGCGCGGGGCCTCGCCCAGCGCCTCGATCACCTTGCGGCCCATCGCCCGCTTGCGGCTGTCGTTGGCCTTGGCCACCGCTTCGACCACGCGCAGCGGGCTGTCATAGTCTTCGCTGGTCTTGAGCAGCGCCAGCGTGTCCTTGGGAAAGCACGATCCGCCATAGCCGGGGCCGGCATGGAGGAACTTGGCGCCGATGCGGCCATCGAGCCCAATGCCGCGCGCCACGTCCTGCACGTCGCCGCCGACCTTTTCGCACAGGTCGGCGATCTCGTTGATGAAAGTGATCTTGGTCGCGAGGAAGGCATTGGCGGCATATTTTATCATCTCGGCGCTGCGCCGCGAAGTGAACAGGATCGGCGCGCGGTTGAGGAAGAGCGGGCGGTAGATTTCGGACAGTACCTCGCGCGCCCACTCGTCGTCAGTCCCGACAACGATGCGGTCAGGCCGCTTGAAATCCTCGATCGCCGCGCCTTCGCGCAGGAATTCGGGATTGGAGGCGACCGCGAATTTCGCAGAGGCGCCCGATTCGCAAAGGATCCGCTCGACCTCGTCGCCGGTGCCGACCGGCACGGTCGACTTGGTGACGACGACAGCAGGGCCTTTCAGGCATTTGCCCACTTCCTCGGCCACGGCAAACACGAACGACAGGTCGGCGTGGCCGTCGCCGCGCCGCGAGGGGGTGCCCACGGCGATGAACACCGCGCCTGCACCTTCGAGCGCGGCGGCAAGATCGGTGGTGAACGACAGGCGGCCCGCCGCGACATTGCGCGCGACAAGATCGTCGAGGCCAGGCTCGTAAATCGGCATCTGGCCGGCATTGAGACGCGCGATCTTGGTCTCGTCCTTGTCGATGCAGACGACATCGTGCCCGAAATCGGCGAAGCACGCGCCGGAAACCAGCCCGACATAGCCCGATCCCACCATTGCAATCTTCAAGAGGCGTCTCCGATCAAACCGCGTGCGGCCCGCCCATGGGGCAATTGCCGCCGATTTTCCAGTCAGGAGCAGGGTTTTCCTGCGGTAATGTGACAGCCTTGATGGTCGCGGCCCAGGCGATGCGCCCTAACCGATAATCGCGAAGACTTGCCTAACGCCCTGCCGGTGGTGCTATGGCGACCGCACGGCAAGAGAAGGTCCCCGCTACGATGAACGGCGCACAGAGCCTGGTCAAAAGCCTCGTCGCATCGGGGATAGATACCTGTTTCGCCAATCCCGGCACATCGGAGATGCACTTCGTCGGCGCGCTCGATTCCGCGCCCGAGCTGCGCGCGGTGTTGTGCCTGTTCGAAGGCGTGGCCACCGGAGCGGCGGACGGTTTTGCGCGGATGACGGGCAGGCCGGCAGCGACGCTGCTGCACCTTGGCGCGGGCCTCGCGAACGGCGCCTCGAATCTGCACAACGCGCGGCGGGCGGGCTCGGCCGTGGTCAACGTGGTGGGCGACCATGCCACCTATCACCAGCAATACGATGCCCCGCTTGCCTCCGATGTCGCGGGGATTGCGCGGCCGTTCTCGCACTGGGTCCATTCGGGGACCTCGTCGAAGACCATTGGCGGCGATGCGGCCCGCGCGGTGCAGGCCGCGCGCGAGGCGCCGGGCCGGATCGCGACGCTGATCCTGCCGGCCGACACCGCTTGGGGCGAGGCGGATGTCACCGCGCCTGCCTTGCCTGTCGCCCCGCCCGCGCCGGTTTCCGCCGAAGCCGTGGCGCTGGCACGCGAACTGCTGACCAATGGAGGCAAAAGTGCGATCTTGATGCGCGGTCACGCGGTGCTGTCGGCCGAGGGGCTAGAACTGGCCGGGCGGATACGCCGCAAGACCGGTGCCAAGCTGCTGTGCGACACCTTCGCCCCGCGGATCGAGCGCGGCGCTGGCGTGGTCGCGCCCGAGCGGCTCCCCTATTTCGCCGAGATGCTGACCGACTTCCTCGCCGAGCTGGACTCCATCGTGCTGGTCGGCGCGCAGCCGCCGGTCGGCTTCTTCGCCTACCCCGGCAAGCCGAGCTGGTGCCTGCCTGAGCATTGCCGCATTCATTACCTTGCGCAGCCGCACGAAGACGGCGCGAGTGCACTTGCCGCGCTGGCCGATGCCTTGGGCGCGAGCGAGGCGGACGAGCGGCCCGCGCTGGCGCTGCCCCAAGCGCCCGAGGGCAAGTTCAACGCCTTCACGCTGGGTCAGGCGCTGGCGCGCGTCCTGCCCGAACATGCGGTGCTTTCCGATGACGGCGCAACATCGAGCGGCCCTGTGCTCGCCGCGCTGGCGAGCGCGCCGCACCACGTCCATATGGCGCTGACCGGCGGCTCGATCGGTCAGGGTTTACCGGTAGCGGTTGGCGCAGCGGTCGCCGCACCGGACCGCAAAGTCGTGTGCATCACCGGCGACGGTGCGGGCCTCTACATGCCGCAGGCGCTGTGGACCATGGCGCGCGAACAGCTTGATGTGGTGACGATCGTTTTCGCCAACCGCGAATACAAGATCCTTAGCGTCGAGATGATGCGCGTCGGGGCCGAGCAGCCGGGACCCAAGGCCAAGGCGATGTTCGACTTGAACGATCCCTATGTCGATTGGGTCTCTCTCGCCAACGGGTTCGGCGTTCCCGCCGCCCGGGCCGAAACCATCGAGGAGTTTTCGGCGCAGATCGAGGTTGCCATGGCCGCGAAAGGACCGCGCCTGATCGAGGCGGTCCTGCTGTGAGCGACGGCCTGATTCAGGCGCTCGAGCGCGAGCTTGGCACCGGAGGCGTGCTCACCGGCGAGGCTGCGCAGGAAAAGGCGGTCAGCGGCTGGAGCCGGGTCGGCAGCCCGCTCGCGGTGCTGCGCCCCTCGAACACCGCCGAGGTGTCCGCGGCGCTTCGCCTGTGCAACGAAGCGCGCCAGCCGGTGACGCCGTGGGGCGGCAAGACTGGCCTCGTCCACGGCATTTTTTCGGACGGCATGTTTGCGCTGTCGCTTGAACGCATGGACAAGATCGAGGAGCTGGATCCGCTCGGCAAGACGCTCACCGCCGAGGCCGGTTGCGTTCTGCAGACCGCCTGCGAGGCGGCCGAGGCGCACGATCTGCTGCTGCCGCTCGATCTTGGTGCGCGCGGATCTGCGATGCTCGGCGGCGTGATCTCGACCAATGCGGGCGGCAACCGCGTGGTGCGCTACGGCATGATGCGCGAGATGGTTCTCGGGCTGGAGGCAGTGCTCGCCGACGGTACCGTCATTTCCTCTATGAACCACCTCATCAAGAACAACGCCGGCTATGATCTCAAGCAGCTGTTCATTGGCTCGGAAGGCACGCTGGGCGTGATCACGCGCACGGTGGTGCGTCTGCGGCAGTTGCCGCACAGCCAGGACACTGCCTGGATCGGGATCGACAGCTTCGATGCCCTGCCGCGCCTCCTGCGCCATCTCGACAGGGGGCTGGCGGGCAACCTCAGCGTATTCGAGGTGATGTGGAAGGAGTTCGTCGAGCTGGTGACTACTGCGCCTGCGCTGGGACGCTCGCCCCTGCAGGACAAGTACCCGCTTTACGTGCTGGTCGAGCAGCTCGGCATGGACCAGGAGGCCGACAGCGCGCGGTTCGAGGCGGTGCTGATGGAGGCGCTCGACCAGGGCATCGTGGCCGATGCCGCGATCGCCAAGTCGCAGGCCGAACGCAACGCCATGTGGGAGCTGCGCGAGGACGTCGGCCAGACCTCGCGCAACTGGCCGATCTACAATTTCGACGTGTCGCTGCGCATCACCCAGATGGATCGATATGAAAAGGATGTGCGCGCCGCGCTCGAGGCGCAGTGGCCGGGCAAGACCACGCTCACCGTGTTCGGCCACATGGGCGATGGCAACATGCACCTGATCGCCGGGGTGCCCGACCGCAAGCCCGAGACCAAGAAGCGCCTGAACGAGATCGTCTACGGTCCGTTGCAGGCAATTGGCGGGTCGGTCTCGGCCGAACACGGGATCGGTCTGGAGAAGCGCGATTACCTGCCGGTATCGCGCGGCGAGGAGGAGATCGCGTTGATGCGCCTGCTCAAATCCACGCTCGATCCGAACAATATTCTCAATCCCGGCAAGGTGTTGTAGATTTCCAAGGAACGGAGCCTGATCGCCATGAAATACCTGCATACCATGCTGCGCGTGACCGATCTCGACGCCTCGGTCGAGTTCTTCCGCGACAAGCTCGGCCTCAAGGAATTGAGCCGCCACGAAGTGCCCGCCGGGCGCTTCACATTGGCATTTCTTGCTCCCGAAGGGCAGGAAGATGCGCAAGTCGAGTTGACCTATAACTGGCCGCCCGAGGACGGCAGCCCGCCGGAAACTTACGGCGGCGGGCGCAATTTCGGCCACCTCGCCTACAAGGTCGATAATCTCTACGCCAAATGCCAGGATCTGATCGACAAGGGCGTCACCATCCTGCGCCCGCCGCGCGATGGCTACATGGCTTTCGTGCGCTCGCCCGACGGCATTTCGGTCGAACTGCTGCAGGACGGCCCGCCGCTCGAACCGGCCGAGCCGTGGAAATCGATGCCCAACATCGGCGAGTGGTAACGATCGCTCCGGCGAGTTGTTCGCCCGCGCGCGAACTCCTATTGTCTAACTGATTCGATAATCAGACGTGGATGGGAGAGCGGGCAATGGCAGCATTGAAGGTCATCCAGTGGGCGACCGGTACGGTCGGCATGCAAGCGATGAAGGCGGTGACCGATCTGCCGCATCTCGAACTGGTCGGCGCGCTGGCCTATGATTCGGCCAAGCATGGCCGCGACGCGGGCGAGCATTGCGGCGCGGCGGCATCGGGCCTCGCGATCACCACTGACCGCGAGGCAATCTTTGCCATGGAGGCCGACTGCGTGCTTTACATGGCGCAGGGTGAGGGCAAGCGCGAACAGGTGCTGGACGATGTCTGCCGCTTGCTTGCCTCAGGAAAGAACGTCGTTTCGACCGCGCTCACCGAGCTGATCTATCCCGAGGCCTGCGGCGGCGATGTCGCCGCGCGGCTGGAGGAGGCCTGCCGCAAAGGCGGCACATCGTTCCATGCCACCGGGATCGAGCCGGGCTGGGCCTCGGAAGTGCTGCCCCTGGCGATGTCGGGCCTGTTCCGGAGGATCGATCACCTGCTGGTGCAGGAACTGATGGACTATTCGACTTATCCCTCGGCGGACATGATTTCCTCGATGGGTTTTGGCGCGCCGCCCGAGCCGGTTCCGCCCACCTCGATCCCAGTCACTATGGCGGGGGCATTCGGCGCGCCGCTGATGATGGTCGCCGATGCGCTCGGCGCTACCATCGAAGAAGTGATCTACGAATGCGAGGTGGCGACTGCTCCCAGCGCGCGCGATGCAGGCGGCATCCGCATCGAGGCGGGAACCACGGCGGGCAAGCGCTACCGCTTCAGCGCGGTCATCAATGGACGCAAGGCGATGACCATCGAGCATGTCACCCGCATGGGCGACGACATAGCTCCCGACTGGCCGCAGGGGCGCGGCTGGCATGTCACGGTCGAGGGCACGCCGTCGATGAAGCTCGCCTGCGAGATCGCCTTTCACGGCGAGGACGCCAACGATCAGGCCTGCCTCGCCACGGCAATGCACGCGGTCCACGCGATTGCGCCCGTCTGCGCGGCCGAGCCGGGCATCCGCACCTTCCTAGACCTGCCGCAGATCGTGGGGCGCGGGGCGTTTGGTTAGATTGTTCGGTGCCGGCCCACTCCCCCGCCCAACCACCCGATAGGCTAACGGTTACGCTATCGGGTGGTTGGGCGGGGGAGTGGGCTGGAACCGCAATCGAAATTCGCAATTGCGCGAATTTCGCAAGAATCTTCAGTCTGCCGAAACCGCCCCAACGAACTGTTCGTAGGCAGCCGCGAAGTCCTGCTTGAATTGCTGGACCACCGCCGTGGCTGAAACGATCTCGTCAATCAGGCCGACCCCCTGACCCGATTCGTACGTGACGAGCCGTTTCGCGCCCTCGTTGCCGGCTTCGGCGGCGCGGTAGCCCTTGCCCATCGCGGGAATCGTAATCAGAGGCATCAGCGGGAAGGGCAGCGCGCCGGGCGAGCTTGGATCGTCCCAGGCCTCGTTCCAGCCCGCCTTGAGCTGGCGGCAAGGCTTGCCGGTGCGCGCGAGCGAGCGCACCGTGTCACTGGCGCTTGCGGCCAACATTTTGTCGCGGATCGGTGGGCTGGTCTCCGCGTCGCTGGTGGCGAGCCAGACCGTCCCGGCCCACACGCCCTGCGCGCCCATCGCCATCAGGCCTGCCATCTGCTCGCCGGTGACGATCCCGCCCGCCGCAATCACGGGCGGGGCGCCGTGATCCTTCACCGCGCGGATCACTTCGGCGGTGAGCACCAGCGTCGAAATCTCGCCGCAATGCCCGCCAGCTTCGGTGCCCTGCGCGACGATGATGTCGACACCGGCCTGCGCCTGCTTGATCGCGTGCTCCTTCTTGCCGACCAGCGCGGCGACCGGAACGCCTGCCGCCTTGGCGCGCTCGATCATCTGCGGCGGCGCGACCCCGAGCGCGTTGGCGATCAGCCGGATCGGGTGATTGAACACGATTTCGAGCTGGCGCTCCGCCTCGTCGGGCGCAGTGGGCGGCACGCGGTCTCGGATCACCTCGTCGCGGGCGATCTTCACATCGTGGCGTTCGAGCACCTCGACCACGAAATCGATGTGCCTCTCGGGGATCTGCGCGATGAAATCATCCATCGTCATGCCCGAGCTTGCTTTCTGCTTGCTCGGAAACAGGATGTCGACGCCGTAGGGCTTGCCGTCGACGTGTTCGTCGATCCAGGCGAGTTCGGCCTCGATCTCGTGCGCGCCGAACGAGGCGCAGCCCAGCACCCCGAAGCCTCCCGCGCGGCTGACCGCGGCGACCACATCGCGGCAATGGCTGAATGCGAACAGCGGAAATTCCGCCCCGGTCATCCGGCAAAGTTCGTTGTTCATCGTCAGCCTTCCAGTTCGCGCTGTGCTTGCTCCACCAGCGCCAGGGTGTCGTTGTCCTGCATGGCGCTATATAGCCGCTCAAGGTTGGTGATGATGATCTTCATGTCGTAATTGCGTTCCGGGCACAGCAGCCAGCCGACCGTGAAACCCCAGATGATCGCGCGGCCATAGGCCTGCATGGCGGTTTCGATGTCGGGCGCATCGGTGACGCCATTCCGGGCCAGCTCGTCGAGATAGTGCTGAACCAGCGAGCGCTCGTGCGCCTTGCGGTCGGCGATCGAGAGCGATTCGATGATGTGGTAATGCACGTCGTGCGCCCAGCAGCCCGAGGCGGACAACTGCCAGTCGTAGAAGCCAAAGCTTCCGTCTTCGAGGTGATAGGTGTTGTGCGCGCCGGTGTCGCCGTGGACCAGCGTGCGCGGCATGATCTTTTCATGATACCTGTGCGTGGCGATGACTCCGTTCCAGAGCTGCTCGGGCGTCCAGCCGGTGCGCGCGACAAGATCGGCGCGGTACGTGCTCTCCTCCATCATCTGGGTGATCGCGGGAACGCATATCGCGTTGAGGAAATCGAATTGGCGGCCCACCAGCAGGGTGCCCAGCCAGTCCTTCATGCCATCGAGATCGGTACTGTTCCAGTACCGCGCGTGCAGCTTCGCAAGGATCGACAGCAGGCCCGCGACCCGTTCGGGCGACAAGGGCTTCAAGGTCGAGAGCGGGAAGAAGGGCTCCTTGGCGGTCAGGTCTTCGAGCAGCAGCACGAAGCGCTCGCTCGCGCCCTCGTAAGCTGCGCCAAGGCAGGCGATCTGCGGCACGTCGAGACCAGGCAGCACATCGCGGTACATCTGTACCTCGGTCTCGTAGAGCGCGCTGTCGACCCCCGGCTCATCGATCACCATCTTGACCACGACATCGCGCGGCAGGTCCGCCGAGCCGGAGCCGTACGTGAGGCGCAGCCGCGCCCGGCCCGCGGTGGAGACCTGCTGGGCCAGGCCCTTGGCCTCGACCAGTTCGACATGGGTGACCGAAGTGCCGGGATGCCGTTCGGAAACGATCCGGTCGAGCAGCGCGACCGAAAGGCCGTCCGGGTGGTTGGGCAGCGGCATGGCAGGATCGACCGGGCCGCGGTTCGCGCCGGTCGAGCGGTCTTCGCGCGCATTGTTGTTGCCCATGATGAGGGGGTCGGCCACGGCATCTTCTCCCAATTGCTACTTTCTGCGCCGGTCAATCCAGCGTTGCCAGCTGGTCCTTGCTGAACGGCGCCAAGGTGTCGTGTTCGCCCCGGCTGACCTTGGCGATCCAGTCGGGATGAGTGATCAGCATGCGTCCGATCGCGACAAGGTCGAACTGGCCTTGCTCGAACATTTCCATGAGCTGGGCGATGTTGGCGCTGGTTTGCGCGCCCTGATCGCCCAGGCTGCCGAACAGGTCGGTGTTCAGCCCTACCGAACCGACCGCCATTGTCGGCTTGCCCGAAAGCTTTTTGGTCCACCCGGCCAGGCCCATTTGGCCCTCGGCGAAGGCCGGCTCCCAGAAGCGGCGGGTCGAACAGTCGAAAATATCGACCCCGGCATCGACCAGAGGCGCGAGGAACTGTTCCAGTTCTTGCGGGGTTTCGGCAAGCCGAGCGTTGTAGTCAGCGTTCTTCCACTGCGAATAGCGCATGATGATCGGGAAATCCGCGCCGCAGCGCGCGCGGCATTCGCGCACTATGTCCGCGCCGAACCTGGTGCGATCGACCAGCGAGCCGCCGTAAGTATCGCTGCGCTCATTGCTGCCCTGCCAGAAGAACCCGTCGATCAGGTAGCCGTGCGCGGCGTGAAGCTCGACCGCGTCGAAGCCTGCATTTTTCGAATTCAGCGTCGCGCTTGCGTAAGCGTCGATCAACTCGTCGATCTCGCTCAACGACAATGCCTTACCCAGCGTCTGGCCTGGCCCTGCAAGCCCGGAAGCGCTGACATGTTCGGCCTCGTGCCCCTCCGATCCGCCGGGGAGGAACTGCGAGCCGATGTGCCACAGCTGCGCGGCGATCTTGCTGCCGTGAGCGTGGACTGCGTCGTTGACCGCGCGCCATGCCGCCATCGCCGGCTCGCCGTAAAGCACCGGGATCGTCTCGGCAAAACCGGCGGCAGGGTGCGGGATGAACGCGCCTTCGGTGACGATGAGGCCCACGCCCTCCTCGGCCCGCCGGGCATAATAGGCGGCGACGTCCGGCCCGGGGATGCCACCGGGCGAGAAATAACGCGTCATCGGCGCCATCACCACGCGGTTGGCAAGATCAAGATTGGCCGAACGGAACGGCGTGAGCAGTCCGGCTATGGGGTTTTGCACCATTGCGTGCCTTCTCCGGTCCTCAGGTTCAAGCTGCCGCGCACAGCTATTCCAGCAAGGCTAGCCGCTAGCCTCGGCGCGGTCAATTTGCGTGAAGTAGCCACTTCATATGAATTGACGTGCATCCGCAATTGGAATATTTCAATTGCCTAAGGGCGATCTGCAACAAGAGCCGCAAGAAAGTGGCCATCGCCGATACGCCCCGAAGCACCGCGACGGATTATCCGGACGCGAAAAACCTTGGGAGTAGGGCACATGAGGATGAAGGCATTTTTGCTCGCGGCGACTTGCATGGCGCTGCCGGTTGGAGGGACCGCGTTCGCGCAGGATACCGTGGATGCCGCCGAAGCGGCCGGCTACGGCGACATCATTGTCACCGCGCAGCGGCGTTCGGAGCTGTCGCGCGATGTTCCGATTTCGCTGACGACCCTGTCCGCCGACAATATCGCCAAGGCAAACATCACCGATACCGTCGGGCTCGAGCAGCTTACCCCCTCGCTCAAGATCGACCGTCAGGGCAATTTCACCGCGCCCGCGCTGCGCGGCATCAGCGCCACGGTGACCGGCCCGGCGATGGATAACAACGTCGCGATCTATGTCGATGGGGTCTACATGCCATCGACCACGGCAGGAACTTTCGACCTGCCCGACATCGAGCGCGTGGAAGTGCTGAAAGGCCCTCAAGGCACGCTGTTCGGCCGCAACGCCACCGGCGGCGCGATTCAGGTTTTCACCAAGAAGCCCAGCTACGAGACCGAGGGCATGCTCTCGGCCAGCTACGGCCGGTTCAACGACTTTTTTCTCAAGGGCTGGGTGAGCCTGCCGGTGACGACCGATGTCGCGGCTATCAGCGTGTCGGGATATTACCACAAGAACGACACCTATTATAAGAACATCAGGCCCAATTCCTCGCTGGAGGGCGAGGAGGCTTGGCAGATCCGCGGCAAACTGAGATGGGATCCGACGGACAACCTCGAAGTGCTGCTGTCCGCCGCTTACGGCAAGCGGTCGGAGACCTTCGCGATCTATGGCACGCCGATCAACGGCAATTCGCTCACGCGCGTGCTCGATCCGAAGGCGATCATTCCGACACGTCCCTACGAAGTAGCTCTCAACGACGATTCGCGGCCGCAGGTAGGCAGAAGTCTGGACCTGTCGGGGCGGATCGAACTTTCGCTCGATTCCGGCACGCTGACTTCAATTACCGGTTATCTCACGCGCGATTTGTCCAACGTGCTCGATGCTGACATGGCCTACGCGCCCAATGGTTTGAGCATCAATTACCGCCCGCATTCATTTGACAAGTATTTCAGCCAGGAAGTCAGCTACGCTTCCGATCTTGACGGTTCGCTCAATTTCACCCTTGGCGGTTATTATGCGGATGGCAGCGGCGGCTGGGACCCGCTTGGCGTCGATGCACCGGGCACCGCGACGGACATTTCGATTTGGTCAACTCAGTCGGTCAAGACCTTCGCCGGCTTCGGCGAAATCTATTTCGACGTGACCGATCGGCTCTCGCTGATCGGCGGCCTGCGCTACTCCTGGGAAAAGCGCAATCTCGATGGCGGCGCGGTCTTCGCGACATATTCCGGTGCGCGACCGACTTTTCTGAAAGTCGGAGAACGGAGCTGGGACAGCTTCACTCCGCGGGCTTCGATCAGGTACGAGCTGACCCCGACCAGCAATGTCTATTTCACTTACAGCCAAGGTTTCAAGAGTGGGGTTTTCAACTCGAATAACCCGTTCACCGCCTTTACTGCGTCACCTCCCGACGTCGTAAACCCCGAGAAGATCAAATCCTACGAAGTGGGTTACAAGGGCAGGATCGGCGATGCGGTAACGCTTGAAGCCGCCGCCTTCCACTATGATTACACCGACATGCAGACGACCTTCATCGTCGTCCTGCCCGGCCAGGCTGTGCCGCTCTCGGTGTTGCGCAACGCCGATTCGGCACGGGTCAACGGCGTCGAGCTCGATACCTCGATCAAGTTCTCGGACATGTTCGACCTGCGCCTCGCGGGAGCCTGGGTCGATGCCAAGTACAAGAAGTTCGTGAATACGGCGATCGCGCTGCCCTGTACCGATTTTGCTCAGCCTTGCGGCGTTACCGGACCGACGCCGACCCGTGCTGGCAACAACGATACGGTGGCCTTCAATGCCAGCGGACACAGGATGATCCGCGCGCCCGAATTCACTGCCACGGCCACTGTCAACGGCCATATCCCGGTGGGCGGCGGGATGCTCGATCTGACCGGATCGCTCTATTATTCCACGGCCGTCAATTATACGCTCGATGGCCGGGTGCGTCAGCCGAGCTTCGCCAAGATCGATGCGCGAGCGGCCTGGACACCTGAGGACAGCGGCCTGACGATTTCGATCTACGGCAAGAACCTCACTGACAAGGCGGTCTATGGCGGTGCGTTCATCACCTCTGTAGCCGACGCTGTCCACTGGTCGCCGCCGCGCACTTACGGCGTGCAGGTCGAATACCGCTTCTGAGCGGCTTGATGGAGGAGCCGCGGCGCGGCTCCTCCCCCTTGCAGGTTGGCAGGCGACCGGCGAGGAATGCCTGCGAGAGGAACGAAACATGCAGGTCGCCTTCACCATGGATTTCCGCAATCCGGACGGCGAGCCGTGGCCGCAATTCTTCGAGGACCGTCTGTGGCTGATGACCGAGGCCGAGAGGATGGGCTTTGATTGCTTGATGGTGCAGGAACATTTCTTCCAGCCCGATGGCTATTCGCCTTCAGTGCCGGTGTTCCTTTCCGCCCTGATCGAGCGCACGCAGAGTGTCCGGCTGGGCTCCTACACCTACATTTTGCCGCTTCATCATGCCGCGCAGCTGGCGCAGGAAACCGCCGTGCTCGACCAGCTTTCGGGCGGGCGCATCGACGTCTGCGTTGGCGCGGGGCACAATCCGGCGGAATACCTGTGCTGGGGCTATTCGCCCAAGACGCGGCCATCGCGGATGGAAGAGGGCATAACCGTGCTGAAGATGGCCTGGACGCAGCGGCCCTTCAGCTTTCACGGCAAATATTACAGCCTCGACAATGTCGGGGTCTGGCCCGAACCGTTCCAGCAGCCGCACCCGCCGCTATGGGTCGCGGCGACCTCGGCTCCTGCTGCCGAGCGCGCGGGGCGGCACGGCGCACATCTTCATGCCGCCTCGGTCGATCCCGAGGTTCACGCCGCCTATTTTCGGGGCCGCGAACAGGCCGGCCTGCCGCGCGAGGGCGCGCGCATCTCGAACCCCTGGTCGATCACCGTCACCCGGGAGGATCCAGAAAGCGTCTGGGCGCGCAACCGCGAAAAGTACCAGCGGCGCTGGCGCTTTTATTCCGAAGTTCGCGCCGGGATGGGCGACGAGGAACTGGCCTATGGCCTCGATAACGAAGCGGGCGATCTCTACCGCGATTTCGAGCTGATCGGCAGCGCGGACATGGTGATCAAGACGCTGAAAGGTTTCGTGGACACCATGCCGCTCACCGATATCGTCCATTCGGGGCCGGCGGCGGGCATTCCGATCCGCACCGAGGCATACGACGACCTTGCGCGGTTTGCCGACACGGTGCTTCCCGCTATCAAGTCATGGTGAGAGCAGCCCGATGATCTCTGGAGAGAAGATTCTCGTCACCGGCGTGACCGGCGGCGTCGCACGGCCGATCGCCGAGTACCTCGCGCAAAACAACGAGGTGTGGGGCGCGGCGCGCTTCCTTGCCGCCGACGATCCGGCGCGCGAGGGCCGCGAAATACGCATCACCGAACTGACCCCGCGCGAGGAGATCGAGGCGGCGGGGATCACGACCTGCGCGGTCGATCTCGGCTCTGGCCACTTGTCCGCGCTGCCCGAGGATTTCACCTACGTGATTCACGGGGCCTTCGCGCGCGTGCCGAACCGGCCCGATCAGTTCGCGCTCGCCTACCGCGCCAATGCCGACGGGCCGGGCTTCCTGTGGCAGCACTGCCGCAAGGCCAAGGCGGCATTGTTGATTTCGGCAGGCACGATCTATGCGCCCAATCCCGATACCTGGCACCGCTATAGCGAGAGCGATGCCCTGGGCGGGGCCAAGGCGCACTGGTCGCCCGCCAGCCCGGTCTCCAAGCTGATCACCGAGGCGGTCGCAGGTTCCTGCGCGCGCATGTTCGGCCTGCCGACCACGATCGCGCGGTTGTTCATGCCTTGGGGCACGCCGCGCCTCGGCCCCTCGCTCGACATCGAACGGATGAAGCACGGCGAGGCAAACATTCTCGTCAACGGGCCGCAGCCGCAGACGCTGATCCATGTCGACGATATCTGCGATCAGCTTGAGGCGATGCTAGGGGAGGCGGGGGTTCCGGCGCTCGTCACCAATTGGGCGGGCGACGACGAGGTATCGAGCCGCGAATGGTGCGAGATCGCCGCTGAACGGCTCGGGATAGAAGCACGGTTCGAGGAAATGGACGTCCTTGGTGCGCACGGCGGTTTCCTCGCCGATCCAACCAAACGCCGCTCGATCACAGGGCCGTGCAAGGTGCGTTTCGCCGAGGCCTATGGCCCAATGATCGACGGATACCACGCAGATGAACCGGGAGAGACATACAGATGATCGACGCCAATACGCTGATGAAGGCCGCGAAGGAGCGCACCGGCCTCTCCGACTGGGGCGACGACTGGTATCTCGAGCCGATGCATCGGCTGGTCGATGCGATCAACACCGAGAGCGAGCTGACCGAGTTCGGCGCGGGCGCGGTGCCCGAAATGCTGATCGCGCATCTGGTCAACCAGCTTGAGGCGCATGACTGGTTCAAGCGCCATCCCGAGATCGGCGAGGAAGAAATCGTGACTCCGCTGTTCGGGATCGGCCTGCCGCGCACCGGCAGCACCGCTTTCAGCCACATGATGGGGCTCGATCCCGCCACCCGCATCCTGCGGGTGTGGGAGCAGGAGCGGCACTGCCCGCCGCCCGAAAAGGCGACCGAACTCACCGATCCGCGCATCGCCATTTCGCAGGCGGGCGAGGAAGGGTTCCAGCAATTGGTGCCCGAGGCGACCGAGATGCTTCCGCGCGGCGTCGATAAGTCGCAGGAATGCGCGCACGTGCTGATGGAGGCGTTCTCGTCAGGCCCATCGTTCGAGCTGTTCGTCCATGTGCCCAGCTTCAACGCGCGGACTATCGCGCCCGAATACGAAGCCAACATGGTCCGCGCCTACGAGTATCACAAGCGGGTTCTGCAACTGCTGCAATGGCGCTGTCCGCCCAAGCGCTGGTATCTCAAGACCCCGGTTCACACTTACGACATCGAGCCGCTGCTCAAGGTTTATCCCGACGCCAACTTCGTGTGGACTCACCGCGAACCGCAGCGCGCGCTGTCATCGGTCTGCTCGCTGATCTACCACTTCCGCCGCGCTTTCGTGGACAATCCGAACCCGGTCTATCTCGGCCACGAGCACCGCGCTTACTGGGTGGAGGCCTTGACGAGGTCGCTGGCCGCGCGCGAGCGGCTGGGCGAAGATCGCTTCCACGATGTGTACCACCGCGTCCAGATCGTCGATCCGGTGAAGCAGATGCGCGAGGTTTATGCGCACTTCGGCTGGCCTTGGCCCGAGGGAATGGAAGCCCGGATCGCCGAGTGGCAAGAGGAGCATCCCAAGGGCCAGCACGATGCGCGGCCCGAATTCTTCGGCCTCGACCCCGAGGAAATGGCCGCAGAGTTCCGCTTCTACACCGAGCGGTTCGGGCTGTAGTAACGCGGCTTCACGCATCGTCATTGCGAGGGCCGAAGGCCCGCGGCAATCTAGTGGAAAGCGAAGCGAAGCCCTGGATTGCTTCGCTTCGCTCGCAATGACTAAGGGTTCTAAACCGAAGGGCTTGATCCGCCGTCGCACTTGATCAAGGCGCCGGTGACATAGCCCGCGTGATCGCTGGCGAGGAACACCACTAGCGCGGCGATGTCATGCGGCTCGCCCAGACGGTGGATCGGTTGCGGATAGACCTCGGTGACGTAGCGGCGCTTGCGCTCTTCCCAATCGTCGGTGTCCCAGCCGAGCTGCTCGTTGAGCACGTCGATGTAACGCTCGATCTGCGGCGTGATGATCGTGCCGGGAAGGACCGCGTTGACGGTCACGCCGTCCGGCCCGCACTGCTTGGACATGTCGATCGTGAGCTTGTTGAGCGCGGCCTTGGGCGTGGTGTAATCGCTCAGAAGGCCCGGGATCCATGCGCCCAGCGTCGAGATATGGATGATCCGGCCCCAGTTCTGCGCCTTCATGCCGGGATAGAAGGCCTTGGACATGCGAATGCTCGAAAGGAAATTCACTTCGAGCGAAGCGATCCATTCGGAATGTTCAAGTTCGTCCCAGCGCGGATTGTCCTGCCGCAGCGAAACGCCGCAATTGTTGACGCAGATGTCGATCTTGCCGAAGCCGTCCAGCGAAGCCTTGGCCACGCTTTCGCAGCCTTCGACAGTGGCGAGATCGCCGATCGCGACCACCGCTTTTGCGCCCAGTTCGCGCACCTTCGCGGCGGTTTCCTCGCTGCGTTCGACATCGCGCCCATGGACGACGACGTCGGCGCCTGCCTCGGCGAGGTCATAGGCGCACTGCCTGCCGATCCCCGAACTTGCGCCGCTGACGAACGCGGTCTTGCCGTCGAGCCTTACCTGCATGTGCCTTCTCTCCATTGTGCGTTTCGCCTTGTCTGCCGGCGAACACTTCCGGCGGCGACAACAGCACGTTAGGGAAGGGCGGACAAGAGCAAGTGAGGAAGCCGGGACGATGCGCGCGAAGAGAAATTTGGCACTGGCGGCAGCGGGCTTGCTCCTGCTCGCAGGCTGCGCGACTACCGGCGTGCCCGAAGCGTCGCAGCGCGCCGACACGATCCTCCTCGGCAAGCACATCATCACCATGGATACGTCCCGGCCCGAAGCGGTGGCTCTGCGCGGCGAGACTATCGCCGCGACCGGATCGCGCAGCGTGGTAATGCGTCTCGCCGGGCCGGACACGCGCGTGATCGAACTGGGCGACCATGCGCTCGTTCCCGGCTTCATCGACAGCCACAGCCACGCCACCATGGTCGGGCGGATGAGCGGCTATGCCAACCTGTCCTCGCCGCCGGTCGGCCCTGTCACCGACATCGCCTCGCTGCAACAGCGCCTGCGCGATCACATTGCCGCCAAGGCCCTGCCCGAAGGCGCATGGGCGGTGGGCTATGGTTATGACGACAGCCTGCTCGCCGAGAACCGCCATCCCACCCGCGCCGATCTCGATGCGGTTTCATCGAGCCGGCCGATCGCGATCCTCCACGTCTCCGGCCATCTTGCCGTGGCCAATTCGGCAGCGCTGGCCGCGGCGGGGATAACCTCGGCGAGCAAGGATCGGGCGGGCGGGATCATTCGCCGCGTGGCCGGCTCGAGCGAACCGGACGGTGTGCTGGAGGAAATCGCGGCTTACGGCGTGCTCGGCCAGATCTACGGACGCGGCCCTGCCTCGCCGGTTCCGGGCCTGCTGGCCGCGCTCGATACCTATGCCAGAGAAGGCTTCACCACCGTGCAGGACGGGGCGGCCAGCGCCGCCGACGTGGCCGCGATCGAGGCGCATCTCGCTGCCAGCGGACAGCCGCTCCCGGTCGATCTGGTCGCCTATCAGGCTTTTAGCGGCCTTCCCAAAGAGGCGCAGGCCACTTGCGCGGTTCCAGTCAGCAAGGCCTACGTGGGCGGCTTCCGCGTGGGCGGGACCAAATTCGTGCTCGACGGCTCGCCGCAGGGACGCACGGCCTGGCTGTCGAAGCCCTATCTGCTGCCGCCCGAGGGCAAGGGCGCGGACTATGTCGCCTATCCCACGGTCGAGAAATACGCCTTCATGCGCGACGTGGCGGCCTGCATTTCAGCAAAAGTGCCGGTTCTTGCTCACGCCAACGGCGATGCCGCGATCCAGCTGCTGATCGATGCGGTCGCGAGCGAAATCGGCGAGGCAAAGCTGGATCACCGCACCGTCATCATCCATGCCCAGCTGATGACCGAGATGCAGATGGACCAGGCCAGGGTGCTGGGCATCGTGCCTTCGTTCTATTCGGTCCATCCCTATTTCTGGGGGGACTGGCACCGCAAGATCTTCGGCGAAGAGCGCGCCAGCAAGATCAGCCCGGCCCGCTGGGCGATCCAGCGCGCGATCCCCTTCACCATTCACAACGACGCGCCGGTCGTGCCGCCGATGGCCATGCGGCTGATGGCTATCGCGGTGAACCGGACGACGCGCAGCGGCCATGTCCTCGGTCCGGACCAGCGCATCAGTCCGTACGAGGCACTTCAGGCGATGACCATCAACGGCGCGCGCCAGTATTTCGAGGAAGCAAGCAAGGGCACGATCGAGCGGGGCAAGCGCGCCGATCTGGTGATCCTCGACGCCGATCCGCTCGAGGTCAATCCGGCGAAACTGGCCGAGATCAAGGTGGTGGAGACGATTGCGCGCGGACGCACGGTTTATCGCCGCAAGTAACGGCGGCTCAGTCGTCCTTGGTCAAAAACTCGCGCAGCGCCTTGTGGAAGTGAAACACGGTGGTTTCCTCGCGCGGGTTGAGGTTCACCCCTTTCCATACGCGTGAGCGCACCCCCTTCTGCACCGCGAGCAGGTTGTCGAAATCCTGTTCGAGGAAGGGGCACTGGCCCTTGAACGATTCGAAAGTGGGATAGACTTCGCGCATGGGGCGAGGCTCCTCGCCGGGCGCGAAGCGCGCCAGCGCCCACACGTCCATGATCGAGTGGTCCGGCTTGTCCGGATCAGGCCGGAAACGATACCAGAGGCCGCCGTCGACGGTGGGCAGGATATTGGTGTTGGGGAAGATCTGCCAGGCGGTGCTCGCCATGTCGGCGGGGGTGAGCTTTTCGGGCCACTTCTGACCGCGCGCCTCGATCTCCTCGCGGTGCCATTTCCAGTAATTGGTGAAGACGTCGGCATCGGTCGCGTCGGGCGGCAGGGTCAGCACCCGTTCGGAAGCTGCCATGCACGGCTCGAGGAACATCGAATAGAGGTCTTCCGACAGGCTCTTCATCCGCTCGTGCCAGCGGTGGCGCGGATCGAGATCATCGCTTGGCACCACGGTGAACGAGCCGTGAGTCGAATGCAGGCCCTGCTCGAGATCGCCCGCTCCGCTGCTTGAGCCGAAGCGGTTGAGCTGCGGATGCGTGCCTTCGGTGTGATAGGCCTCGATGAAGGCTTCGAGCACGATCTTCCAGTTCGCCGGGATGTGCAGCACCTTGTACCACAGGGTGCGGCAGTCCTTGAGGTCGAAGGGATCGAGCCGCTCGGCCGCCGGAGAAAGGTATTCCAGCAGCGGCGGGGAATCGGGGTTCATGGTCAGCCATACCGCCCCGCCCCAGGTATCGACGCGCGGCTGAATGAGCGACAGCGCATCGCGCTCGGGCTTGTTGCAACCATCCCAGCCATCCTCGTTGGGGATGTAGGTGACCTTGCCTTCAAGGTCGTAGCGCCAGGCGTGGAATCGGCACATGATGCCGCCCGCGACATTGCCGTTCCACGCGGTCTTGAGCCGCCGCCCGCGATGCGAACACACGTTATAGAATGCGCGGATCTCGTCTGCGGCCACGCGCACGATCAGGAACGATTCGTCCCCGATCTCGTAGTTCACGTAATCGCCGAGGTTGGGGATCTCCTCCTGGCGGCACGCGACCTGCCAGACCTTGGGCCACAATTTTTCGCGTTCCAGGCGGGGCATGTCCTCGCTGGTGTAATCGCTCGCCGGAATGAATTCCTGGCGCAGCTCGTCGATGCCGTCGCGGTAACTGGCCATGGCTTCGTCTCCCGGTTTTCCTCAGCATGTTGACTAATTGGCGGCGAGTCCAGATGGGATCGACAACCCCATCAAGACTGCGAGCCCATGACCGAGACAAACGAAGCCTTTTTCCGCCGCGAGGGCGAACTTTTGATCCCGAATCCGTGCGCCAAGGGACCCTGGGCCAATGCCGGCCTGCATGGGCGGGTCATCGCGGGCCTGCTCGCCTGCGAGATCGAGCGCGTGCACGGCGATCCGGACTTCATGCCAGTGCGCGTCACGGTCGACATGTACCGGGCGCCGCCGATGGTCCCGCTGGCCATCGAAACCCGGCTGGTGCGCGATTCGAAGCGCATCCGGGTGGTCGATGCCGATATCATCTCCGAAGGCCGGTCGGCGGGCAGGGCGACATGCCAATTCCTGCGGCGCGGCGACAATCCGGGGGGCGAGCCGTGGCACGGCGAAACCTGGTCGGCACCCCATCCCGAAACGCTGCCTCCCGGCGTGGCGGCTCCGGATACGATGTTCGGCCTGTGGGAAATGCGCTGGATGCAGGGCAGCATGGAGACCGCAGGCCGCCAGCGCCGGGTGTGGATGCGCGAAAACCGCGAACTGGTCGAAGGCGAGCCGCATTCGCCCTTCGCGCGGGTCATGGTTGCCGCCGATTACGCCAGTCCGCTGTCCAACACCTGCGGCGGCAGGGGCTATGCCTTCATCAATTCGGACCTGACCGTTTATCTGGGCCGCGCGGCGCAAGGCGAGTGGGTCGGCTTCGAATCGCTCGCGCACGAATCGAGCGAGGGCGTGGCCATCGGCCACTGCAACCTTTACGACGAAACGGGCCGGATCGGCTGGGCGTCGGCCTGCGGACTGGCGCAACAGGTGCGCGCGGACGTCAAGGCCATGGCCGAAAAGTCCTGAGCGGCGAAAGCGAAGTGTAGTGGAGCTGGAGCGATGAGCGAGGGCAGGCTTGCGGGAAAGGTCGCCATCGTCACCGGTGGCGGCAGCGGCAGCGGCATCGGTGCGACGTGCGAAAGGCTCGCCCGGGCGGGAGCGACAGTGGTCGCCGCCGACATCAATGAACAAACCGCTGAAGCTACGGCGACGCGAATCCGCGATGCCGGGGGACGGGCGCTCGCGGTGCAGTTCGACCTGCTTGACAGCGCCAGCATCGCAGCGCTGGCCGAAACGGCGATGGCCGGGTTCGGGCGAATCGACGTGCTGCACAACAACGCCGCGAATACCTCGCCGCAGGTATTCCCGAAGGACCAGGGCATCCTCGACATGGACAGCGAGGTGTGGGACGCGGTCTTCGCCGCAAATGCACGCGGCACGATGGAAGTTACCCGTGCGGTCGTGCCGCGCATGATCGCGGGCGGACGTGGCGGCGCGATCATCAACACCTCATCCGGTGCCGGGCAGATGGGGCAGATGGCGATGTCGGTCTATGGTCCGTCCAAGGGTGCGATCAACGCCTTCACGCGCTACGCGGCCTTGCAGTTTGCGCCGCACCGGATCCGCTGCAATGCGCTGGTGTTGCCGGTGGTGCTGACCCGGGGCCTTGAATCGCTGTTTACGCAGGAACAGATCGACGACGTGGTGAGCCGCACCCCGTTCAAGGAGCCAACCAGGCCGGCAGATGTTGCCGCCGTGGTCGAATTTCTCGCCTCGGACGATGCGCGGCTTATCACCGGCAAGTTGTGGGAAATCTGACGCGAGCTCCCGGCCAAACCGCGATCAGGCCGTCGACAGCTCGGTCTCTCCGCCCATACCCGCCGCGATCAGGCTCATGTCGAGCTGGCCGGTAACCGCGCCGCCGGTAAAGCCGCCGTCGACCTGCAGCGCCACACCGTTGACATATGATGCCGCCGGGCTGTTGAGGAAGATCAGCGGGCGCGCCTGCTCCTCGGGGGTGGCGAAGCGGTTGATCGGCTGCGTGGTCGCCTCGAGCAGCGACTTGGGAGCCTGCTTTTCGAATTCGGGCATCATCGGCGTCTGCGTCGGGCCGGGCAAGATGCAGTTGAGGCGAATGCCGCGCTTGATGAGGTGCGCGGCTTCCTTCATCGTCCACACGATCAGCGCTTCCTTGCCGAAGGTGTAGCGCTCGAAGATCTTGTCGATATTGTCCTCGCACCATCTGAAGCCGCTCGCGAAATCGGGCGTGGCGGCAAGTTCGAGGTGCGTGGCCAGCCGCGTCATCCAGGCATTGCCGGCGGTCGAAGAGATCGAGGCGACGGCCGATCCTTCCTTGAGCATTGGCGCGATCGCCGAGGTAACCTTGCGCACCGCGAGGTAGTTGACCTTCATCACGTCGAGCAGCGGCATGTTGCCGGGCAGGCCCGCGCAGTTGAACAGCGCATCGAACTGGCCCGAAAGGCCGCCGACAGCCGCATCGATCGAGGCCTCGTCGCGCAGGTCCACGCGGGTGAACGAGGCGAGTGGCAAGGCGCAGTCCTTGTAATCGAACCCGTGAACTTCCGCGCCCAGATCGAGCAGGATGCGTGCGGTTGCCTCGCCCATCCCCGAAAAGCAGCCGCTGACCACGACGCGCTTGCCTTTGTAATCCACCAGTTCAGCCATTGCCCGTTCCTCTACCCTTTATGTGCAAGCGCTATCCGTTCAGAGCGCGATTTCGCGAATCGGATCGCTGCTGTCCCAGCCGCGGTGCGCGGCCTTGATCATGTCATTGAGGCCGGGATCGCCCTGCAGCGCTTCCAGATACGTCCCCGCGCCGCCGCCGGTATCGGCATAGAGCCAGCGCGTGGTGCCCGAGCGGCCTTCGATAACGATCTCGCAGCCAGCCTCTTCGCAGCGCCGCTTAAGCTCATCGAGATCATCCACCACGATGCAGGTGTGGTGGACGCCTTCCTTGCCGGCGTTGAACCAGTCCGAATAGACGGTCTTCTCGGGCGATTGCTGGCGGATGACCTCGATCTGCATCTCGCCCCACTGGCCCAGCGCAATGTCGAGCACCGGGCGGCAATCCTCGCCATAAGCCTGGTGCCATTCGGCCTGATTGCCGCGCAAGAGGAAGAACGGACCGGCGCCCATCTTGACCCAGTGCGCGATGGTCGCGTCGAAATCCTGCGGGACGAACGCGATCTGCATGATCTCGCCCATCTGCGCTATCGCCTGTAGTTTGGATTGTGCCGTCATGTCCGCTCCCGCCGCGCTGGCTTATTGTCGTTGCCGGTCTGGTCCGACAATTCGCGGCGCAGCGCAAGAGGAGTCAGATGATAATCGCGCCCACGCTCAGCGTGACAAGGTTATCGAGCCGGATCATGAAGTCGGCAACTCCATCACCGCTGGTTTCGCCTTCGAGCGCGGAATAGCCGGTATAGTGGGCAATCCGCAGTTCGCCGGCCGCACCGGTGAATGCCGCATCGCCAAGGAAACGGAAGCCCTCGTCGCCGATGCCGGGCACCGCATCGATGGCGCTGAGGTCGATGCGGTCGCCCTCGGTCTCGCTGAAATCGGAAATGACGTCGGCGTGCGCGAGGCCAGGCCCGGCAAAATCGCCCGAAGCGAAGCGGAACAGGTCCGCGCCGGTGCCGCCAGTGAGATAGTCACGCCCAGCACCGCCCATAAGCATGTCGTTGCCCGCTCCTCCGATCAGAGTATCTTCGAACTCGCCGCCGTTCGACGGGGTCGTCGGCACCACCGGATCGGGGCCGGGCTTCGGATCGGGGGTGGGCGCTGGCGTATCGGCCGGGCTGATCGTCAGGCGAAGGCTCGCGCGCTCGGGCTCGGGCGTATCGACATAGGCGAGCGCGATCTTGTGCGGCAGCGATTGCATTGCCGCGGCAGTGCCGCCGATCTTGATCCGGCCCGAGCTGTCGCCGCCGTCGACAGGCGGCACAGGATCGACCGGCGTAGGCACGACGATGGGCGGGACAATGGGAGCAGGCGCGGCCGGATCGTTGGGCGTTGTCGCCAGGCCGGAAGGCATCACGAAAATGCCGTTGCCGTAAAGCTGGTCATCCCCGTCACCGCCGTCGAGCCGGTCACTCGCGCCCAGTCCGACGAGCAGGTCGTTCCCGCCATTGCCGAGCAGCACGTTCGCGGCGGCATTGCCCGAAATCTCGTCGGCCGCGCTGCCGCCAAGCACGTTTTCGATCGTGGTGGTCAGCGCGATCCCGACATTGTCGGTGAAGGTGAAGGCGGTGCGGCCCTTTTCCGGCAGAAATTGCGTAAATATCTCGCGTACGAACGAGGCGAAGGTCGGGAACTTGCTCGTCCAATAGGCGATCTGATCGTTGACGCTTGCCTTGGCGATGCTCGAATAGGCGCCGGGCTGAAGATCGACCACATTGGTGTACTTTATGGCCGACAGTTCGAAAGTGTCGGTGCCGCCTGCATCGTAAATCGTCTGAAGCGACGGGTTCATCGCTTCGAAGGTGTAGATCGTGTCGTTGGGCCGCGTATCCGGGTCGGCGCCGTAAAGCTGCTGGACCGTCGCGATATCGAGCACCATCGGCGTTTCCGCCACGGGCTGCGAGAAATTGGCAAAGAACTGGCCGTCTTCGACGCTGAAGCTGACGTAGCGTTCCTCGACCCAGTTGTAGCTCATCACCGTGTAGCGCTGCGAATCGAGCGATGCCGGTGCCGTGTTGACGACAAACGGATGATCGACGCCAAGGGTGTGGCCAAGTTCGTGAATCAGGGTGGTGAAGCCGTAGCTGCCCTCTTCCCAGTCATCAGGCAAATCGGAGGCATTGAGCCAGATGTCGCCCGGCCTTCCGCCCACCGAGGTGGGGAAATAGGCATAGGCTGCATTTTCGTCGCCGATGTCGGTAACGGCGACCCGAACTTCGCCGTGGCCCGCTGCATCGTCCGCGACCCGGGTGAAATCGGGGGCGATAAGCTCGTCCCAGGTGGCGACTGCGTCGATAAATGCGGCGGTCAGGTTCATGCCGGGATAGGCAAAGCCGGGAAGCGAGGTTTCGTCAGTCGGGCCGTAGCCGGACCAGGTGCTGTCCGCGCCGGGAATCGAATAGGTGAACTGACCCGCAACCAGCCGATAGCCCGAATCGAGCCAGCTGGTAATCAGCGATGGAGCATAGGTTATGCGAGTCATTGCAAATCCGGCATTTATTTCCGCCTGAGACGGGGAAATGGCAGGGCTTGCGAATCGATTCGCGGCCTGTTCCCCCCGGCACAGAATTCACAGCGACGATAGGCTGCCAACATTACATTTAGCTGAACCCTTTTTGTAATCTCCGCGATTGCGGCCCCGGCAGGCAGTGGCGGCACCGCGCGCTATGGTGTAGGAGGCAGACTGCGGTGGGGAGTTAATCATATGAGCCAAGGCGTGAGCGAAGATGCCCCCAAGGGCGGCGATCTCGTCAAGAGACACCGGCTTTCCACCCGCATCTGGCACTGGACCAACGCAGTCGCCCTGCTGGTGATGCTGATGAGCGGGCTGATGATCTTCAACGCCCATCCCCGCCTCTACTGGGGAGAATACGGCGCCAATGCCGATCACGCTTGGCTCGAGATCGGAGCGAGCCGGCAAGGGCAGGGCATGCTGCGGATCGGGCCGGCGGTGGTCGAAACAACCGGAGTGCTCGGCGTCTGGACCGACCGCGAAGGCGAAGTGAAGCACCGCGCCTTTCCCTGGTGGTCGACGATTCCTTCTGCTTACAGCCTTGCCGATGCGCGCTTGTGGCACCTTGCCTTCGCCTGGGTGCTCGCGCTGGGCCTGCTGATCTATCTGGTCTGGTCGCTTGTTAACCGGCACCTGCGCCGCGACTTGCACATCACCCGCGACGAATGGCGGCTGTCGCATATCTTGCACGATGTGAAGGAGCACGCGCGCCTGCGCTTTCCCACGGGCGCGGCGGCCTTGCGCTACAATGTGCTCCAGAAGTTCGCTTATGCCTTCGTGCTGTTCGCCGCCTTGCCGCTGATGATCGTCACCGGTCTCGCCATGTCGCCGGGCACCGACGCCTGGGCTTCCGTCGTGACTCACGCATTCGGCGGACGGCAATCGGCGCGCTCGGTTCATTTCATCTTCGCCTTCGCGCTGGTCGGCTTTTTCGTGGTCCATATCGTGATGGTGGTGCTGGCAGGACCGTTGAACGAGGTGCGCTCGATGATCACCGGCAAGTACAGGCTGCCGCGGGAGAAGTCCGATGTTTGAGAAACGCCGTCTGATCACCCGCCGCGGCCTGATCCGCACCGGCGCGCTCGGCGCGGGCGGCCTGCTGCTCGCCGGGTGCGACCGGCTTAGTTCGAGCGCGGGCTTTCGCGGCCTGCTTGAAGGGGCCGAGGACCTGCACATGGGTTCTCAGCGTCTGTTCGGGGGCAATGCGCTCGCCCGGGAGTTCTCCGAAAGCGACATGTCGCCGCTGTTCCGCGCCAACGGCAATCAGGAGGTGGCCGACAGCGCCTATCGCGGGCATCTGACGAGCCAGTTCGCGAACTGGGCGCTGGTAGTCGACGGCCTGGTGGCGCGGCCGCTCGCGCTGCCTCTTGCCGCGCTTCAGGCGATGGAGCAGCGCGAACAGATTACCCGGCATGACTGCGTCGAAGGATGGAGCGCGATCGGCAAGTGGCAGGGGCCGCAGCTCTCGCGCGTGCTCGCGCTCGCCGGGGTCTCGGAGCGCGCGCGCTATATCGTGTTCCACTGCGCCGACCGGTTCGGATCGACGCCCTACTATGAGAGCATCGACATGGCCGATGCGCTGCACCCGCAGACCATCCTCGCCTGGAAGATGAACGGCCAGCCGCTGCCCGAAGCGCACGGCGCGCCGCTGCGCCTCAGGGTCGAGCGTCAGCTTGGCTACAAGCACGCCAAATACGTCATGCGCGTCGAAGCGCGCGAAAGCATCGACGGGCTGTACGGCGGCAAGGGCGGTTACTGGGAAGACCACAGCGATTACGCATGGTATGCGGGGATCTGAATAACAAAGAGGGACAAAGAGCGATGCCGGACCGCAACGAGACTGTGACTACCTCCGATGGAACGATGGAAGTGTTCATCACCCGGCCCGATGGCGCGGGGCCGTTCCCGGTCGTGGTGCAGCTGATGGACGGTCTCGGCATGCGCGACGAACTGCACGGCCATGCCCGCCGGGTGGCAAGCTGGGGTTACTGCGTAGTCTCGCCCGACCTGTTCTACCGGCAGGGCCTCAAGGGTCCGCTCGATTTCGCCAAAGAGGGCGAGAAGATCATGGCGGCGATTGGCGGCCTTAACGCGCAGATGGCCAAGTCCGATGTCGAGGCAGCACTGTCGCTGGTCGAGGGTGATCAGGAGGTGCAGCGAGGCGGCAGGATCGGCCTGCATGGTTATTGCATGGGCGGCAAGCTGACGCTGGAACTGGCTCAGGCGATGGGCGCAAGGGTGGCCTGCGGGGCCTCGATCCATCCCGGCGGGCTGGCAACCGATGCGCCCACCTCGCCACACCGGCATCTCGATCAGGTCAAGGCCGAGCTTTACTTCGGCATCGCCGATAATGACGCGATGGCAACACCCGAACAGATGGCCATCCTCGAACGCGCGCTCGGAGACGCGGGTATTGCCTATCGCCTCGAATGGCATCCCGGCGCGCTGCACGGCTTCATGATGCCGAGCCGCGCCGAGCTATATCACGAGCAAGCCGCCGAAACGGTGTGGCAGCGCATGGAAGACCTGTTCGCGCGCTGCCTCAAATGAAGCCGCAAGCCTTGGCGCCAAGTACGCCAAGCAGATAGAACAGCGCCAGATAGACCGTACACCAGGTAAGCGGGCGAGCTGGTCGCGCGAGTTCGGGATGTCCCTCCGGAAAGACAAGTTCGATCACCGTGCCGACCGGGGGGCGGCGCGAGTTCAGGCGGACCTGATCGGTTACTTCCTGCTGAGCGGCGCCATCGTGAAACCGGTAGCGCGCGGCATAGGATCGGCCATCGCCATCGTGGGTCATGCGATGTTCGACGACCTGTGCCAGCACGCGGCGGCGCGGCCGGGTCATCCGCAGCCAGTCATGACGCAACAGTGCCCACAGGCTGAACAGGCACAGCGCAATGGACAGCCATAACAGCAGTGCTTCCACGCCGCCTTGTCAGCTCGCGAGACGAAGCCCCGGCGCATCGGCTGCGGCGACCGGATGATCGGGCCAGATGCCGCGCGTGTCGTAGACCACCTTGCCCGCGCGTTCGGCCAGCGGCACGACGCGGAACACGTCGTGATCGACCAGCACGATCATCACTTCACATTCCTCCAGTGCGGTGTCGATGTCGATCAGGCTCGCGCCGGTATCGGTGAACTCGATCGGCAGCTCGCCTGCATAGGGCTCGACGATATGGATGCGCGCCCCGTACTTGCGCGCCAGTCGGCTGGCGACGAAGCGCGCCGGGCTTTCGCGAAAGTCGTCGATGTTGGCCTTGAAGGCCAGGCCCAGGCACGCGACCTTCGCGCCGGGATAGGCCGCAACCAGCGCGTCGGCCTTGGCGACGACATGATGCATCTTGCCATCGTTCACGCCGCGCGCGGTGCGGATCAGCGGGGTTTCCTCGGGCGCGCCGTGGACGATGAACCACGGATCGACCGCGATGCAGTGTCCACCCACGCCGGGGCCGGGCGATAGGATGTTGACGCGCGGGTGGCGGTTGGCGAGCCGGATCACTTCCCACACGTCGAGGCCCATGCGGTCCGAGACGATCGAAAGCTCGTTGGCGAACGCGATGTTGACGTCGCGGTAGGCGTTCTCGACCAGCTTGGTCATTTCCGCTGCGCGGCTGTCGGTCACCACGCAGGTGCCGCGCACGAACAGCTTGTAGAAAGCCAGCGCCTTGCGCGCGCAGCGCGGTGTGATGCCGCCGATCGAGCGGTCGTTTTCGATCAGTTCCTTGAGGATATGGCCGGGCAGGACGCGCTCGGGGCAGTAGGCGACCGAAATGTCGGGCGTCTCGCTGGTGCGGCCGGGGCATTTGAGGTCGGGCCGGGCCTCGGCGATCATGTCGCGCAGCGCCTCGGTGGTGCCGACCGGCGAAGTCGATTCGAGGATTACAACGTCGCCCGGCTTGAGCACCGGGGCGACCGCCTTGCCTGCGGCGAGCACATAGGAAATGTCGGGCTCGTGGTCGGGGCCGAACGGGGTCGGCACCGCGATCACGAAAACGTCGGCGGCCGAAACCTGCGTGGAAGCCGAAAGCAGCCCGCGCGCAACCACGCCTTGCACCAGTCCGTCGAGATCGACTTCCTCGATGTGGATTTCGCCGCGGTTGATCGTGTCGACGACTTGCTGCGAGACATCCACGCCCAGCACCCGGCAGCCTGAGCGAGCGATGATCGCGGCGGTGGGAAGTCCGATATAGCCAAGGCCGACAACGCAGACGGTCGGTTTAACGTCCGATTTCATTCGCAAGCAACTCCGCGATCCGGCGCGCGCTTGTGCCGTCCCCGAATGGGTTGTGCGCACGCGCCATCTGTTCGTAAGCTGCCTTATCGTCGAGCAGGGTTGATATTTCGGTAACGATACGCGCCGCCTGGGTGCCAACCAGTTTGGCGGTTCCCGCCTCGACCCCTTCGGGCCGCTCGGTGGTCTCGCGCATCACCAGCACCGGCTTGCCGAGCGCGGGGGCCTCTTCCTGCACCCCGCCGCTGTCGGTCAGCATGATCTCGGCAATGCCGATCAGGCGCGCGAAATGCGGATAGTCGAGCGGCTCGATCATCGCGACGTTGTCCAGCCCGCCCAGCGCCTCGTGCATCACCTTGCGCACATTGGGGTTGAGGTGGACCGGAAAGATCACCGCGACATCGTCGCGCGCGGCGATCTGGCGGATGGCGCTGGCGATATTGTCCATGCCGTCGCCGAAATTTTCTCGCCGGTGACTGGTGACGCCGATGATGCGCCGCTGCGCGAAACGCGCTTCGAGATCGGCGAGCCCGCCCGCCAGCGAGGGCTGCGCCGCGATCTTCGCCGATACCCAGTGCAGCGCATCGATCACCGTGTTGCCGGTGACGTGGATGCGCGCGGGATCGACGTTTTCGGCTTTCAGCGCATTGGCGCTGGTCGCGGTCGGCGCGAAGTGGAGCGAAGCCATCGAGCCGATGATCTTGCGGTTAATCTCCTCGGGCCAGGGGTGATAGATATTGCCCGAGCGCAGCCCCGCCTCGACATGGTCGACCGGCACCTTGCGGTAATAGGCCGCGAGCGCGCCGGCCATCGCCGTGGCCGTATCGCCCTGCACGATGACGCGGTCGGGCTGGACCTCGTCCATGACCTTGCCGAGGCCGGTGAGCAGCCGCGCGGTCAGCTCGTCGAGCGACTGGTCGGGCTTCATCACGTCGAGATCGTGATCGGGAACGATCCCGGCGATATCGAGCACCTGGTCGAGCATCTCGCGGTGCTGCGCCGAGACGCAGACCACGCATTCGAAGCGCGGATCGGCCTTCAAGGCGTTGATCACCGGGAACAGCTTGATGGCTTCGGGGCGCGTGCCGAACACGACGAGGATACGGGCAGGATTGGTCATACGCCTGCGCTTAGCACGGCCGGGTTAACCATGGGTAAGGGGGAGGGCCTTCGGGGCCAAAACAGCATACTTGCCAGACGGATAACGGCAGGGAACCTTTCATAGCCAGAAGCGCGTTCCCGGAATTGGCGATGCTGCAAATAACCGCAGACCGCTAATCCGGCGATGGACATTTTGCGCTATTGCTTTAGATTCTCAACAGGAGGCCGAATGTCGGTTCGCAAACTTTCGACATCCCTGGCGCGGCTCCTCGCTCACAATGCCGGTCAAGAAGGCGGTGCGGACGGTCGGCTCCCCTCGATATGGGGCGTTGCCCAAAGCCTTGTCATTGGCGTGGCTGTCGCGGCAATCGCGGTCGCCATCCGGGCGGCGCTGCCACTCCCCACGGTTGTGAACCCGTTCACGATCGTGTTCCTCGCCCTTACCATCGCCACCTTTTATGCCAATCTGCTGGTCAGGATATCGATGGCGCTCGCCGGCGCCGTGCTCACCTGGCGCTTCGTGATGTCGCCCGGATCCTGGAAGATGACCCTGATCGAAGGGTACACCCTGCTTGGCTACGCCACGGTTGCGATAGCGCTGCTGTTCACCTCTGAACTCTACAGGCGAAGTGAAAAGCGCAATGAGCAAGCGCTTCTGGCGCTGGCGCGGTCCGAAGCCGAGCAACAGCGCCTGTTCGCCCGCGAACTGTCGCATCGGCTGAAGAATGTCCTGGCGATAGTCCAGGCCATCGCGGGCCAAACCTTCGGCCGCGGTGCCCCGGAAGTCGACATGTTCGCGAGCCGCCTCAAAGCCCTCGGGAACGTACACAATCTCTTGTTGGATCACGTGGAGCGGCCAACGGCTTCGGTCCGTTCGCTCGTGGAAGGAGCACTGGCGCCCTTTGCTGGCTTTCCCGGCTCGATCCGTTCCAGCGGACCCGACTTTGATCTGGATTCGCAGCTCGCAGTCTCGATGGCGCTGGCGCTGCACGAACTGGGTACGAATGCGACCAAGCACGGAGCGTTGAGCGTCGATAGCGGCTGGGTCGAAGTGGAGTGGCAAAGGGTTGAGTCAAAAATGCATCTTCAGTGGCGCGAGCATGGCGGTCCGCCAGTTTCGCCGCCAACCCGCGTGGGTTTCGGAACGAAGCTGCTCACGAAAGGAGGCATGGGCGCAGACCTGACCTTCGAGCCCGATGGTCTGCGCTGTTCGATTACAACCGACCTGGGCGCACAGTAACATCGCGGCTGGCGCGAATAATCTGGGTCGGCCAGGCCAATTTGCCGCCTTCGCTCCGGCCACCGCTCCAGGCATCCCTAGCCAAAACTAGCTAATCCCAACCCGCGGCAAAGCGCCAAGTGTTCCCTTCGTGCACCACGAATGCTAATCCCGGCGCACAAACAAAATACCGCGAGGAGAGCATCCATGTCCGAACCAGCCAAGTTCCAGATCTTCAAGCGCGAGAGCCAGTATGTCTTCGGCGAAGAAGGGGTGATGACCACCGATCCCACGCCCGTGCAGAAGGCCGGACTCGAAGCGATGCTCGATGCAGGCGTGATCGACGGCTCGGTCTATACCATGGTCGCCAACCTGCCTGGCTTCACCCTGATGCACGCGTGGTTCAAGAAGGATTACCCGCTGCCGCTGCACAGCCATAGCGCCGATTGCCTCTATTATGTCGTGGCGGGCTCGGCGCGGCTGGGGACCGAGGAACTACGCCCCGGAGACAGCTTCTTCGTCCCCGCGAACACGCCTTACACCTATCACGCGGGGCCGGAGGGGGTCGAAGTGCTCGAATACCGGCACACGCTAGAGATCGATTTCCAGAACTACGCCAAGGGCCAGGCGTTCTACGACAAGGCGCTCGAGACCGTGATTGCTAACCGCGATGAGTGGCGGAAGGCGCCAAAGCCGTCGGAGGTCTAGGCGGCGCCTGCCACGATGAAACCCAGGAACAGCGCCGAGGCGGCGATCATCACCAGGGTCGCCGCCCAACCGAAAACAAGCTGGCGGCGCGGCGCGGTGAGCCGGCCCATGGCGCGCGGATTGCTCACGATCAGCATCATCACCACCATCAGCGGGCCAGCGAGCACGCCGTTGCCCACCGCCGCCCAGTAGAGCGCGCGCGCCGGATCGATGCCCACTCCTGACAGCGATGCGCCCGCGAGCGTGGTCGCCGCGATCGTGCCGTAAAACAGGCGGGCCGACAGCGGCTTGGCATCGAGACTTCCGGCGATGCCCGCCATCTCGGTCACGGCATAGGCGGCGGACCCGGCCAGTACCGGAACCGCAAGCATGCCGGTGCCGATGATGCCCACGGCGAACATGGCGAAAGCAAATTGCCCCGCGATCGGGCGCAGCGCCTCGGCGGCCTGCGAGGAAGTCTCGATGTCGTGCACGCCGCTGGCATTGCCGGCGCCAAGCAGCGCGGTGAACACGACGTCGTCCACGTCGATCGTCGCGGTGAAGAACGGATTGCTTGCACCTGAACCGGTGTCCGTCCCCGAAACATTGAGATGGGGCCACGCGATGCTCGCCACCAGCGATCCCTGGAACTGGTTGACGTTCTTGTCAGCCAGCGCGCTGCCGAATTCGAACAGGTTGTTCGAATAGGTCAGGTTGAAGCTGTCGTTGTACAGATCGGCCGTGGCAAGCTCGACAAAAGCCCTGCCCAGAAGCGAAAATACCAAATCGATGTTGAAGTGGCCTTCGGGTCCGGTGGTCTGGAAATGCGCGCCCGGAGCAATCGCAATGCTCGGATCGATCAGGAGCGTGTCGGTGGTCCGGTTGAAGGTCGTATCGACCTGCACTTGGACCGGCACCGTGGCGTCGATCGAACCTGCCGAAAATTCGACATCGAACCCGAATCCGACCTAGACCCTCGCTTCGACATCATAGCCGGTGCCCAGATAGGTGTCGTGGTCTCCGGGGATGAGATCGAGCCAGAAAGTGCTGCGGAACGATTCGTCAATTCCGACGAACTCGTCGTACTGGAAACGGTATTCGGCGCCGCTGCTCCAGATGCTCTGGTCTGCGACCTGATAAGTCTGGGTCTGGATATTGCTGTTGAAGTCGATGTCGATCGCCTTCGTCGCTGTCCCGGTCTGCGTGTCCCCGTTCGAGCGCTCGACGCTTTCTGCCGAGAACTCGAGGTTGAAATTCCAGTCCTGACCGGCCGTGGTGGTCACTTCGAACTGGCGGGTGATTGAACTGGGTTCGGCTGGCAGCGGGTCGCCCGGCAAGGCGACGACCGTCGCGCCGTCAGGCACGCCATCACCAACCAGCCAGGTGAGGCTGTTGAGATATTCCGACCCGTCGGCGTCGTTCTGCGTGGCGGTGACCGTCAGGATCGTTTCGTTGATGTCGTCTCCCTGGGCGGCGGAGATGACGAAAGCGGGCTTGTCGGCAACCGCCGTGACCGTGAGGTTCACGACCGCGCTGTCCTGCCCCCCGTTTCCATCGGAGATGCAGTAAACGAAGCTGTCGCTGCCCGAATAGTCGAGCGCCGGGGTGTAGATCACCGATTTGCCGTCGCTGGACACGGCAGCGGCGCCATGCGCCGGACCGTCGTGAAAGCCGGTGATCGTCAATGCCTGGTTGTCTGCGTCGGTATCGTTAGCGAGCACGTTCAGCACCACGCCTGCCGGGGTCTTTGAAGCGAGGCCGTCCTTCTGGCCGTCTTCAAAGATCGTGCGGGAATCGTCGCGTGCATCCGGCGCTGCCGGGGCCAGGCCGGTGAGCTTGACCGCTCCATCGCCGCGCGAGCCGGGTCCGCTGACCGAATCCAGCCTCACGCCGAACAGCTGGCAGGCAATGTCGTCAAGCGTCAGGTTTCGGGCCGCATTCGCTAGGACAAACCCGACCGCGTAGTCGATGCCGTCCTTCCCTTGCGAGCCCCACTCGATACCCACATCGAAGCCGGACTTGACCGCTCCCGCCAGATTTGCACCCTTGCCGAGATCGAGGACGTTGTTGTTCGAAACGCGGTACTGCGTGAGCAAGGGTCCGCCGTCGCTTACCGAAAGCCCCCTCATTTTGTCGGGATTGACGTGAAAGAACAGTGCCCGCAGGTCGCCGGTGGTTTTCGCGTCATTCTGCAGGTCGACGCTGAATTGCAGGGAGCCATTGCGCTCTGTAGCAGTCACCGTGGCCCCGGGTGTGCCCGGAATGGTGAAAATGATTTGGCGCGGACAAAAATCATCAGACATCGCGTGTTTTCCCTGTAAAAAATCGCTTCGCTTTTCTTATCGCTTTGATCCGGGTTGACGTCTGCAATTGCCAGACTCCGCCGCAACCTGGCGAGCGACTGTCCGCAAGCCATGCACATGGGAAAATGAACCGAAGA
Organism: Sphingomonadaceae bacterium; assembly: GCA_947477745.1. Lineage (GTDB taxonomy): Bacteria > Pseudomonadota > Alphaproteobacteria > Sphingomonadales > Sphingomonadaceae > Novosphingobium. Next base: position 54,387 of record CANJUF010000005.1, on the reverse strand, counting down.
ATCTACGTTGTTTCAGTTCGATAGCGGTCACGCTTTGCGCCGACCAGCCACGAGGCCCCGCTATGTTGCGAGGTGTCCTAGGCGAGGACATGCCGCGCCCATTAAGTTATCAAATTTCGTTTGGCGCAGATTAGCCGATGGTGCGGCTCGCTGTCAGAGCCCGCGCAGCAGCAGTTCCTGGCAATCGTCGCGGCCGGTGCTGCGCGAGGTTCGCCGCAGCACTTGCCAGCGCCCGTCACGCTTGACCAGTTCCCAGCGGCCATAGGATTGCCGCCAGATTTTCACCGCGTCGCCTTCGCGCAGATAGACCGTGGCATAGCCGGTCGCGATCGCCGTCTCGCCCTCCCATTTGATGTGGAACGGACCCATGATGTGGGCGCTGTTGGGCATGATCTCCTGGTGGAGCGGCGAGGTGACGATGCCGCGCGCCTGCTGGCGCCCTTCCATGAAGGCGACGCCGTCGATGTCTATGTGGCAGTCCTCGGCGAAGATATTGCCGGTCGCGTCCTCGCTGCCGCCATCGGTGCCGAGACCATAGCTGGAGAGCACATTGCGCACTGCGGCCTCGTCCTCAAGCCGCTGGATGCGCGCGAGCGCCTCGGCGAGGAGCGCTTGGGTATCGGTCATTGAACTTGCTCCCGTCAGACCGTCAGCGGTTCGAACGAAATTGTCTCGATCGTATCGGTCACACCTGCCGAGCTGATCCCCAGAGTCTTGCGGTTGTAGCGGTCGGCATCGAAGATCATGCGCACCAGCGGCCGGCCGATGTCCTCGAGCGGATGGCCCATGCGCTGGTTGGGCTTGTTCGCGACGGCGGCGGCGTATTTCTCCGGCTCGCGCGCTTTCCAGTTCATCGTCATGGTCGATTCGGCTTCGGGATTGAGCATGAACACGCGAATGCCGTCTTCGGCCCACTCGTCGGCGGCGGTGCGGGTCAGTGCCTCGATCCCCGCCTTGGCCGAGTTGTAGGGGCCGTAGCGCGCGCCCGATGCCAGATAGCGCGACGACGAGCCGGTGTTGATGATCACCCCCTTGCTGGCCTTCAGGTGGGGGTACGCGGCTTGCATAAAGCGATACGTGGCGATCGGGCCGGACATGATCACGTCCAGCATCGTCTCGTCGTCGCAATCCTTGAGGTAGAGGTATTCGATGGTCTGGGCGTTGTTGTAGAGCACGTCGAGCCGGCCATAAGTGTCGATCGCGGCCTTGATGCAGGCTTCGATCTGAGCCTTGTCGCGCACGTCGCAGGCGACCGCGTGCGCCTTGCCGCCAGCCGCTTCGATCTCGGCGACCAATTCTGTCAGCTTGTCGGTGCTTCGCGCCGCGACGATTACCGCCGCGCCCGCCTCGGCAAAGGCGAGCGATGCGCCCCTGCCGATGCCGCGGCTCGCCCCGGTGACGATCGCCACCTTGCCTGCAAGTTCGTTCGCCATCGCTTTGTCCGCTTCAGGGATTGCGCCGCTCGCGCAGGCTGGCAACGCGCGCGTCGAAGCCGTCGAGACTCGATTCGGGATGCAGCATCCAGAACTGGTCCTTCTTCACGCATTCGAGGCAGTAAGCCGCAACGTCGTCGGGCTCGGTCATTTCGACGCCGCCCATGCGCTGTGCCAGATCGCTCATCGGCACGCCCTTGGGCAGCGGATTGGCGGGATCGCGGAACTCGTCGGGACGCGGCGAATCGAGCAGGCCGGTGTTCACCAGGCGCGGCCCGGGGAACAGGATGCCGACCTTGATGTGCGGGGCCTTCTCCTTGAGCTGGCCGTAAAGCACCTCGGTCAGGCTGGTGAGCGCGGCCTTTGACGAGGCATAGATCGGTGTGTTGGTGATCGAGTGCAGCGCGCCGTTGCCCGAGGTGGTGTTGACCACGAAGCCCTCGCCGTCCTGCGCCATCATGCGCGGCACGAAGGCCTTGATGCCGTGGACCGGCCCCATGACATGGACGCCGAAGCCCCACTGCCAGTCCTTCATCGGCAGGTCCCAGAACGGGCTGCGCATGTCGGCAAGGCCGACGCCGGCATTGTTGAACAGCATGTCGACCCGGCCATATTTGGCGAAGACCTGATCGGCGAGCGCCTGCACCGATTCTTCCCTGGTCACGTCACTGGCGATGCCTTCGATGGTCCCGCTCGGGCCCTCGGCGGTCAGTTCAGCGGCGACCGCAGCCAGCTTCTCGGCGTTGATGTCGGTGATGACGACCTTGGCGCCCTCGGCTGCGAGCTGCTGCGCCAGGCAGCGACCGACGCCGCTGGCGCCGCCGGTGACGACGGCGACCTTGCCGTTGAAATCCTTCATTGTGTTCCCTCTCCCACGAATTTTCTTAAGGCCCTGATGCGCGGCGCAATATCTGATTCATTCGTCATTGCGACACCGGCGGATGCCGGGGGAAGCAATCCAGGGGCGGTTTGAAATTGCTCTGGATTGCTTCGTATCCCGGATCAAGTCCGGGCTCCTCGCAATGACTGCTTAGACTATGCCGCCTGTTTGAACTGCGACCTCAACGGCCCGATCCGCGATGCGATCTTGTTCAGCGGCTCGATGTCGAGGTCGAAGCAATCGACTGCGTTGAGGCCGAGCACCTTTTCGAGGCCCGCTTCGTCCAGCCCGTCGAGCGCGCCGTGCATCTGCTCGTGTGTGTAGGGCCAGGTGCCCTCGGGATGCGGATAGTCGGTGCCCCACATCACCCGGTCGATGCCGATCTTGTGGTAATCCTCGTAGTTCTGGTCGTCCATCTGCGCCGAGCTGCCGATCCAGACGTTGCGGCGGATATATTCGGTCGGCGTCAGCTTCAGCCGGGCCGTGTGGTCGCCCATCTTGGCGCTGCCCTTCTTCACTTTGGCGCGGAAGTCCATCAGCTGCATCAGCGAGGGCCACCAGAAGTCGCCGCCCACTTCGGTGAAGGCGACCTTGAGCTTGGGGAAACGGTCGAACACGCCGCCGAAGATCATCGCGATCAGCGGGCGGCTCAGCCAGAACGGGTATTCGACGCAGTAAATGCCGACCCAGCCCGGCTGCGTCTGGTCATAGGGCTGCGATGCGCCCGAATGGAAGTTGACGACCATGCCGGTCTCTTCGAGCGCGGCCCACATCGGATCGTATTTGGGGTGGTTGTAGTTATCGTAGCCTTCGACGATGTGGCTGAGCTGCATGCCCTTGAGGCCGTTTTCCTTGGCCCAGCGGATTTCCCTGACGTTCGTTTCCACGTCCCACAGCGCCGGGCAAAGCCCCATGCCGAGACGGCGAACGGGTTCTTCCTGGCAGAATTCGGCGAGCCATCGATTGAAGGCGCGCGCGCCGGCCCATTGCAGTTCCGGATTGGCGTCGAACGGGCGCATGCCGAGGTCCGCGCCGAACGGCGGGGAGTTGTTTTCGGTAATACCGTCGGTGAACAGCACTTCCGCGGTCACGCCGTCTGCGTCCATCACCCGGTTGCGCGTCGCCGAATCCCATGCACCATCGAGGCCGCCGGCATTCTCGGCGCGCCACTTGGTGTTGAATTCGCTGATCAGGAAAGCGTTTTCAGCCGCCGCGCGCTCGGCGATCGCGGCCGCGAGCTGGCGATCGAACTCGTCGCGATACTGGGGATCGACATAGTCGCGATAACGCTCGGGCGGCAGTCCGGCGTGGCCGTCGGACGAAATGACAAGATAGCGGTCCATTTTATCTCTCTCCGGATTCGTATGCACAGTTATTCCGCGGCCATCTTGTGCGGCACGTCGTCACCGGCATAAAACTGGCTGAACCACTGGCGATAGCGCAGGATGTCGCCATCGCCGTCGACGATCAGCGGATTGGTGCGGTGCACCTTGTTGTTGAAGATCGGCAGGTCGGCGAGCAGCCCGGTTTCTCCGGCGATGCGCTCACAATAGGCATTGTATTCCGCCTCTCCCGCCGATCCCGGCTCCTGCCTGGGGAAGGCGTAGGCAAAACGGATCTCGGTGAGGTTGCGCTTGATCGGGGTGAGCAGCACCATCAGCCAGACCTTGAGCCTGGCCTCCAGCGTGGTGATCTTCTGGCCCGCGCCGTTGGCGATGGTCTGGACGTGCGATTCGAACACTTCCATTTCGCCCTTGTCGTTCATCACCTCGAACCTGCCGTCCGAGCGCGAGCGGCGGATGTGGCCTTCGTAGACAGCTTTGCCCTCGGGCACGCCCGGCGCGCCGTGGACGAACTGGAAATGCGCGATATCGACCGCATTCTCCGCCTCTTCCTGCGGGCTGGTATAGGCGATCCACTCATAGCGCATCGAATTGTCCCAGGCGGGATCGGTATATTCGGGATAGTCGACCACGTCGAAGATCGGTTCGACGTTTTCGGGGTGATACCAGGCCCAGATCACGTTGGCCCGCTCCTTGACCGGATAGGAATGGAGCAGCGGCTCGCGCTTGGCGATCGGCGGGAACGCCTTGGCGTAGGGGATCGCCGAGCAGAACCCATCGCCCTTGAATTCCCAGCCATGGAACGGGCAGGCGACCGAATTGCCATTGACCTTGCCGCCATAGCCGATGTGCGCCCCAAGGTGCGGGCAATGCGCTTCGAGCAGGGCGACCTCGCCGTCTTCGCCCCGGAACAGCACCTGTTCGCGCTCGAAATAGCGCAGCGGCTTGACGTCGCCGGGCTTGAGCTCGTCGGAATAGCCGACGAAGTACCAGCCGTAGGGAACGCCCCAGGGGAAGTCCATCGAACGGTCGATGGGGCTGTCAGGGAGGTGGTTGATCATCTTTCGCCTCTCTCAGTGGTCCGTTGGCGGACTCGTTGCCGCCGAAGATTATCACAATCCATTCTGAAATTAAATGGACTGGTTGTCATCATTTTTTTGACCTGGCGCGATCGTTGAAGAATCGCCTTCGCGGCTTGCCCCGCAGGCCCTCATCGCGCACATCGCCGGTCATGGCGATTCTCAGCGACAAATGGATTCGGAACGCGGCGCAAACCACCGGCATGATCGAGCCGTTCGTCGAGGCGCAGCGGCGCGGTGGCTGCATTTCCTACGGACTGTCTTCCTATGGCTATGACGCGCGGGTGGCCGACGAGTTCAAGATCTTCACCAATGTCGACAGTGCGGTGGTCGATCCCAAGAATTTCGCCGCCAACAGCTTCGTCGACCGCAAGACCGACGTCTGTGTGATCCCGCCCAATTCGTTCGTGCTGGCGCGCACGGTCGAATATTTCCGCATCCCGCGCGACGTGCTGGTGATTTGCTTGGGCAAGTCGACCTATGCGCGCTGCGGCATCATCGTCAACGTGACCCCGCTGGAGCCGGGCTGGGAAGGGCACGTCACGCTCGAGTTTTCGAACACGACACCGCTGCCCGCCAAGGTTTACGCCAACGAAGGCGCGTGCCAGTTCCTGTTCCTGCAGGGCAACGAGCCGTGCGAGACCAGCTATGCCGACCGTGCCGGAAAATACATGGGACAAAAAGGCGTGACGCTGCCGAAACTGTAAGCGCGCGCCGGGAGAGGAGAGAATACAATGACACTCGAAGATCTGCTTGCCCGCGAGGCAATCCGCGACACGCTCGCCAAGTACAATGCCTCGGGAGACCGTTCGCGAACCGAGGACTATGCCGCCTGCTTCACCACGGACGGGATTATCGAATCGGCTGACCGCAAGGGCGGCAAGGGCCTCTATTACGAAGGCCGCGCCGCGATCCTCGCCTGGCAGAACGCCTGGAAGAACACCCCAAAGGGCGAAGAGAGCGCGGTCGTCAAGCGCTCGGCCGAATTCGTGCGGCACAACCTAACCACTTGCAAGATCGACCTGACCGGCCCCGACACGGCTGATGTGCGCACTTACTGGATGGTCATCACCGATGTCGGTCCCGATCACTCGGGCGTCTACGTCGACAAGTTCCGCAAGGAAGACGGGCAGTGGCTGATCGCGCACCGCAAGGTACGGACTGACTGGTTCGCGGCCAACAGCCACTTCGGCGGCGGGCGCTAGGAGCCCCGCGCCAATCCGGGAACCAAGCGCGCTCTCGCGGCTTTCACGAAAAAGCCTGCGGGAGAACGCGTCATGTCCAAGATCGCCGCCATCATCGGCAGAGTACTGATCGCCATCATCTTCATCGTCTCGGGCATCGGCAAGCTCGCCGATCCGGCAGGGACGTCGCAGATGCTTGGGTCAGTCGGACTCTCGCCTGCGCTTGCGGTTCCCATCGGGCTGTTCGAACTTGTCGCGGGGTTGATGCTGGCCGCCGGTTTCGCGGTGCGGCTGGTTTCGATCGCGCTGTTCGTGTTCGTCGCCCTGGCGACGCTGTTCTTCCACAACCGCTTCACCGATCCGATGCAGGCGGCAATGGCGATGAAGAACCTGGCGATCATGGGCGGCCTGATGTTCGCCTTCGCGCACAGCCAGATGTGGTCGCATTATTACGGCATGAAGCGCGAACGCAAAGGCGAGCTTGCCGCGCGCGATGCCGAGAAGCGCATTCACGACGCCGAATTGCGTGCGGCAAGGGCTGAAGGCGCGATGGCGACCGGAAAGACGGATCGGATCGTGGTCGATCGCAACGGCGACGGCTATGTCGATACGGTGGCGAGGACGGGGCATCGCAAATGGTTCGACTGGTAAGCGTCCTGCCGTGCCTGCAGGCTTGAAGCCAGCAAGGCATTGACCCCTCTAAGGCAATTGCCTTACGCCATGCCCGCGGCGCAGATTGCCGCGCGGGACATGGATAACGATGAACGCACCGCAAGCTTCGCGCAAGCGCGCCGATCCACGCGGCGAAGCGACTCGCGCAGCCTTGATCGAAGCGGCCGAATCGCTGTTTGCGCAGGCCGGGGTCGAAGGCGTGTCGACGCGCCAGATCGGTGCCGCCATCGGTTCGTCGAACACCAATGTCGTCGCCTATCATTTCGGCAGCAAGCAGGCGCTGATCCGCGAGGTCTATCGCTACCGCCTGCCCGCAATAGACACGCGGCGCGGCGAGCTGTTCGCCAAGGCGCAGCAAGCCGGCATGGACAAGGACGCGCTCACCCTTGTGCGCGTGTTTTTCTTCCCGCTGTTCGAACAGACCGACAGCGCGGGCCGGCACTCCTATGTGCGCTTTCTCTCCGGGCTGGAACGCTCGGGCATGATCTCGACCCGGGTCGAGCTAAACGACGAGTTTCCCGAGACGCGCGCCTTGTTCGAGCGGCTGCTGCTGTGCGTGCCGCCAGAGTCGCGCGACCTGTTCGGCGAGCGCATCCGCATGGTGACGGCGCTGGTGGCGAGCGCGCTGCAACAAATCGATTTCGAAGCGGGCAGCGATGAGGCAAGGTCTGCCCGGCTGTTTGGCGATGCCGTGGCCATGGCTGCGGCGGCACTGGTCGCGGGATAGCCTGGAAGAACGGGACAGGGAGAGAGCAGATGAAAAGCAAGTCGCGATGGCTGGCCGCAGCGGCAAGCCTGGCCGCGCTCGCAAGCGGGCACGTGCAGGCGCAGGACCGCAGCGTGCTGCCGCTCCCGCCCGCGCCGTTCACCGGCACGATCGGCGAAACCGTGGCGCAGTCGCAGGCCGGCCCCGCACCGCTCCAGCAGGTGCGCGCGCAAGAGGGTGCGCCCAACGTGTTCCTGTTCCTGTCCGACGATGTCGGCTTTGCCATGACCAGCGCTTTCGGCGGGCCGGTGCCGACCCCCAATTTCGAGCGGATGGCGCAGGCCGGGCAGCGCTACAACCGCTTCCACACCACCGGCATCTGTTCGCCGACGCGCGCCGCCTTGCTGACCGGGCGCAACCATCACAACACCGGCACGGGGATGCTTTCCGACCTGCCGACGCCGTGGCCCGGCTATACTGGGCGGATCGGCGCCGATACCGCCACCATCGCGCAGGTGTTGCGGCTCAACGGCTATTCGACGGCGATGTTCGGCAAGCATCACAATTCGCCCGCGACGGACCGCAGCCTCGGCGCGAGCGGCGATACCTGGCCGACCGGGCTGGGCTTCGATTATTTCTACGGCTTCAACGGCGGCGACAACGACCAGTATGCCCCCACGCTTTACCGAGACCGGCAGCTCGCGAACGAGCAGGACAACGACCGGGCCGGCAAGCTGCTCGACCGGCGGCTGGCAGACGACATCATCAGCTATGTCCACAACCAGAAGGCGGGCAACCCGAGGAAGCCGTTCCTCGTCTATTTCGCGCCGGGATCGGCTCATGCCCCGCATCAGGCACCCAAGGATTATATCGCGCGCTTTGCGGGCAAGTTCGATCACGGCTGGGACGTGCAGCGCGTGCTCACCTGGCGCAGGCAGCTCGCCATGGGGATCATCCCGCAGGGAACGAAGCTGACGCCGCGACCGCCGCAGCTTCCGGCATGGGATTCGCTCAATGCCAGGCAGAAGGCCTTCCATGCCCGCCAGATGGAGGTGGCCGCTGCGATGCTCGCCTATCAGGACGAGCAGTTCGGCCGCGTGATCGATGAGCTCAAACGCATGGGCCAGTACGACAACACGCTGTTTGCCGTGGTGCTGGGCGACAATGGCGGCAGCGGCGAGGCAGGGCCGCGCGGCACGCTCAACGAACTGCGCACCATCGCTGTCCAGAACGAGGGCGAGGACTGGCTCAACGGCAGCCTCGACATCCAGGGCGGACCGCAGACTTACCAAAACTATTCGGTCGCCTGGGCCTGGGCGATGAACACGCCTTATCCGTGGGTGAAGCAATATGCCTCGCAACTGGGCGGCATCCGCAATGGGGCGATCCTTTCGTGGACGGGCCATGTCGCAAGGCCCGGCGCGATCTGCGCACAGTTTGGCCATGTCAACGATGTGACTCCGACCGTGCTCGAAGCCGCCGGACTGCCCGCTCCCGTGCGCGTGCTCGGCACCGATCAGAAGCCGATGGACGGCGCGAGCCTGCTCTCCAGCCTGCAAAGCTGCGAGGCGAAGAAGCCGCGCACCCAGTATTTCGAGATGGCGGGCAAGATCGGTCTCTACAAGGACGGCTGGTTCCTATCGGGCGAGAATGGCCGCATGTCGTGGCAGGAGCGCACCGAACGCGGCGAACAGCCCGACAACACGATCGCTCTCTACAACCTCGACAGGGATTTTTCGCAGAGCACCGATCTTGCCGTGGGCCAACCGGAAAAGACCGCGCAGATGCTCGCCGAGTTCGGCCGTCAGGCCAAGGCGAACCATGTTTATCCGCTCGACCACCGTTTTGGCGCGGCGCGGATCAACCAGATGGCGGCGCTAGCCTTGATGCCCAAGCATTATGACTACTGGGGCAAGGACGTCAGCGTTCCCGCCGCAGGCGGCGCCCCGTTCCTCGCCATGCGCTCGTTCACGGTCGAGGCCGATCTCGTGCTCGATAGCGCGAGCGCGTCAGGCGCGGTGGTTGCGCTCGCCAGCCGCTTCGGGGGCTGGAGCCTCTACCTCGACAAGGGGCGGCCGGCGCTGTTCTGGTCGCGGTCGACCGATCCCGCCGAGCAGTTCTCGGTCATGTCCGACAAGACGCTTCCTGCCGGTAAATCGACCCTGCGGATGCGCCACGAAACCATCCGTCCCGGCGCGCCTGCCACGATCGTGCTCAGTTCGGGCGGAGCGGAGCTCGCCCGCCTCGCGCTGCCTTCCAATCTCCTGTTTCCCGCCGGCAACGGCGAAATGCTCGACGTGGGGCGCGACCGGGGCGCAACCGTGACCGACTACAATACGCCGGATGGAAAGTTTGAAGGCGATATCCCGCATGTCCGGGTGGATATCGATTGAACATACCTACTGCCCTCCCACAAGCGGTAGGGGAGATGCGGCATATCCGTAATTACGGATTGCCGAGCACCGCGGAAACAACGCCATTGCCTCAATAGGCACCAATCGCCAATCTGGCGCAGAACAACACAATCCATGAGAGGGAGCCGAATCGATGAAAATGGCAGAAGCGAAACACGCCTTCGTGACAGGCGGAGCGAGCGGGATCGGGCTTGGCATTGCCAATGCGCTGGCCGAAGCGGGCCTCAACGTAACCATCGCCGACATCAACGAGGAGGCGATCGAGCAGGTCGTCAAGACCCGCGCCAACCAGTTTCGCGGCGTCAAGCTCGACACCCGCGACCGCGACAACTGGAAGCGCGCCAAGGAAGAAGCGGAAAAGGTGTTCGGCCCGGTTGACGTGCTGATCAACAACGCGGGCATTGCTCCGCACGGCAAGCCGCTCGCCGACACCTCGTTCGAGAGTTTCGATACGCTGATGAACGTCAACCTGATGGGCCCGGCGAACGGCGCGATGACCTTCGCAGCGGACATGCGCGACCGCGGCAAAGGCCACATCGTCAACACGTCTTCGTCGGTTGGCCTTTCGGCCTTTGGCGGCGGCGTGGGCGTCTATTCGATGACCAAGTTCGGCGTCGCCGCGATGAGCTATGCGCTGCGCCAGGACCTCGCGCCGGCCGGCGTCGGCGTTTCGGTGCTGTGCCCCGGCATCGTCGCCACCAACCTGCACAAGAACACGGTCATGATCGGCGGCGAGAGCAACGACGATCCTTCCAAGAAGCCGGCTCCGACGGTCACGGCGGACGAGATCGGCCAGATGGTGATCCACGCGATCGAGAACGACGAAGCGGTGATCGTTACCGACAAGGGCTTCTGGCAGGTCGTGGAATACGGCATCGCGCCGGTTCGTGCGGCTTGCGAGCTGCGTGACAAGGCGTGATTTTCTGATCCGGGCACCAGTTCCGCTGGTGCTCGGATCGTTTGGCGCAGGCCAAGTCGCGCTGGCAAGTTCGGGGGAGGGCCTGGCAGCAATGGAATCCGATCCGGTTACAGTCATTGCCGAACAGCCCGAGGCGCTGGCCGCCAAGCAGGCAATCACCGAACTGGTTTATCGCTATGGCCAGCTGGTGCGCTACGACCGGCCAGAGGAAACCGCGGAATTGTATCTTCCCGGCGGCGTGTTCGTAGTGCTGCGCGGGCCGCCTGATGGCCCGCATACGGCAGTACAAAGCCGTGTCGAGGGCCGGCAGGCGATCCGCGACATGCTGCTGCCGAGCAAGGGCAAACCGCATCCGGTGCCGCTGATCCACAACCTCAGCATCGCCGTCGATGGCGACAGCGCGACCGGAACCTGCGTGATGCAATCGCCGACCTCGGCTGATGGCAAAGGCTTCTGGGGCGAATACCGCGACCGTTATGCGCGCGTGGACGGGCGCTGGTATTTCGCCGAGCGCGTTTTCACCATGTATGAGTTTGCCGCCTAGGTTAACTCGATACGTCACCCGGCGCAGGCCGGAATCCAGACCGCATCAAATTGTCTGGACCCCGGCCTGCGCCGGGGTGACAGCGCTCACCTCCCGGCTATATCCACCCCGAACGCCCGCGCAAGCGCTGCCATCCGCAAGCCGCCAACCGTCATTACCTGAGGCGTAGGCCCGGCGATATTGAAGCCGTGGTATGCACCGGGGATGACGTGCAGCTCGGCCGGAATGCCCGCGCGGGTCAGTCGGCGGACATATTCCATGTCTTCCTCTAGGAACAGGTCGAGCGCGCCGACATGGACGAAGGCGGGCGGCAGGTCGCTGTAATCCTTGACGCGGGCGGGGACCATTTCCTCGGGCACGTCGGGGCCGCCCGGCTCCATGCCGAGCATCGCCTTCCAGCCGAAGCGGTTGCGCGCCGGGGTCCAGACGAATTCGCCGGTATGCGGGTGCGGATCGCTGGTGGTGCCGGTGCGGTCGTCGAGCATGGGCGAATCGAGCAACTGGAAGCAGATGCTGGGTCCGCTGCCGTTCTTGCGCGCCATGTTGCGCGCGTAGATGGCGAGCGCTGCGGCATGGCCGCCGCCGGCGCTCTCACCCGCGACGGCGATGCGCGCCGGATCGATGCCGAGCGTATCGGCATTGTCGACCATCCAGGTCAGCGCCGCATAGCAATCCTCGATCGGTCCGGGCCAGGTAGTCTCGGGTGCCTTGCGGTAGTCGACCGAAACGACCACGCAGCCCAGCGCCAGCGCGAACATGCGATTGGGGATGTCGCCAATGTCGGCCTTGCCGATGACGTAGCCGCCGCCGTGGATGTGCAGGATGGCGGGACGCTTCCCTGCCGCCACTCCTGGCGGTGAATAGATCAGCACCCGCACATCGGGAGCGCCCGCCGGGCCGGGAATGGTGCGGTCTTCGAACCTGGCCTGCTCAAGCCCTTCGGGCATCGGCGGCAGGTCGCGGCTCATGAACCCGGCGCGGATCTCCTCGAGGCCGTTTTCGAAATCCATGTTGGGGAAGGTCTCGATCGCTGCGGAAAGTTCGGGCGCGACGAGGTGGATGGTCGATTGCTGCTGGCCTTGCGAAGTCATGCGTATTCTCTCCCAGGATTCGTTTTCCCGCGTTTCATGTCCGCTAATTCGCCAAGCGGCAAGCGCCGGGATGTGGCGCAGCGCTGTCAATACGCGCAAACCCTTGGGCCCCTGCGCTGTCGCAGCGCGGCACGGCGTGCGCCAAACCGGCTGGATAGGCCTTTTCGCGGCCTCGGAATGCGCTATCATGCGCTCATGCACATTACCGTCCGTGATCCCCGGCGCGACCGCAACCTGCAACGCTTTGCCGAGCTTTGCGCCACCAGCGGCCTCGCCGATCAGGCCCGCCGCCTGCACGAAGCGCTAACGCTGACGAGAGCGGCGGGGCGCGACATGATCCGGGTGATGATCGCGGCCGGCGCCTTTGAAAGCGCCGCGCTTGCCGTGATCGGCGGCGAAGCCACGTGGATCGTGTCGAAGGGCGGCGAAGGGCGCTGCCTGGCGAGCGTGGTGCTTCCCGGCATGAGCGAGGAAGTCACCAGCGAAGGCGCCAGCCCGGCGCTGGCGCTGCTTGGCGCTTGGGCGAGCGCCTCATTGGTCAGCACGACCAAGCCTGCTGCCGAAGCGGCCTTGCCCGTCCGGCCAGCCGGCACCTTGCTGCACTGATACCCGGTTTCTTCACCGCACCAGTTCGGCTTCGATGGCGATGCGAATCGCCTCGGAGGTATGGTTTGCACCCAGCTTGTTAAGCATGTTTGCGCGGTGGATCTCGACCGTGCGCGGGCTGATCTCCAGCTTTTCGCCGATCTTGCGGTTGGACAGCCCCGAAGCGACGCAATCAAGCACTTCGCGCTCGCGCTCGGTCAGCTTTTCGATCCGGCCGCGCGCCACGGCTTCGCGCATCCGGGCGTTGCCCAGTCCTTCGACGTTGTCCTCGAGCCGTTCGAGCGCGGCGAGCACGGTCTCGGGCGAGAACGGCCAGACGATATAGTCGACCGCGCCGTCGAGAATGGCGCGCACGATCCGCCCGGCATCGGGTTCGTCGGCGAAGGCGACGATCGGATACCATTCGCCGTGCTGCGCCATGCGGGCGATGAGATCGGCGACGCAGCCTTCCCGGTCGTGGATCAGGACGGTGCCGCTGCGCAGCCAGCTTTGCGCCAGTTCGGCCACGGTTTCGAAAGGTTCGACGTGGATGCCGTGGCTCGAAAGCGTGTGGCTGACGGTGGCGCGGCGGCGCGTGTCGCCATCGACGAGAATGAGCGTATGAGCCTGTTGCACTGGCAATCTCCCCTATTGGATTTCGCCTAGGGAGTTATTCGCAAGTGCTAGTGGTGGCGCGCTGCGACCGGTCCGGTTCCGACCAAATCCGGGCCTGAAAAACGCCGCAGTTGGCTGTCAGGCGCGGCTGGCTTCGAGATGTACGCGCCTCAGTTCGCTCCGGATCGGAGCGATCTGGCGAACTTATGGATTTGCGAGGTCGGCCAGCATGCCAGCGGTGAGCACTTGCGGCAGTTGCTCGGGCGGACCGCCTCTCGCCGGATACCATTGGTAGAACGGCACGCCGGCCGCGCCGTGGGCAGTGAGGAAACGGGTGATCGCTGGATCGCGCCGGGTCCAGTCGCCGCGCAGCACTACGACGCCAGACTTGCGGAATGCCTTGGCGGTCGCTTCACGCTCGATAGCGGTCTGTTCGTTGACCTTGCAGGTGATGCACCAGTCGGCGGTCATCCACACGAATACCGGCTTGCCCGAGGCGCGCGCCCGGGTCAGCCGCGCCTCGCTGAAAGGCTCGGCAGCGACGATGCCCTGCGCCGTTGCCGCTGGAGGAGCGATCAGTGGCGGCAGGACAGAGAAGGCGGCCATGACCAGAAGCGCCGATCCGGCAAGGATCGGAACGCTCGCGCCCTGTCCGCGCCGCTGCATGCGACCTGCCAGCCACAGCACGGCGATCAGCAAGACCGCGAGCGCGGCAGCGCCGAGTGCAAAGCCAGTACCGCCCACCCGGCTCGCCAGCCAAAACAGCGCCAGCGCGGTCAAGGCCATCGGCAGAGCCATCCAGCGCCTGAACCGACTCATCCACGGCCCCGGCCTTGGCAGCGCCCGGCGCAGCGCAGGGACCAAAGCGAGCGCGAGGAACGGCAAGGCGATGCCCAGACCCAGCGCGGCGAACAGCGCCATGGCAGGGAAAGGGGGCAGCAGCAGCGCCGCGCCCATCGCCGCCGCCATGAACGGCCCGGTGCACGGAGTCGCCACGAAAGCTGCAAGCAGGCCGGTGGCGAAGGCCCCGCGCGTTTCGTGGCCGCTCGAAAGGCCCGGCAGCGCCAGTTCAAAAATACCCAGGAAATTGGCGGTGATCGCCGTGGTCAGCAGCAGCAGCCCCGCCACGACCAGCGGTTCCTGCAACTGGAAGGCCCAGCCGATCTCTTCGCCCGCCGCCCTCAGCGAAAGCAGCATGGCGCCAAGCGCAAGGCACGCGGCGACTACGCCCGCCGTATAGGCCAGGCCCTCGCGCTTCGCCTGTGCCCCGCTCTCGCCCGCGCGCACCAGGCTCATCGCCTTGAGGCTGAGGATCGGGAAGACGCAGGGCATCAGGTTGAGCAGCAGCCCGCCGACAAGCGCGCCAAGGAGCAGCAGCGGCAGGCTCGCGGTCGCAGGTTCATCGAGTGGCACGCCAGCGGGCGGGATCGCGCCCGGCCTTGCCGTGAAAGCCAGACCCACGCCGCTTGCGCCCAATCGGAGCACGCCTTCGATGCTTTCGGGAGAGGCCGGAGCAACCTTGGGTCGTGTCAGTTCTACGATCAGCGCATCGCCATTGCGGCTGAAGCGCTGCGGCGCGGCATAGTCGATCACCCTGTCGCGGGCGATGAACAGATGCGGCGCATCAAGCTTCACCGATGCCGGAAGCGGGATCGCGAGACGCAGGTTATCGCCCGCAAGCGCGAACCGTGCAGGCGCATCGAGCGGGGCAGGCAGCCTTGCGCGCCAGGCGTCAAGGCTGGGTTCGGGCTTTCCCGAATCCGCTGCAATCCTCAGCTGCGTGATGATCCGGCCCTTTTCGGGCACGCAGACCTCATCGGTGCAGGCAAGCCACTGCGCATCGAGCGTGAGTGCAACCACGCTGCCCGTCGTCGCGCTGGCGGGCGCGGTGATCGGCACCAGCACCGCATAGTCGCCTTTGTAGACGTGGTTCATCAGCCCGGCGATCAGCAGTGTATCGGGAACCGGGTATTGCGGCTCACCCGCCGAGAAACCTTGAGGAAGCGTCCAGTTGAGCGTCATGCCAAGCCCGGCATCGCCGGGATTGAGCCAGTATCCGTGCCATCCCGGCGCGGGCTTCATGTGGACCGCGACCGTGACCGTCTCACCGGGCAATACCGGACCTTCGACCACCAGCGAGGCCGCGATGTTATTCGCCCGCGCCGACACTGCGCCGGTCGACGCCATGAACAGGCCAAGCAACGCCAGTACAGGTGCGATGCTTCGCAGGAGCCTCGACATAGCCATCATGCGCGGCGATATAGACGCGCATGAGCAAAACGGAAACGCGCGACCTGTTGATCCTCGGCGGCGGGCTTGTCGGCATGACCCTGGCGCTTGCCGCGGCACGCGCCGGGATGACGAGCCACGTGGTCGAACGCGGCGATCCGGCGGAGCTTACGTCGGAGAGTGCGGACGGCCGCGCCTCTGCCATCTCGACCGCGAGCTGGAACCTGTTCGGCAATATCGGCATTGCCGAGGCGCTTGAGCCGCTGGGTTGCCCGATCGAGGCCATCGCCGTCACCGACGGCATGAAACCGGGACGGATCGACTTTCGCCCCAAGCCCGAGGAAGGCTCGCTCGGCCGGATGTTCGCCAACCGCGACTTGCGGCTGGCCCTGTTTGCGGCGGCCGAGGGCAACGAACTGATTGCATGGCACACGCGCGCCGAAGTCATCGCGCGCGAGCGCGGGCCGCACCACGTATCGGTCACGCTTGCCGACGGGGAGGTGCTGCGCGCGAGGCTGATGGTCGCCGCCGAAGGGCGCCAGTCGCCAACCCGCGACGAGGCGGGATTCTCGATGGCCAAGTGGGATTACAGCCACCGCGCTGTTGTCACTGCGCTGACTCACGAACAGGCGCACGAGGGCGTGGCATGGGAGATTTTCTATCCCGCCGGCCCCTTCGCGCTGCTGCCACTGCGCGATCTGCCCGATGGCCGCCACCGCAGCGCACTGGTGTGGACCGTCGCGGAAAAGGACGCGCCCGGGGTGCTCAAGATGCCCGAGCCGATGTTCCTCGTGGAGGTGCACTCCAAGATGCACGGCATTTTGGGATCACTGGAACTGGCTGCGCCGCGCATGTCCTATCCGCTGAAATTCCACCATTCGCGCAAACTTGCCGAGCACCGGTTGGCGCTGGTCGGCGATGCCGCGCACGGCATGCATCCCATTGCCGGGCAGGGCCTCAACCTGGGGCTGCGCGATGTCGGCGCGCTGGTCGAGGTGCTGGCCGACGGCATGCGGCTGGGGCTGGAGCCGGGCGACGCGCAGCTGCTTGCCCGCTACGAGAAGTGGCGCAGCCTCGATGCGTTCATGGTCATGTCGGTGACCGATGGCCTGACCCGCCTGTTCGGCATTCCCGGCAAGCTCCCCAGCGCGGCGCGGCGGCTGGGCATGGGCGCGGTGCAGCGCCTGCCCGCCTTGAAGCGCTTCTTCATGGATGAGGCGCGCGGCATGTCGGGCACGCTGCCAGAACTGCTGCGCGGATAACCGCTATTCCAGCCGCGGCCCGGGCTGGGCTGTCGGCCTAGCCAGCGGACTGGGCTGCTCGACCCGGTTGCCGCCGCTATCCTGCAAACGGTCCGGTTCGAGCATCGCCGCGGTCTCGATCAGGTCGAGCGCGTTCTGCACCTGCGCATAGCGCCGGGCATCGGCGATCCACTTGTCCGCCACTTCTGCTCCCGGAAGCCGCTGCACCTGCGCCACCGCCTCGTCGATCCGGCCGGTGCGCAGCATCAGCCGCGCGCGTTCGATCGCTGCCTGCGGGCCGATTACCTCGCTCGGTTCGCGCCGCACCGTGAACAGGTTGGAAATGTCGCTCAGCGCACGGTCGAGAAAGCCTGTATCGGGCGCGGTCATGGTCAGCTCAGGCGACAGCGCCTCGAGCCGCGCGGCAAGCTGGTCGGCGGTGACAGGTTCGCGCGCGAACGCGATGACCGTGCTTACCGCGCGTGGCTGGGCATTGGCGAAGCGCAGGCGAAGCTGATCGGCGAGGAAACCAAGCCGCTCGCCCCGGTCGACCATGCGCCGCGCTGCAAAGGCGATCAGCAGGCCTTCGGCGCGCGCGGCGTTGCCCGAGGCAGCGTTGGCCTGAAGATCGATGCGCGAGAGGCGGTCTTCGAGCATTGCGAGCCGCGCCTCGACATCGCCAACCACTTCGCGTTCGGCGGGATTCTCGCGGTTTGTCGCAGCTGCACCGAAACCGGGCGACACGCTGGAGCGCACCGCGGCAGGCGCGGGCGCGCGCTCGACCAGTCCCAGGTCCTCGAGATAGCCGCGCGAGGCCAGCCAGACTGTGCCTGCCACGCCGAGGCCAAAGGCCAGCAAGGCAAGCAACATCGGCCAGCGCCTTTTGCGCCTTGGTGCGGGCGCAGGTGCGGCGAGGGGTGGTGAAGAAGTCTCGGGCTGTATCGGATCCGCCATGGTCTCTCGTGCTTTGGGGTGAACTGCTCCCGGCGCGCCGTATTCCTTGCACATCTCGCCCCCCAAGGCCAGCAGCGCCGCTTCGCTGGGCACCGCTGCCGACCGCACCGCGCGCCAGCCCTCGTCGGCAGCCTCGGCGACGCGCGGGCCGATTGCGGCGAGCGCAAGCTGCGACAAGTCGATATGGCTCGTTTCGCATTGCGCGCGCAGGTGGCGCGCTGCCTCGGCCGAGTGCACTGCGATGACCGCAGGTTGATGCAGCATTTGGGCGAGCTTAGTCGGCATGGGCAAGGGTTCGCTAGCGTAGACAATGCGTTCGTCGATAGTGATCCCGGGCGGTGGATCGAGATCGACCCGCGCCGCGCCTGCCAGTCGCAGCAGTCTTTTGTGCGCGGGATCGAGGCGTGCAAGCACCTGCTGCAAGCCGCCGTCTCCGGTTCCCGCCACCTCCAGTCCCGCCTCGCGGCAAGCCAAAGCGGTAGTCTCGCCGACCGCATAGGCGGGCTTGCCTGCCAGAGCCGACAGCCCCGCGCCGCCGTGGCGGAGCGCATTGGCGCTCCCCACCAGGACTGCATTGAAGCTATCCGGATCGGGCACGTCCCAGGCGAGCGGACGAACCTCGAATAGCGGAAAACCGTACACATCAAGGCCGAGCGTGGCTGCCGCCGTCACGCTCGCATCGCAGCCCGGCTGGGGGCGGATAACGATAAGTGGAATCACCTAAAGCCTGCTTGAGGTTTTGCGAAATGGTCGGAAATCGCCGCAGGAGCTTCGTTGAGAAGCATCGCGGCGAGGGACGCAGGCGCGCCGGTGTCGTCGCGGGGGAACTGGACGCTGCGCTCGATCCGTTCAGCCCCATCGGGACTGAACAGCGCCGCGCGCAGCAGCATGTCTTCGCCGATGTGGCTCGTCAGCGCCGCCACCGGGCTGTGGCATGAGCCGCCCAGCGCCGCGAGCAGCGCCCGTTCGGCGAGCACGGCGCGGCGGCTTGGCGCATGGTCGATCCGCGCGAGCATTTCCAGCATGGCATCATCGGCGGCGCGGCATTCGATAGCGATGGCGGCCTGTCCCGGCGCGGGCAGCCAGTCTCCGGCGTCGAGTGCATGACCCACGCCAGTCTCGCCGAGCCGGTTCAGACCCGCGAGCGCGAGGAATGTCGCATCGACTTCGCCTGCCGCCAGCTTGGCGAGGCGCGTGGCGACATTGCCCCGGATGGGCACCACCCGGCAATCGGAGCGCATGTGGAGCAATTGCGCGGTGCGGCGCGGGGCGCTGGTGCCCACGAGTGCGTCCCTCGGCAGCGCGGCAATCGTCGATGCGCCGAGCAGCACGTCGCGCACGTCCTCGCGCTCGAGCACGGCGGCAATCGCGATTTCCGGCGGACGGATCGTCTCGACATCCTTGGCCGAATGGACCGCGAAGTCGATTTCGCCCGCGATAAGCGCGGCGTCGAGTTCCTTGGTCCACAGCGCCTTGCCGCCGATCTCGGCGAGCGGACGGTCCTGCACCTTGTCGCCGCTGGCGCGCACCGCGACGATCGCAATGTCCTGCTCGCGCAATCCAGCCGCTGCGCACAGCCGCGCCTGCGCCTCATGCGCCTGCGCCATGGCGAGCGGCGACATGCGGGTGCCAAGGCGGAGCGGGGTTCGGGTCATGGGCTGCTTGTGCTAGTCGGCAATGTCTATAAGTGGAAGCCGGGATGGACATCGTTCTTGGAATTGAATCGTCCTGCGACGAGACGGCGGCCGCGCTGGTGCGCGCCGACCGCGTGGTGCTGGCGCAGCACATCGCCTCGCAGGACGACGCACACCGCCCTTATGGCGGGGTCGTGCCCGAGATTGCCGCGCGCGCTCATGCCGAGCGGCTGACCCCGCTGATCGAGGCGACGCTGGCCGATGCGGGCATGAGCCTTTCGCAGGTCGATGCCGTGGCCGCGACTGCTGGCCCCGGGCTGATCGGCGGCGTCATGGTCGGCCTTGTCACCGCCAAGGCGCTGGCCATGGCCTCGGATAAGCCGCTTCTGGCGATCAACCACCTTGAAGGCCACGCGCTGTCGCCGCGCCTTGCCGATCCAGCGCTGGCGTTCCCCTATCTGCTGCTGCTGGTTTCGGGCGGGCATTGCCAGTTGCTGCTGGTCGAGGGGGTGGGCCGCTATCGCCGCCTCGCCACCACCATCGACGATGCGCTGGGCGAGGCTTTCGACAAATCAGCCAAGCTGCTGGGGCTGGGTTATCCCGGCGGCCCGGCGGTGGAACGGCTGGCGGCCACAGGCGATCCGCGCGGGGTACCGCTGCCGCGCCCGCTGATGCACAGCAAGGAGCCGCACTTCTCCTTCGCAGGGCTCAAGAGCGCGGTGCTGCGCGCCAAGCAATCGGGCCTGCATGCCGACGCCGACATTGCAGCTTCGTTCCAGCAGGCCGCGATTGACTGCCTGATTGACCGCACCCGCCGCGCGCTTGCCGTGGCCGGGCCGGCAGAGGCGTTGGTCGTTGCGGGCGGGGTTGCAGCTAATGCGGCGATCCGCACGGCGCTCGAGGCACTGGCGGGCCAGCACGGCCTTCGCTTCGTCGCGCCGCCATTGGCGCTGTGCACCGACAATGCCGCGATGATCGCCTGGGCGGGGATCGAACGGCTGGCGCTTGGCCAGAGCGATCCGCTCGATTTTGCCGCCCGGCCCCGCTGGCCGCTCGATCCCGATGCCGCTCCGGCGCGCGGGGCGGGGGTCAAGGCATGAGCAAGGTCGGGCCAAAGGTCGGTATCGTCGGTGCGGGCGCCTGGGGAACCGCCCTGGCCTCGGCGCTGGCCAGCGACGGCAGCGAGGTGCTGCTCTGGGCTCGCGAAGCCGAACTGGTCGCCGAAATCAACGAGCGCCGCACCAACAGCCTGTTCCTGCCAAGCGCGCGCCTTGCCGAGACTGTGCGCGCGAGCGGCGACCTTGCCGACTTCGCCGCGCTGCCGGTGCTGCTCGTGGTCGTGCCCGCGCAGTTCCTCGCCTCGGTAATCACCGACCTGCCCAGCGGCGAACGCGATCTGGTGCTCTGCGCCAAGGGGATCGAGGCCGGGACGGGCCGGCTGATGACCGAGGTTGCCGCCGCTGCCGCGCCGAATGCCGCGCTTGCCGTGCTGTCCGGCCCGACCTTCGCGCACGAGGTTGCCGCAGGTCTGCCTACTGCCGTGACGCTCGCCTGCTCGCAAGGCGCGGCGCAGTGGGAGCGGCTATCGCCCGCTATCGCCCGTCCGGCGCTTCGGCCCTATTACTCCGACGACCTGATCGGCGCGGAAGTCGGCGGCGCGGTCAAGAACGTGCTCGCCATCGCCTGCGGCGTGATCGAGGGGCTGGGCCTCGGCCAGAACGCCCGGGCGGCGCTGATCGCGCGCGGCTATGCCGAGATGCTGCGCTTCGGCAGGGCGAGGGGCGCGCGCAGCGAGACGCTGGCGGGCCTGTGCGGGCTTGGCGACCTGGTCCTGACCTGCTCCTCCACCTCGAGCCGCAATTTCTCGCTGGGCAAGGCGCTGGGCGAAGGCATGAGCGCGGCAGAGGCATTGAGCGGCAAGAGTTCTGTGGCCGAAGGCGCGGCCACCGCGCCGGTGCTGGCGGCCATCGCCAAGGCCGAGAACATCGACATGCCGATCGTCGCGGCGGTGTACAGCCTGCTCGCGGGCGAGGCGCCTGCCGCGCAGGTCGCGCGCGAGCTCTTGGCGCGTCCGCTGCGCGCCGAGCAGGATCCCGGCGCTTGAGCGAAGCCTCGGCGGGCGACGATATCGCCCAGATCGCCCGCGGCGGGCGAACCAATTTCTTTGGCTTCTTCCTCCGGCTCGCCGCGCGCATCCCGTTCCTGTTCATCGCCGGGCGCGCTGCCGCCTATGGCCCCGAGGCGCTCGGGCGCTTCGCTTCGGCACTGGTGGTGATCGAACTGGCGGCGATGCTGTGCACGCTGGGCGAAAAGCGCGGACTGGCGCAGCGGCTGGCCGATTCGGATGAGCATCCCGCCAATGTCGTCGCCGATGGCATGCTGGTTGCGCTGCTGACTTCGAGCGCGATGGCGCTTCTGTTCTGGCTGGTGCCGGCGCCGCTGTTTCCTTCCGGCCAGTTCACCGATCTGGACCGGCTGATCGTGCTTGCGATCCCGCCGCTGGCACTCACCGAAATCTGGCTGGCCGCGCTCGCTTATCGCTTCAACATCGGGGCGACCGTGCGCGCCCGCGCGGTGGTCGAGCCATGGACGCTCTCGATCATGGCGGGTGCGATGATCTTCATTGCGCCCGACAGCGGGCTTTCGCTCGCTTATATCGTTTCGATCTTCGCCTCGGCGCTAACCGCGCTGGTGCCGTTCCTCAAGGCATATGGCCTGCCGCAAGGCTGGCGGCCCCGGCCCGCCGCGCTTGGGCGAATGACCCTGCACAGCCTGCCGATCGCCGGGGCGGACGCGATCGAATGGGGCACGCGGCGCATCGACATCCTGATCCTGGGCTTCTTCGCCGCGCCCGCCGCCGTCGGCGTTTACTATGTCGCGCAGCAGGTCGCGAGCCTGCCGCAGAAGCTCAAGACCAGCTTCGAGCCGATTCTCGGCCCGGTCATTACCGGCCGCCTCAAGGACCATGATTATGCCGCCATTGCCCGGCAGGTGTGCCAGGTCGGCTTCTGGATCATCGCCGCGCAGGCGGGGATTGCGCTGGCGCTGGGCATTCCCGGCGAAGGCGTGATGGGGCTGGTCGGCCCCGAATTCGTCGGCGGCAACGGTGCGCTGGCGTTGCTGCTTGCCGCCGAGGTTGTCGCCGCCACGGCTGTCGTCAGCGAAGCGGCGCTGATCTACATGGCGCGCGTGCGCAACGTCATCGTTTCGATCGCGACGATATCCTTGCAGGCGCTGCTGACCGTGGCCGGGATGATGCTGGTCGATTGGGCGCAGCTTGGCGAGCTTTACCGCGCTGCCGCCGCCGCGCTCGCGCTTGCTATCGCGCTGGCCTTCGCCTCGCTGGTAAAGGCGCGGATGCTCTCGCGACTGCTCGGCGAACCGATCAGCAACTGGCGCTGGGCGCTGGTCTGGGCGGCGGCGCCCGCGGTGCTGGTCGGCTGGCAGGCGACCCGGTTCCTGCCCGAATGGGCCGAGCTTCTGTTCGGCATCCCGGCAATTCTGGGCGCCTATGGCTGGGTCATCTGGAACAAGGGATTCGGTCCGGCAGACCGGGTTCTGTTCCGGAAGAGCGCTGCCACATTGCCGGCAGATTAACGGTTCGTCGCATGTACGGGGCGTTCAGTCGCCATTCACTCCTGCTTGGGCCTTCTTCGCCGCGTGCGAAACGAAGGAGGGAAATGCCATGAAAACGACCGGACTTGTTACCGCTTGCTGCCTTGCCGCGCTGATCACGGGCTGCGCCGAGCGCACCCAGATAAGCAACGTGCCGGTCAAGGATGAGCGCGACGTGATCGTAACGGCCCAGCGCGCCGAGCCGGGCGCCGCCGATACGAACGGTTATATCCCTGCCCCGCCGCCTCCGCCGCCGCCGCCATCCCCAGCTTACAAGGTCAGCAACCAGGCCATGGTTGGAGGCGTGGTCGCGCCGTCGGCCGAAGCCATGCGCTATTCGCGTCAGGTCCCGCCGGTCATGGTCGCGCAGGATCCGGGCCGCGAACGCTACGACGGCAAGGAGGTCAGCCCGGTCAAGCTCACCAGGACCGAGCCGGTTTCCACCTTTTCGGTCGATGTCGACACCGGGGCCTATGCCAATACCCGCC
Source organism: Sphingomonadaceae bacterium (assembly GCA_947477745.1). Classification (GTDB taxonomy): domain Bacteria; phylum Pseudomonadota; class Alphaproteobacteria; order Sphingomonadales; family Sphingomonadaceae; genus Novosphingobium. The sequence continues at coordinate 30,761 of CANJUF010000005.1, read as the reverse complement.
GATTCCTGACGCAGGGCCAGATGCCGCCGCGCGATGCAGTGCGCACCGAGGAACTAATCAACTATTTCCGCTGTAATTATCCGCAGCCCGACAGCCGCGAAGCGCCGTTCTCGATCACCACCGATCTGGCGGTCAGTCCGTGGAACCCCGATACGCGGCTGATGCGCATCGGCCTGCGCGGGTATGATCTGCCGCGTAAGGGCCGCCCGGCATCGAACCTGGTGTTCCTTGTCGACGTGTCGGGATCGATGGACAGCGAGGACAAGCTGCCGCTGGTCAAGTCCGCCTTGGCGGGCCTCGCGGGCGAACTGGGGCCAAGGGACAAGGTCTCGATCGTGGTCTATGCGGGCGCGGCGGGCCTCGTGCTCCAGCCCACCAACGACGAGCGCGAGATCAAGGCGGCGCTCGACCGGTTGAGCGCGGGCGGGTCTACCGCCGGCGGGGCGGGGCTCCAACTTGCCTACAATATCGCGCGCGACAATTTCATCGAAGGCGGGGTCAACCGCATCCTCCTGGCCACAGATGGCGATTTCAACGTCGGCGTTTCGGACACCAAGGCGCTGATCGAGATGGTCGAGCGCGAGCGTGATGCCGGGATCACGCTGACCACGCTGGGCTTCGGCACCGGCAATTACAACGAAGCGATGATGGAGCAGATCGCCGATCACGGGAACGGCAACTATTCCTACATCGATTCGGCGCTGGAGGCGCGCAAGGTGCTCGGCGAGCAGATGGAAGCGACGCTGTTCACCATCGCCAAGGATGTGAAGATCCAGGTCGAGTTCAATCCGGCCCATGTCAGCCAGTACCGCCTGCTCGGCTACGAGAATCGGGCGCTGCGCGAGGAAGACTTCGACAACGACAAGGTCGATGCCGGAGACATCGGCGCGGGCCACCAGGTGACCGCGATCTACGAGATCGTGCCGGCCGGCGCGAAGGGCTGGATCGCGCCGCGCCGCTATGAGGACACCGGCGCGACCTTCACGTCTGGCCGCGCGGGAGAGATCGCCAACGTCAAGCTGCGCTACAAGCTGCCCGACGGCAAGACCTCGCGCCTGATCGAGCGCCCGGTAATGGCCCAGCGCGGCGACATGGCGCGCCCGACCGGCGATTTCGCCTTTGCCGCTGCTGTTGCCGCCTTCGGCCAGACACTGCGGGGCGACGCGCTGATGAAGGACTTCTCCTACGCCGATGTCGCGGCGCTGGCGAAGGGGCAGAACGACTTCTGGCGGCAGGAATTCCTGCGGCTTGTCGCTGTGGCCGGATCGCTCAAGGAAGGCTGAGGCTGGCAGGTTGAGCGCAGGGGCAGGGCGCGCTATCGCGTTGCCCCTGTGAAACTCGTTCCTCTTGCCACCTTTCTTGCCGGAGCTGCCGCCGTCGCCGGACTGGGCCTTGCCGCCGCATGGCGCAGCGGGCCCGCGCTCATCGCCAGGATGACGCTTCAGGCCGAGCGCGCGCGTGATGCGGCGGGCGGCAAGGGCATCGCGGTGGGCTTCACCCTGGGTAATGGCTGGCTGACCCGGCACGCCAGCCTGAGCGGCGGCGAAACGCTGCCCGATGAGGTGCGCGCTCGCGCGGCTACTGCCATTGCCGCAGTCCCCGGAGTTGGCGGCGCTTCGTGGCGCGGGGGCCGGCATACAAGGACAGGCGAGCAGGGCGAGCTGCCCGTCGCCAGCGTTGCGATGCATTGCCAGCTCGATGTCGAGGCCGTGCTTGATGCGCGCTCGATCCGTTTCGCCGAGGCGAGCGATCAGATCGATGCCGCGAGCGAAGAAGTGCTCGACGAGGTCGCCGCTGCCTTGCGGCCCTGCCTTGGCGGCATCATTGCCGTGACCGGCCATACCGACAGCAACGGCGACGCAACGGCCAACCGCGCCTTGTCGCGCGCGCGCGCCGATGCGGTGCGCTGGGCGCTTATCGGCCGGGGCATACCTGCCGACGGCCTGCGCGCCGAAGGGCTGGGTTCGGACCGCCCGCTGGATGGATTGACCAGGGAGGACCCGGCCAACCGCCGCATCGAGTTTTCGGTGATCGAGAAGGCTCCGCTCGCGCCCACGCCGATCGACACGCCGGGTCCGGGCTGAGAAAGAAGGACGCGACAGATGCCGTTGTGGCTGGAAATGGTTGTATTGCTGCTGCTGACCTACCTCGTTGGCTTTGGTCTGGGCTGGGTGATGTGGAACCGAAAGGACTGACATGCTGCAAATGATCGAGGCGAACTGGATCGTCTTTGTTGTCGCGCTGCTGCTGGGATTGCTTGTCGCGTGGTGGATTTTCGCCCGCGCTTCCAGCAATGGCCGGGCGCGCGAGCACCGCCCCGACGTGCTTGACGAGGGCGCGGCGCCTGCGCAGCGCAACCAGGCGCTGATCGATGCGCCGCCCGCTTCGGCAGTGACAATGGCCGGGCTGGGCGAGATCGTCGCCGCCGCCGCTCATGACGAAGTGGTTCAGGCGATGCCGCCGCCAGCCGCTGCTCCGACAGCGCCGCTTTCAGCCGCCGCACCCGAACCGGGCGACGATCTCACCCGCATCAAGGGAGTCGGCCCCAAGCTCGCTGCACTGTTGCAGGGGCTTGGCGTGACGAGTTTCGCGCAGATCGCGGCCTGGAACGAAGCTGATATCGACAGGATTGACGCACAGCTCGGTTCATTCGCGGGACGCATCGCCCGCGACAACTGGACCGAGCAGGCACGGCTGCTGGCAAGCGGCGACAAGGCTGCCTACGAAGCGAAATTCGGCAAATTATAGGCGTTGCGGGCGTGAGGCAAAAAAGATACCGTCCGGGCCAATAAACCAAAGCTCGATGAGCTCAACTCATCGCGGCTTTGGTTAAGCCCGTGCGGCGTTTGAGCATTTCAAGGCGAGTATGCGTCAGCATTTTCGAGACTTGGACAATATTCGGCGAGAGGAACCAGGATGACCGAGCAAGTCCAGCTGATGAGCGACGAGGCCAAGCGCGTCTATGTTCGCGCGCACGGCATGTTGCCGCACGAAGCGGCCTACATGCTCGGCGATCAGGAGCCGGTCGCGGGCAGCGTGCTCACTTCGACCAGCCGGTTCCGCAACAGCCCGCTGTTCTGCCATGCGCTGCTCAACATGTCGCTACGACGCTCCGGTGACGATGTCGCGATCACCTACGACATTCCCGACATGGTCAAGGGCATCGCCGACGTGCAGGACTGGGCGGCGAACACCCGCCTGCTGCAGATCGAGCGCGAGAAGAACGCGGAATTCGCTGCCTGGCTCGATGCGCGCAAGACCCTGAACTTCGAACGCGACCGTGTCGCCGCCTGCGCGCAGGGAACGCTGGGCCATGCAGTGCATGAATTCATCGAGGCTTCGGGGCTCGAGATGTTCTTCATGCGCACCGATGCGCCCGCCAACGATCTCGAATACGTCCACAAGATGATGGTCAACGCTCACGATATCAGCCACATCGTCTCGGGCTTCGGCGTCAACATGGCGGGCGAGCACGGCATCAATTCGATGACCGTCGCCTCGATCCACAAGTACTTTTCGCCCGACTTCGCGCTGGCGATCGGCAAGGCCGCGAACATGACCTGTTCGACCTTCCTGGTGAACAAGCTTTACAACTATCCGCAGGGCGTGCCGATCGTGATCGAAGCGATGACACTGGGCTTCGCGGCGGGTCAGGCGGTGAAGATGCCGCTGTTCATGGTCGACTATGAGCCATACCTCGACATGCAGCTCGATGACGTCGCCGCCGACCTCGGCTTCAGGCGCGGGCCTGGCGCGGCCTGGGACATCTACGATCCCTTGCTCAGGGGCTAGGCTGCCTCCACCGGCCGGGTGAAGTCCGGCTTGGGGCCGAGCGCGGCAAAACATAGCGCGGTCAGCAGGAAACCGGGAACCGCCGCCCAGATCGTTGGCATATAGGACTGCGTCTGGTCGTAGATGTAGTTAGCGATCAGCGGGCCAAGGCCTTGCGCCACCGTGGTGGTGGTGGTGATTGCGCCGTAGAACAGGCCGAAGCTGCGCGCGCCCAGATAGGTGCTGGTCATGTAGATCACCGCGCTCATCCGCAGCCCGCCGACCAGCGCATGGAACACGAGCGAGCCCAGCGTGATCCACACCACGCCCGGCGCGAAGATCAGCGATACCGGCAAGGCGGTGGAGAGCAGGCTGCCCACGATTGCGAGCATCCTGATGTCGAAGGTGTCCATCAGCCAGCCCGAGACCAGCCGCCCCACCAGCGAGAACATGCCCATCACGCTTGCCATCCAGATCGCATCGGTGCGCGAAATGCCGGTATAGGTCAGGACCGGCACGAGGTTGAGGATCAGCGCCAAGCCGGTCAGCCCGCTGATCATCGAAGCCGTGAAGATCAGCCAGAAGGCGCGCGACCTCAGGCCCTCGCGAGCCGACATGCCGCCCGCCGGCAAGGCGGCTTCCGGCTTGTCCAGTTCGCTCGCCGGCTGACCCACCGGGCCGGGCACGAACGAGAGCACTAGCGGAAGGGTCAGCCCGCTCCACAGGAAGGCGAGCGCCACCAGCGCCGTGCGCCAGCCATAGTGCTGCACGAACCATTCGGTGATCGGCGGGGCGAGGATCGAGCTGATGCTGGCCCCGGCGATGGTCACGGCAATCGCCATGCCGCGGCCCTTGTCGAATATGGTCGAGACGGGCGCCATCCACACTGTCGAGGTGAAGGCCCCGGCGATCCCGAACACCGACCATGCCGCCCACCACTGCCACAGGTGCGTTCCGACCGCGGCCATCGCCAGAATGGCGATGAAGGTGCAGGCGACCACCAGCGTTCCGGTGAGCCGCGAACCCCAGCGGTCGATCAGGTGCCCGGCAGGCGCGGCAAGGAACAGGCCCATGATCGAGACGACGAACGGCCCGCTCGATATTTCGGCGCGGTTCCAGCCCAGCTCTGCCTCGATCGGCTCGAGCAGCACGCCGAATACCGAGCTGAGCAGCGCGGCGAGCGCCATGCCAGCCGATGTTGCGGTGACGAGCGGCCAGTATCGCTTCCACTCGCCCCGCGCGGTCAGGTGATGGGTATTCAGGTCTGCCTCCCCGCTCTTTGCGGGAAGGCTATCCTATCGATTTGTTCGTGTATCGGGAAATGCGTTCGTGCCTGTGATTTAATCCCAGCGAATGTGGACCGAATCAACCGCGATCACGTTGCCGCTGTGATAAGTGGGCGGATGGTCGGGATCGAGCCGCCACATCGGCAGGCGCGAAAGCATCTGGCGGTAAAGCGTGTGCAGTTCGATGCGCGCCAGATGCATGCCGACGCAGCGATGCGGCCCGCCGCCGAATGCGACGTGCGACTTGAGATCGCGGGTAATGTCGAAATGGTCGGGCCGGTCGAACTTGCGTTCGTCGAGGTCCGCGCCGGCAAGATGAAGCATCAGCCGGTCGCCTTCCTTGAGATCGAAATCGCCCAGCCGTGCGTCCTGCGCCACGCGGCGCAGCGGCACCACGAAGCTGTAGCGCCGCAGCATTTCTTCGACCGCATCGGGGATCTGCGAGGGGTCGGCGCGCAGGCTGGCCTGAAGCTCGGGATGCTCGGCGAGATGCTTCACGGCGAAGCCCATGGCGTTGATCACCGTATCAAGCCCGGCAATGAACAGCAGGACCGCATAGTCCTCCATCACGTCCATCGTCATCGGCTCGCCATCGACGTCGAGGCCCCACAGCTGGCTGAGAATGTCGTCTTGGCGATGGTCGCGCCGTGCGGCGATATCGTCGATCAGGGCGTCAGCAACCTTCCGCAGGATCATCGGCCCCAGGTCTACTCCGGGCGGCGGGTTAAGCACTTCGTGGACCAGATCGCGGAATTCGCCGAGCCGGTCTACCGGCAGACCGAACATGCGCAGGAACACGGTGACCGGCAGCGGTTCGGCGACCGCCGAAATGAACTCGCAGTGGCCCTGATCGATGACGGCGTCGATCAGCGAATCGGCAAGGCTCTTGATCTCGTCGAGTTGGCTCATCGCCGCCTTGGGAGAGAACGCCTTGGATAGCGGCGAGCGGATCGCGGTGTGCTCGGGCGGGTCGATGGTGATCGGCTTCAGGCGCGGGATGCGCGGCATGTCCTCGGGCAGCAACTTGAGCAGCTCCTCGATCTGCTCGGGCGGGAAAATCGAGCTGGAGAACTCATCGGGACGGCGGAGCGCGTCAAACACTTCGTTGAAGCCGATCGCGATCCAAGTGCCCCCGTTGCGCGGGGTCCAGAATACCTTGGGCGCCACTTCGAGCAGTTCGCTCATGCGCTTGTGCGGATCGGCGAGCAATTCGGGATCGTAGTGATAATCGAAATCGAACACCGCCGCTTCGGGGATGTGTCCGGGTTTTTCGACCGGTTCGCTCAGCGTTGCCATCGGTTTCTCCGTTGCCCAAATTCTGTGAACGACGGTATATCACAACTCCGCCGAAGCGTTAAGCGCCAATATCGTGAGATCAGGTTTCCGAAGCCAGCTTGCGCGGTTCGGCGCCGCCGAAGCGCTCGGCCTTCGGCACCTTGACGCCCGGCCCCTTGCCGTAGTCGAGCGTGCCGAACATCCAGTCGTAAAGTAGCGAGATCGTCGCGAAATTGCCGCCTGTGAAGCGGGCGTGGTGATGATGGTGCATCTCGGCCATGGTCGCGATGTAACCGCCCGGCGACGTCCCCCGTACCCACAGGTCATGGTTGTGCAGGTTGATCTGCTGGAAAGCCACCCAGGTGACGACGATCATGCCGACATGGAACCGGCCGAACACGAAGGTCAGCAGGAATATCGTGACCACATAGAGGCCAAGCCCGATCGCCGATTCGAGCGGGTTGAGATAGCCCGAATCCATCCGGCAAGGATTGAGCTGGCGGTGATGCACCGCGTGCATCCACTTGAGCGGGCCGACGCGTCCGGGCGTATCGTGGAACAGCATCCGGTGCGCCCAGTAATAGAAGAAATCGTAGACCATCAGGATGGTGACGATCTGGACCGGATACATCCACCAGGCAGCGGTCTCCAGCGTCAGGCAAAACGGCAGGATCAGGCCGAAAATCACCGAGGTGAAGATCAGGCCCCACTTCCTGTTCCACTTCATGTTTTCGGCGTAGGACTGCTTTTGCAGCTTGGTGCGCGCGGTTTCGCGGTTGAGCTGTTCGGCAGCGCGCAGTCCCGGCGCGAGCCGCACCAGTGCCGCTCCAAGCTTCGATACTACCGCCACCGACACGAAAGCGAGCAGCGACAAGTGGATGGCGTAGGTGTGCAGAATGGATTCGATAAGGGCGCTGTTCATGCCCGGTCTCCGGTTGTCGCCGGTCGTTGAGTCGCCGGCAGGTTGATCCACGATGTATCACAAGCTGGCGCGGCCGCGCACCTGTTGCCTTGATTCAGCGCAATTTGCTTTGCCGGATCGCTCTGGCGATGCTCGGGGCATCATCCATATTTACGGATTTCCGGCCAGCTAGCAGGCGGTTTGATTGCAAGCCGCGCACCTTTGCGCCAACCTGCCTTCAAGACTGCGCGGCACGCGGGCGGGCAATGGCCCCGCGCGGCTTCAGGCGGTCGGGAGAGGTTGCGAATGTCCCTTGAGAGCAAGTTCAGGCTGTCGATGCCGGCCGATGCGCTGCGCGCGAAATACGACGAGGAGCGTGTCAAACGGCTTCGCCCCGATGGCTCGTCGCAGTATCAGGAGCTCAAGGGCAAGTTCGCCGACTTCGATGAAGACCCCTACATCACCGAGGAAATCGTTCGCGATCCGATCATCGCCGAGCACGAGGCCATCATCCTGGGCGGCGGTTTTGGCGGGCTGACTCAAGGCGCGCACCTGGTGAAGCAGGGGATAAAGGATTTCGTTCTTATCGAACGCGGCGGCGATTTCGGCGGCACCTGGTACTGGAACCGCTATCCCGGCTGCATGTGCGACGTGGAGTCCTACTGCTATCTGCCGCTGCTCGACGAGACCGGCTACGTTCCCAGGCAGAAGTATTCCACCGCGCCGGAAATCTTCGGCTATTGCCAGATGCTGGCCCGCCACTTCGGTCTTTACGACCGCGCCCTCTTCCAGACCCAAGTGACCGACGCCCGCTGGGACGAGGCGGCGAAACGCTGGATCATCACCACCGACCGGGGCGACCGGCTATCGGCGCGCTATTTCATCATCGCCGGCGGCATCCTGCACAAGGCCAAGCTGCCCGGCGTGCCCGGCATCGAGACCTTCAAGGGCCATGCCTTTCACACCAGCCGCTGGGACTATGGCTATACCGGCGGCGGTCCGACGCAGTTCATGGACAAATTGGGCGATAAGAAAGTCGGCATCGTCGGCACCGGCGCGACCGCGATCCAGGCGGTTCCGCATCTCGCCGAAGCGGCGCAGCACCTTTATGTGTTCCAGCGCACGCCCAGCGCCGTCGGACCGCGCGGCAACCGCGAGACCGATCCCGATTGGGCTGCCTCGCTGAAGCCCGGCTGGGCCTTCGAGCGCGAGATGAACTTCACCGCCAGCATTTCGGGACGCAAGCCCGTGCCCGATCTGGTCGACGACGGCTGGACTCACATCCACCGGCGCGATGGCGCGGAACGGGCCGACAGCCCCGACGAACTCAAGCTCGCGGCCGAACTGGCGGATTTCGAGCGCATGGAAGAGGTCCGCGCGCGCACTGCCGAGATCGTCAAGGACAAGGACACCGCCGAGGCGCTCAAGCCCTGGTACGGGCACATGTGCAAGCGCCCCTGCTTCCACGACGAATACCTGCCCACCTTCAATCGCCCGAATGTCACGCTGGTCGATACCAAAGGGGTTGGTCTGGACAGAATCACCGAGAACGGCGTCGTGTTCGAAGGCAAGGAATACGAGATCGACCTGCTGGTCTTCTCCACCGGCTTCGAGGTGACCAGCGAATATACCCGCCGGATGGGTTTCGATCCGGTCGGGCCGGGCGGCCTCACCTTCAGCCAGCACATCGCCAATGGGCTCGAGACCTTGCACGGCCTGGTGGGGCGCAAGTTTCCCAACTTGTTCACGATCTCCACCCTGCAAGGTGCGGCCATGCCCAATTTCGTGACGATGATCCACGAGGATGCGATCAACATCGCGCACATCCTGCGCTGGGCGATCGACAAGGGGGCGACCACGATCCAGCCAACCAAGCTCGCCGCCGACGACTGGGCCGCAAGGCTCCTCGTCGGGATCGAAAAGGTGGTGGAGTACAATTCCAAATGTACGCCTGGGGTTCTCAATAACGAGCAGGGTGCGGTGGACGAGCAGGGCCGGATCAAGGAGTGGAACCCCCGCAATTCGATTTTCGGCGGCCAGCCCGACGAGTTCCTTGCGATCCTGCGCGAATGGCGCGCGGGACATTACGAGGACCGGGACCTGGAGATCACGACCGACTGAGCGTCCTGCGCCAAGCACAGCGCTTGCATTGCCAAGGCAAGGGCCACAAGACTGCGGCCGGGATGCAGAGGGGATCAATGTGCGCGGAATCTATTTCGGATGGTATGTCGTCGCCGCGACGACTGTCATCTATACTCTGGTCGTCGGCGCCACCTTCGCTTCCTTCGGGCTATTCGTCGTGCCGGTGTCCGAGGAATTCGACCTGTCGCGGGCCGACGTCAATTCCGGCCTGATCGCGCTCAATCTCGGCAACGCACTGCTGGCGCCGGTTATCGGTCGATTGATCGACAGAATGTCCGCGCGCAAGGTGATGGTGGCATCTTCGCTGCTGTTCGGCGGCAGTCTGGCGATCATCAGCCAGTCGCACTCGCTCCTCCTCGATGTCGTGCTCATGGTTGTGATGGCCGCAGGACTGCTCGGTAGCGGGACGCTTTCCGGTTCAGTCCTGCTGGCGCGCTGGTTCACGGTTCAGCGCGCCCGCGCGATGGCACTGGCGTCGCTGGGGTTCTCGTTCGGGGGCATTGTCGTCGCGCCGGTCGTGGGACAACTGATAGAGACGCAGGGCTGGCGCTTCGCGGTCCTGATGCTCGGCTGCTTTTGCGGCGTGCTTCTTGCCTTCATAGGCATGTTCATGCGCGACCGTCCGGGTCCCGGGGACATCGAGGTGCCGGGCGCATCGGCCCTGTCGCCGGCACCGGCTGATGAGACGCGGCTGCCGCAGGGCGAGGATGCCGCTGCCGCTCCTGCCGTGCCGGGCACGCTGGCGATTCTGCGCATGCCGCTGTTCTGGCTGCTTTCGCTGGGGATCGGCATCAGTTCCTCCATCACTCAGGGCATCACCGTCTCGTTGGTGCCGATTGCGCTGAGCGCTGGCTTGACCACGGTGCAGTCATCGATCCTCATATCGGCAACGGGGATTGCGGGTGTCGTCGCCATGCTGGTCCTGGCGGCCTGGGGCGACAGAGCGGATCGGACCACGCTGCTTACGGCCATCATTCTGGTGGTGATGGTGCCCTGCGCGCTACTGCTTGTCGCAAAGAGCTACATCGCCCTGATGCTCACCGCGCTTTTGCTTGGCTTCACGACTGCAATACTGGCGCCGACTTATATTGCGCTGATGGCCGATCGCTTCGGCCTCTCTGCGTTTGGGACGGTCCGCGGCCTGCTGGTGCCGGTCATGTCGGTGACGAGTGCGCTGTCGGTCCGCTTCATTGGCGAAGTCTATGACCGCACCAAGAGCTACGAGGCCGGCTTGTGGACTTACCTCGCGTTGAGCCTGCTCGCAGCGGCTCTTGTCGTGTCAAGCAGAGTGCGAAAGGCTGCCACCTAGGATTCAGGCAGAGGCCAGCGGTGCGACCACCTCTTCACCGAACGCCGCCAGCGTATCCGGATTGCCGAAATCGGTGAACCACACGTAGCTGCGCTCGACGCCTTGGCGGGCGCGGCGGGCAAAATGCTCGCGCAGTTCTTCTCCGGTGCCGATCGCCGGGCTGGAATGGCCGAAGCGGCGCTGCGCTGCCTCGGCAATCACATTCCGATCACCGCCTTGAGGCACAAAAGCGACCATCTCCTGCGTCGAGACGCGCGCTGACCCGGCCTTGGCCTTGAGTTCCTCGAAGGCATCGCCCTCGTAGCTGTCGAGATAGCGCACATCGAGGTTCCACCAGTCGGCGAACTCGCGCACCAGTTCCATCGTTTTCGGGCCGCCGCCGCCGATCAGGATCGGGATCGTGGTCAGCGGCGCGGGCGCGAACTGCGCATTGTCGATGCGGTTGAACTGGCCTTCAAAGGAAAACGGCTCGCCGCTCCACAGCCCCTTGAGGATCGTGAGCGTCTCGCGAAGGCGCACGACGCGGTCGCGCGGGCGCGCCGGTTCGAGCGCGAACATGTCGAACTCGTTCTGGTAGGAGCCCCAGCCGATGCCCAGCTCGAAGCGCCCGCCCGAGGCATGATCGAGCGTCACCGCCTCGCGCGCCAGTACCACCGGATTGCGCATCGCGTCGCACAGCACCAGCGAGCCCAGCTTGAGGCGCGCGGTGTGCGCGGCGAGCCAGGTGTTGGCGGTCATCGCCTCCCACATCGGCTGGCTTTCGGCGAGCGGCGGGACAAGGTGATCCATCCCGGCCATGCCGTTGAACCCGGCCCATTCGGCGGCGCGCGCGATCTCGACCATGCGGTCGAGCGAAAGCCGCATCTGCGGCAGGAAAAGATGGAACTGCATCGCAAGATCTCCCGGTTCAGGCTGTCAGTTCGAGCCCGGCGTAACCGGCCGCCGCAATCTCGTCGCAGCGCTGTGCATAAACGGGATAGCCGCCAAGCCACGCCATGAACATGCGCGGCTTTCCGTCGATGTTGTCGCCGTTGTACCAGGACCTGGCGAGCGGATAGAGCGTCGTCTCGGCAACGCGGCGCACCTCGTCAACCCATTCCTCCTGAGCCTGCTCCTGCGGCTCGGCGCGGGTCTGGCCGGTCTCCCGCATGTGGGCGATGAGATCTGCGATCCAGTTCACATGCTGCTCGATCGCGGCGATCATGTTGACGATGACCGAGGGGCTGCCCGGTCCGGTCACGGTGAACAGGTTGGGGAAGCCCGCGACCATCAGGCCCAGCCAGGTGCGCGGACCATCGGCCCAGACCTGTTCCAGCGCCTGTCCGCCGCTGCCGCGCACGTTCATCGCCCGAAGCGGGCCGGTCATGGCATCGAAGCCGGTGGCGAATACCAGCACGTCGAGAGGATATTCGGCGTTTGCGGTGATTATCGCGCCCGCACTGACGCGTTCGATCGGCGTCTTCTTGAGATCGACGAGGGTGACGTTGGGCCGGTTGAAAGTGGCGTAATAATCGGTGTCGAGGCAAATGCGCTTGGTCGCGATCGGGTGATCGCGCGGAGTCAGCGATTCCGCCGTTTCGGGATCCTCGACGATCTCGGCGATCTTGCGCCGCACGAAATTGGCCGCCTCCTCGTTCGAGGCGGGATTGGTCAGCGAATCGGCGAACAGGACCGGAATGCCGCCCGCGCCGCCGCGCTGCCACTTGTCCTCGTAAGCGGCCTCGCGCTCTTCATCCGACAAATCGAAGGCCGACTCGGCGATGGTCTGCTTCACGGTCGCGGCCTTGTTCTGCAGGATCGTGCGCCGGTGGCCCAGATAGTCGGCGCGGATTTCGGCCTCATACTCCGGGAAGATCGGCCGGTTGACCGCGGGCAGGGTGAAATTGGCGGTGCGCTGGAACACGGTGAGGTGCGCCGCCCGCCTGGCGATCTCCGGGATCGACTGGATGCCCGACGAGCCAGTGCCGATTACGCCGACGCGCTTTCCGGCAAGATCGTAGCCCTCCTTCGGCCAAGCCTGGGTGAACAGCACGTTCCCGGCAAAGTCATCGAGGCCGGGCAGGTCGGGCCGATGCGGCTTCGAAAGGCATCCCGTCGCCGCGATCAGGAAGCGTGCGCGCACCCTGTCGCCGCTCTCGGTCGTGACGGTCCACAGGTGCGCATCCTCGTCCCAGATGCAGCCGTTGACGCGTGCATTGAATGTGAAATTATCGCGCAGGCCATAGCGGTCGGCGACATGGTTGGCATAGCGCAGCACTTCGGCTTGAGTGGCGAAGCGCTCACTCCACTTCCATTCGTGGAGCAGCGCCTCGTCGAAGGCGTAGCAATAGTCGAGGCTTTCGACATCGCAGCGCGCGCCGGGGTAGCAGTTCCACCACCAGGTCCCGCCGACATCGTCCGCCGCCTCGAAAGCATGAACGGAAAGGCCCATCGAGCGCAGCCGGTGCACCGCGTACATGCCGCCAAAACCGGCTCCGACAATCACGGCGTCAATGGCTTTGTCTGGTATTGTCAATTTCCGGTTCCCGTCCCTGCAAGTCTCTGATTTGCGCCCTAGGTGCCACCGCCGCAAAGGCGGTGCAACAACCGTCTCGATCCTCGCCGCGGCAAGCAGCAAGCCGCCGCCGCGATTTGCCTCGAATGCAATTGCCGGGGCGCGGCAGGCAGGCTAGTCCCACCGGGCAAAGTAATTGAGAGAGGAATTGCCCTGATGGCGTCAGCAGCGTCAGAAGTCGACACGTCCGGCGTGTCGCGCGCCTATCGCAGTTATGTGATGGGCCTGCTGCTCGCAATCTACATCGTCAATTTCATCGACCGGCAAGTCGTCAATATCCTCGCCGAACCGATCAAGCATGACCTTGGCCTCGCCGACTGGCAGCTTGGCCTGATGGGCGGGCTGGCCTTCGCAGTCCTCTACACCATCCTCGGCATCCCGGTGGCCCTGCTGGCCGAGCGCAAAGACCGTTCGGTCATCATCACCGTGGCCATCGCGTTCTGGAGCGCATGTACCGCGCTCAGCGGTCTGGCGCAGAATTTCGTGCAGCTCGTGCTCGCGCGCATCGGGGTCGGCATCGGCGAGGCAGGCTGCACGCCGCCTGCCCACTCGCTGATCATCGACTATGCCCCCAAGGAGAAGCGCGGTTCGGCTTTGGCGCTTTACGGCATGGGCGCGCCGCTGGGCGGGCTGCTCGGCATGGCTTTCGGCGGACTGGTGGCCGATGCCCATGGCTGGCGCACCGCTTTCTTCCTGGCGGGCGCGCCGGGGCTGGTGTTCGCAGCGCTTGCCTGGTTCACGCTGAAAGACCCGCGCAACGCCCAGCGCATAAAGGACGCGCGCGACAAGGTGCAGGTCGCCCGTGTGACAATGGGCCAGACCATGCGCGCGCTGGCATCGCGGCCGTCGTTCTACTGGGCGATCGGCGGCGTTACCATAAAGGCGTTCGTTTCGGTCGGCATCGCGCTATTCCTCGCCTCGTTCTTCCTGCGCAACCATCCCGAGGAAGTGGCGCGGGTGGCCGCCAGCATTGGCCTCGAGTCGATGGGTTTCCTTGGCCTGACCATCGGCCTGATGAGCGGCGGGTTCGGCGCGCTCGGCATGTGGCTTGGCGGGCAGCTTTCCGACTGGCTCGGCAAGCGCGACATGCGCTGGAACATGTATATCTGCATCTTCGCCGCGGTTGGCTACATTCCGCCCTTCGTATTCGCGATGACCGCGCAAAGCCTCACGGTGGCGCTGTGCTGGATGGCGGTGACCTCGCTTTTATCCAACCTGCACTATGGACCTGCGATCTCTTCGATGCTTTCGGTCGCCCCGCCCAACATGCGCGCGCCGGCATCGGCGATCCAGCTGTTCATCGCCAACCTTGTCAGCCTCGGCCTTGGCCCGCTCGCGCTCGGTGCGCTCAGCGATACGCTGGCGGCAGACATGGGCGCGGCCGAAGGTCTGCGCTGGGCGCTGATTTTTGCGAGCATGCTGGGAGTGCTCGCCGCAGTTTCGTTCTGGGTTGCAAGCCGGACGCTGCGCAGGGATCTTGTCCATTGAAGCGCAATTGCCGATGCTGTTTGATTGGGTTTAGCGCCGTGATCGAAGCGCGGACCGAGGGTTAGAGGATTGAAGATGGCACAGACATTCGATGCAGTGGTGGTCGGCGCAGGCTTTGCGGGAATGCACACGCTCTTCCGGCTGCGGCAGATGGGCATGTCGGCGGTGGTGATCGAGAAAGGCACCGACGTTGGCGGAACCTGGTACTGGAACCGTTATCCCGGCGCGCGCTGCGACGTGCCCTCGCTTGACTATTCGGTGCCCTGGGATCCCGAGCTTGACCAGCAGTGGAACTGGACCGAGAAATATTCGACGCAGCCGGAAATCCTCACTTACGCCTCACACCTTGCCGACCGGCACGATTTCCGCCGCGATATCCGTTTCTCGACCACCGTCACCGTCGCGACCTGGGACGATGCGCGCGGGCTCTGGCAAGTGGAAACCGACAAGGGCGACCGGTTCGAGGCGCCTTTCCTGATCAGCGCGGCGGGCGCTCTGTCGGAACCCAACCTGCCCGACATTCCCGGCATCGGCGATTTCAAGGGCGAGCTTTATCACACCGGCCGCTGGCCGCGCGAAAAGGTGGAACTGGCGGGCAAGCGCGTGGCCGTGCTCGGCACCGGATCGACCGGGGTGCAGGCTTCGACCGCCATCGCCAAGGAGGCCGCACACCTTTATGTCATGCAGCGCACTGCGCAGTTCTCGCTGCCATGCGCTTCGCCGCCGCTGACCGAAGAGGATCACGCCGAACTGCGCGCGCGCTATCCCGAGCACCGCGAATGGCAGCGCTCAAGCTATGCCGCGACCTCGATGAACATCGACACGCCGTTCGGCGCGCACGCGTTCGACGATCCGCCCGAAGTGCGGTTTGCCAATTATGAAAAGGCGTGGGGCAACGGCACCGCCGCGCTGGTCGGCGTTTACGCCGATGTTTCGACCAATGCCGAGGTCGCGCAGGAAGTGTCCGATTTCGTGCGCGACAAGATCCGCGCCAAGGTCAAGGACCCGGCCACCGCAGAGGCGCTGTGCCCGCCGCAGGGCACCTATGTCGGCACCCGGCGCATCATCATCGACACCGGCTACTACGAGATATTCAACCAGGACAACGTGACGCTGGTCGATCTGCGTGCCGATCCCATCGAGCGCATCACCGCCGACGGCGTCAAGACGCGCGGCAATTTCTATCCGCTCGACATGCTGGTGGTGGCAACCGGCTACGATGCGGTTACCGGCCCGCTGATCGCGATGAACATCACCGGCAGACAGGGCGTGCGGCTGGCCGACACCTGGGCCGATGGCCCGCACACCTATCTCGGCATCATGGTCGCTGGCTTTCCCAACCTGTTCACGATCACTGGTCCGGCGAGCCCCGGCGTGCTCGCCAACGTCATCTTCTCGATCGATCAACACGTCGAATGGATGTGCGGCTGCATCGAACACATGCGCGCAACCGGCGCCTCGACGGTCGACACCACGCCCGAGGCCGAAGCCGAATGGAACGCCCATGCGATGGAGACGGTCGCCTCGTCGCTGCGCATCCACGACGAGAACAACTGGTACATGGGCACCAATGTCCCCGGAAAGCCGCGCTCGGTGCTGGTTTATCAGGGGGGGCTTGGCTTCTACCGCGACCGCTGCAACGAAATCGCCGAGCAGGGCTATCGCGGCTTTGTGTTTGGTTATGCGGACGAAAAAGTCACTGCCTAGGCGCGGGCCTATTCGTCTTCTTCAAGACCGAAGCCGACCCGCATGACCACCTGATAGCGCTCCACCTGGCCGCTATCCGAAAGTGCACCGCGCAGCTCAGTGACATGGAACCATTGCAGGTTGCGGATGGTGCTGGCCGTTCGCGAAATCGCCGATTCAATGGCGTCCTCGATCGACTGGTCGGAAGTACCGACGACTTCGATGACTTTCGCAACATGATTTTCGGACATAGCGGCCCTCTCCTTTTCTCAAACTTCGACACTGGTTGAACGAGCCGCCAGCAGATAAGTTGCTTGTGCGCACTTGGGGTGATCGAGCCGGCGCGGGAGAACGAGCCATGGACGAGCCTGAATTCTACCACTCGGGCAATCGCGCGCTTCAGGACGAATTCGGCAGCCGCGCGCTCGCCGACCGGCTGCTTGGGCTCAAGCGTGAAACATTTACTGATGAGGACAGGGCCTTCATCGAGGGCGCTGCGTTCTTCTTTCTCGCCACCGCCGACACCGAGGGCAGGCCGGACTGTTCGTTCAAAGGCGGCATGCCCGGTTTCGTGCGGGTGACGGGACCGGGCGAGCTGGCCTTTCCAGACTATGACGGCAACGGCATGTTCCGCAGCCTCGGCAACATCGAGGTCAACGCGGCGGTCGCGCTGCTGTTCATCGCCATGGACGGTGCGCCGAAGCGGCTGCGGGTCAACGGCACCGCGAGGGTCGCGCGCGGTGATCCGCTGCTGGCGGAAACCGTGGGCGCGCAGATGATCGTGCGGGTGCGTGCTCAGGCGATCTTCCCCAATTGCCCGCGCTATGTGCCCGACCTCGCGGCGGGCGAGGCATCGGCTTATGCACCGCGCGCCGGGATCGATCCGCCCGATCCGGGCTGGAAGGCGATGGAGAGCTTCGCCGACGTCGTCCCTCCCAGGCGCGAGACCTACAGGGGCTAAGGCATCGCCGGAATTTGACTCAGATCATGAACTCCGCCCCTTCAGCTTGATAGGCTTCCCTTCAGCAAAGGGCCGGTGAACCGGGCAGACCGCTCGTTTCCGGCCGAACACGGCTGGAGAGAAGCATGACTGGCACAATCGAAGCGGCGCTCGACAAGGTCCCCTTCCAGATCACCGATCCCGAACGCATCCCGGTAAAGCGCTATTACGACGAGGCGTTCTTCGAGGCGGAGAAAGAGCATCTGTGGCCGCGCGTGTGGCAGATGGCTTGCCGGCTCGAGGAAATCCCCGAGGTGGGCGACTATGTCGAGTACACGATCCTCGACAAGTCGGTGATCGTCGTGCGCGGCAAGCAGGGGGTGAAGGCCTTCAAGAACGCCTGCCGCCACCGAGGTGTGCGGCTGGCCAACGGTCCGGGCAATTGCGGCAAGAGCGGGTTCGTCTGCCCGTTCCACGGCTGGCGATGGGATGCCGAGGGCGATTGCACCTTCGTGTTCGGCCGCAAGGTGTTCAGCGAGGATGTCCTCGAGCAGACCGAGATCGACCTTGAGCCGGTGCGGATCGATTTCTTCGCGGGCTGCGCCTTCATCAACTTCGACGACAATGCCCGTCCGCTGCGCGAGACGCTGGGGCCGATTGCCGACCGGCTCGACGCCCGCCATGCCGACAAGCTCAAGATGGACTGGTGGTGCGCCACCGTGCTGCCGACCAACTGGAAGCTGGCGATGGAGGCCTTCCAGGAAGGCTATCACGTGATGCAGACTCACCCGCAGCTTCACGCGGTCGGCGTGGGTGCGGGCGCGATCTACGGGCCGGACGGTGACGGCTGACCGATCCGGGCAGCATTCCATTTCCATTAACAAGCAATGGCGTATATGTTTCGTCTGGAAGGACGGAGATGCGCATGACGTCGAAATCGCCGACTACCACTGATCCCGACTGGCTGCACAACAGCCACGCGGGTGAATTGCTGGTGTCGGAATTCATGGAGCCGCTGGGGCTCGATAAAGCCGCCTTAGCCAAGGCCATCGCGGTCGATCCGGCGCGCCTGCAAACCATGATCGATGGCAGCACGCCGGTCGATGGAGAGCTCGACCTGCGCCTCGGCCGCTATTTCGGCATGTCCGAAGGGTTCTTTCTGCGCTTGCAGGAAAGCTACGAAATACTCGAAGCCAAGCGCGCCTTGAACGGCGAGCTTGACCGGATCGTCCCGCGCGCCGCCTGACCGTCAGGGCCGTTCACCCTTCCGGTCAGGCCGCAATCGCTACTCCGCCGCCTGCATGTAGTTGGCCGCGTGTTCGCTGTCGGGCGGTACGCATCCCTTGGTCGGTCCGAAGCCGATATCCATGATCGGCGAATCGTAGCCGCTGTTGACCACGTGGTGCGCGGGGATCAGCAAGTCCTTGTCGAGCCCGGCCAGGTAGCCGTCGATCAGCCGCTGGTAATTGCTGATCGTGCCTTCGACGTCCTTGGCGAGGCGGAACTCGTCGAGGTTATGCAGGCCAAGCTGCTGGATCGGCAGGTTCGAATAATCCTGGCGCGGAATCTCCGGGAAGTCCTGCGAATCGTAAGGCAGGATCGTCGGCTCGGTCGGCGTGTCATATTCCTCGCCCTCGGGGCGAAGCACCAGCGACCAGATTTCGAACAGGCAGGTCTCGGGCGTCAGCGGACGGATCCGGTAGGACGACATCGCCGAGACCAGCGGCAGCAGGAAGAAGTGCGGGAAGATGAAATCGACCGCCTTGAACTTCTCCTCCTGGAACACCCTGGCCACCTCGAAAATCGGTGCGCCGCGTTCGCGCGCGTCGGCTTCGACATCTTGGAACGTGCGCTCCATGAACTGTCCGACGGCTGCGGCGGGATCCTCGGGCACGTCCATGTCGCGCAGCTTGCGGATAACCTTGCGCTCTCTCTCGTGGACCATGCCGTCCATGCCCTCGCCGCACTTGTCGTAGAATTCGACCATCGACTCGACAGCGCCGCGCGCATCGAGATCCATGTTGGGCGCCCATCCTTCAGACCATGCAACCGGTTACTGGGGGGCTTGCGCAAGTCGTCGAGCGATTCCGTCGCATGCATCAAGACGAGCTTATCGCGCGCGCGACCTTGAATGTCCTGAGGCAGCTTGCGGCTGCGCCGACCGCTCCAGATAGTCTCAGTCTCTGGGTCGGCAAAGGATCGGATCATGGCTGCCTCTGTTTGAAGTGCAGCCCTCTAGAAATACAACTCGAAGTGCTAGGTCAACTATTCAACTGTGAACCAAAATGCACCAAAAAGGGTCATAGGGGGTCGTAAGAGGTTATAGCGGGTCATAGGAGGTGGGAAGAACATTCAAAATTACTGTAGTTATCCACAGGCAGCATCTTACCGCCCCCACTTCCCCTTCCTGCTCTCCTTCCCAAACCGCCCTTTACGCGTCCCCGGCTTGCCCTCGTTGCTGCGGCCGACTTGCGGCGCCTTAGACGCCTCGGCCGGCAGGCCGAGTTCGTCGGCCTCGAGCCGCCTGATCTCGTCGCGAAGGCGGCTCGCTTCCTCGAACTCGAGGTCGGCGGCGGCGGCGCGCATCTTCTTTTCAAGCTCCTCGATATGGCTTCGCAGGTTGTGGCCGACGAGGTTGTTCGCGCCTTCGGCGTCGATATCGATCAATACGCTGTCACGCGAAGCGGTATGCGCGACGATATCGGCGATCCGGCGCTTGATCGTGGTGGGCGTGATGCCGTTCGCCGCGTTGAATTCCTCCTGCTTGGCGCGGCGGCGGTCGGTCTCGGCCATGGCCCGCTCCATCGACCCGGTGATCCGGTCGGCATAGAGGATCACGCGGCCATCGACATTGCGCGCGGCGCGGCCGATGGTCTGGATCAGCGAAGTTTCGCTGCGCAGGAAGCCTTCCTTGTCCGCGTCCAAAATTGCCACCAGCCCGCATTCGGGAATGTCGAGCCCCTCGCGCAGCAGGTTGATGCCGACCAGCACGTCATAGACCCCCATGCGCAGATCGCGGATCAGCTCGATGCGTTCGAGCGTCTCGACATCCGAATGCATGTACCGCACCCGCACGCCCGCCTCGTGCATGAATTCAGTGAGGTCTTCGGCCATGCGCTTGGTCAAGGTGGTGACGAGCGTGCGGTAGCCCTTTGCGGCCACCGCCTTGCACTCGGTGATACAGTCCTGCACCTGGTCCTCGACCGGGCGGATTTCCACCGGCGGGTCGATCAGCCCGGTGGGGCGGATCACCTGCTCGGCGAACACGCCGCCGGTCTGCTCCATTTCCCAGTTGCCGGGCGTGGCCGAGACCGCGAAAGTCTGCGGGCGCATCGCGTCCCATTCGTTGAAGCGCAGCGGGCGGTTGTCGATGCAGCTCGGCAGGCGAAAACCGTATTCGGCCAGCGTGATCTTGCGGCGGTGGTCGCCCTTCGACATCGCGCCGATCTGCGGCACGGTCTGGTGCGATTCGTCGACGAACAGCAGGGCGTTGTCCGGTAGGTATTCGAACAGCGTCGGCGGCGGCTCGCCGGGCAGGCGGCCGGTGAGGAAGCGCGAATAGTTCTCGATGCCTGCGCAGCTTCCGGTTGCCGCGATCATCTCGAGATCGAAATTGGTGCGCTGTTCGAGCCGCTGCGCCTCCAGCAGCCGCCCTTCGGCCTCCAGTTCCTTCAGGCGCTCGGTCAGCTCGAAGCGGATCGCCTCGGCGGCCTGCTTCATTGTCGGGCCGGGCGTGACATAGTGCGAATTGGCATAGACCCGCACCTTTTCGAGGCCCGCGCCCTTGGTGCCGGTGAGCGGGTCGAACTCGTGGATCGCCTCGATCTCGTCGCCGAAGAAGCTGATCCGCCAGGCCATGTCCTCGTAATGCGAGGGATAGATCTCCAGGCTGTCGCCGCGCACCCGGAAATTGCCGCGCGCGAAGGCGGTGTCGTTGCGCTTGTATTGCAGCGCGACGAGCTTGCGGATGATCTCGCGCTGGTCCTGGCTCTCGCCGACCTTCAGGTCGAAAATCATCGCCGAATAGGTTTCGACCGAGCCGATGCCGTAAAGGCACGAGACCGAGGCGACGATGATCACGTCGTCGCGTTCGAGCAGCGCGCGGGTGGCCGAATGGCGCATCCGGTCGATCGCCTCATTCACCGAGCTTTCCTTCTCGATGTAGGTGTCCGAGCGCGGGACGTAGGCTTCGGGCTGGTAATAGTCGTAATAGGAAACGAAATACTCGACCGCGTTGTCGGGAAAGAAATCCTTGAATTCGCCGTATAGCTGGGCGGCAAGGATCTTGTTGGGCGCAAGGATCAGCGCGGGGCGTTGCAGCTCCTCGATCACCTTGGCCATGGTGAAGGTCTTGCCCGATCCGGTGACGCCGAGCAGCACCTGCGTGCGTTCCTCATCGCGCGTCGCCGCCACCAGTTCGGCGATGGCGGTGGGCTGGTCGCCCGCAGGCTCATAATCCGAAACAATGCGGAACGGGATGCCCGGCATCGACTTGTCGGGGCGTGCGGGCTTGTGCGGGACGAATTGCCCCGAGGTGTCGGGCTCTTCGAGTCCGCGTCTGATTACGAGTTCGGCCATGGCGCGAATATGGGGCAGGCGGGCGCGCGCCGCAACTTCCGCCCGGTTGCATGGTTTGCACGCAGAGGCCGCGCCAGTTCACACCGCCGCAAGCCCGGCACAGCCTGCCGCGCCAGCCAAAAGCCCCGATGAACGGGCGGAACACGGCGGGTTCAATCGGCCTTGGCTAAGCTCCGGACCATCAGTCGCAAATGCGTGCGGCCCCGCAGGTTGGGGCCGGAAAGGAATTCACATGGGTTACTCACTGCGCAAGGCGCTCGGCGCAACCAGCGCGGTCGCACTGGCGCTGGCTCTTGGAGCCTGCGGGCCGGACGATACAGCCACCGGCGATACCGGGGAGTTCAAGCTGAGCGAAATTTCCGGTCCGTTCGACTGGCCGATGGGCGGGTTCGACAGTTCGCTGCAATCCGCTCCGGCCGACGTTTACGGCGACTGGGCGCCGCTCAGCGCCGCGCAGCCGCTTGTCGCCCGCGCTCCGGCTCGCAGAGCCTATGCGCCCGCGTGGGATTATCCCGACGATTACAATTACGATGCGCCGCAGTTCGCCAGCTACGGCGATGGCCATGACGACGGCGGTTACTACGATAACGGCTATTATGACGGCGGCTATTACGAGGAAGCCGCTTACGAGGAAGGCTACTACGACAGCCCTTATTTCGAGCAGGCCTATTACGGCTCGCAGGGCCTCGACTGGTACGATCGCTCGCCCGATACCGGAACCTATGCCCTGCTGGCGCTTGCCGCAGTGCTCGGCGGCGTGATCGGCAATTCCCCGCCCGACTATTATTTCGATTACAGCGGGGTCGAGCCGTGGGTCTGGGTCACTGAAGATCGCTATGTCCGCTATGCCGAGCCCTTGCCCAGCGGCTACCGCTATTACTACTATGCACCCGAGGCCGCTTACCCGTTCCTGGTTCGCGATCCACTTTACACCTATGGCTACAGCGACGACCGGCTGGTGGTGATTTACGACAGCTACGGCCGCGTGCTCAATCGCGACCGCGCCTTGCGGCTGCGCCAGGCCGCGTCCTCCTATTACGATCGCGGCGTGACGCTTTACGAGACCGGCAGGGGCGCCAAGCGCTACGGCGTGGCGGCTCCGCTGTGGCAGCAGCGCAGCGCGGCTGTGATCGCGGACCAGCAGGTCTGGGACCGCGCGCGCAACTGGGCCCCCGGCTGGCGCGACTGGAACAAGCGGTACGACAAGGCTGCCGGTGAGCACTGGCAGCGCGAGCGGATTGCTCGCACTTATGCGGCAAAGCGCTTCGCCGCGTGGCAGGACGAGGGCTATCGCACCCCCGCGCCGCAGCCTGGCCGCGAATTGCGCACGAAGGGCAACCCGCACAAGGCCACGCTGCAGCAGGCTGCGCTCGAAATCCGCGAACGCGGCGCGGCGCGCGTGGCCCGGCTTGAGCGCGGCAAGGCCGAGCGTGGCGGCTCGGAGCGTGGCAGGATCGAGCGCGGCGCTGGAGAGCGCGTCCGCATGGTTGGCCCTCAGCGCGAGGATGCCCTTCGCGTGCAGGGCAATGCCTCGCGCGGTGCCGGTAGCGAGCGGCAGGCCGACGTGCGAGCCGAGCGTCAGCAGAAGGCGAACCGCGATCGCCAGTCCGACCGTCTGCAAGGCGAGGCGCGCCAGCCGCGAGAGGTTCGCCAGCAGCGCGCTGTCCGGCAGGAGCGGGTTCGCTCCGAGCGCGGCCAGGCCGATGTCCAGCGCAGGCGGCAGGCAGGGCAGCAACGAGCCGAGCGCCGCCAGCAGCAGGTTAACAGCCAGCGCGCACAGCAAGCGCGGGCCGAGCGCCAGCAGCAGGCCGATCGCCGTCAACAGGATGTTCGCCGCCAGCAGGCAAACGAACAGCGCCAGCAACAGGATGCCCGGCGTCAGCAGGCAAACGAACAGCGCCAGCAGCAAGCCCAGCGCCAGCAGCAGGTTAGCGAGCAACGCCAGCAACAGGCTCAGCGCCAGCAGCAGGCCCAGTCGTTCGCGGCGAGCGAGCAGTGTGGGCAGGGCGGACAGGGCGGTCAGCGCGGCCAAGGTGGTCAGGGCAAGGGCCGCAGTGACCGCTGATAAATTCAACCCGCAACAATTCCTTGGCGGCAACTTGAGGCGCGGCTAGGCTAGCCCCCATTCGATAGCGAATATCGAGGATCGCGAAATAGGGG
Source organism: Sphingomonadaceae bacterium (assembly GCA_947477745.1). Classification (GTDB taxonomy): domain Bacteria; phylum Pseudomonadota; class Alphaproteobacteria; order Sphingomonadales; family Sphingomonadaceae; genus Novosphingobium. The sequence continues at coordinate 6,671 of CANJUF010000005.1, read as the reverse complement.
GCGTGCGATGGCAATGCGGACAGGAACTGCGGCACTGGCGATAGTGGCTCTGGCGTCGATGGCGGCGCTGGCAGGCTGCAACCAAGCCGATAAGGGACCCAAAACGATGGAGGAGGCCCGGAAGGAAGCCGCCGAGCTCGATCGTCCCGAGCCCGGCCAGTACACCCAGACCATGAAGATCACCAAGTTCGAGGTGCCGAGTGCGCCGCCCGAAGTGGCCAAGCAGATGAAAGCGGCGATGAGCGAGGCGCAGACCACCTCGTTCTGCCTTACCAAGGAAATGTCCGACAAGGGCTTTCAGGAGATGTTCAACCAGCTCGGCAAGAACGGTGAGTGCAAGTATCAGCGCTTCGACGTGTCGGGCGGCAAGCTCGACGCGCTGCTCGAATGCGAAAGCAAGACCGAAGGCAAGGGCACGATCACCCTGGCCGGCACGGTCGGCGAGCAGGGCTCGGACGTGACTGTCGAGATCGACACGGTCAACCCTGCCTCGCCGATGGGCAACAGCACGATCGGCATGCAGATGGTCTCGAAGCGCACCGGTGATTGCGCGGCTGCCGCAGCAAAGTAAGCGCGGTCTGGTCCCGGCCTAGGTGCGAAATTCCTCGACCAGATGGACGCGCATGCTGGCGCGATCCATGAACTTGGCCTCGTCTTCCGCTACCCGCTTGCCGATCTCGGGATCGGCGAGCGCCGCCATCGTGGCGCGGTACTTGGCCTCGCTCTCGTAAGTGATTTCGGTCATCACGTCGAACAGGTGCTCGGCCTGCCGGGCAGGGTCGCCGTGCGGCGCATGGTGCTCGGCGTCCTCCATCCGGTAATTGCGGCGATAATCGCACCAGTTCGCGAGCAGCCCGGTGACGAGCGGCACATGGCGCTCTTCGTAATAGGCCTTGAACTCCGCCATGGTGAGGCCGGACTTGCGGTTGAACATGCAGACCATCTTGAGCATCGCGCCGCCCTCCCGGTGCTCGCTTAGAGTGCCTGGTTGCCCAGCCCCGCCGCGTGCTTGGCGGCGATGAAGCCGAAAGTAAGGCTTGGCCCCACCGAGCAGCCCGCGCCGGGATAAGTGCGCCCCATCACCGCCGCGCTGGTCGTGCCGGTGGCATACAGCCCCTGGATCGGCGTGCCGTCCTCGCGCAGCACCCGCGCGCTGCTGTCTGTCACAGCGCCGCCGAAGGTGCCGACATCGCCGGGGACGATCTGCATGGCGTAGAACGGACCTTCTTCCACGGTTCCCAGCGCCGGGTTGGGGCCGTGCGTGTGATCGCCCAGCCACTTGTCGTATTCACGGTCGCCGCGGCCGAAATCCTCATCCTTGCCGTTGCGGGCGAAAGTGTTGAAGCGTTCGGTGGTCGCCTTGAGCGTCGCGGGATCGACGCCGATCTCCTTGGCCAGCCCCTCGATCGTCGGCGCGGTCTTGAGGAAGCCCGAGCTGAACCATTCGGCAGGCTTTTTCGATCCGGGCATCGAATCAGCCATCATGTGCCAGCGCTTGAACTGGTCATCCATGATTACCCAGCTTGGCACGGCGGGCACGGTCTTGTGGCGTTCGAGCATCTCCTGGCAGAACAGCATGTAGGAGCCGCCCTCGTTCATGTAGCGTTGGCCGGTCTGGTCGACCATGAAAGCATGCGGCTTGGCGAGCTGCATCTGCGCGCCGACCGGGCCGCCGGTGGGCGACATGAACATCTGGTTGCCGACCATCTCTTCCATCTGGCCCATGGCGGCGCCGATCCGCATCAGTTCCTTGTGCATATCGCCGGTGTCGCCCTCGCCGGTGTGAGTCCATTCCTTGCGGGTATGCGGGATGTACTGGTCGCGCATTTCCTGATTCCAGGCGAAGCCGCCGGCATTGAGCAGCACGCCCAGCCGCGCGCCGACGCGCCAGGGCTTGCCGTCCTTTTCCGTCAAGATCCCGGTGACCGCGCCGTTTTCGAGCAGGATTTCCTTCACCGGAGCCTCGGTGCGGATGTCGGCGCCCGCCTTGAGCGCGGCCTGGAGCATCCGGCCCTGCAGCGCCGCGCCCGCCGTCACCCACTTCTTGCCGGTCAGCTTGCCGAAGAAGTTGCGCAGCGTCATCGTCACCGCCAGCCGCCGCGCGGTCCACGAACGCTTGATCAGCGGCAGCATCACCCCGTCGAAGATCGGCAGCGGATAGGGAAACGAGTTCGGACGCAGCTTGTGCTTCCATTCGCCCAATTCATTGACGTTGAACAGCTTGGCATGGACGGTGCGGCTGAGCATGCCGCCGGGCCGGTCGTCGTAATAGTCGGGCCACTTGGGCGCTTTCTCGAAAGGCACGCCCTTCTTCATCAGGTAATCGATCATCGCGTTGGCTTCGATGATGTAGGTGCGGCGCTTTTCGCGGCTGGTGCCCGGTGCATCGCCGGGCTGCGCCTCGACCACCGAATTGAGATAGAGTTCGGCCTTCTCGAGGCTGTCCTCGATCCCTTCGGCGGCATTGAAGCGGTTGTTGGGGATCCACATCACACCGCCCGACTTCGCGGTCGATCCGCCGACCAAGGGGGTCTTCTCAAGGATCAGAACACTCTTGCCTGCTTCGCGCATCACCAGCGCCGCGCTCATCGAGCCGCCGCCGCTGCCCACGATCACGAAATCGAATTCCTCGTCCATATCCCACTCTCCCGCCCTGCGGTTTACCCGCGCATGTTCTGGCGCAAGCATGGTCTGCGATGCGGCGGTGTGCAAGAGTCGAGAATCGCGCGCGCAGAAACCCGGTGTTCATCCCGCCCATGCAATCATTGCGGATTGGCGGCGCATGCGAAGGATGGCGCGATGGTGACAAGGCTGGCGGACAGGGCAGGCAAGCGGCTGAGCGAGCTTTCGCGCCGCGCCGGTCTGGCGCGCCTGCCAGCGCCCGCCGGCGTCAGTGGTCCCCCGGCCCGCCTGCTGCTGGGCGAAATGGGCGCGCTCTCCCGTCCCCGCGTGCTGGCAGCGCGCCAGACATTTCCTAAAGCAGCGCGTCCCCAGCCGGTCATGCTGTTGCCTGGCTTCTTCTCGCACCCGCGCCGCATGCGCCCGATGCAAGTCGCGTTGAGCCGGGCGGGTCATCTGGTCGAGGACTGGGGGCTGGGCTTCAACCTGGGACCGACTTCCGAGAATTTTGCCTGGCTGCAGCGCAGGGTGGAGCGGCTGTCGCGCAGCCACGGCGCGCCGGTGGCGCTGGTCGGTTGGAGCCTTGGCGGATTGTTCGCGCGCGAAATTGCCAGCCGGCAGCCGGAACAGGTGGCGCGGGTCGTGACTCTCGGCACGCCGTTCTCCGGCGATCCGCACGCCAACAACGCGTGGCGCGCATACCATTTCGTGACTGGCCGGGCGGTCGACGATCCGCCGTTCGAGCTTGATCAATCGCCCAAGCCGCCGGTGCCGACGATCGCGCTGTGGAGCCCGCGCGACGGCGTGGTCCACCCTCGTTCAGCGGCGGGGTGGCCGCACGAGCGCGACCGCGCCGTGGCGCTGCGCTGCACGCACTTGGGCTTCGCCTGCGATCCGAAGGTTATCGCCGAGGTACTGCGCCAGCTCGATCACGACGATTGACGCGCTAGCTCGCCCGTCCGAAGCTGCTCCCCGGCAAAAGGGAGCGGCGACATGCTGGAAATCTGGCGGGCCGGCGGGGCCAATTTCGGCGCATCGGCGCGCGAGGCCCAGGCCATCGAGGCGCAGGGCTGGGATGGCCAGATGTTCATGGACTCGCAGTGCCTCAGCGCCGATCCGTGGGCGCACATGGGGGTCTGGGCCAGTGCCACCGAAAAGCTGAAGCTCTCTACCGGGGTGACCAATCCGCTGACCCGCAATCTGGCGGTGACGGCCGGCGCGGCGGTCACGGTGCAGGCGATCTCGGCGGGCCGCGCCGTGCTGGGCATCGGCAGGGGCGATTCGGCGCATGCCTATCTCGGCCATGCGCCGATGGGTACGCGCCAGTTCGAGCGCGCGCTCGTGCATCTGCAGACATTGCTCTCCGGCGGCGAAATACCTTTCGGCGAGTACGGGCCTTCGGGCGATGCGCCGCCGCTCGCGGCGCTGCATCTGGGCGAGCGGCCCGAGGCGGTGCGCCTGAACTGGATGCCGCAAAGCCTCGCCAAGGTGCCGCTCGATGTCGCCGCCACTGGTCCCAAGGTCATCGCCATGGGCGCGCGGCTTGCGGAACGTGTCACCTTCAGCGTCGGCGCCTCCAGGGAACGGCTGGGATGGGCGCTCGGCACTGCGCGGGCGGCGCAGGAAGAAGGCACACATCCGCCGAGCTACGGCGCGCAGATCGTGGTGGTATGCGATACCGATCCCGAAGCGGCGATGGACGCGGCCATGCTGATCGCCCCGCCACTGGCCCGCTTTCAGGTTATCGAGGGCAGGCAGGTCGGGCCGCAAGACGCCGAGGCCGCGCGCAATCTCGAAGCGGTCAGGAAGGGCTATGACATGACCCGCCACAGCGACATGAGCGGTGCCGACCGCATCGCCGGAGGCAGCCTTTCGGCACAGTTCGTGCGCGACTTTGCGGTGGTCGGAAACCCCGATCAGGTGACGCGCCATCTGCTTGATCTTGTCGCCATGGGCATCGAGCGCTTCGTTGTCGTCGGGCCCGGCCTCTATCCCGGCGAGCGATCGGCAGCGCAGGATGCGCTGTTCACGTGCGAAGTGATGCCCGCCTTGCGCAAGTCCGCCGGCTGGCCCATGGCAGAGGGGGATTAGGGGGCACGCGAGGTGGCAGGAAAATTCACGCTCGGCTGGCGGCAAGTCTGGCTGGCGCTGGTGCTGCTTTCCGTCGGTTCGATGGTGACGGTGACCTTCGGCATCCTTTCGGTACCGCTGCTGACCGAATTCGGCCCGAGCCGGATGACGCTGATGCTGCCGATGTCGGTGATTGCGGTGATCATGGCATTGCTGGGCCCTGTGCTTGGCCCGCTGATGGACCGGTTCTCGTTGCGCCTCACCGTGGCTGTCGGCGGGGTGCTGCTGTCCGCGGGCTACGTCGCGCTCTCCTATGTGACCGAGTTCTGGCAGGTGATGGTGGTCTATGGCCTGTTCATGGGGCCATCGCAGCTCACCGTCGGCAACATGGCGATGACGGTGCTGGTCGCACGCTGGTTTTCCGGGATGCGCGGCCGGGCGATGGGTATCGCACTGACCGGCGTTTCGGTCGGCGGGTTCGTGTTTCCGCTGCTGGCGCAGTTTCTGCTCGATACGTTCGACTGGCGCACCGCCCTGCGCGTGTTCGCGGGCATCTTGGCGCTGATCGTATTTCCCTGCGTCCTGATGATGATCGACCGCCCGAGCGACGTCGGCCTGCACCCCGACGGCGCCGACGAGGAGCCCGAACATGCCGACGCCGATGCGCTTGCCGCCGCGGGCCTGACCAACCGGCAAATCCTTTCCGATCCCACCTTCTGGATATTCGCCCTGATTCTCTCGGTGGTGTTTTCCGCCATGCGCGGAGTAATCACCAACATCGCGCCGATGGCGACCGACGAGGGCATCGATGCGACCTATGTCGCCTACCTGTTTTCGATCTATTCGATTGCGGGGGTGGTGGCCAAGCTGGGTTATGCCGCCATCGCCGACCGGGCCGATCCGCGAAAGCTTTTGTTGATGACCCTGCTGGGAACCTGCGCGGCCTATGGCTGCCTGATCTTTGCCGAGCGCGGCTTTGTTCTGATCGCCTGCGGGGCGCTCATGCTCGGGTTCTTTGGCGGGGCCTTGCTGCCGACACAGGGTTATCTGGTGCCGCGCGTGTTCGGTCGGGGCGTGGTCGGAAGGGTGTCCGGCCTGCTTGGCCTCGCGCTGTTCGTGTTCAATTTTGCCTCGCCGCCGCTGTTCGGCCTGATCCACGACATCTCGGGCGAATACGATGCGGTGTTCATTACTTATCTGGCGATGACCTTGGGGACGATGCTGCTGCTGCCCCGTATGCGCGTCGATCCGCTTGAGCCAGCAGTCCCAATCGGGGCCGGTTAATTCATTCGCCCTGGCCGCCGCCGGGCATGTCATATTTCTCCGGCGCAGCGATCCGGCCAATAAACAGCACCTGGCGCTGTTCAAGATCGCGAAGCACGATCACGAACGGACGGTCCACGGTGAAATCGACCAGCTCGAGCGGACGTACCGGAGCGCTGGTTACCATGATGCTGATCGAGGTACGTCAGGCACGCGGCACCTGCCGCCGATAGGACAGCGCCTCCGCCACATGGACCCGGCCTATGCTCTGCGCGCCCGCCAGATCGGCGACGGTGCGGGCGACGCGCAGCATCCGGGTATAGCCGCGCGCGGACAGCCGCATCGCCTCGGCCGCCTGCATCAGCAGGGCGCGGCCCGGCTCGTCAGGCGTGGCGAATTTCTCCAGCGCATCGCCGTCGAGCTCGGCGTTGGTGCGCGCATGGCTTTCGGCAAAGCGCGCCGACTGGACCGCGCGCGCCCGCGCCACCCGCGCGGCGATCCTTGACCTCGTCGGTGGTGGCGGCACGAGCGGTGTCGCCCGCCAGGCGGCGCTTGCCAGCCTCCATGAACTCCTTCGACCACACGTAATACAGGCTCTGGGCAATGCCCTCCTTGCGGCAAAGCTCGGCGATACTGTCGTCGCCACGCAGGCCTTCCAGCACGATCCTGATCTTGTCTTCCGCTGAAAAATGCCGCCGCGTCGCCCGGCGGATGTCTTT
>CANJUF010000004.1 GCA_947477745.1 Sphingomonadaceae bacterium | reverse complement strand
TACCCTTTGCTGGCGCGGGCGATCCCGGCCAGTGGATGAAGATTTACAGCGCGCTTGCTCCGGAGGTTGCCGGCATCCGGCGCTTTGGCGCGGCCTCGCTCGATCTCGCATGGGTTGCGGCTGGCCGCTACGAAGGCTTCTGGGAAGCAGGTCTCAAGCCGTGGGACACGGCGGCCGGGTGCCTGCTGGTGCGCGAGGCGGGCGGTTTCGTCACCGATTGGCGCGGCCGATCCGATCCGGTCTGTGCCGAGACCGTGCTCGCCGGAAACGACGCGCTGCATTCGCGGCTGCACAAGCTGCTGGTTACTGCGCTCAACGATTGAACTGGCGCGTCCTGGCAGCATTTCGTGGCCGCATCGTTTTTTGCGGAAAACCGGCTCCCACTTTTGCGCACGATGCTCTAAGGACCGCGCCTGCACAGGCGGCCCCTGTGGCGGAATGGTAGACGCGAACGACTCAAAATCGTTTGTCGCAAGACGTGCCCGTTCGAGTCGGGCCAGGGGCACCAGCATTTGAACGTCGGCCTGCCAGGCCCGTTGGGCACGCCTTCGCCAAATCCCGATAAATCTCCTTTGCGAATAATTCGCAGCGCGATGATCGCTTTTGCCGATTATCGATCGCGGAATTTTGCGATGGCGCAAGGTGCCCGCGCGGCCCAATAGGGTATCACTGATAACCCCAGCAAAGGAGCAGGTACCATGGGACTGAAGGGATCTAAGACCGAGGAAAACCTCAAGGCTGCGTTCGCCGGTGAGAGCCAGGCCAACCGCCGCTACCTCTATTTCGCACAGAAGGCGGACGTTGAAGGATACAACGATGTCGCCGCCGTGTTCCGCTCGACCGCCGAGGGTGAGACCGGTCACGCGCATGGCCACCTCGAATATCTCGAGGAAACCGGCGATCCGGCCACCGGCCTGCCGATCGGCAATACCGCCAACAACCTGGCGGCTTCGGTCGCCGGCGAAACCCACGAGTACACCGATATGTACCCGGGCATGGCCAAGACCGCGCGCGACGAAGGCTTCGACGAGATCGCCGACTGGTTCGAGACGCTCGCCAAGGCCGAGAAGAGCCACGCTGGCAAGTTCCAGAAAACGCTCGACAGCCTCGACGCCTGATTTTGGATGAATTGCTCCTCGGTGTTCGAGGAGCTTGCGACGAAGCAATCCAGCGCCGCATCACGCTGCCCTGGATTGTTTCGCGCAGCCTGTCCTCGGGTTGGCGAAGCCAGACCCGGGAGCTCTCAATCAAGAAGCAAGGAATCGCACATGGAAGGCAGCCTTGAAGCACCGACCCGCCACACGATTCCGTGGCAGGACGAGGAGTGGTACGACGGAGCCGCGCTCGAGGCCGAGCTGCGCCGTGTCTATGACATCTGCCACGGCTGCCGTCGCTGCTTCAACCTGTGCGACAGCTTTCCGCTGCTGTTCGACATGATCGACGAATCGCCCAACGAAGAGGTCGCCGACCTTTCAGCGGGGCAGCTCAAGGCCGTCGTGGATGCCTGCACGCTGTGCGACATGTGCTTCATGACCAAGTGCCCCTATGTGCCGCCGCATGAGTTCGATCTTGATTTCCCGCACCTGATGCTGCGCCACCGCGCGGTCGAGAACCGCAATGGCGACACATCGCTGGCCGACCGCGAACTCGCGAAGATGACCCGCAACGGGAAGCTGGGCACCGCCTTTGCAGGCCTCGCTAACTGGGCGACCGGCGAAGGCAACGCATTGACCCGCCCGGTCATGGAAGCGGTGATCGGCATCGACACCCGCGCCCATGTCCCGTCGTTTCGCGAGATTGCTTTCGCCAATGGCGCGCAGGCAGTGGTTCCCGCGCCCAATCCCGATGGCCCGGCCTTCGGGCGCAAGGCGGTGCTCTATGCCGGGTGCCACGACAACTTCAACGATGCGACACCGGGCGAAGCAGCGATGAAAGTGCTCGCGCATAACGGCGTGCAAGTGCGCGTCGAATATCCCGATTGCTGCGGCATGCCCAAGTTCGAGAACGGTGACATGGCCGCGGTTGCCAGCGCGGCGGAGCGGATCTCGGCCTATTTCGTCCCGCTGATCGAAGACGGCTGGGACATTGTGCCGCTTACCACCAGCTGCGCCTTGATGCTCAAGTTCGAATGGCCCCTGATCGAGCCCGATAACTCGAATGTCGCCGCGCTCTCAAAGCACACCTTCGACGTTTCGGAATATGTCGTGGCGCTCGCCAAGAAGGGCGGCCTTGCTCCGATCGAGCCGATGGCCAAGACCATCGGCGTCCATTTCGCCTGCCATGCGCGCGCGCAGAACATGGGTCCAAAGGCGATGGAGATGCTGCGCCTGATCCCCGAGGCCAAGCCTCAGCTGACCGAGCGCTGTTCGGGCCACGGCGGCAAATGGGGCATTTTCAAGCAGAATTTCGACCGTGCGATCAAGGTCGGCAAGCCGACGGGCCGGAACCTGATGAAGGAAAATCCCGACCTTGTGGTGAGCGAGTGCCCGCTCGCCGGGCCGCATCTCAGGCAGGTGATCGAAGCCAATGGCAACGAGCCGCCTTCCCGGATCGGCCATCCGATCGAAGTCATGGCACTTGCCTACGGCCTGTGATCGCCGTGTCGTTCCCCTCCCGCTTGCGGGAGGGGCCAGGGGTGGGCAAGTCCTGCACCCCGATCTCCCACCCCCGACCCCTCCCGCAAGCGGGAGGGGGAGAAGGAAGTCATATGCCCCGAAATGCCCGCACCATAACCGCCGACGATATCATGGCGACCGAGCAGTACGAGCTGATCCGCAAGGAAAAGAAAGCCGAGGCGATCGAGCGCAAGAAGCTCACGCGGCTCAGCGTCGGGCCCAATGCGGTGATCCTGTTCGAGAACTGGGATTCGATGTGGCTCCAGATCCAGGAGATGCTGCGGATCGAGAAGGGCGGACCCCAGCAGCTCGTCGATGAACTCACCGCTTACGATCCGATGGTGCCCAAGGGCAGCGAACTGACTGCGACAGTTCTGTTCGAGGGTGCCGATCCGGTGCAGCGCGACTTGTTCCTGCGCAAGATCGGCAATGTTGAACAGCACATTTCGATCCGGCTGGGCGATCTCGTCATCAAGGCCCGCCCGGAAGGCGATGTCGAACGCACGCGCGAAAGCGACGGCAAAGCCAGCGCCGTGCATTTCTTCCACTTCGATTTCCCGCCCGAGGCGATTGCCGCATGGAACAGCGGCGAGGCGCAGGCGATGGTCGTGATCGACCATCCGAATTACGGCCATGCGGCGTTGATCGGCCCCGACACGCGCGCGTTTCTAGCGCGCGAGTGCTTCTAGGGCATTAGCCTCAATCCTGCCGCGTCAGGCTGCGCGCGTCTGACGCGGCCATCATTGCATCGACTTCGTGCGCGGACATCGCGCGCTTTTCCGGCGGCGGCTTTTTCTTCTTTTTCTGATTCGTCATCTGGGCATATTCCGCCGCGCTCATCCCCGGCGGCGGTGCACCGACGATGGTTTGCGCGCCAGATGGTGTGGCAGCCGGACCGTTGAAGGTCACGGCGGACGCGGCGACAAGCTCGGCCTCGGAGGAATCGGCAAAGCCGGCGCCGCGACCTGCCGACGCCGGCGGACGCCAGCGAACTTCGGAATCAGTGCCGAACGAGCCCTTGACCTTGCGCTTGTCGGAGAAATTGCCCTTCTTGCCGATGCCCTTCTTCGCTTCGACCTCCTTCACTTCAGCCTGCTGCTGCTGGGATTCGATGGCCTGGGACAGGGCTTCTCGGTTTTCGCCGCTTGCGAACATGGCAAGGCACCCGGTGATCAACACCGTCGCGATGGCGAAGTGGCGGTACAGCTTGCCATCGACGGGGATGATGGGTGCGTGGCGGGACATGGGAAGGTTTCATAAACCGCCCGGGTTAACCGAGCTTCGAGCGCATGTGGTTAACGCCGGGTTAGGCGCTCCTATGCACTTCCGGCCTAACGCCGACCGTGCAGCGCGCGGCGCCGTGTAAATCGGTCCGACAAAATTCCTCGGAAAGTGGGCGATATCCGCCGTTTGTTTCGATCACGCCTATTCCGGAACTGTCAGATTTACCGACATTTTACCACTGCGCACTAGACCGGACGCGCACGGCCCCAATGGCCGATCGCAGCTGGACCGAAACCATGATCCGCCTTTTCAAGCACTACATTCCGCATGCCGTCGTACTCCTGTGGCTGGTCGATGTCGCGATGCTGTTCGCGGCTTCCGAACTGGCCTGGCGGCTGCGCGCGGGCCAGATCGGCATCGACATCGTGCCGCTGTTCGAACGCTGGGTCTCGCACGCGGGCTTCGTCATGGTGATGACCACGACGATGATCGCGGTGGGCGTCTATGGCAGCGATGCGCTGCGCTCACTGCGGTTTGCCGGGGCGCGGCTGGGCCGTAGTTTCCCGACCGAGGTAGCTTCGCTGCGCGGGCTGGCGACGGTGGCACTTGCGCTGCTGATGGCGGTGACGGCCACGAAGGGCCGCGACGAGCTGCGGTTCCGGCCTTCGCGCACGGTCACCTTCCAGACCTTCTCGCTGCTGATCATCGGCGTCTATCTGGTCGCCATGGTCGTAATCGCGCAGTGGCTTGCGCTTGCGGGCGGCGATTTCGCGCGGCTGATGGAGCTTGGCTTCCTTACCGTGGCGAGCGCGGCGGCGCTGCTGCTGCTGCCATCGCGGCGGCTGCGCCGGTGGCTGCGCGTGATGCTGGCCAAGCACTTCTTCCAGCACCGCTACGATTACCGCGAGGAATGGCTGCGTTTTACCCGCACGATCGGGAGCAGCGGCCCTGATGCGCCGCCGCTGGGCGAGCGTGCGGTTAAGGCGGTTGCCGACATTGCCGAGTGTCCCGCCGGGCTACTCCTGGCGCCGGGCGACGAAGGCGAGCTTACTCTCGCGGCGCGCTGGAACTGGCCGGAGATCGATGTGCCGGGCTGCGCCATCGATAAGCCTTCGGCCATGTTTTTCGAGCGCGAAGGGTGGATCGCGGACCTCGACGATGTGCGGTCCGGACGCGCGCCTGCCGCGGAAAGCGATCTGGTGCCGCAATGGCTGGTCGATCATCCACGGGCCTGGGCGATGGTTCCGCTGATTCACTACGAGCGGCTGGTCGGCATGGTGGTGCTCGCGCGGCCTGCCTATGTCCGCCAGTTCGACTGGGAGGATTTCGACCTGCTGCGCGTGGTTGGCCAGCAGCTCGCCAGCTACCTTGCCGAAAACGCCAGCCAGACCGCGCTGGTCGAAGCCAGCCGGTTCGACGATTTCCACCGCCGTATCGCTTTCGTGATGCACGACATCAAGAACCTCGCCAGCCAGCTCAGCCTGCTCGCGCGCAATGCCGAGCTGCATGCCGAGAAGAAGGAATTCCGCGATGACATGCTCGTCACGCTGCGCAATTCGGCGGACAAGCTCAACGCGCTGATCGCGCGGCTGTCGCGTTATGGCGGCGGGGTCGAGACTTTGCGCGAGGTTGCCGCGAGCCAGGTGGTCCAATCGACCCTGCGCCGGTTTGCCGCGAGCGAGCAGGTAATGCTCGCGCGCTGCGACGACGTGACAATCACTGCCGATTCCGAATCGCTCGAACAGGTGCTGGTCCACCTGATCCAGAACGGCATCGATGCGAGCCCCGAGGGCACGCCGGTGATCCTCAGCCTCGCCAGCGAGGGCATTTACGCCCGCTTCGAGGTGTTCGACTCGGGCTGCGGTATGTCGCCCGAATTTGTGCGCAGCAAGCTGTTCAAGCCGTTCGTTTCCACCAAGAGCGGCGGGTTCGGCATCGGCGCTTTCGAGGCGCGCGAACTCGTCAAGGCGATGCGAGGGCGGCTCGAAGTCGAATCGCGCGAAGGACTCGGCTCCCATTTCACCGTGCGGATTCCCGCCAGCGCCGCCGCCCAGATCTATCAGGCCGTCACCGATACCCAGAGGAAACAGGCATCATGAGCGAAGACAAACCCAAGCTGCTGGTTGTCGAGGACGATCCCGGCCTGCAGGCCCAGCTCAAGTGGGCGTGGGAGGATTTCGACGTGGTGATCGCGGGCGACCGCGCCGCCGCGCTTGCCGCGCTACGCTCCGATGCGCCCGACGTGGTGACGCTCGACCTCGGCCTGCCGCCCGATCCCGACGGCACCAGCGAGGGCATGGCCGTGCTCGACGAGATCATGACGCTCAAGCCCGAGACCAAGGTGATCGTCGCCAGCGGTCACGGCGCCCGCGAAAGCGCGCTGCAGGCGATCGCACGCGGTGCTTACGATTTCTATCAGAAGCCCGTCGACATCGATGCGCTCGGCCTGATCGTGCGTCGCGCGCTGCAACTCTCGCGGATCGAGCAGGAGAACCGCAAGCTCGCAGCCAGGGCGGGCAAGGAAGAGCGCGTGCTCGGCAGCCTCGTCACCGGCGCGCCGGAAATGATCAAGGTCGCGCGCACCATCGAACGGGTGGCCAACACCAGCGTTTCGGTGATGCTGCTCGGCGCGAGCGGTACCGGCAAGGAACTGCTGGCGCGTGGGCTGCACGATGCAAGCGGCCGCGCGGGCCGCGCCTTCGTTGCCATCAACTGCGCGGCTATCCCCGAAAACCTGCTCGAAAGCGAACTGTTCGGCCATGAAAAGGGCGCGTTCACCGGCGCGGTCAAAACCACCGAGGGCAAGATCGAGCAGGCAGAGGGTGGCACCCTGTTCCTCGACGAGGTGGGCGATATCCCGCTGCAATTGCAGGTCAAGCTGCTGCGCTTTCTGCAGGAGCGGGTGATTGAGCGCATCGGCTCGCGTAAGTCGATCGCGGTCGACACCCGCGTGGTCTGCGCGACGCACCAGAACCTGGAATCGATGATTTCAGAGGGCACGTTTCGTGAAGACCTGTTCTACCGGCTCGCCGAGATCGTCGTGAAGATTCCCTCGCTGGCCGAACGGCCGGGCGATGCGACCTTGTTCGCCAAGGTGTTCCTTGGCCGATTCGCGCAGGAGATGAACCCCAAGGTGCGCGGCTTTGCGCCCGACGCGCTGGCCGCCATCGATGCATGGGGCTGGCCGGGCAATGTGCGCGAACTGGAAAACCGGGTGAAGCGCGCGGTCATCATGGCGGACGGCAAGCTGGTCGGGGCTGCCGATCTCGACCTTGCCAGCCCGGACGAGGACGAGATCAACGCGCTCAACCTCAAGAGCGCGCGCGAGCTGGCCGATCGCAAGATCATCCGCCACGCGCTGGCGCGCAGCGAAGGCAACATTTCGAGCACTGCGAAGCTGCTCGGGATCAGCCGCCCCACGCTGTACGATCTGCTCAAGCAGTACGACCTGCACGCTTGATGCTCTCGACATGACGGTATGCCTCGGGCATCGCCATTCCTGCCATTAACAAGGGAGGAGAGGCCATGCCCGGCGCGCTGGAAGGGATTACCGTCATCGAGTTCGCCGGGATCGGTCCGGGACCATTCACCGGCATGATGCTGGCCGATCATGGTGCGCGAGTGATCCGCATCGACCGGCCCGGCACCGCCGAGCGGGGCGCGCTGAAATTCGATGCGAGCCTGCGCAACCGCGAGCATGTCGAGCTTGATCTGAAGTCGGATGAAGGCCGCGCGCAGGTGCTCGATCTGGTGCGCGAGGCCGACGGCCTGATCGAGGGCTTCCGTCCCGGCGTGCTCGAGCGGCTGGGCCTTGGGCCGGACATTCTTTTGGGCGTAAATCCCCGCCTCGTCGTGGGCCGGATGACCGGGTGGGGACAGGACGGACCGATGGCGCATGCTGCCGGGCACGACATTAATTACATTGCGCTGTCGGGCGCGCTGCACGCCTATGGCCGCGAAGGGCAGAAACCGACGCCGCCGCTCAACGCGGTGGGCGATTTCGGCGGCGGCGGGATGATGCTGGCCTTCGGGATGCTCGCGGGGATTCTCTCGGCGAAATCGACCGGCAAGGGTCAGGTTATCGACTGCGCGATGGTGGACGGCGCGGCGCTGCTGTCGACCATGTTCTACGGCCTGCACAGCATTGGCCGCTGGGTGGACGAGCGCGGCAAGAACATCCTCGATACCGGCGCGGCCTATTACGAGACTTTTGAAACGTCCGACGGCAAATTCATCTCGCTGGGGCCGATCGAAGCGCAGTTCTATGCCGAATTGCTCGAACGGCTAGGGGTCGCGGGCGACCCCGATTTCGCACAACAGAATGACCGCGCCGCCTGGCCCAGAATGAAAGAGCGGCTGACGCAGATATTCCTGCAAAAGACCCGCGACGAGTGGTGCGAGCTGCTCGAAGGCAGCGACGTCTGCTTCGCGCCGGTTCTGAGCCTCGCCGAAGCGCCGAAGCATCCGCACAACGTCGCGCGCGGCACTTTCATCGAAGAAGCGGGGATCGTGCAGCCAGCGCCCGCGCCGCGCTTTTCGGCCACGCCCGCGCCGCCGGTCAGGCCGCCGTGGAGCTAACTTACACCTTTGGTTGGTAAGTCTGTTCCTCGCCGGGAAACACGCGTGACCGCACGTCTGCAGCATATTGTGCGGCGGTGGCCGAGATGGTTTCGGCAATTTCGCCATACCGTTTCACGAAGCGCGGAACCCGCTCGAACATGCCCAGCATGTCCTCGGTGACGAGCACCTGCCCGTCGCACTGCGCCGACGCGCCGATGCCGATCACCGGGCATGTGGCCGCTTTCTGAACCGCCACGGCGATCGGCTCGACCACGCCCTCGACGACAATCGCGAAGGCTCCCGCCTCGTCGAGCGCCTTGGCGTCCGAGACGATCTTGTCCGCTTCGGCATCGCTGCGCCCGCGCGCCATGTAGCCGCCCAGCACGTTGACTGCCTGCGGGGTGAGGCCAACGTGGCCCAGCACCGGGATGCCGCGCTGGGTGAGGAAGGCCACGGTTTCCGCCATCGCCTGCCCGCCCTCGAGCTTCACCGCCGCCGCGCCCGAAAATTTCAGCAGATAAGCGGCGCTCTCGAACGCCTTTTGCGGCGAAGCCTCGTAGGAACCGAAAGGCATGTCGACCACCACCAGCGAGTGATAGCTGCCGCGCACCACGGCGGCGGCATGGTTCGCCATCATTTCGAGCGTCACCGGGATGCTCGACGGCAGGCCGTAAATTACCTGGCCCAGCGAATCGCCGATCAGCAGGATATCGCAATGCGGATCGAGAAGTTGCGCCTGCCGTGCGGTATAGGCAGTGAGCATCACGATCGGCTCGGCGGTCACCCCGCCCTGCTTGCGCTGGCGGATACGCGGCACGGTAAGCCGGCGCATCGGCGCAGGCGTGGGGTTGGCGCGGCTGGTCGAAGTGTCGAGCTGGAAGGTCGTGGACATGCGATCGTTTCTAGCCATGTTGCGCGGGCTGGGGAAGGGCGGTGCTTTCCCGCTTGCCATGAGCCGTGATCAGGCTAGCCTCACGCGCGATTGGGCATGGTAGGGAGCACTACATGATCTTTGGCCGCGTGAAGCCACTCGACGCCATTCTGGCGACGGCGGAAAAGAAGTCTCTCCACCGATCGCTCGGTGCGTTTCAGCTGACCATGCTCGGCGTGGGCGCGATCATCGGCACCGGTATTTTCGTGCTGACGGCCGAGGCCGCGCAGAAGGCCGGGCCGGGGATGCTGCGGAGCTTCATCATCGCCGGGCTGGTCTGCGCGGTGGCGGCGCTGTGCTATGCCGAAATGGCCTCGATGGTGCCGGTTTCCGGCTCTGCCTATACCTATAGCTACGCGGTGATGGGCGAACTGCTCGCCTGGATGGTGGGCTGGGCGCTCGTGCTCGAATATGCCGTGGCGGCAGGGGCGGTCTCGGTCGGCTGGTCGGGCTATTTCGTGGGGCTTTTGCGCGAGTATCTGGGGATCGCGCTGCCGCAGGAACTGGTCAATGCCAATGCCCTGATCGCTCATATCAAGCTGGCTTTCGGCGCTGCGCCAAGTACGGAGTTGGCCACTGCGATCGATGTCGGCGGCTATATCAACCTGCCCGCCTTCATCATCGCCCTGCTCGTCACCTGGCTGCTGGTGATCGGTACGCGCGAAAGCGCGATGGTCAACGCGGTGCTGGTGGTGGTCAAGATCACCGCTTTGACAGTGTTCTGCGTGCTTGCCCTGCCGGTGATGAATTCAGCCAATTTCGAACCGTTTGCGCCGCTGGGCTTCGGCGGCATTTCGGCGGCGGCGGCCTCGATCTTTTTTGCCTATGTCGGCTTTGACGCTGTTTCCACGGCGGCGGAGGAAACCAAGAACCCCCAGCGCAACATGCCGATCGGCCTGATCGGCAGCCTTGCGATCTGCACGGTGTTCTACCTGCTGGTCGCTTCGGGCGTGATCGGTTCGGTCGGCGCGCAGCCGGTCTACGATGCGGCGGGTAAGGGCATTTCGCCCGGCGACGCCACGGCCATGGCGGCGGCCTGCGCCACTGCCGCAGGCGAGGCGGTGGTCTGCTCCAAGGAGGCCCTGGCCTGGACCCTGCGCGAAATCGGCTGGCAGCAGATCGGCAACCTGGTCGGCCTCGCCGCCGGCTTGGCGCTGCCTTCGGTGGTGCTGATGATGATGTTCGGCCAGACCCGCATCTTCTTCGTGATGAGCCGCGACGGCCTGCTGCCCGAGGCGCTTTCGCGGATCCACCCGAAGTATCACACGCCGCATTTGGTGACGATCATCACCGGCATAGTCGTTGCAGTGTTCGCCGCGCTGTTCCCGGTCGGCGCCCTGGCCGATATCTCCAACTCGGGCACGCTGTTCGCTTTTGCCATGGTTGCAATTGCGGTGATGGTGCTTCGCAAGACCGATCCGGGCCGGGTGCGACCGTTCCGCACCCCGGCGGTGATGCTGGTCGCGCCGCTGGCGATCCTGGGCTGCCTCTACCTGTTTTTCAGCCTTTCAGGCTATACGCTGAGCCTGTTCGCGGGCTGGGCAGTGGCCGGGCTGTTCGTCTATTTCCTCTATAGCCGCCATCACAGCCATGTCGGCCTTGGCATGGTGCATGTCCACGAGGAGGATCCCGACACGCCGCCGCAGCCGGTGCCGCCGATGCCGGGCGCGTCTCTGGATTAGGCAGGCCAAGGGGCCGCCCAGGCTTGCTGGACGGCCCTTTTTCAGTTTGACCAATCAGATGTCGATCTTGGCGTAGCCGCCTTTGATCTTGTCGGTGACATCGGCGCCCAGCATCATGCGGACGGTGTTGAGCGTGCCGACTTCGCCAGCCCAGATCGCCGCCTCGCCAAGATCCATGCGCAGCATCAGCAGGTCAGGATCGTCCTTGCCGCCGGGAAACCAGGCTTCGACGAAGTTGTTCCATTGCTTCTCCAGCCGTTCGCGGCTGGTTTCCTCGGTGAGATTACCATCGAAGCTGGCGAAGACGTCGTGACCCTTGGATTCCAAGATCGCATTGGCTGGCCCCATCTCCGCGAAGCGATTGGTGCGGCTGGTGAAGAACCAGATTGCCGAGTTGGCGTCCTTGTCGAGCTGCGCGGTCATCGGCGCAGCGCTTTCCGGATCGGATTTGAGCTGCAGCATCACGATCGGAGACGCGCTCATCGCCTTCCAGAATTTTTCGCGGAGTTCCTCGGGGTCGCCTTGGTCGTATCGCATCGCATTTTCTCCTGGGATGTTTCGCAGGATTCAATGGGGGAAGGGCGGTTTGGTTCCGCTTGCAAGAAACAATTCATGAGAACATAAGTGGAACATCATGTCCCACTTCACCGATTCGCCTGCCGCCTCTCCGGGCAATTCCGCCAGCCTCGCACAGGCGCAGGCATGGCGTCCGGGACCGGATTTGACCGGCCCTGCCTCCAGCAATGTCGGGCACGGCGAGGTTTTCGCCTCTGCGCGCGAAGGCGCCGGTGCGGCTTTTGCCCTGGCGCTCGCGCAGGACCGTTTGCGCGCTGGCGCGCCGGGTCCGCTGGCTGCCTCGGTTCGTGATTGGCCCGACCAGCGCATGTGGCTGTGGGTGCAGGACAAGGAGGCGCTGCGCCGCACCGGGCGGCCTTATCGCCCCGGCCTGCCGCGCATATTGCGCCACCGGCTGATTCACGTTGCTGCCGCCAGCGCCGAGGACGCGTTGTTCGCGCTGGAAGAAGGGCTGCGCTGCCGCGAACTGGCCTTCGTCATCGGCGAGATCGCGGGCAATCCCAAAGCCTTGTCGTTTACCGCTCACCGCCGGCTCAGCCTTGCCGCGCAGCGCCACGGCGTGCCGCTGTGGCTGGTGCGGCTCGATGCCGCGCGCGATCTTTCGTCGGCAAGGATGCGCTGGCAGGCGCAGGCCGCGCTTTCTGCGCCGCCGCGCTGGAATCGCCAGGCACCGGGCGCGCCGAGATGGCGGGCCGAGCTGTTCCGCTCTCGGGGCCATCCGCCGGGAGAATGGCTGCTGGGCGAGGAGGAAGGGAAGCTGGTCGCTCATACCCTCCCCGCGCCCAACACTCCGCTCGGGGAGAGGGCAATTGCCTAGCCATGCGCCGCGTGCTCTCGATCTGGCTATGGCGGCTGGCGATGGACCGCTGGCGGCTTGCACAAGGGCTGGCCGAGGGCGAGCAGGCTGACGCCGCGCCCACGGCGCTGGTCGCCGAAACCGCGCGCGGAGTGCGGATCGCTGCCGCCAATGCGGCTGGCCTTGCGGCAGGCGCGATCC
Source organism: Sphingomonadaceae bacterium (assembly GCA_947477745.1). Taxonomy (GTDB): domain Bacteria; phylum Pseudomonadota; class Alphaproteobacteria; order Sphingomonadales; family Sphingomonadaceae; genus Novosphingobium. The sequence goes on along the minus strand of CANJUF010000004.1, from coordinate 130,709 downwards.
CCGGCACGATGCTCGCCGATGCGCGCACCCTGTGTCCCTCGCTCGCCACCGCGCCCTCAGACCCGGCGGGCGACCTTGCGTTTCTGGAAAAGCTGGCGCTGTGGGCGCAGCGCTGGGGGCCGTGGAGCGCGCTCGACGCGCCTGACGGGCTGATCGTCGATGTTACCGGCGTGGCGCATCTGTTCGGCGGCGAGGAGGCGCTGCTGGCAGATGTGCGCGCCGCGCTGGCGCAGCGCAGGCTGGCGGCAAGGCTGGCGATCGCGCCGACCGCGGGCGCGGCCTGGGCCCTGGCGCACTATGGCCGAGACGGAGGGATTCTGCCTCCTCCTTCGTCATTGCGAGCGGGAATGCCGCGAAGCAATCCAGAGCGTGATGGAGGAAGCCCTGGATCGCCGCAGGGCTTCGCCCCTCGCGATGACGAAATTGAGAGACAGCTCTTTCATCTCCCCGTCGCTGCCTTGCGGCTTGATGACGACGTGCTGCTGGTGCTGCGCCGCCTTGGCCTCAAGCGGCTGGGCGATCTCACCGGTGTGGCGCGCGATGCCCTGGCGCGCCGCTTCCGCAACCGCCGTGCGCCCGCCGCCAATCCGCTGATCCGCATGGACCAATTGCTCGGCCGCGTGCCCGAGCCTTCGCTGCCGGTGATCGAGGTCAGCGCGCCGCTGGTGCAGCGCCGCCTGATGGAGCCGATCCGCCACCGCCAGCTGCTCGACCGGGTGGTGATGGATCTGGCGCAGGACATGGCCCGCGTGCTCGAGGGAAGGGGGCTGGGTGCGCGGCGGCTCGAACTTGGTCTGTGGAGGGTCGATGGAGAGGTCGCTACGCGCCGTCTCGAACTCGCCGCGCCGAGCCGCGATCCGGGGCATATCTCGGGTCTGTTTGGCCGTCATCTCGACGATGTCGATGCCGGTTTCGGGATCGAGGTGGTGCGGCTGCGCAGCTTGTGGAGCGAGAGCGTGGCGCTTTCGCAAGGCGATATCGAGGCGGCCGCCGAGCATCACGGTACGTCGCTGGCCGCATTCATCGACCGGCTGGTGGCGCGGCTTGGCCCGCGCGCGGTGCGCCGTCCGGTGCTGCGCGCCAGCCATGTGCCCGAACGCGCTCAGGGGTGGGCAGCGGTTCTGGAAGCGGAGAATAGCTCACAAGAAATATTCGAATTCCACCTCAGGCCGCTGAAACTGCTGGATAGTCCTGAAGCGATCGCGGTGCTCTATGCCAGCCCCGACGGCTTGCCGCGCCGATTTCGCTGGCGCGGTGAGGTGCACGAGATCGTGCGCGCCGAAGGGCCGGAACGCATCGCGCCCGAATGGTGGCGCGAACGCTCGTCGGTGCGGCTGCGCGACTATTACCGGATCGAGGATCATGAGGGGCGGCGCTACTGGATCTACCGCGACGGGATCGCCGGAGACGGGCGCGGCGGGGATTCCGTGGGCCGCGCGCCCGACTGGTTCCTGCAGGGGCTGTGGGGGTAAACTAGCCCGGCATGTAACCGCCGCCGCCAATCGCGAGCACCTGCCCCGTGGCGTAAGCTGCTGCGTCCGAAGCGAAATAGAGGCAGGCATAGCCGATGTCGCGCGGCCGCCCGAGCTTGCGCAGCGGCGGCAGGTCGCTCTGGTTGGTCGGCGCACCGCCGAACCCGCTCGCCAACGCGTCTTCGTGCGCCTTGTTGGCCTGATCGGGCTTGCCCATGATCGGCATCACGTTCCAGAAGCTGCCCTGCGAGGTCGCCTCGTTGGTTTCGGGTACGATCCAGCCCGGCGCGACCGAGTTGACGCGGATACCTGCCGGGCCAAGGTCCGCAGCCAGCGACTTGGTGAAGGCGTGCAGGAAACCCTTGGCGCCCGCATACATCGGATCATTCTTGCCCGCCGGTCCGGACAAGGCGGCGGCCGAGGTAATGTTCACCACGCTGCCTGCTCCCACCTTTTTCATCTCTTCTACAACGGCCTGCGTCATGTTGACGGTGCCATTGATGTTGAGATCGAGGATCCAGTCGATCGTGTCCTGCGTGACATTGGCCAGCCGCTTCATGCCTTCGCCGCGACCGGCATTGTTGATCAGCGCGTCAATCTTTCCAAACCGCGCCATGACCTGCGCCACCATGGCGTCAATCGAGGCGCGGTCGGTAATATCGGTTTTGATATCAACCAGTTCGCCCGAACCCAGACTGCTGCGTTGGTTTAGCGGCGCGGCAAAATCGGCCACCACGACATGGGCGTTGCGCTCGGAAAAGACATCGACGATGCCCTGTCCGATGCCGCCATTGCCGCCGGTGACCACAACCACTTTGCCAGTGAAATCGAGATCGTCACGTTCCATGCGCCTTATTCCGCCGCTTCGAGCGCGCGTGCTGCGCCGACGCAAGACCACTGCATCCGCCCTGCATCAGCCTTGCCGCCGCGCAGCAACTGGCCCGAATGATTGCCGGTTTCCTCGTCGTCCTCGATCGTCACCTGCCCGTTGACCAGCACATAGCGATAGCCGCTCCCGCCCGAGACGAGACGGTATTCGTCACCCGGCAGATCGCGCCGGAACTCGGGGAAATTGTAGTCCAGCTTGTCATAGTCATAGACGATGATGTCGGCGACCGAGCCTTCGCGGATCGTGCCGCGATCCTGGAAGCCGGCGCAGAAGGCGGGAAAGGCGGAAAGCCGCCAGTGGGCTTCCTCCAGCGTCGAGAACTGGTGGTCGCGAACGTACCTGGCGATGTATTCGGTGCCATAGCTGCCGGCGGCGAGATACTTGAGGTGCGCGCCGCCGTCCGACAGGCCGGGGATGATATAGGGGCTGTCGATAAGCTCCTTGATCCCTTCGAGCGTGGTGTCGAACTGGGTCGCTTGGAAGACGGTGTCCAGTGCGTCGGCCAGCACGATCTCGCAGACCAGATCGACCGGGTGAAGCCCGAGCGCCCTGGCGATCTCGCCAATCGGCTTGCCTTCGTAAGGCTTGAAGCGCTCGGTCTTTGTCTCGCGCAGGCGGGTGTCCTGGATGTCGTCGATGAACATCACCTTCATCGGTTCGGCGCGCAGCCGCTCGCGCACTTGCGGATCGGCGAAATTGGCGAGCTTTGCCTCGCGCGAAAGGTCCGGCCCGGTCAGCTCGTTCCACACCGGCCCCCACAGGTCCCAGTAATCGAAGGTGAACAGCAGCGGCGGGTTCTGGGTGATGCCCTGGCCATAGATGCGCAGGCCCCGCCGGTGGCAATCCTCGAACCAGGCCATCTGGTTGCGGCGCCATTCCTGCATCGGTCCGCTCGAGGGCACGACCGCCTGATAGATCATCGGCGCGCCGCTGACGCGGGCGAGGTCTTCCCATTGTTCGTTGGTCATGAACCGGCCTCCAGAAAGCTCGATGAAGCCTTCGCCGCGCTCGCCCAGCACCTTGGCCAATACCATGCGCGTTTCCTGATGCATCACGTCGCTGGGCATCGGCGTCCCGTCGAAATCGGATTGCGCGGCATTGTCGCCCGAGGTCTTTTCCGGCTCGCCGGCAATGCCGAGGCATTGCGCCGACCAGCCGCAGGCGCCCGCGTCCATCGCCTCGTTGAGCAGCCGCGCCATTTCGGCATGTTCGGCATCAGTGGGCATGCGACCGGCCTTGGCGTCTTCCAGCCCCATCACCCACACGAGCAACGGATTGACCCCGACATAGGGCAGCACGTTGACCGCCAAGGGCGCGCGGTCGATCGAATCGAGCATTTCGGGATAGGTTTCCCAGTCCCACGGCATCGCGCTTTCCAGCGTCGCCATCGGGATCGCCTCGACCTTGGTCATCGATCGCATCGCGCGGTCGCGATGTTCCTTCTTCACCGGGGCGAATCCGAACCCGCAGTTGCCGATCACCACCGAGGTGACGCCGTTCCAGCCCGAGGTGGTCAGGTACGGATCCCAGAACACCTGCGCGTCGTAATGGGTATGCAGGTCGACGAAGCCCGGCGCGACGATCAGGCCGCTGGCGTCGATTTCGCGCTCGCAGGTGGCGCCGGGCGTAATCCGGCCAACCTTGGTTATTACGCCGCCGGTTATGCCTACGTCGCCGATAAACCGCGAATTGCGCTGCCCGTCGACGATCATGCCGCCGTGAATGATGGTGTCGTAATGTGCCATGGCCTGCATCCCTTGCTCGCCGCCATCTCAGATGCGGCGCTTTGTGGCCGGGAGTGTGTGGCGAATGGCCAGCGAAGGCAAGCGCAGCTTGTCGGTGCTTAATTGTGGGGCGGGCTTGCCCTTTGGACTAGGCAATCGACTGGCGAGAACATATAAGGAACATATGACTCGCCACACCATCATGGAAAAGCTGCAGATCCTTGCCGATGCCGCCAAGTATGACGCGTCCTGCGCGTCATCGGGCACGGCGAAGAAAAATTCCGTCGGCGGAAAAGGCATCGGCTCGACCGAGGGCATGGGCATCTGCCATGCCTATGCGCCGGATGGGCGCTGCATTTCCTTGCTCAAGGTGCTGCTCACCAACCACTGCGTGTTCGATTGCCACTACTGCGTGAACCGCAAGAGCTCGAACGTGCGCCGCGCGCGCTTCACGCCGCGCGAAGTCGCCGACCTGACGCTGACGTTCTACCGGCGCAACTATATTGAGGGGCTGTTCCTGTCGTCTGGCATCGTCAAGAATTCCGATCATACGATGGAGCAATTGGTCGACGCGGCGCGGATCCTGCGCGAGGAGCATGATTTTCGCGGCTATATCCACCTCAAGACCATCCCCGAGGCGGATCCCGAAATCATCCACCGCGCCGGCCTTTATGCCGACCGCATTTCGATCAACGTCGAACTGCCGACCGAAGCGGGACTGGCCCGGCTCGCCCCCGACAAGAATGCCGGCACCATCGAAGGCGCGATGGGCGGCATGAAGCTTGCGATTGCCGAGGCGAAGGACGCGAAGAAGCGGTTTCGCCATGCCCCGGGCTTTGCACCTGCGGGCCAGTCGACGCAGATGATCGTCGGCGCGGACAGTGCCAGCGATAATCAGATCATCGGCAAGGCCAGCACGCTTTACGGCCGGTTCGGCCTGCGCCGGGTCTATTATTCGGCGTTCAGCCCGATCCCCGACGCCAGCGCGGTGTTGCCGCTCAAGCGCCCGCCGCTGATGCGCGAGCACCGGCTGTATCAGTCGGATTGGCTGATGCGGTTTTACGGTTTCTCGGCGGACGAAGTGCAGCAGGCGGCCGGGGCGGACGGCATGCTTCCGCTCGACATGGACCCCAAGCTCGCCTGGGCGCTCAAGTTCCGGGAGAGCTTCCCGGTCGATCTCAACCGCGCCCCGCGCGAGATGCTGCTGCGCGTGCCGGGGCTGGGCACGCGGGCGGTGAAGAACATCCTGCTGGCGCGTCGTCACCGCACCCTGCGGCTCGATGACATTGCCCGGCTGACGGTTTCGCTGGTGAAGATCCGCCCGTTCATCGTCACGGCCGACTGGCGGCCTACCATGCTGACCGACCGGGCCGATCTCAAAAGCCTGGTCGTGCCTAGGCGCGAGCAGCTCGAATTGTTTGGCTGATGCGTTGTCTCGCGCAACCCTGCGGTGCTGCGGCGGGTTAGGGATGCGATGCAACCAGGAGTAATGACAATGGCCGACGCCAGGATTTTCGCCGACCTCAAGAATGATCACGATCGCCAGCGCAAGCTGATGGACAAGGTGTTGTCCGCTAACAAGCAGGAGCGCGGCGAGCTTTTCGAGGAATTGCGCCAGGAATTGCAGGCGCATGCCGCTGCCGAGGAGGAATCGCTTTATGCGACGATGCTGGGCAAGCCGGACCTGCGCGAAGATGCGCGCCACTCGGTCTCCGAACACAAGGAAGTCGACGATTTGCTGGGCGAACTGGTCGATCTCGATGTCGAAGATGCCGAATGGGAAGCCAAATACGGGGAATTGAAGCACCGCTACACGCATCACATCGACGAGGAGGAGGAGGAGATGTTTCCGGCCGCCACCGAAGGGCTGACCAGCGCGGAAGAGGAAGAACTCGCGCAGGTGTTCGAGAAGCGCAAGCCCAGGGAACTGGCGCGCGCCGCCGAGGAAACGCCGGGTGACGAACGCGACTGATGGCCGGCAGGGCATCGCGGCGTGACCGCGATGCAGGATATTGCCCCGCGCAGCTTCTATGCCGTGCACCTGCCTGCGCCAGACGACTTCGATTTCTGGCGTGAGCGGGCGCGGGCGCTGGTCCAGTGCGACGTGCCGCCAGACCGCGTGGTCTGGATCGAGCCGGGCGCGACCGGCGATCTGTTCGGCGCGGGTGAATTCGGACGGCGTGAAAAGCGCTTGCCGGTGCCCGGCGCCCAGCCACGCCCGGTAAGGGCCAGCCGGGCGTTCCTCAAGCTGGCGCAAAATGCGGCGCTGCACCGCGATCCCGGGCGGTTCGCGCTGCTGTACCGGCTGCTGTGGCGGCTGCAATCGCAGTCCCGACTGCTCGAGGACCGCGCCGATCCGGATGTGCGCCGCCTTGAAGAGCTTGACCGCACTGTGCGGCGCGACAGCCACAAGATGCATGCCTTCGTGCGCTTCCGCCGCGTCGAATATACGGGCGAGGATGGTCAGGCGGGCGAGCATTACGTCGCCTGGTTCGAGCCGGAGCATCACATTCTGCGCGCCAACGCGGCGTTTTTCGTGCGGCGTTTCGCCAACATGAAATGGTCGATCCTCACCCCCCAAGGCTCGCTGCACTGGGACGGTGAGAGCCTTGCCGAAGGCCCGCCGGCCCGGCGCGAGGATGCGCCGACGGGCGATCCTGCCGAAGATCTGTGGCGCACCTACTATGCATCGATCTTCAATCCGGCGCGTTTGAAGATCGGCGCGATGCTCAAGGAAATGCCCCGGAAATACTGGAAGAACATGCCCGAGGCCGCGCTGATCCCGCAACTGGTTGCGGGTGCGCAGGCCCGCGAGGCGAGCATGGTGGAGCGCGGCGGCATGGAGGATGGCGAACGGCCCGGTACGCTGGAAGAAGTTGCGGCGGCGATTGACGGCTGCCGCCGCTGCCCGATCGGCCTGCTCGACAATCGCGCGGTGCCCGGCGAGGGTCCGCTTCATGCCGCCCTGATGATCGTCGGCGAGCAGCCGGGCGATCAGGAAGACCTGTCCGGACGGCCGTTCGTCGGTCCGGCGGGGCATTTGCTCGACGTGCATCTCGAACGCGCCGGGATCGCGCGTGACCGGGCCTATGTCACCAACGCGGTCAAGCATTTCAAGTTCGTGCCCAAAGTAGTTCAAGGGCGCGGCAAGCGGCGGCTGCACCAGTCGCCCGCCGCCAAGGAGATCGACACTTGCCGCTGGTGGCTGGAAAGCGAACGCGCCGCGGTGAAGCCCCGGCTGGTGCTGGCCATGGGCGCAAGCGCGGCGCGCGGCATGCTGGGCAAGACGGTCAGCATCTCGAAGGCGCGCGGCCAGCCGCACCGGCTCGACGATGGCAGCGAACTGTGGGTGACCGCGCATCCGTCCTATCTGCTGCGGCTCGATGGCGAGGCGCGCGAGATGCAGGAACGCCTGTTCGACGCCGATCTGGCCGCAGTGGCGGAGCGGCTCGCGGAGCTGGAGGGATGACGTGCCGGAAGCGCCGCTCACGCCCGACAAGCGCCGGATCGACATAGACCCCGATACGATCGGTGCGCCGCCGCGCGCGCCGTTCGTCGAGCTCGGGCTGGCGAGCTGCTTCACTTTCCTGCGCGGCGCGTCCGACGCGGTCGATCTGGCCTTGACCGCGCGGGCGCTGGGCTACGATGCGCTGGGGATTGCCGACGCCAATTCGATGGCGGGGGTGGTGCGCCTGCACACCGAGGCGAAGACCCTGAAACTGCGGCCGGTGATCGGTTGCCGGATCGAAACCATCGAGGGGCTGGTGTTCCTTGCCTATCCCATCGACCGCGCGGCCTATGGCCGCCTTTGCCGGCTGATCTCGGCAGGGCGGATGCAGCGGCCGGGCGGCGAATGGCAGGACAAGGGTATATGCGAGATTTCGCTGGCGATGCTCGCGCAGCATTCCGAAGGTTTGCAGCTGATCCTCGTTCCCCCGCGCGATCTGGCAGCGGAATTCACCATTGTCGTAGAGGACAACGTGATTCCCCTCCCGCGTGCGGGAGGGGCAGCGAGACTCGCGTCCGAGCAACCGGACGCGCAGTCGCAGCGGGGTGGGCGAGGCGTGCCATTGCTTGCCAAGCCCACCCCCGACCCCTCCCGCAAGCGGGAGGGGAGAGTGCTGAGCGCCCACCTCGAAACCATCCTCCCCCACCTCGCAGCCCGGCTTCCCACCCTCAAGCACATCGCCGCCTCTTATCTCTATCGCGGCGACGACATCGCCCGGATCGAGGCGCTTGACGCCATGGCGCGGCAAAACGGCATGTCGATCCATGCCACCAACGACGTGCTTTACCACGCGCCCGAACGCCGCCCGCTGCAGGACGTCATGACCGCGATCCGCCACAAGACCACCGTGGCCTCCGCCGGTCTGCTGCTCGAAGCCAATGCCGAGCGGCATCTGAAGTCACCTCAGGAAATGGCGCGGCTGTTCGCGCCCTGGCCGCATGCCCTGTCGGCGGCGCGCGCGGTGGCCGATGCCTGCAGGTTCAGCCTCGACGAGCTGCAATACGAGTATCCGCAGGAAAGCTATCCCGAGAGCCGCACGCCGCAGCAGCAGCTCGAGGTGCTGACCTGGCAGGGAGCGCAATGGCGCTATCCCGAAGGTTTGCCCGACACCGTGCGCGACGTGCTTCACCGCGAACTGGTGCTGATCGAAAAGCTCAGGCTCGCCCGCTATTTCCTCACCATCAAGGACATCGTCGATTTCGCCCGCGCGCAGGATCCGCCGATCCTGTGCCAGGGCAGGGGCTCTGCGGCCAATTCGGCGGTGTGCTATTGCCTTGGCATCACCGCGGTCGATCCAGCCCGGCATGCCTTGCTGTTCGATCGTTTCATCTCCGAGGACCGCAACGAGCCGCCCGACATCGACGTCGATTTCGAGCACGAGCGGCGCGAGGAGGTGATCCAGTACATCTATGCCAAGTACGGCCGCCAGCGCGCGGGGCTGTGCGCCACCGTGATCCACTACCGCCCGCGGATGGCGATCCGCGAAGTGGGCAAGGCGATGGGCCTCAGCGAAGACGTGACCGGCGCACTGGCACGCACAGTGTGGGGTAGCCACGGCAACGAAGTGAGCGAGAAACATGCCGCCGAAACCGGCATGGACCTGTCCGACCCGCACCTGACGCGGGTTCTCAAACTGACCGCACAAATGATCGGTATGCCGCGTCATCTCTCGCAGCATGTCGGCGGCTTCATCCTCACCGAAGGACCACTGGTCGAGACCGTGCCGATCGGCAACGGCGCCATGCCGGAACGCAGCTTTATCGAGTGGGACAAGGACGACATCGATGCGCTGGGCATCCTCAAGATCGATATTCTCGCACTTGGCATGCTCACCTGCATCAGGAAATGCCTCGATCTTCTGGGCGCGCACCATGCCCGCGATCTCACGCTCGCTACCGTGCCGCGCGAAGACCCGGAGACCTATGCGATGCTGCGCAAGGGCGATTCGCTGGGCGTGTTCCAGGTGGAGAGCCGCGCGCAGATGAACATGCTGCCGCGCCTGCGGCCGCGCGAGTTCTACGACCTTGTCATCCAGGTGGCGATCGTGCGGCCCGGCCCGATCCAGGGCGACATGGTGCATCCCTATCTCAAGCGGCGGCGCGGGGCCGAACCGGTGGAGATTCCCGCGCCCGCGCCCGAGCATGGCCCACCCGACGAATTGTCGAGCATCCTGGGGCGCACGTTGGGCGTGCCGATCTTCCAGGAGCAGGCGATGAAGATCGCGCTCGACGCGGCGAAATTCTCCGGCGCCGAGGCCAACCGGCTGCGCAAGGCGATGGCGACGTTCCGTTCGCGCGGCATGGTCGATGAACTGCAGGACATGATGGTCGGACGGATGATCGCGCGCGGCTATGATCCCGATTTTGCCGAGCGCTGCTTCAACCAGATCAAGGGTTTCGGCGAATACGGCTTTCCCGAAAGCCACGCGGCGAGCTTTGCCCACCTGGTATATGTGTCTAGCTGGCTGAAGTGCCATTTCCCTGCTGCCTTCGCCTGCGGCTTGCTCAATTCACAGCCGATGGGCTTCTATGCGCCCGCGCAGATCGTGCGCGACGCCCGCGAGCATGGCGTGCCGGTGTTGCCTGTGGATGTAAACCATTCCGTGTGGGATTGTACGCTGGAGGGGGCGAATCCCTGCGAAGGCAGGGATCTCGTGTCGCAGACGGGATGCGTTGAAGCGCTAAGTCCCTGCCTCCGCAGGGACTCGCGGATAGCCCTGCGCCTCGGCCTTCGGCAGATCGACGGCTTTCCCGAAGCGGCGGCGGCAAAGCTGGTTGCCGCGCGCGAGCAGGGCGGGGCCTTCGCCGATCTGGCCGCGCTGAAGCAGCGCGCCGGGCTCTCGCCCGCCATGATCGAGCGGCTGGCCAGCGCCGATGCGTTTTCCTCAATAGGGCTCCCGCGCCGCCAGGCGCTGTGGGAGGCGCGCAGCCTGATCGCCGCGCCCGACCTGCCGCTGTTCGCCGCCGCAGATGCGCGCGACGAAGGAACGGAGCGCCATGCCACCCGGCTTCCCATGATGCCGCTCAGCGAGGAAGTCGTCGCCGATTACCAGACCCAGCGTCTGTCGCTGAAGGCGCATCCCGTGGCTTTCCTGCGCGCCAGCCTTGCCGAGCGTGGTTTCGTGCGCGCTTCAGACCTGCGGGCCCGCAAGTTCCGCTCGATGGTCCATGTCGCGGGCGTGGTGCTGATCCGCCAGCGGCCCGGCAGCGCCAAGGGCGTGTGCTTCATCACCGTCGAGGACGAGACCGGGGTCGCCAACATTGTCGTGTGGCCCGACATGATGGAGAAGCACCGCCGCACGGTGATGGGGGCGCGGCTGCTCGAGATCCGGGGCCGCGTCGAATACGACGACGAGGTGATCCACGTCATCGCCGCGCATCTTCACGATGCCACTGCGCAGCTCGGTCTGCTGTCGGACGACCTGCTGAGCGCACCGCTGGCGCGCGCCGATCATGTCAATTCGCCCTTGCCGGGAAGCGGCGGCGGCAAGGCCGAAGCCTGGGAGCCGCCGCCGCCGGGAAACCGCGAATGCGGCTTCGTCCAGCGTCATCCGCGCGGCGTCAGGATCATCCCCAGGTCACGCGATTTTCATTGATGAAGCTGTCGTAAGTCAGCAGCGGGTCATCTTCTTGGGCTCGCCCTTGCCGTCGAGCCGCGAATCGATCGTCTTGTCGTCGACGATGGTGAGGTGAACCTTCTGCGGCGCATCGGCCATCGTCAGGACGCCGTCTTCGAGCGCCCAATTGCCGAACGGGCCATCGGTGGTGCCATCGGCCTTGAAGTCGATCGCCAGCGTGCAATCGCCGTCCTGGCCCCACTTGCCGATCATGAATTCCTTGGTGGGCTTCGCACCAGCCACGGCAGGTCCGGCAGGAGCAGCCGCCTCGGCGGCGGCAGGAGCCTCGGCAGGAGCGGCAGCCTCGGTCGCGGCATCGCCGGTCTTGTCGGCTTCATTCGCACTGCCGCAACCGGCAAGCAGGAGGACCGCGCCAGCGGCCGCAAACACACCATATTTCATCCAGAACCCCTTTTCCGCCCGCGCCTGAAAACCCCTAGCGAGGCAATGCGGACCAGCCACACTACCATGCGGGCGCAGGGCTGCAACGGGCAAGGAGGTCGGGGCCGATCAGGGGGAGGCACCAGGAAAGCCTCCCCCGGACCTTGCGCGCCGGATTAATGCCGAACCTTGCGGTTGGCATGATCGCGGTGGAACTGCGCCCTGCTGACGCGAAGGCCGGGTAGCCCCTCGCGTTCGACTGCGCGCTGCCAGGAGGCAAACTCCTCCAGCGTCAGGTCATAGCGATCGCAAGCCTCCGAGATCGACAGCAAGCCGCCATTGACGGCCGCCACCACCTCCGCCTTGCGCCGTGCGATCCACCGCATCGTGTCGCGAGGGGGAAGATCAGCGCGGGTCATTTTCTCGCCGAGCGGGCCAGTCACCGCATTGGGCCGGGTTCTTTCAAATTCGAGCATTTCGGTTCTCACTACACTGAGAGTTCAACAACGCCCCCCGAGCTGCCCATGGTTCGAAAGTGGTCCCGACCGGTTAACCAGACACTGCGAAACATGTTAACGTCGTCTCAACACCACGCCTCGTCGAATTACCGATGCACTGAACCTCGGCGTGATGTCCGCAAGGCCAGACGTGCGCGGCAGCCGATTGACCTTAAGGAGAATCCTGACAGGGTGAGTCGCACCTTCGGGCAGCAACAGGATGACCATGGCAAGCGAGCGAATCGCATTCTACCGGCGCGAAGGCGATGCCTACGTGCCAACCGGCATCGGCGTGAGCCCGTGGAACGGCACGTCTCAGGTCGGCCTCGCGCTGGCGGGCTTGTCGGGGCACGTCCTCGCCAAGGTTCCGACGCAAGAGCCGATGCTCACCACCCGGATCAGCATAGACATCCTGGGCGCGGTCCCGCTCGTGCCGCTGGTCCCCCGGATTCGCATGCTGCGCGACGGGCGGCGCATGCAGGTGGTCGATGCCGAGTTCTTTGCCGAAGACAAACTGTGGGTGCGCGCCACTGCGGTGCGCGCGCGCATTTCGGATACCGGCGAGCAATCGACTCCGCTCACGCGGCGCTACTGGACCGAGCAGGACCATTACGACAATCTCAAGTGGTTCGAGGAACGCCAGATCTCGCTCGATCGCTCGCAGCCCGGCCCGGGCGCAATCTGGATCCGGTTCCTGTCCGACATCGTCGAGGGAGAGCCGCTAGAGCCGCTGTCGCTCGCCGCGATCCTCGGCGATTTCGGCAACGGCACCGCGCCGGTGCTGCCGATCATGGAAAACACGCTCGCCAATATGGACATCACCGTATGCATGAGCCGCCTGCCGCGCGGCGACTGGATCCTGATCGATGCCGAAGGCGAGACTTCGGGGCAGGGCTCGGGCTACAGCCGCACCCGGCTAGGCGATGCCGAGGGCATGTTCGCCACCGCGATGCAATCGATCTTCATCGACCAGCGCGTGCCGCACATGGCGCAAAAGGAAGGCTGAACCGATGCTCTTTGTCGTCGCGGGTTATCCGGCGTCGGGAAAGACGACCGCGCTCCAGCTTTCCTCCAGAAAGGGAATCCGCCTGTTCCCTCCGCCGTTCGATCGCGATTTTCAAAGTTCTCTCCCTCCCAAGGTGATGGGGCAATTTGTTCCGACCGAGGAAAAATTGCGCGGCCGCATGTGGCTTCACTATGTGGACGAGGAGGCATTCGCGCGGATCGAGCCAAAGCCGCGGCACGCGGTCTATCACATGGACCTGCTCCTGCACCTGCTGAACGATATACAGCCTAACGCGATGAGCGACTTCACCGATGAAGCAATACGCGGCTCGTTCGAGGCGTTCTTTGCGGGCCCATTCTGTGCGCCGTACCCGCAGCGGGCTGTGGCAACACTATATCCAGATTTTCTGGTCTTGCGCAGCCGATGGGGCGCACGGATGGCCGAGGTCGACGATACGGACATCACTACCATTCAGCACAAGGACCAGATAATCATGGGCGGCCACGGGCCCGCTCTCTATCGCCGCGTGATGGGCATCTGGTACAAAGTTGCCAGTGATGCCAGCCTGGGCAACTGGCTTTTGCGCGGCGGAAAAAATGGCAATGGCCTGCCTTACAGGCAAATTGCCCTTGCGGAGGGATGAGCTTGGCGAGAGCAGAAATTTCCAACCGTCAAGTGACGCAGGACGAGATTGAGACCTTCTGGCGAGAGGGTTTTGTCTGCCTGCGGCAGGTCATCTCTCGCGACTGGATCGAGCGGATGCGGGCTGCGGTTGATGGCTGGCTCGCTTCTCCCGAGTGTCTCGACTACACCGAATTCGGCGCCAGCGTCGCGCAGCAGGCAGGCGCCGCTGTCATGCTCGATGCGGGGGAGCGGCGCGGCCGCTTCTACAGCGGGCTCGATCACTGGAAGGGCAGCGCCGATTTTGCCGCTTTCGCGCAAGCCTCGCCGCTGCCGGGGCTGGTCGCCGCGCTGCTCAAGGCGCAAAAGCTCAATCTCTACGAGGACAGCGTGCTGGTGAAGGAACCCGGAGCTCTTGAAAAGACTGCGTTCCATCAGGACATGTCGTACTTCCACGTCGAAGGCCATCAGGTCTGCACGACCTGGGTGCCGCTCGACCCGGTGCGAGCCGAGACCGGCGCATTGCGGTTCATTCCGGGCAGTCAGCTGTGGAAGAAGAAGTATCGCCCCAACTTCTTCACCTCCGACCTGCTCATGCCGGGCACCGAGGGCGAGGCTGTGCCGGATTTCCACAAGAGCGAGCGCAGCAGCGAGGTGGTGAGCTTCGACATGGAGCCGGGAGACGTGACCGTCCACCATGCCCGCACAATCCACGGCGCGGGCGGAAATACCTCTTCGGCAACGCGCCGCCGCGCGATTTCGGTGCGCTATTGCGGCGATGACGCGCGCTTTCACGCGCGCAAGGGCGTGCCGCCCAAGGCTCATCATGCGCAATTGCAGGAAGGCGACGCGCTCGACCATCCGGACTGCCCGGTTATTTGGCCCGAGGATGCTGGATGAAGACTGGTGACCCCTACGGGAATCGAACCCGTGTTTCAGCCGTGAGAGGGCCGCGTCCTAACCGCTAGACGAAGGGGCCATAAAGCCATGCATGCCAGCCAAGCCTGGTGACCCCTACGGGAATCGAACCCGTGTTTCAGCCGTGAAAGGGCCGCGTCCTAACCGCTAGACGAAGGGGCCATGCCACTATTGGCGAAGGCAGGGGGCGCACTTAGAAGGCGCGCGCCGAACGGTCAAGTCCCGCGCGCGGACCCGGCAATCAGCGCGCCCAGGCCGCGTCCTCGATGTGCAGCTCGGCCGAAGGCACGCTGCCCCAGTCATCGATCTTGGCGCGGCCGGCCAGCCACAGCCAGCGATCGCGCGCGCCGTGAAGCAGCGTCTGCCCCATATCGCTTTCGGCGGCACGGAAAGCGATCGCCTTGAAGCGCGCGCCGTCCGCTCCGGCGACGATCAGGCGGACGTGATCCTTGCCGACAATGTCCGCCTTGAGCGCGCGCACCGGCCCGACCGCGACGCGCGGCCCCGGCCAGCCCATGCCATAGGGGCCTGCCTGCTCCAGCGTCTCGACAAGGTCGGGTGTCAGGCCGCGGGGCGCCAGCGCGAGATCGAGCAGCAGCGCCTTGCTGGCGCTCGCTGCGGCCACATCGCGGCCGAGCCGTTCATCGAGCCATTCTCCCAGCGCATCGACCCGTGCATGCTCGATGGTGAGGCCAGCGGCCATGGCATGCCCGCCGCCTGCAACCAGCAGGCCATGTTCGCGCGCGGCGATGATCGCAGCGCCGAGATCGACCCCGGCAATAGAGCGGCCCGATCCCTTGGCCATGCCGGAGCCGCCGTCGTCGAGCGCGATGACGATCGCCGGCTTGCCGGTCTTCTCCTTGATCCGCCCGGCGACGATGCCGATGATGCCGGGGTGCCAGCCGCGCCCAGCGAGCACCATGACCGCGCGGTTGTGCTGGCCCGCGATCTGCGCTTCGGCGGATTCCTGCACCTCTGCCTCGATGGCGCGGCGTTCCTCGTTGAGCTGCGAGAGTTGCTGCGCGATGGCCCGCGCCTCATCGGGGTCATGCGTGGTCAGGAGGCGCACGCCGAGCGTCGATTCGCCGACCCGGCCTCCCGCATTGATGCGCGGACCGAGCGCGAAGCCGAGATCGCTGCAACTGGGCGCGCGGCTCAGCCGGCTCACGTCGATCAGCGCGGCCATGCCGATGTTCTCTCGCCGGGCCATGACCTTGAGGCCCTGAGCCACCATCGCCCGGTTGAGGCCCTTGAGCGCGGCAACGTCGGCAACGGTGCCCAAGGCGACGAGATCGAGCAACGCGAACAGATCGGGCTCCTTGCGGCCTTCGAAGAAGCCGCGCAGTCGCAGCGTGCGCACCGTGGCCACGGCGAGCAGGAACGCGACCCCGACTGCGGCGAGATGGCCGTGCCCGGCGGCAATCTCGCCTTCGTCGAGCCGGTTGGGATTAACGAGGGCAGCGGCTGGCGGCAGCTCGGGCGAACACTTGTGGTGATCGACCACCACGACATCGACGCCCGCATCGCGCGCCATGGTAAGCGCCTCGTGCGCCATCGCGCCGCAATCGACCGTGACGACAAGGCTCGAGCCTTCGCGGCCAAGCCGGACCAGCGCTTCGCCCGAGGGGCCGTAGCCTTCGAGCAGCCGGTCGGGGATATAGTACCCCGCCTTGTGGCCAAGCATCTCGATCAAGCGCAGCAGCAACGCGGCGCTGGTCGCGCCGTCGACGTCATAATCTCCGTAGACCGTGATCGTCTCGCCGATCAGGATCGCCTGTGCCAGCCGTTCGGCGGCTGCGTCCATGTCGCGGAACTCGGAAGGGTCAGGCAGGAAATTGCGCAGCGAGGGGGTGCGGTGCGCATCGAGATCGTCTGGCGCGATTCCTCGGGCGAGCAGCAACTGGGCGACCAGGTCGTTTTCAAGGCCGAGCGGCGATCCATCGAGCGCCATGTTTCCGCCGCGCCAGCGCCACGTGGTGCCGCCAAGCGATTGTTCAACCCATGCCGTGGATGCTGCACCTGTCGTCATTGCAATATGTTAATTTACACATGGCTCGTGTAAATTCCTAATCGAGAACGAAGATATCAACATGCGCGCGGGGGGCTGGTCGCTGATATCTTGCATGGGAGAGGCACGATCACGCTGGCGATCATCTGGCACAGCAGGACCGGAGCGGCGCAGGCGATGGCGGCCGCCGCGAAGGAAGGCGGGGGTGACGGCGCGCGGCTTATCGCAGCCGCAGACGTTATTCCGCAGGACCTGCTCGATGCCGGGGCATACCTGTTCGTCTGTCCGGAAAATCTCGCCTCGATGTCGGGCATGATGAAGGAGATGTTCGACCGGTGCTATTATCCGCTGCTCGGCCGGATCGAGGGCCGCGCCTACGCAACCGCGATCGCCGCCGGATCGGATGGCGCCGGCGCTCAGGCGCAGATCGACAGGATCGTTAAAGGCTGGCGGCTGAAGCGCGTTGCCGACCCGCTGATCGTCAATTTGGCCGCACAGACGCCCGAGGCGATCCTCGCGCCGAAAAATGTATACAATACGGCACTTTGCGCCTGCCGGGACCTTGGAGCCGCGCTTTGCACGGGATTGGAGTTGGGAATTTATTAGGAGATTACTGGTCCAAAGTGGGTGCAATTGCACGCCGTGCACTTGATGCGCGTGCGCGCTGCCTGCAACGGACCTTGATTATGGGCCGCGTTTGGCCGTCTTTCATAAGGGGAACATAAGCAGGCATGGACGCAAGCCAGGCCGATTTGTCTCTGTTGTTCGCGAAGGGCAAGCGCCCTTCGGCGGACGAGATCGCGCGCCTGCTCGAAGCGTCGGAGATTGCCGGCGCAGCCGCCCACGTCAGTTACCGTCCGCCCGACGACCGCGAGGGACTGCTCGAACTGCTCGTATCCGGGCTGACCTTCGACCTCGTCGGGCTGGCGCCCGCAACAGCGCTTCCGCCGCCGCCCTGCAGTCACCGCTTCGGCCTTTCGCCCGGCGATATCGCCGAGGGCCTCGATGCGATCACGCTTCTGCCCGGCCATCACCTTTCCGGCGGCCACGCGATGATCCCGGTGGTTCAGGCCATGCTCGGGCTTGCCGGGCATATTGCCCTGCCGCTCGCGGTCGAGGCGGTCTGCTGGCATCCCGCGCAAAGCTGGATGGAGCCCCAGTATTTCTCGCGCGTAGCGCTTGGCTGGCTGTCGGGCGGGCCGTTCCCGGCGCTTGGTCTCACCGCACTTGAGCATTCGAGCGAGGGCGTGCGCAGCGAGGGTCTGGCCTTCTTTTCCGGACAGGAGCTGCTGGTCGGGCGGCGCGAGGGTGAAAGCGCGGCCGACACCGCCAAGCTCGCGGTCCGTTTCATCGACTATGTCGTTGCCAATGGGCCGTTTCGCCGCGAGATCGAATTCGAGGGTCTGGACGGTGAGCGGCTACGCGTCGTGCCAGGAGACTTCGGCAAGCTGGTCACGGTCGAGCGCGACGGATGAGGCGCGGCGCTAAGCTTCTGCGTCCCCGGATCCCGTTCCGGTCGGTCAATCGCTCGGATCGCCCCGGCTATGACCCGCAGATGCAGCGCCACCACCTGCTGCCGTTCCAGATCATGACCAGCCGCCCCTTGCGCTGCATGATCGACGGACTCGACCGGCGGCGCGTCGGCTTCGACGATTTCCGCATCAACGGCATGCTGTTGCCCGCGCGCGAAGAGAGCGCGCTGGCGACCGCCCTGCCGCTGCACCGCGGGCCGCATCGCCACTATAACGCCGTGGTGATGGAGCGAGTCGGCCAGATCGAGCGCGACTGGAGCGCGCGATGCGGCAGTTATGCGCAGTCAGCGGGCGAGGATGCGCTGATGCGGCTTGCGCTGCTTCAGGGCGCGCTTCGGCGACGCCTGCTGGCGACGCTCGGCAAGCGGTTGCTGCTCAATCGCCGCGATCCCTGCGGAGGAGCGGTCGATTTCTCCGAGCTCGACGCCATGGCCGATGCGCTGTGGGGCGCGACCGACTTGCCGGGCGATCCGTTCAGCGAGGCGCTGGTAGCAGTCGCTCAGCCGTCCAGCGCATTGGCCGCGCTGAGCACGGCGCGCACGCTGGCGGTCGCCACGTCGGGATGGATGCCCACGCCCCAGACCACTGAACCGTCAGGCCTCGTGCATTCGACATAGGCTGCCGCCTTGGCGTCGGAGCCGGTCGCCAGCGCATGCTCGGTATAGTCGCGCACGTCGAGCTTGACCCCGAAGCTTTCGTCGAGCGCTGCAAGGATAGCCGAAATCAGGCCGTTGCCGCGTCCCGAAACCGATTGTTCCTTGCCGTCGACGCTGATCTTGCCGGCGAAGATACGGGCGCGATCGGGTGCGCGCTTTTCCTCGTATTCGACGAGCTGAAAGCGCTGTTCGCCTTCTAGCCGGTAGACCCGCTGGAACACCTGCCAGATGTCATCCGCCTGCAGCTCGCGGCCGAGATCGTCGGCAAGCTGCTGCACATGTCGCGAGAAGTGGGCCTGCATCCGCTTGGGCAGCTTGAGGCCCTGGTCCTGCTCGATAACCCAGGCAAAGCCGCCCTTGCCGCTTTGCGAATTGACCCGGATCACCGCTTCGTACGTGCGGCCAAGGTCGGCCGGATCGATCGGAAGGTAAGGCACCGCCCAAAGCTCGTCATTGCGCTGCTCCTGCGCGGCGAAGCCCTTCTTGATTGCGTCTTGGTGGCTGCCCGAAAAGGCGGTGAACACCAGTTCGCCGCCATAAGGGTGACGTTCGGGAACGGGTAGCTGATTGCAGTACTCGACTGTCTTGATGACCTCGTCGATGTCGGAGAAATCGAGGCCGGGATCGATGCCCTGCGTGTACATATTGAGTGCGACGGTAACGAGGCAGCAGTTGCCGGTGCGCTCGCCGTTGCCGAACAGGCAGCCTTCGATGCGGTCCGCACCCGCCATCAGGCCCAGCTCGGCCGCCGCGACGCCGGTGCCCCGGTCGTTGTGCGTGTGAAGCGAAATCACTGCGCTTTCACGGTTCGGCAGGTTACGGCAGAAATACTCGATCTGGTCGGCGTAGATGTTGGGAGTCGCCGCCTCGACCGTTGCGGGCAGGTTGAGGATGATCGGGTTGTCGGGGGTAGGCTGAAGGATCGCCATCACCGCCTCGCAGCACTCGATCGAGAAATCGAGCTCGGCAGTCGAGAAGGTCTCGGGCGAATATTCGAAGTGCCACCGGGTTTGCGGATAATTCGCTGCCTGGTCGCGCAACACTTTCGCGCCGGCTTCGGCAATGCCGCGAATCTCTGGCTTTTCCATGCCGAACACGACTTGACGCCATAGCGGCGAGACCGCGTTGTAAAGGTGGACGATCGCGCTCTTCGCGCCGGCCAGCGCCTCGAACGAGGTCTCGATCAGGTCCTGCCGCGATTGGGTGAGGCCCTGGATCGCGACATCGTCCGGAATACGGCCCGATTCGACTAGGCCGCGGATGAAATCGAACTCGGTCGCGCCAGCGGCGGGAAAGCCGACCTCGATCTCCTTGATTCCCAGCTTGACCAGCAGGTCGAAGAAACGGTTCTTCTTTTCCGCGCCCATCGGATCGATCAGGGCCTGATTGCCGTCGCGCAGGTCGGTCGAAAGCCAGCGCGGCGGTGCTGTGATGGTGCGGCTGGGCCACTGGCGATCAGGCAGATCGACCTGCGGGAAGGGTCGGTACTTGACCGAAGGGTTTTTGAGCATGGTCATGACATTTAATTCTCGGCTTGGTTTGCTGCGAAGGTCGGGTTGTCCAGTCCCCTGAGCGGTGCGCGCCGCAAGGGAACGACACGCCGCATCACGCCCAGGGGCGGGTAAGTCGCAGGGTTAGGTCCAGCCGGAATGACATGGGCCAGCCTATGGGGATTGGACAAGACGATGTAAAGAGGCATGATAACCGCGCCGGGGCTGCACAGCCGGTCGATTCTGGGAGAATGCCATGCCGCGTGTTGCGCCCATTCCGTGGGACGAGCTGCCCGAAGCCGAACGCCAGCGGCTGATCGAGGGGCAGGCAAGCGGGGCAACCACCAATGTCCTGCCCGGCCAGATCACCGCTTATGCCTGGCATGACAAGGTGCCCGACGACGGTGACCGTCATCCCAATTATCCCACGCATCTGCTTGGCGGAAGATTGCTTGAATTCCTGCGCATTCGCAGCGCGCAGCTTGGCGGCTGCGGGCCGTGCATGCGTTCGCGCAAGGCGGGCGGGGTGACTGACGAGGACGCGGCTTGCCTCGCCAGTCCGGCGATGATCGAAGGCGTTACCGAACGCGAGAAGCTTGCGCTCGAATTCCTCGACCGGCTCGCCACCGACCACTGGAGCATCGACGATGACATGTACCGCCGGCTCGCCGCGCATTTCACAACCGCCGAAATCATCGAGCTGGGAACGACCTGCGGCGGCATGATCGGCATTCACCGTTTCATGCACACGCTCGACATCCTGGGCGATGCGCCGCCGGTGATCGGCTATGATCCGGCGCAGATCGGTAAAAGGTGGGACGAACTGCACCCGGATCCAGTACAGGCGGAAGCCGCCGAGTGAGCGAAATCCGGCGCGCGCCGATTGCCATACCGGAGGCTGAACTTGACATGCTGCGCGCCCGCATCGCGGCAACGCGCTGGCAGGAGCGTGAGACGGTGGAGGACTGGTCGCAGGGCCCGCCGCTCGCAGCGATGCGCGGCCTGATGGATCATTGGGCCGGGCATTACGACTGGCGGGCCTGCGAAGCGCGGATCAACGCGCTCAGCCCGTGCGTTACCGAGATCGACGGGCTCGACATCCATTTCCTCCACGCCCGCTCGCCGCACGAGCATGCTTTGCCTTTGGT
Organism: Sphingomonadaceae bacterium; assembly: GCA_947477745.1. Taxonomy (GTDB): domain Bacteria; phylum Pseudomonadota; class Alphaproteobacteria; order Sphingomonadales; family Sphingomonadaceae; genus Novosphingobium. Next base: position 109,243 of record CANJUF010000004.1, on the reverse strand, counting down.
CATCACGCACGGCTGGCCCGGATCGATCGCCGAATTCCTCGACGTGATCCCGATGCTAACCAACCCGACTGCGTACGGTGGCAGGGCGGAGGACGCGTTCCATGTCGTCGCGCCGTCGCTGCCGGGATACGGATTTTCCGGAAAGCCCGACAAGGCGGGCTGGAAGGCAGACCGGATCGCGCACGCCTGGGCCGAACTCATACGGCGGCTTGGCTATGGCGGGCATTGGGCGGCGCAGGGCGGAGACTGGGGCTCGGTGATCACGACGTTGATCGGCTGTTTCGCACCGAATGGGCTGGTCGGCATTCACACTAACCGCCCGATGTACCGTCCGCGCCCCGGTGATCGCGACGAAAGCAGCGCTGACTACGACCGGATGCGCGCGCTCGACCAGGCCTACAAGGCTGAAGATGCCGGCTACATGCATGTGCAGAAAAGCCGTCCGCAAACCATCGGTTATGCGCTGGTCGATTCGCCCGTCGCGCAGGCGGCGTGGATCTACGAAAAACTGTGGCGCTGGACCGACCATGGCGGCAATCCGGAACAGGCGATCTGCATCGACCGCACGCTCGACAACATCGCGCTTTACTGGCTGACCGCGAGCGGCGGTTCTTCGGCGCGGCTCTATTGGGAAGCGAGCGGCACCATCGCCAATTCGGACCTCACCGTCTCAGTTCCGGCGGGCGCGAGCATTTTTCCGCGCGAGATCTCTTACACGCCGCGCGACTGGGCGAGCCGGGTGCTCACCAACATCGTCTACTGGAACGAGGCGGAGAAAGGCGGGCATTTCGCCGCCTGGGAACAGCCCGCAATCTTCGCGCGTGAAGTGAGGGCCTGCTTCGCGCTGATGCGCTAACCGGTCAACCTGGATCCCTAAGTCTTCGCGAAGCCAGCGACGATATCGAGCTGAACCTCGTCCGAGACCAGCGGAATGCCCATCAACACGTTGAACTCACTGCGCTTGATCGTGCCAGTCGCGGTGAAGCCCACCTGTTCACTGCCGCCCATCATCGGCGGCATTTTACCCGCACCATGAAACGAGACGTCGAGGGTAACTGGGCGGGTTATGCCATTGAGCGTGAGATTGCCGGTCAGCCGCGCCTTGCCGCGCTTGCCGCGCTTGCCGCGCTTGCCGGGCACCACTGCAGTGGAAACGAAACGCGCGTCCGCTGGCGAGGGTCCGAAAAAGTCGGGAGCCTCGCCGGGCTTCTGCGCCGGCTTGAGCAAGTGGGCGGTTAGCCCCGCGCTCGCCGTCGTGACCTTGCCGACCGGAATGGTGATATCGACCTTGGTCGCGGCGAGGTTCTTGGGATCAAGCTGAAGAGTGCCGGTCACGTCGCCGAACTGGCCGAAATAAGGGGTTATCCCCATGTGATCTACCCGCCATCCGACCATCGTATGATACGGATCTGCCGCGTAAGTGCCCGCTGTCACGCGCGACGCATCGCGCGCGCCCGGCTTCTCCATGGCCTGCTGCGCGATAAGCGGCGTCGCCACCGCGACTGCGGCAGCAAGCCCGGCGGCGAGATGGCGCTTCAGGAAATTCTGCATGCGATGCTCCCAGCTTAATACTTCAGGACTCGCCGAAGCCGCCGCGCACCAGACCGGCAAGATCATCGAGAGCCGCCTCGGCACCTTGTCCATCGACCCGTATCTCGATTTCGTCACCGCGCGCTGCGCCCAGCATCATCAGGCCGAGGATCGACCCGCCCGAGGCCTCGGCGTTGTCCTTGCTCACCGTGATCGCGAGGTGATCGTATTGCGCGGTCACGAGGTTGACGAATTTTGCGCTGGCGCGCGCGTGAAGACCGCGTTCGTTGACGATTCGCACCCGCGCGCAGTGCGCGGTCATGCGTCCTGTCCCAGATATTCCGAAGCGACGGTAATGTAGTTGCGGCCCGCGTCGCGCGCAGCTTTGGCCGCATCGAGCACGCCCATGCAATTGCGCGCCTTGGCCAGACGTATCAGCATCGGCAGGTTGATACCGGCGATAACCTCGACCTCGCCGGCACGCATGAGTGAAATCGCGAGGTTCGAAGGCGTCCCGCCGAACAGGTCGGTGAGAATGATCGCTCCCGAGCCGCTATCGACGGCCGCGATTGCCTTGGCGATCTCCTTGCGCCGCCGATCCATGTCGTCGCTCGGGCCGATGCAGACCGTCGCCACCGCTTCCTGGTGACCGACAACATGCTCCATCGCGTTGACGAATTCATCGGCAAGCTTGCCGTGGGTAACCAGCACCATTCCGATCATGCGGGAATTACGCTCCGAAAAACCTGCGACATCGCCCCGGGATTGTTATTCCTTGTCATGGTGCATGCCTGCCTTCGAGAAGGTCGGCAGCCCGCGAGCCCAGGTTGCGGTGCAACAATGTGGGCGAAAATCCCTGCTCGCGCAAGGCCGATGCTACAAGCTCGGCCATAAACACCGAGCGGTGCCGCCCTCCCGTGCAGCCGAACGCGACATGGACATAGGCCTTACCTTGCGCGCGGTAGCGCGGGAGCAGGAACGCGATCAGCGCGCTGATACGTTCGAAAGCCTCGGCGAAGGCCGGATCGCGCCGGATATATTCACCCACCGCCGGATCGAGCCCGGTCTGTTCGCGCAGGCCCGGCACCCAGTGCGGATTTTCAAGAAAGCGCATGTCGAACACCAAATCCGCGACCGGCGGCATGCCGCGCGCAAAGCCGAAACTCGACAGCGTCAGGGTCAGCTCCTGGCCCTCGTCGGGCGCAAAGCGTTCGCGCATCACCTGCTGGAGCTCGTTGGCCGAATAGTCCGAGGTATCGATCAACAGGTCGGCCCAGCGCCGCAGCGGCTCGAGCAGTTCGCGCTCGGCGGCGATCCCGGACGAAGCGGGAATGTCTGCGGCAAGGGGGTGGCGGCGGCGCGTCTCGTTATAGCGGCGCTCGAGTTCGCTGCCCCGGCAATCGAGGAACAGCGTCGTCAGCTCGAGATCGGGACGCTGGCTCAGCGCCTTGACCTGGGTAATGATCGAACGCGGATCGAAGCCGCGCGTGCGGCAATCGAAGCCAATCGCCAGCGGCGCGGGCTGGCCAGGCTCGCTTTCAGGCGTATCGATCAGGCGATCGAGCAACCGGATCGGGAAATTGTCGATCGTCTCCCAGCCCAGGTCTTCGAGCACCTTTAGCGCGGTGGTCTTGCCGGCACCCAGCAATCCCGTGACCAGCAGCAGGCGGCGCTTGCCCGCGTTTTGTGCAGCCTTGTCCGACTCGTCACTCATCGCGGCAAGACATGCTCCCGCATCCGGGCAAAGGGAAGGCCGGCGTGAGGCTTGTCCCCGCGTGGCACTCAGGGTTCAGCCAGGCCATAGGTCGTCAGCGCCAACTCTGCCCTGATCGCCAGCACCGGACTGTCTGGCCAAAGCGCTACCAGCGGCAGGGGGATGCCCAGCCGCTCAGTCTGTTCGGCAGATTCGATGAATGGGGGGGCCTGCTTGTCGAGCTTGAGGACGAGCGCGGCCCGCGCCTCCTCGCAAATCGGCATGGTAACGATCCCCAAATTGCGCACTTCAATCAACCCGCGCGTGTTGGGATGCGGCGAGGCGTAAAGCTGACCCTGCCGCACCGCCAGCATCACGCCGTCGTCGCCGATCAGCTGCGCGCCGCGATCGATGAGCGCCAGAGCGAGGCTGGACTTGCCGCTGCCCGGGTCCCCCTCGATCAGCACGGCGCGGCCGGAAATCGCGATGACGGTTGCTTGATACGGCTGCATCACTCGTCTCTCCATGCCGGAAGCGAGACGACCAGCCGCGCGCCAGTTTCGCCGTCCTCGCGCCGGGATGCGTCAAGCGTGCCGAAGTGCGCCTCGACAATTGTGCGGGCGATGGCAAGGCCAAGGCCGCTGTGCTGGCCGAATGCCTCACCTGCGGGGCGCACCGAGTGAAACCGTTCGAACACCCGTTCGCGCGCCGCATCGGGAATGCCGGGGCCGTGATCGGACACTGCGACCTCGACAGTTTCAGCGCGACCAGAAATTTCGATTTCGATCGGCGCGCCGGGCGGAGAAAAGGACACGGCGTTGTCGATAAGGTTGTGGAAAACCCGCTCAAGCCGCGACGCATCGCCTGCCGCGAAGAGGTTTTCGCCGCTGCAGGTTATCGGCACGCCTCCCGAGCCGTTGACGCCGCGATTGTCACGTTCGGCAACCAGCGCGCGCAGCAGGCGCGGCAGATCGACCCGCTCGAAATCGGTGCGGCTGAGTTCGGCATCGATCCGGCTCGCCTCGGCGATTTCAGTGACGAGCCGGTCCACCCGGCGCACGTCCTGTCGCGCGATGTCGAGAAGCTGCGTGCGCAGTTCGGAATCGTCGACGCGCGGCAGTGTCTCGATCGCGCTGCGCAGCGAGGTCAGCGGGTTCTTCAATTCGTGCGAAACATCGGCAGCAAAGGTTTCGACCGCGTCGATCCGCTGGCGCAGCGCGGCAGTCATGTCCGAGATGGCGCGGGCCAGCATGCCGATCTCGTCGCGCCGGTCAGGCAGGCGGGGAACCTCGACCTGACGGTCGCGTCCCGATCGCACGCGCACCGCGGCGCGTACCAGCGTGCGCAGCGGCTGCGCGATGGTGCGAGCGAGGAACAGCGAAAGCAGGATCGAGATGGCCAGCGCCGCGCCGACGATGATGGCAAGTGTCTGGCGCGCATCGCGCACGTTCTGGGTGATGTCGCGGGCATTGCGCGTGGTCATCAGCACCGCGCCTTTGTCGCTGATCGGGGTCGCCGCGTTGATTACCGGCGTGCTGTCGGGCGCACGCCGCTGGACGATTACCGTGGCATCGCTTGCGGCGGCTTCGGCGATTTCGGGCCAATGATCCGCCCCGGTTTCCTCGGGATCCACATAGGCGGGGATGGGCGCGGTCCCGAGCAGGAAATCCATTCCCCGGTCGAGCACCCGCGCAGCGTCCTGAAGCCAGGATTCGCTCTTGGGATCGACAAACCGGAAGCTCGGCTCGCCAAGTTCGAAGCTGTCGGCAACGAGCTTGCCCTTGGCATCGTAAAGCCGCAGCCGCAGATCCTGCCCCGCGCCGATCCGCACCAGCTTTTCCCGCACGTCCTCCGGGCGGTTCTCGGCAAGCCCCTCCGCCGCGATCTGCGCCTCGGCAGTGGCGAGGATGAAGCGTTCGGCAAGCAGCTCCTTGCGGTAACTGTCGATGTAGAACAGGCTTCCCGCGAGCAGGGCCAAGGCGATGATGTTGACCGCAAGGATGCGCGCGGTCAGCGATGTGCGCCACGGCCACTTGCTTCCCGGACCGGTCAAATGGGGCCGGTGCTCAGTCATCCGTGAACGAATAACCGGCGCCATAAAGCGTATCGATGGCCGCAAAGCCGGAATCGACGGCGCGGAACTTGCGGCGCAGGCGCTTGATGTGGCTGTCGATAGTGCGATCATCGACGAACACGTCTTCGCTGTGAGCCGCGTCCATCAGCTGGTTGCGGCTCTTGACGAGGCCGGGGCGCAGGGCGAGCGCTTCGAGAATCAGGAATTCGGTTACCGTCAGCGAAACCGGATCACCGCCCCATGTCACTTCGTGGCGGGCAGGGTCCATGCGCAGCCGGCCGCGCACGATCGGTTCGGGCAGGTCGTCGTGGCCGGATTCGGGCAGCGCGGTCTGGACCAGTTCGCTGCGGCGCAGGATCGCCCTAATCCGCGCGACCAGCAGCCGCTGGCTGAACGGTTTCGTGATATAGTCGTCTGCGCCAAGCGCCAAGCCTAGCGCCTCGTCGGGCTCTTCGTCGCGCGAGGTCAGGAATATGACGGGCACGCTCGATCGGTCGCGAAACCTTTCGAGCAGTTCCAGCCCGCTCATGCGCGGCATCTTGATGTCGAAGATCGCCAAGTCGGGGGGATTTTCGAGCAGCGCGCCAAGTGCGGTGTGTCCGTCGGAATAGACACGCGTGGCAAAGCCTTCGGATTGCAGCAGGATCGACAGGGTCGTGAGGATGTTGCGGTCGTCATCGACCAACGCGATGGTGCGGCGGCGATCCGGCAGGGCATCGCCGTTTTCGACCATTCCTGGAGAAACGCCCGTCATGTCGGAATAATCCTAGCCGCTGGAACCCACGCTGACAACGCGGCGTTGGGCACATTGCCGCTCACGGGACGAGGTTGGACCAGCAAATTGACGATCCAGCGCGGCTCGACTATGCGCGGCACGATTCTGAAAACTCTTGTGGATTATACGTGCGGGCTGCCGGCTTCACGGGCCCGCACACGATGGAGAGCAATTTGACCAGCGCCACCCTGAGCTACCCCCTCGATCGCCAGGGCATCGAGACGAACGCGACCATCCATGCGAATCTGGGCACTGCCCCGCTCGTCGAACATGCCGTGCGCAATGGCGAGGGTCTGCTCGCCAAGGACGGACCCCTTGTGGTCAAGACCGGCAAGCATACCGGTCGGTCGGCCAAGGACAAGTTCATCGTCCGCGATGATGCGACTGAGAACACCGTGTGGTGGGGCAAGACCAACGCGGCGATGAGCCCCGAGCATTTCGCCGCGCTCAAGGCGGATTTCTTTGCCGCGCTGGCCGCGAAGGACAAGCTTTACGTAGCCGACCTGTTCGGCGGCTCGCAGCCCGAACACCGCGTCAACGTGCGCGTGATCAACGAGCTGGCGTGGCACAACCTTTTCATCCACACGCTGCTGGTGCGGCCGACTGCCGCCGAGCTTGGTGGGTTTGCGCCCGAATATACGATCATCGACCTGCCCAGCTTCAAGGCCGATCCGTCCCGCCACGGTTCTCGCGGCGATACGATCATCGCGGTCAACTTCACCGAGAAGCTGATCCTGATCGGCGGCACCGCCTATGCTGGCGAGATGAAGAAGAGCGTGTTCGGCATCCTCAACTTCCTGCTGCCTGAAAACGGCGTCATGCCGATGCATTGCTCGGCCAATGTCGGTCCCGATGGCAGGACCGCAGTGTTCTTCGGCCTGTCCGGCACCGGCAAGACCACGCTTTCGGCCGATGCGAGCCGCACCCTGATCGGCGACGATGAGCATGGCTGGTCCGATACCGCCGTGTTCAATTTCGAAGGCGGTTGCTACGCCAAGATGATCCGCCTTTCCGAAGAAGCCGAGCCCGAAATCTACGCGACCACGCGGCGGTTCGGCACTGTGCTCGAAAACGTGGTGATCGACCCGGTTACCCGCGAGCTTGATTTCGACGATGCCTCGTTGGCGGAGAATTCGCGCGGCTCCTACCCGATCGACTTCATCCCCAATGCTTCGGCCGAGAACATGGGGCCGGTGCCCGCCAACATCATCATGCTGACCGCTGACGCTTACGGAGTGCTGCCCCCGATCGCGCGGCTGACTGCCGATCAGGCGATGTATCACTTCCTTTCGGGTTACACCGCGCGCGTCGCCGGCACCGAAATCGGCGTGACCGAACCGGAAGCGACCTTCTCGACCTGCTTCGGCGCGCCCTTCATGCCCCGCCACCCGAGCGTCTACGGCAATCTGCTCAAGGAGCGCATCGCCAAGGGCCAGGTCAAGTGCTGGCTGGTGAACACCGGATGGTTCGGCGGCAAGGCGACGCAGGAGGGCATCAAGCGCATGCCGATCAAGGCGACCCGCGCGCTGCTCAACGCTGCGCTCGACGGCAGCCTCAACGAAGTGCAGTTCCGCGAGGATCCAAACTTCGGCTTCGAGGTTCCGGTGGCGGTGCCTGGCGTCGACAGCGCCCTGCTCGATCAGCGCGCCGCCTGGGCCGATCCGGCGGAATACGACCGTACCGCGCAGAGCCTGGTGCGCCAGTTCATCGAGAACTTCGCGCAGTTCGAGGATCATGTCGACGAAGGTGTTCGCAGGGCAGCACCTGCAGCCGCAGCCTGATTGTCCTTGTCCTGACACTCTGCCCGTGCATTATCGCGTCGCGCAAACGCGGAGGGAACGGACGTGGGCTTGCTTGACGGAATTCTCGGACAACTTGGTGGCTCGGACGTCGGCGCCATCGCTGCAAAATTCGGGTTGCCGCCGGAACTTGCCGAAAAGGCCGTGGCCGCGCTGGGTCAAAGCCATGCCGAGCCGGGCGACACGATTGCCGGAGCCGCCGCAAAGACCGGGATCGATGCGGGTACGCTTGGCCAGATTGCCGATCAGCTTGGCGGCGAAGCCGGGCTGGAAAAGCTTAACGGCATGATCAAGGACAATCCGGCGCTTGCCGGGATAGCCGGAATGCTCGACCGCGACGGCGACGGCAATCCGCTCGACGATGTGCTTGGCATAGCCAAGGGTCTGTTCGGCAAGAGCTAGGCTGCCGCCTCGCGCGCGCTTGCGCTGGCGACATAGCGTCCGACAATCTGCGCCAGCACGTTGAGCGGCACGTTGCCGCCGTCGATCACGGCCTGATTGAACACGCGCTGATCGAACTTTTCGCCCAGCGCGACGCGCGCCTGTTCGCGCAGGCGTACGATTTCACTGTGCCCGACCTTGTAGCCGCAGGCCTGGCCGGGCCAGGAGCAATAGCGATCGATCTCGTTGGCGGTTTCGGTTGGCGAAAGGCCGATTTCGCTTCGGAACCAGTGATCGGCCTGTTCGCGCGACCAGCCCTTTGCGTGCAGGCCGGTGTCGAGCACCATACGCGCCGCACGCCACGCCTGGTTCTGGAGATAACCCAGGCGACCTTCGGGGAATGCGTCGTAAGCGCCCAGTTCGTCGGCCATTTGCTCGGCGTAGAGCGCCCAGCCTTCGCTATAGGGGTTGAACGCCAGCATCGAGCGGATCAGCGGCATCGAGCGGGTATATTCGCCCTGCCAGACATGGCCCGGAATGCCCTCGTGATGAACGAGCGTGGGCAAATCGTACTTCCGGTGCAGATCGGTGGTGTGCAGGTTGATCCAGATCCTGCCCGGGATCGACCCGTCGAGCGATCCGGCGCCGCCATAAGCAACCGGGGCGCCAAGCTCCTCGGCAAGCGGCAGGCGGCGCACCTCGACATTGCCGGGAGCCAGACGGCTGAAGGCGCGCGACATTTGCGCCTTGATCCAGTTCAGACGCTCCTGAATGAGCGCGATGATCTGCGCGCGGCCCTCGTCGTTGTCGGGAAATCGGTAGCGCGGGTCTTTCGCCAGCGCCGCCATGCGCTCACCAGTAGAGCCCTTGGTATAGCCAAGGCCGCGCAGGATCGGATCCATGCGCGCCTGGATCGCGGCAAGCTCCTCCAGCCCGCGCGCATGCACCTCTTCGGGCGTGAGGCTGGTGGTGGTAGCTGCCTTGAGCGCCCAGGCATACCACTGCGGCCCATGCGGGCGGCTGCCCATGCCCGGCGCGGAACTGGCCAGCGGCAACTGGCGCTGCAAGACGGCAAGCTGGCGCTTGAGCGCGGGAAGGACGCTGCCGTTGACGATGCCCGCGGCCCGCGCCTTCCAGTCGCCCGGAATGGTCGCAGTGCGCCTCTCAAGCGATGAGACGAGCGAACCGCCGTTCTGAGCGAGATCGGCGATCGAGTGCTGCATCTGGTCGATAGTGCGCGCGAGCAGGAAATCGGGCGGGATCAGCCCGGCAGCCTCGGCCGCCGCGATCCGCTCAAGCTCGGAGTCGAGTTGAGCCGGCATCTGCGAAAGCCGGTCGCAATAGGCTTCGGCATCGTCTGCGGACTGGACCGGATGGCTGCCATCGAGAAAACGGGGCGTATCGAGATAGGCGCCGACGTTCTGGATCACGACGTAAGGCGTATTGCGCCAACCGCCCACAGCAACTTCGCCATAGGACAAGGCGAGACCTTCCAGCGCGGTGGCATAGGCAGTCTCGACCACGGCGAGGTTGGTCTGCATCGTCGGATCGAGCGCGGACCGGTCAACCGAGCGCACGAGCGCAAGGTCGCTTTTGAGCAGGTCTGCCAGCCGCGCCATGCCTTCGGGCGACTTGTCCGACAGACGATGGCGCAGATTGGCGTGCTCTCCGGTGTCGAGCGCGAGCTCGGTCGCGCCTTCGGGCGAGAGCTCGAGTGCGCGCCAGGCGATGGCATCGAGCAGATCGGCGGCGGCCATCGGCGCGGTGGTCGGAATGCCGCTAGCCGCGGTTTTCGCGCAGCCAGGCAACAGCAGCGAAGCGCCGCCCGCGCCGATCAGGCCAAGCATGTTGCGGCGATCGATAGGAGGGAAGATCATCGCAGGGTTTTGCTTAGCGGCACTGGCGAAGTCAAACCGGGATTGACGGACCGTGGCAGGTTTGCCAGCCAAGTCTACTATGGCTTCAACCGTACTTTCGTTGATGGTGCTTACCGCATTCGCGCTGCTGGGCGGAGCCGTTTGGCTATGGCGCAAGCGCCGCGCCGGGCGTCAGGCGCTGCTGATGCTGGTGCTTGCAGCCGTGATCGCGGTCAATGTCGCGCTTTGGGCGGTGCCCGACCAGAGCGGCCAAACGCTCGCAACAGCTACACCCGAGCGTTAGCCGCTATTTAATCGGGCAGTCGGGCGAGAGCCGCATGTCGAGGTAATTGTCCACCGAGCGCATCAGGTCCGGCATTTCGTTTTCGAAGAAGTGATTGGCGCGCGGGATTTCGTCGTGGTGAATGGTAATGTGCTTCTGAGTGCGCAGCTTGTCGACCAGCTTTTGAACCGCGCCAGGAGTCACTACCGTATCGGCATTGCCCTGCACGATGATGCCCGAGGCAGGGCAAGGCGCAAGGAAGCTGAAATCATACATGTTGGCGGGCGGTGCGACCGAGATGAAACCGCGGATTTCCGGGCGGCGCATCAGCAATTGCATGCCGATCAGCGCGCCGAAACTGTATCCAGCGATCCATGTGGTCGAGGCCTCGGCGTGGATCGACTGCACCCAATCGAGCGCGGCGGCAGCGTCCGAAAGCTCGCCAATACCGTTGTCGAAACTGCCCTGGCTGCGGCCGACTCCGCGAAAGTTGAAGCGCAGCGTGGCGAAGCCGCGATCGGAAAAGGTCTTGTAGAGGTGCTGGGTGATCCGGTCGTTCATCGTCCCGCCGGCCTGGGGGTGGGGATGGAGGATCATCGCGACGGGCGCGCGGGCGCGCGGTCCGGGCTGGAAACGTCCCTCGAGGCGTCCTTCGGGTCCGGGGAAGATAACTGCTGGCATGTGTTTATCCGAAATATCTGATTCTACGTCTCAACCGGCGCGCGATATCGCGCTTTTTTCCGGTCGAAGCGTGTCAATGGAAGGGTGAGCGCTATATAGACACAGTGGAATTGAAAACAACTTTAGAGCACCGATCCTTGCAAAGACTGTATCTTGATCACGCCGCGACCGCGCCGATGCATCCTGCTGCGATCGAGGCGATGCAGGCCGGGATCGCAATGTGGGCCAATCCGTCGAGCCCGCACCAGCAGGGCAGGGCCGCGCGCGCCGCGCTTGAACAGGCGCGCTTGCGGATCGCGGCGGCGCTGGGGTGGCAAGGACAAGTCATCTTTACTTCGGGCGCGAGCGAGGCGCTGGCGCTGGCGATTTCACAATCGGTTCAGCCACTTGCGGCCGTATCGTCGATCGAGCACGATGCAGTGCTCCGCTGCGCCGAAGATGTGCGGCGCATCGCAGTGAGCGCGCAAGGCCGCGTCGATGTCGAAGCTGTTGCTCGCAAGGGTCTTGTCGCAGTTCAGCAGGTCAACAGCGAAACCGGCGTCATGCAGCCCTTGCGCCGGATTGGCATGGCGGTACGCGAAGCGGGCGGCCTGCTGCTGGCCGATTGCGCGCAAGGCGCGGGCAAGCTTGGCCTGCCCTATGCAGATTTCATCGCGATTGCCGCACACAAGTTCGGCGGACCGATTGGCGTCGGCGCGCTGCTGGTGCGCGATTGGGCGCTGCTGAGGCCGAGCGGAGGCCAGGAGCGCGGCTACCGCGCCGGGACCGAGAACTTGCCCGGCGTGCTTGGCATGGCCGCCGCGCTAGAGGCGGGCAACGCCTGGCTGGAAAGCGCCGCGCGGCTGCGGCTGCTGCTGGAACAGGGCATTGTCGAGGCGGGCGGCGAGGTCGTCGCCGAAAAGGCCGAGCGGATCGCCACCATCGGCTCGTACCGGATGCCAGGCATAGCATCGGCGGTGCAGCTTATCCGCTTCGACAGCGAAGGGATCGCGGTTTCGGCGGGCAGCGCATGTTCCTCCGGCTCGCTCAGGCCGAGCCATGTCCTCAAGGCGATGGGCATGGACGACAAGGCAGCGAGCGAAGTGATCCGTGTATCCATCGGGCGCGAAACCAGCGAGGCCGACATTCGCCGTTTCATCGCGGCATGGCGGGCGATCTCGTCAAGCCGGCAAGCGGCATGATCTATCTCGACTATCAGGCGACTACGCCGCTGGCTCCCGAAGCACGCGCGGCCATGCTGCCTTGGCTTGAAGGGCCGGAAGGCATTGGGTTCGCTAATCCGCATAGCCCGCACCGGCCCGGCCGCGGCGCTGCGGCGGCGGTCGGGGTCGCGCGCGAGCAGGTCGCCAGACTGCTGCCGCCGGGCGGCCGCGTGGTGTTCACCGGATCGGCGACTGAAGCGCTGAACCTCGCCATTTTCGGCTCGAACGCGAAGACTTTCGCGGTGTCGCCGATCGAACATGCTGCCGTGCTCGATTCGGTGCGTGCGCATGGCGGAGCCTGCCGCATGCTGCCCTGTGGCAGCGACGGCTTGGTGCCGGAGGATGCGCGCATTCCTGCCGGGACACAGCTTGTTGCCGTAATGCAGGTCAACAACGAGATCGGAACGGTGCAGCCGGTCGACACACTTGCTCAGGCTTCACGCGCAGCAGGCGCGCTGTTCCTGTGCGATGCGGTGCAGGGCGGCGGCAAGCTCGCGCCGCCTGCCGGGGCAGACCTGATAGCGCTCAGCGCCCACAAGCTTTACGGCCCAAAGGGAATCGGAGCGCTGTGGATCCGCGACGGCGTCGAAATCGCGCCGATTATCCACGGCGGCGGGCAGGAGCAGGGCCTGCGATCAGGCACGCTTAGTCCGGCGCTGTGCGCGGGCTTTGGCGCTGCGGCCGCGCTGGCGCTCGAGCGGATGGTGGCGGACGCCGCCCACGTTGAAATGCTCTCGCGGCGCGCGCTGGACATCCTCTCGGGCTGGACACTCAATGGCTCGGCCACCCAGCGCTGGCACGGCAATCTCAACGTGCGGCGCGCCAAGGAACATGGGGGCCTCGACGTTGCAAGGCTGATGTCGGACCTGCGAGATATCGCCTTCTCGGCTGGCTCGGCCTGCGCCAGCGGATCAGGCAGGCCCAGCCACGTCCTGTCAGCAATCGGACTCGACGAACGCGCGGCGAAAAGCTCTGTTCGTTTAGGATTTGGTCGGTATACGACGCTTCCGGAGCTGGAGGATGCCTGCGCACGCTTGGAAGCCGCTGCTGCGGCGCAGGGAGTATTACTGTGATCAAGGTCTGCTTTGTCACCGCCGACGGGGAACAGAAGCACGTCGAGGCCGTGCCCGGCACCAATCTGCTGGCCTTGGGTCAGGCAGCGGGAATGCCGCTGGAAGGCACCTGCGAAGGACAGATGGCTTGTTCTACCTGCCATGTCGTCATTGCCAATGAATGGTTTGCCAAGCTCAAACCCGCCAGCGAGGACGAGGAGGACATGCTCGACCTCGCCGCAGGCGTATCGGCCCGCAGCCGTTTATCATGCCAGATCGACCTCACCGAAGACCTCGATGGTATCGAGGTCCACATGCCCGGCCTCTGGCACGATATGCAGATCGGCTGACGTCAGACCGTCTCGCTCTGCTCCTGAAGCGCCGCGATCAATGCATCTGAAAACGCCGGAATATCATCGGGCTTGCGGGTTGTGATGAGATTGCCGTCAATCACCACCTCCTGATCGACAACTTCGGCGCCGGCGTTGCGGAGATCGGTCCGGATCGACGGCCAACTCGTCACGGTGCGATTGCGCACCAGATCGGCTTCGGCCAGCAACCACGGACCATGACAGATCGCCGCAACCGGCTTGCCTGCGCGGAAAATTTCGCTGACGAGCGCGATCACGGTCTCGTCCATCCGCAGAATATCGGGGTTCATCTGCCCGCCGGGGAGCAGCAGGGCGTCGTATTCGTCAGGCACGACATCGCCGACGGCCATGTCCACTTTCACAGTGTCGCCCCAATCCTTGTCCTTCCAGCCCTTGATCTCGCCCTCTTCGGGACTGGCTAGAACCGTCTCGAAGCCTGCGTCCTCCAGGGCCTTGCGGGGGTCAAGCAGTTCCGATTGCTCAAAACCGTTCGTGGCGATGATAAGTACGCGCTGGGTCATGGGTAGGCTCCGTGAAAGAATGTCTGGATGCTTCCCCCAACCAACGGCGGAAAACCTTTGTTCCCCCGTTCCTCACCGCTCGCCGCGTTGCTAGGGGCAGTTGGCCATGCCCACCACCACTACCGAAGATCCCGATCCGTTCGACGCCATCGTCGATGCCCCGTTCGATGCCGCGCTGTCAGAGCGCTATCTTGTCTATGCGCTGTCGACGATCACCGCCCGCTCGCTGCCCGATCTGCGTGACGGCCTGAAACCGGTGCACCGCCGCCTGCTGTGGGCGATGCGGCAACTGAAGCTCAATCCCACCGACGCCTTCAAGAAGTCGGCCCGGGTCGTCGGCGACGTCATCGGCAAGTATCACCCACACGGCGACCAGTCGGTCTATGACGCCATGGTGCGCCTCGCGCAGGATTTTTCGCTGCGCTATCCGCTGGTCGAGGGGCAGGGCAATTTCGGCAATATCGACGGAGATAACGCCGCCGCCTACCGCTATACCGAGGCGCGCCTCACCAAGACGGCAGTCCAGCTCATGGCCGGGCTCGACGAAGGCACTGTCACCTTCCACCCGACCTACAACGGCGAGGAAGAAGAGCCCGAGATCTTCCCCGGCCTGTTTCCCAACCTGCTCGCCAATGGCTCCAGCGGCATCGCGGTGGGCATGGCGACCTCGATCCCCAGCCACAATGTCGCCGAAGTGCTCGACGCCGCCTTGCTGTTGATCGACAATCCCCATACCGAACACGGCGAACTGATGCAGATATTCCGGGGGCCGGATTTCGCGACCGGAGGTCTGGTTGTGGACAGCGCGGCAGCGATCTCGGCCGCTTATGAGAGCGGCAGGGGTTCCTTCCGAATGCGCGGCCGGTTCTCGACCGGGCGCGAGGGCGCGAAGGACAAATGGACCTGGGAAGAAACGGGTATCGAGAAGCTCGGCGGCGGCCAATGGCAGCTCGTCATATCCGAAATCCCCTACATGCTGCCCAAGGCCAAGCTGATCGAGCAGATCGCCGCACTGATCGGCGACCGCAAGCTGCCAATCCTGGAGGACGTGCGCGACGAGAGCGATGAGATGCTCCGCATCGTGCTTGTTCCCAAAAGCCGCAATGTCGATCCCGAACTGCTCAAGGAAAGCCTCTATCGGCTGACCGACCTCGAGAGCCGTTTCTCGCTCAACCTGAACGTGCTCGATGCCAGCCACACGCCGATGGTGATGGGCCTGAAGGAGCTGCTCACGCACTGGATCGCGGCGCAGATCGACGTGCTCAAGCGCCGCGCGCAGCACCGGCTGGAGAAGATTGCGGCGCGGCTTGAGCTGGTTGAAGGCTATATCATCGCCTACCTCAACCTCGACCGGATCATCGAGATCATCCGTACCGAGGACGAGCCCAAGCCCGTGATGATGGCCGAGTTCGGCCTCACCGACCGGCAGGCCGAGGCGATCCTCAACATGCGGCTGCGCAGCTTGCGCAAGCTCGAGGAAATGGAACTGCGCCAGGAGCGCGAAGACCTGCTCGCCGAAAAGGACGAGCTCGAAAAGCTGCTCGACAGCCCGGCGCGGCAGCGCACGCGGCTCAAGCGCGACCTGGCCGCGCTACGCAAGGACTATGCCGAGGATACCGTGCTCGGCCGCCGCCGCACGACGATTGCCGAGGCTGCCGCCACGGTCGAATTCAGCATGGATGCGATGATCGAGAAGGCGCCGATGACGGTCATCCTGTCGGCAAAGGGCTGGATCAGGGGTGCAAGCGGGCACGAGCCCCTCGACCGCGATTTCAAGTTCAAAGACGGCGATGGGCCAGCCTTCGCGCTGCACGCGCAGACCACCGACAAGCTGTTGATCGCCTGCGATAACGGGCGGTTCTACACGCTGGGCGCAGACAAGCTGCCCTCTGCGCGCGGATTCGGCGAGCCGCTGCGCACCATGCTCGACATCGAGACCGAGGCGCAGATCGTCACGGTTTTCGTGTTCCGGCCTGGCGCGAAGCTGCTGCTGGCATCGAGCGCGGGCAAGGGCTTTGTCGCGACTGCCGACGAGCTTGTCGCCGAGACGCGCAAGGGCAGGGCAGTGATGACCTGCAAGCCGGGCGTGACCTTGCGGGTCGTGCGCGAAGTTGCGCCCGAGCACGATCAGGTCGCAGTGATCGGCGACAACCGCAAGCTTGTGGTCTTCGCGCTGTCCGAGATGCCCGAAATGTCAAAAGGGCAGGGCGTCACGCTACAGCGCTACCGCGATGGCGGCTTGTCGGATGCGACGACGCTCAGGCTTGCTGATGGTTTGAGCTGGATCATGGGCGGCGAGACCGGGCGCACCCGGACCGAGACTGACTTGCTGATGTGGCGCGTCGCGCGCGGCGGGGCGGGCAGGCTGCCGCCGACGGGTTTCCCGAAGGATAATAGATTCTAGTTTTGAATCCTTTGCTGCGGGTTGTTCGGAACGAGGATGAGCACGTTGTCCTCGACTCGCCAGCCCTTGAGCCGCGACAGCAGGTTCATGCCGATCACGTTGGTCTCGCCAAGCCCCGGCGCGACAACGGCGTCAAGATCGCGCGCGACGATGTTGCCCAGACGCAGTTCGCCGATCGTGGCCAGCTCGGCACGGATCGCGCCGTTGGCAGTGCGCATGTTGACTGTCTGGCGCAGCGATTTTTGCGGGATGCGCGCATCGAGCGCGGTCTGGTCGGAGATCGCGGTCAGCGTTGCACCTGTATCGACGAGGAACCGCGCAGGCGTGCCGTTGATGCTCGCGGTCAGCCAGAAATGCCCGTCGCGGCCCATCGGAATGCGAGTTTCGCCGCCCGCGACGCTTTGTGCGGGCATGCCGAGTTGCGGCAGCGCCAGGTCGGATGGCGTCGTCAACCGTGCGACTTGCGCGATGGTAAGCAGCAGCGCCGCGACCAGGCCAAGATTGCCCGCACCTTGCAGTAGGTGGCCCAACAGCGGCGACATTCCGCGAAGCATGCCGCCGGCTACGGTCACGAAGATTGCAGCGCAGGCCAGCGTAAGCAGTGGCTGGCTGCGCAGGAAATCGAGCAGGCCGGAAATGTCCATGGCGTCAGTCATACCATTCGCCACCTTGCCGGGCGCTGACCGGCTTCACCGCGCCAGTTCATCGGCGAGGATCTGCTCGACGCGGGCGCGTTCGGGAAATTGCTCTTCGATCCAGCGCGCCTCGACCGCCTGCAGAATGCGCGTGACCTCGGGTCCGACCGTGATTCCGCGCGCGACCACTTCGCCGCCTTTGAGCGGCAATTGCGGTATGTCCCAACCTTCCAGCGCGCTGGTATCCGCGCCTGCAATCAGCAGCCGGTCGAGCGCCTGATCGCGGCCAAGCCGATAGGCAAGCGCGCGCGGATCGCCGGGATGGTCGCTTCGGCCCGCTGCCGTGACGAGCCGCTTTTTCTGCGCGCCGGAGAGGCGGAAGCGCGATGCGACTTGCGCAGCAAGCGCCGGATCAGCGGGCAGCAGCGCGGCAAGGCGGCGCAGCGCATCGGGCGCATGGCCTTGAGCGCGCTCCTTTGCCAACAAGGCCGCCAGCGCATGGGACGAAGCTTCAGGCAGGATCACCGCCAACACGCCGAGCTCGGCCATGCGGGCAATGGTCGGCGCGGGATCGGGCAGGGCGAGCAGGTTCATTGTCTCCATGCCGATGCGCTCGCGCGACAGGCCCTTGAGCGTCGCAGCAAGCTCGCGGCACGCATTTTCCGATTTTTCGTCAGCAGGTTGTGAGCCGAACCGCGCCTGAAACCTGAAGTAGCGCAAAACGCGCAGATGATCTTCCCGGATCCGCTCGCGGGGATCGCCGATGAAGCGCACCCGCCGCGCCTTCAGATCATCAAGTCCGCCGAAGAAATCAGCGATTTCTCGGCTCGATGGATCGACATAAAGCGCATTGATGGTGAAATCGCGCCGCGCCGCATCCTCGCGCCAGTCATTGCTGAAGGCCACCGTCGCGCGCCTGCCGTCGGTGCTGACATCGCGGCGCAGGGTGGTGATCTCGACAGGTCCCTCGGGCAGGATCGCGGTTACGGTGCCGTGTTCGATCCCGGTGGGAACGATGCGCAGGCCGACCGTGCGCAGCCGCCTCATCACCTCGTCGGGCAACAGCGGCGTCGCCACATCGATGTCTTTCACCTGGAGGCCGAGCAGAGTGTCGCGCACCGCGCCGCCGACATAGCGGGCATTGCCCGGCCCGAGCGCGGCGACCAGCGCGGCAAGATCGGCGCGCTGCAGCCACGGCGCATAGGGCAAGTGCTCAGCCATGCCAGTCGAGCCTGCGGGCAAGGTTGTGGCAGATCGCGCCGGTCACACCCCAGATGCGGTGCTCGCGCCACATGATCTCGATGAAGCTGTGCGCCTTGCCGCCGAATTCCATCGTAACTACCGTCTGATTGGCCGGATCGAGGACAAAGCCGGCTGGCGCTTCAAACCATTGCGCCACTTCTGCCGGGTTGGGCTGGATCTCGAGGTCAGGCGGCAGGATGCCAACAACCGGCGTGATCTCGAAGCCCGAGCCGGTGCGATAGGTATCGCTGGTGCCGATGACGCGAACCGCATTGGGGGGGATGCCCAGTTCCTCATGCGCCTCGCGCAGCGCGGCCTCGACCGCATCCTCGCCGGGATCGCGCTTGCCGCCTGGAAAGGCCACCTGCCCCGGATGGGCGCGCATGTTCGACGGCCGGTGCAGCAGGATGAAGCCTGGCTCCTCGCGCTCGGTGATGCCGACAAGCACCGACGCCGGGGTAAAGGTCTCGATCGAATCGATGCGGGGATCGAGCCAAAGGTCGGGCGGCGTGGCGGCATGGCCCAGTTCGAGCTTGCGCTGCACGCGCTCGAACAGCGGGCCGCTCATGGCAGCAGCGGGAACGTCATGCCGCCGCTCCTGACCTCTGGCCGGTCTCCATCCAGGGCGATTTCGGCAAGCTGGCCCCAGGTGCTGCGATTGAGCCGCGCTTCGGCGCCATGCCTGACCCCCAGATAGATCGCGGGTTCTTCCACCGATCCGCGTGCCGTGATCGGATGGTCCGGCCCGGCTATCACCAGATCGTCGGTGTTGAGCCGAAACGCCAGTCCATCTCCGTCCTGCCGGACATCGGTGGCGATGAAAGCCGCATCCTCGACCTCGATCCAGAGCTTCTGGTGCGGAGTGACCAGCCAATGCTGCCCATCGCCATCGCGCGTGATGAGCGAGGCGAAGGCGCGCACCATCGCAGGCCGCTTGATTTCGCTGCCCTCGTGAAACCAGCGCCCATCGGCAGCGATGCGCATGTGCGAGAGGCCCTGCTCGGCAGGTGACCACTTGTCCAGCGGGGGAAGCTTGCGCGATTCAACCAGCGCTGCGATCTCGGCAAGTGATAGTGCGGCAAGTTCGGGGGGCGGATCATAGGGCATCGGACATGCGATGCCAGAAGGGTCTAGCCAAGCCAAGGGCCCAGCGAACCGGCACGGGGGAGGATTGCCGGATTGTCGCAGCGCACGAGCAGCCGCGCGGGGTCATAGGGGCCGGGCAGGGTCCAATCGCCGGTATGCTCGGCGGTGAAACCCCAGAACCGTCCGTAATAGTCTTCGTCGCCGATCATCACTTGCGGCAGCGGTGCTTCGGGCTCGATCCCGCCGAGGCTCGCCGAAACCAGCGCCTTGCCGTATCCCTCGCCCTGAAGCTGCGGCAGCACGGCGACCGGGCCGACCATGATCATCGGGAAGCGCCGCCCCTTGGGATCGGTCAGCGCCACCGGCCAGCACTGGATCGTGCCTGCCAGCATGTCGTTTTCGTCGAGCGCAGCGAAGCTGAGCGCAGGAAGCCAGTCCATGCCCTCACGAATCCGGTAAGCCGTGCGCTTGTGCCGGCCCGGCTCGAATGCCTGATCGAGCAGGTCTTCGACGAGTGCGGGATCGACGCTGTCGAGCGGGATGATCTTAGCTTCGGACATAGCCGCGCGCCGATAAGGGGCGCTGCCGGGCTTGTCGAGCCTATTCGCCGCCAGCCGGGGTGAGGCGGAGCAGGCGGCTCGCAGAAAGACCTTTGCCGTCCTCGACCACCCAGATCGAGCCATCGGGCGCCTGCGCGATCGAGCGGATGCGGTGCTGCGTGGGATAGCGGCCTAATTCGCGCGCAGCCGTGCCATCGATCCCGAGGCGGACGATTCCGGCCGGCAACATGGCGGCGATCAGCACATTGCCTTTCCACTGCGGGAACAGATCGCCGGTGTAGAAGATCATGTCGCCCGGTGCGATCACCGGGTTCCAGCTTATGGCCGGAGCGGCGAACCCGTCGTCGGGGCTGTGATCGGGTATCGGCGTACCGTCGTAGTGCGAGCCGTTGGAGACGAGCGGCCAGCCATAGTTCGCGCCCGGCTGGACCAGATTGAGTTCGTCGCCGCCGCGCGGTCCGTGCTCGAGTTCCCACAATCGGCCCTGCGGATCGAAGCGCAGGCCAAGAATGTTGCGGTGGCCCAAGGTATAACGCTCCGCAGGTCCTGATGGATTACCGGTGGAATCGACCGGAATCCGGATGATCTTGCCAAGATCGCTGGCGGGATCCTGCGCGGGCTGCATTTTCTGGCGTTCGCCCGAGGCAATGAACAGGTATCTGCCATCGGGCGAGAAGACAAGGCGATGCGAAAAATGGCCGCGCCCGCTCACCTTCGGCTGCTGCCGCCAGATCACTTTGAGATCGCGCAGATCGCAGGACGATTGCGCCTCGCACACCATGTCGGCGCGCCCGACCACAGCGCCGCGGGTATCGCCGCTGCCCGCCTCGACCCAGCTCAGATAGACGGTGCGGCGGTCCAGCACGCTCGAAACCTGGCCCGGCGCGAAAATGAAATCGCCAAGCCCGCCTTGGCCGCCGTAGTCCACTTTGGGCACGCCGGTCACGCTTCCCAGTCTGCCGCCGGGCTCGCGGAACCTGATCGCACCTTTCCTTTCGGTGACGAACAGCGTGCCGGTTCCTTGATCGAAGGCGATCGCCCATGGCTCGTCGAAGCTCGCCTGTTCCTCGGTCTGGAAAGGTTGATTTGCCGCATCGGACACGGCGGGGCTGCGATTATCCCCGGTTGCCGGGGCGGAACAACTTGCGGTCGCCACGGCGAGCAGCGAAAACACGGCGGAAAGCGGTCGTTTCATCATGGTGACAGTAACACATTATCGGCGGGAAAGTGCCTCAACAAGTGGCAGCGCCGTGACCATCGGGGTCGACGAAGCGGGCAGGGGTCCGCTTGCCGGCCCGGTCGTCGCCGCTGCTGTGGTCCTGTGCGACAGGCTTCCGCAAGGCCTCGACGATTCGAAAAAGCTGTCGGGGCCGCGCCGCGCCGTGCTGGAAGCGGCCATCCTACGCGATTGCCGCTGGGCCGTGGGCATGGCCAGTGTCGCCGAGATCGACGCGATCAACATACTCAACGCGACCATGCTGGCGATGACCCGCGCGGTCGCGGCGCTGTGCGGCGAGCAGGCCGAGGTGCGCGAGGTCCTGATCGACGGCAACATGACGCCGCATGGCCGCTGTGCCGACTGGCGCTGGCCTGCGCGAACCATCGTCGGCGGCGACGGCCTCGAACCGTGCATTTCGGCGGCCTCGATCGTGGCCAAGGAGCATCGCGACAGGATGATGCGCGTACTGGCGCGCGAGCATCCGCATTATGGTTGGGACAGCAACATGGGTTACGGCACCCGGGCGCATCTGGAGGCCCTGCACCAACACGGTCCGACACCGCATCACCGGCGCAGCTTCGCGCCGGTTGCACAGTGGGAACTGACGCTGTGAGAGGTTTTACGGATGCACAGGTGCCCGATCAGTCGGGCAAGTGCTTCCTGATTACCGGCGCCAACACCGGCCTGGGCTTCGAGACTGCGCGGGTGCTCGCCCGCAGGCATGCCCGCGTGATCCTGGCCTGTCGAAATGCCGATAAGGCTGATGCTGCAATGGCGTTTATTCGCGCGGAAATGCCAAATGCCGACCTGGCGTTTCTGCCGCTCGACCTCGCCGATCTCGAAAGCGTCAAGGCAGCCGCGGCGCAAGCGCAGGCCGAACGGCGCCTCGATGTCCTCATCAACAATGCCGGGATCTGTTTCAACCAGCTGATGCGGACGGCGCAGGGTCACGAACTGCAATTCGGGGTCAATCACCTGGGGCATTTCGCGCTCACTGGCCTGCTTTGGCGCAAGCTCGCGGAGAGCGCCGACGCGCGGATTGTCGTCACGTCGAGCACCGCGCACCGATTGGGAAACCTGGACTGGGACGATCTCGACGCGCGTAAGCGCTACAACCGTTTCAAACGTTATATGGACAGCAAGCTCGCCAATCTACTCCATCTGGTTGAACTGGATCGCCGGTTCCGCGCCGCCAATATTCCAATCGCCGCGTTTGGCTGCCATCCCGGTGTCGCCGCGACTAACCTGGCGCAGCATTCGCTGACATTCCGCGCAGTAACGCCGCTGCTTGGTAGGATTTTCAATTCTGCAGCGCAGGGCGCCTGGCCGACATTGCAGGCCGCGACCGATCCGGCGGCGGCGTCGGGACAGTATTTCGGACCTACCCGGCTGGGGGAATCAGCCGGACCGTCCGGGCCAGCCAGCCGCACCGCCAAGTCGCGCGATCCGCTGCTCGCGCGAAGGCTGTGGGACGTATCTGTGGACCTGACCGGCGTCGATCCCGGTCTCGCGCCTGCCTAACCGCCAAACGCCTTGTCGCGCATTGCCTCGATATAATCGCGCGCAAAGGTTTCTGACTGCTCGGGCGTAGCCGTCAAGCGCTCGGCAACATTGTTGTTTCGCCCCAGCATATCCTCGCTCGAATTGACGCGCGGATAGGGTTCGTCCGGCACCGGCACGCCGAGAAATGCGCAAAGTGGTTCCCAACCGTCGGCGGAGCGATGGACGAGCAGCCGCTCTGCCGGACATTCGGCGATCACCGATGCTTCCCACTTGCGGAAATAGTCGACCATGAATTCGCGGTCGTGAATCTTGTCGCCGAAATCCTTGAGAACCGTTCCATTCATGAATTCGGCGAATGGCCCGGCGCGCATGGATTCGACACTGCCGGGCGACATTATGGTCTTGTTGACCGATGTGAACCAGCCTTCAGCATCGCGCGTTGAAAGGATTACCTTGGCTTCGGGATAATGCGCCGCCTGTTCGCGCCAGAAATAGCAGGTCGGGTAGTCGACCGAGGACTGGAAGCCATCGAATATCGCGTCCCAGTCAGGATTGCCGCGAACTACCTGAATCCATTGAGGCAGCCGCTCGCGCGCCGCGCTCATGATCTCGATCATGTGATAGCATGGTCCGAAGCCAAGATGCTCCAGCGCCAACTTGAGCGAGAGCGTACCGGTCCGTCCCAGACCCGCGCCGATGACCTTGATTGCCATGATAATCCCCTGACTAAACTGCTTAGTGGCAAACTAAGCCAAGGCTGACCGCGCCGCGACAAAAAAATGCAGGGGGAGTCCTGCCTGCAACACCACTAGATGTTGAGTCCTGCCGGGAATCCGTACCGCTTCATATGGTGGCGGACTCGTTGTGTTCCGCCGGTGGTGACGCCGCGTTAACCATGTTCGCCTAGGCTTGCTGTCACGTCTCGGCTTGACGGCGAGTCCGCGAGGACTCACCCTGTGGATAAGTCGTAATGGGGGATTGAGCGATGGGTGTGGTGGAAACCACGAAAATGCGTGCGCGCCGGGTTGTCGAAGCCTTGGAACTGCCTCTCGGGCAGATCATCGCGGGCGACTGTATCGAGGCGATGCGCAGCCTGCCCGATGCCTGCATCGACATGATCTTCGCCGATCCGCCCTACAACCTCCAGCTTGGCGGCGATCTCAACCGTCCTGACGGCAGCCATGTCGATGCCGTCACCGACCACTGGGACCAGTTCGCCGATTTCGCCACTTACGACCGTTTCACCCGCGCCTGGCTGACCGAAGCGCGCCGCGTGCTAAAGCGCGACGGCTCATTGTGGGTGATTGGCAGCTATCATAACATCTTCCGCGTCGGCGCGGCGATGCAGGACCTGGGTTTCTGGCTGCTCAACGACATCATCTGGCGCAAGGCCAATCCGATGCCCAACTTTCGCGGCACGCGCTTCACCAATGCGCATGAGACGCTGATCTGGGCCTCGATGGGGGAAAAGGCGCGCTACACCTTCAATTACCAGGCCATGAAGACGCTCAACGACGAATTGCAGATGCGCTCTGATTGGGTGCTGCCGATCTGCGGCGGGCAGGAACGGTTGCGCAAGGGCGGAACCAAGGTTCATCCAACCCAGAAGCCTGAGGCGCTGCTTTACCGGGTGATGCTGGCGTCCACCAGCAAGGGCGACGTGGTGCTCGATCCGTTCTTCGGCACGGGCACGACCGGCGCGGTCGCCAAGCGACTCGGCCGCCAATGGATCGGCTGCGAGCGCGAGGCGGATTACCGCGAAGCGGCGATGGAACGCATCGAAATGGCGCTGCCGCTAGACGAAAGCGCGCTCAGAACCATGCAAAGCGCAAAGACCGCGCCCAAGGTGGCGTTCGGCACACTGGTCGAGACCGGCATGCTCGCGCCGGGCACCCGGCTGTTCGACAGGAAGCGCAAGTTCAAGGCTTCGGTTCGCGCAGATGGCTCGCTCGAGTCGGGACCGCACACCGGCTCGATCCACAAGCTGGGAGCTGTCCTGCAGCAGGCGCCTTCGTGCAACGGCTGGACTTTCTGGCACGTCGAGCAAGGCGGCGAACTCATGCCGCTGGACGCATTGCGCCAGACTTACCTGCTTGCCACCGAACCGTGAGCCAGAGCGTCTACATTCGCCCCATTGCGCTGGCTTCCAGCCCGCAGGAACACGACGGCGAGGCCATCCGTCTTGGCGGCTCGATGGTCTGGGCCAGCCAGTTTGCCGTGATCGAGCGGCGCGATGGCAAGGTAACCTCGCGCGCACTTCATTCGCTGCCCGATCTTCGCGCGGCGCTGCCCGATTTGCCCGATGAGGCGCAGGTCCAGTTCGACAATCTCCAGCGCGTCCACCCGCCGCTTCAGTGCGGGACGCGGACCGTGCGGCTCGATCAACCGCAGGTCATGGGCGTGCTCAATGTCACGCCCGACAGTTTTTCCGACGGCGGACAGTTCATGGACGACCCGCAAGTCGCCGCCGATCACGCCGCCGCCATGCTCGAAGCGGGTGCGGCGATCATCGATGTCGGCGGGGAATCGACCCGTCCCGGTGCGGCGGCTGTGTGGGAGGGCGACGAGCTTAAACGCGTGATCCCAGCCGTTGAGCGGCTTGCCTCCATGGGCGCGGCGATCAGTGTCGATACCCGCCGCCCGGCAGTGATGGAGGGCGCGCTCGCGGCAGGCGCGCACATGGTCAACGACGTGTCGGCGCTGCGCCACGATCCGCGCAGCATCGAACTGGTGGCGCGCGCGCAGGTGCCGGTGGTGCTGATGCACGCACCCGGCGCAGGCGAGGATCTTCACACCAACGCGCACTATGCCGATGTCGTGCTCGACGTTTTCGACTGGCTGAAAGAACGTCGCGATGCTGCGATTGCCGCCGGGATCGCGCGCGAGAACATCTTGCTCGATCCGGGGTTGGGCTTCGGCAAGTCGCTGGCGAACAATCTCGCGCTCATCAACTCGCTGCCGCTGTTCCATGCGCTCGGCCAGCCGCTGCTTGTCGGCGCAAGCCGCAAGCGCATGATCGGCGCACTCTCGAACGAAGCGCCTGCGCACAAGCGGCTTGGCGGCTCGCTGCTGCTTGCGGGCAGGGCGATGGAGGCCGGCGCCCACCTGCTGCGTGTCCACGATGTCGCCGAAACTGTGCAAGCCAGCCATGTCTGGCGCGGTCTGCGTGATGCGGCGCTCACCGATTTTTCGCAGGTAATACTCTGATCGCTTGATTTTCGGCTAAGCTCGCCGCATCCGCCATGGCCATGACCGATCTGTTCTCACCGCTCACCTTCGCCAGCGGCCACACCATGAAAAATCGCTTCATGCTGGCCCCACTCACTAACCAGCAGAGCCATGCTGACGGCCTGTTTTCGCAGGACGAGCATGACTGGCTGGTGATGCGCGCCAAGGGCGGCTTTGGCGCGGTGATGACCGCGGCGGGCTATGTCCAACCCGGCGGCAAGGGCTTCGAGGGACAGCTTGGCTTCGACGAGGACCGTTTCGAAGGTGCACTGTCGCAGGTCGCGGCCGACATCAAGGCGCAGGACTGCCTCGCTATCGCACAACTTTACCACGCCGGGCTGCGCGCCATTCCTGGCCGCGTGATCATCGGCCCGTCCGATGACGAGCCGACCGGCGGCCGCGCCATGACCACTGAAGAAGTGGAACAGATGATCGAGGCGTTCATCGCTTGTGCACAGCGGTCCCAGCGCGCCGGCTTCGACGGCATCGAGATGCACGGAGCGCACTCGTACATCCTGTGCCAGTTCCTCAGCCCCGAACTCAACCGCCGCGACGACCGCTTCGGCGGTTCGCTCGACAACCGTGCCAGCCCGATCCGCGAGGCGATCAACGGCATTCGCGCACGCTGCGGAAAGCAATTCAACCTTGGCCTGCGGCTGTCACCCGAGATGATGCAGCTTCGCACCGACGAGATGGTCGAACTGGTCGGACAACTCATGGCCGAAGGCAATCTCGACTATATCGACATGTCACTGTGGGATTGTTTCAAGGAGGCCAATGACGAGCCGTTCAAGGGCAAGACATTGACGCAATTGTTCGCCGGGCTGGACTGCGGCCAAACGCGGCTTGGCGTCGCGGGCCAGATCCGCACCGGGGCTTCGGCGCAGAGGGCGCTCGACGAGGGCGCTGACTTCGTTCTGGTCGGCCGCGCCGCGATCGCCGAACACGATTTTCCCGAGCAGGTGCGGCGCGATCCCTTGCACGAAATGCCCAGCCCGCCGTTCGCAAGCGACTATCTGGTGGCGCAGGGCGTCAGCGCGCCGTTCCTAACCTATCTCAACACCTTCGCCTTCGTGGAGAAGGAAGAAGCCTGAATCCGATGCGGATCGATCTATTCTGCCGAGATCGCTGATTGGGAGCGCGCTATTTCCATACGTGGTAACCGAAGGTGAATTGCAGCCTGTAATCTATGTACGTTGTGCCATTCTGGATTGTCTGACCTGATGGATATTTGTTCGTCGACGTCAGATACAAAGCACCTAATTTGCCAGTTGCAGTCTTGAAACAGACCGTCTGCTTTCCAATGGCGCTTGCGCTGAAACTGGATTTATCCGCTGCGTAAGTTGATTTTGAACATGACGCATAAGTGTCTGTGCCAGGCATTGCGGTAAGAGAACCGGTGGCAAATATTGTTCCGGCCCGCGCATTGACAATCCCGGTCGGAACCATGTTCGCGGATGACAGGACAAATTCGCCAGCCATGTCCGTTGCGGCCCGCAGCTGCGCAGTATCGAGATCGAAGGAATCGACGGGCCAGCTTTTCTCTGCAACTGAGCTGTATTGGTAGGATAGCGTGAACGTCCCTTTCCTATCGACCGGGGGGTGAACCTTGGATTGGTCGAGCACTGGACTCACCCCGAATGGCCCGGTTCTGCTGATCTGCTCGATGGTCGCATAGACCAGTGCGTTGCGGTTTGCCATCGGCGGTATAGAGCATCACGCCGGTGTTTTCCTGTACCGGAGTCGAAAGCAGCGTCGGATTCTCGGTGCCGATCATGTCGAGCAGCTGCGGAAAATCGGACGCGGTGAGCGCGTCGCCTTCGCAGAACACGGCAGCGCGGAACAGCACTGCTTGCAGCTGGCGAACGTTCCCTGGCCAGTCGTATGCGGCGAGCAGCGACAGCGCGCCGTCAGTGATCCCAAGTTCGCGCAGGCCCGGCTGTTCGCCGATCCGGCCCAGGAAATGACGGCTCAGGGCAGAGATGTCGCCGGGCCGCTCGCGTAGAGGCGGCAACACGATCGAGACCGGTGACAGCGCCGCCGCCAGTTCGGGAAGGAACTGTCCGGCTTCGACGAGTTCGCTCAGCGGCTGGTTGCTCTGCGCTATAAGGCGCACATCGATGCGAAAACTGTGCCGTGCACCGATCGGGCGCACATCGCTGCGCAGGATCGATTCGAGCAGGCGCTCCTGAACGGCTTCGGGCAGCCGGTCGATCTCGTCGAGCGAAAGGGTGCCGCCATCGCAGTGCTGCAGGGCGCCGATCTGCTGCTCGAAGGCGCCGGGAAACGCGCCCTTCTCGTGGCCGAACAGCACCGATTCGATCGAGCTGATCGGAGTTCCGGCGATATTGATGATCCTTAGCGGAGCCTTGGCGCGGGCTGAAGCGGCATGGACAGCCCGCACAAGCATTTCCTTGCCGGTGCCGCTTTCGCCTTCGATCAGGACGCCGCCATGACCGCGCGCCGCCTTTGCCGCGACCGCAAGGGCCTTGCGGAATTGCGGCGAGGCGCCGACCATTGCGTCGAAATCGGCGGGCGAGGGCATCTTTTCGGTGAGCGGGGCAAGCTCGTCGCCCGGGGCTTCGCGCGTAGTCGCCACACGCAGCGCCTGCATCAGCCGGTCGGGCGAAACCGGCTTGATCAGGTAATCGGTCGCCCCCGCGCGCATCGCTTCCACCGCCAGCAGCGGCGAGGCGCTGGTGGTCAGCATCAGCAGCGGCAATGCAGGGCGGCGCGCCTTGAGATCGGAAATCAGCGAGCAGGCATCGTCGCCCGGCACCCAGTGATCGAGGATAATGGCGTCAAGCTGCATGCCCTGGCGGGTGCCCAGAGTGGCGATGGCAGTCTCGGCGTCGCCGGCAATGATCGTGCGCCAGCCATCCCGCGCGGCAAGCGCGGAGATCAGACGACATTGCGCCGGTTCGTCGTCGATGAGCATCAGCAGTCGCTGTTGCGTGCCCGTCATCCGGTGTGCCTTGGCCCCATGCAATTGAATGCCGACCATAGAGACAGTGGGTAAAGACGCGATTAAGCCTGTCTTGCCGGGTTATTGGCTTGAGCGGCGGCAAGGCCGAAGCTACGGTTTGCCTACAGGATTCGAATGAAAAGCAGGAGTTGGGCAAATGGCTTCGGAAAACAACACGGATAATGCCAAGGAAACCTACGGAGGCTTCACCAGCCTGATCAAGTGGGGAACGATCGGCTCGTTCCTGGTGGCGGCAGCGGTCGTGGTGATTATTTCGTCCTGATTGAGGGATGCAAAACACCCCCTGGATCGCGGTCTTCAGGGCGCGCGCGCCGGAGCAGGCTCGTCTCGTGATTGAAAGCGTGCTGGCCGCCTGATGGATTTCGTCTCGATCCTCTCGATCTTCGTGCTGGCCTGCTTCGTGGGCTATTACGTCGTCTGGTCGGTGACGCCGGCGCTGCATACGCCGCTGATGGCGGTGACCAATGCGATTTCGTCGGTGATCATTGTCGGCGCGCTGATCGCTGCGGCGGCATCGGGCGCTCCGGGCGCGAAGTGGCTGGGCCTTGCAGGGATTGTGCTGGCCAGCATCAACATCTTCGGCGGTTTCGCTGTCACTGCGCGAATGCTGGCGATGTTCAGGCGCAAGGACAAGCCAGCGAGCAAAGGCGAGCCAAGGTGAACGCACACGCGGCCAGTCCCTGGGTCGCCATGGCCTATCTGATTGCGGGCATCTTCTTTATCCTAGCGCTGCGAGGTCTTTCGCACCCCACCACCTCGCGCCGGGGCAACCGCTTTGGCATGGCGGGCATGCTGATCGCGGTGGTGACGACGCTGGTGACGCACGAGATCGCCAGCCTGCCGGAGATCCTCGGTGCCATCGCTCTGGGCGGCGTGATCGGTTTCGTCATCGCCCGCAAGATCGCGATGACCGCGATGCCGCAGCTTGTCGCCGCCTTCCACAGCCTCGTCGGGCTTGCAGCCGTGCTGGTGGCCTGCGCAGCTTTCCTCGATCCGGGAGCATTCGGCATTGTCGACGCGGCGGGCAATATTCTCGCCGTCAGCCGGGTCGAGATGATGCTCGGCGCGGCCATCGGCGCGATCACCTTTTCCGGCTCGATCATCGCCTTCGCCAAGCTCAACGGCAACATGTCGGGTGCGCCGATCCTGCTGCCCGGGCGGCATGTGATCAACCTTGGCGCGATCGTCGCCATCCTCGTCATCACCGCGCTCTATGCGCTCGCGCCGCAAGCGGGAGCGGGCGAGGGCTGGATGTTCTGGACGGCGGCGGCGCTCGCCTTCACGGTCGGCTTCCTGCTGATCATCCCCATCGGCGGCGCGGACATGCCGGTGGTCGTGTCGATGCTCAACAGCTACTCGGGCTGGGCGGCAGCGGCGATGGGCTTTACGCTGCACAACACCGCGATGATCGTCACCGGTGCGCTGGTCGGCGCATCGGGCGCGATCCTCTCGTATATCATGTGCCGGGCGATGAACCGCAGCTTCGTGTCGGTGATCGCGGGCGGCTTTGGCGCGGAAAGCGGTTCGGGCGCGGAGGGTGAGCGGATCGACCGACCGTGGAAGCGCGGCTCGGCCGAGGACGCGGCCTGGATCATGAAGGAAGCGCAGCAGGTCATCATCATCCCCGGCTACGGCATGGCCGTCGCCCAGGCGCAGCACGTGCTGCGCGAGATGGCAGACCTGCTCAAGGCCGGGGGCGTGACCGTCAAGTACGCGATCCATCCGGTCGCGGGTCGCATGCCCGGCCACATGAACGTGCTGCTTGCGGAGGCCAATGTGCCTTACGACGAGGTGTTCGAGCTGGAAGATATCAACGGTGAGTTCGCGCAGACCGACGTTGCCTTCGTGATCGGCGCAAACGACGTGGTCAATCCCGCCGCCAAGACCGACCGCTCATCGCCGATTTATGGCATGCCGGTTTTCGACGTCGAGAAGGCCAAGACCATTTTCTTCATCAAGCGTTCGATGTCGGGCGTCGGCTATGCCGGGGTCGACAACGAGGTGTTCTACATGGACCAGACGATGATGCTGCTCGCCGACGCCAAGAAAATGGTCGAGGACGTGGTCAAGGCGTTGCAACACTAAGGCGAAGCAGCCTGCCGTCTGGACGGCGATGCGCGCAGCGGTTAGGTGGCGAACAACTTCTCAACCCCACGAAAGGAACTGGTCCGGTGCGCAAGATTGGCCTCATCGGCGGCCTGAGCTGGTATTCGACGCGGACCTATTACGATCAGATCAACCGGGGCGTCCAGGCGCGCGCCGGGATGGATTCAAGCGCGCCGATGCTGATCGAGAGCCTCGATTTTGCGCCGCTGCGCGGCCTGTCGAGCGCGCAGGACTGGGCGCGCGCAGGCGAGGTGCTGTCCGGCAGCGCCGGCAGGCTCGAACAGGCGGGCGCTACCGCAATTCTGATCGGCGCCAATTCGATGCACAAGGTTTACGATACGGTCGCTGCGGCGGTGTCGGTGCCCGTCCTGCACATCGCAGAATGTGTGGCCGACCGCATGGTCGAAGGCGGGGTCAAGCGCGCGGCGCTGCTGGGCACGCGCAACGTCATGCTTGAAAGCTTTTACCGCCAGAAGCTCGTCTCGCGCGATATCGAACTTCTGCCGCCTGACATGAAGCGCGTCGAGACGCTCGACCGGATCATTTACAACGAGCTACTGTCCGGCAAGGCAACCCGTCAGTCCGAGCGCGAGCTCAAGACCATCATAACCGTGCTCGAACAGGAAGGCGCCGAAGCGATCGTGCTGGGCTGCACTGAGCTGGAAATGATCGTCGATGTCGATGCCAATGTCCTGCCGATCTACGATTGCACGCGCATTCATGCCGATGCCGCCGTTGACTGGATTGTTGGGCAGGACTGACTTGGCTCACGCTGCCTACGCCTCGTTTCCGGAGCGCTCGCGCGGCCGCGAATTTCCCATTGAGAGCGCAATTGCGCGCGGGCCTCGCGACGCGTTCCAGCGTGACCGTGACCGGATCATCCATTCGATCGCCTTCAGGCGGCTGCGCTACAAGACGCAGGTCTTCGTCGCGCCCGATGGCGACCATTACCGGGTGCGGCTCACTCATAGCCTTGAAGTGGCTCAGATTGCCCGCGTGATTGCCCGGGCGCTCGGCCTAAACGAGGACCTGACCGAGACGCTGGCGCTCGCGCACGACATCGGCCACGGCCCGTTCGGCCATGCCGGCGAGGACGCGCTTGACGCAGCGCTGACCAAGGCTGGCGGGTTCGATCACAACGCGCAGACGCTGCGCACCCTGATGCGGCTCGAATCGCCTTATTGCGAGCATGATGGCCTCAACCTCACCTGGGAATCGCTCGAAGGGCTGGCGAAGCACAACGGTCCTGTCACGTCGCCGAACTGGGCGCTGGCGCAGCTCGACGCGGCGTACCCGCTCGAACTTGCAACTTGGCCATCACTGGAGGCGCAGGTCGCTTCGCTCAGCGACGACATCGCTTACGATAATCACGATATCGACGATGGCCTGCGCGCGGGCTTTCTCGATCTTGCCGAACTGCTCGATCATCCCTTCGTCGCCGAGCGCTGGCATGCGGTCGAGCAGCGTTTTCCCGATGCGCCGCAGAGTCGCAAGCTGGCCGAGCTGATCCGCTCGCAGATCGGCATGATGGTGAACGACCTGATCGGCGAGACACAGCGCCGGGCTGTTGACCTTCAAGACGTCGCCGAAGTGCGCTCTGCCGGTCAGGCCACCGCCGCCTTCTCGGGTAAGCTGCAGGCCGCCGAGCGCGAATTCAAGCGCTACATGTACGAGAAGCTTTATTACCACCCCGAGCAGGCCGAAACCGCGCGCAAGGCGCGGCGCGTGGTCGCCGAACTCTATGCCGCCTACTCGCAGGAACCTGTGTTGATGGACGAGGAGTGGCTCGACATGATGCCGCGCCAGGAGCCCGATCGCAGCCGGCATATCGCCGACTATATCGCCGGCATGACCGACCGCTTCGCCCTGTCGCGCCATGGCGAGATCTTCGGTCGCACGGTCGAGGATCTGCGCAATGTGTGAGACGGCCTGATGGCGCGGCGCGGATCGGGCGTCAGGCGCATATGCCTTGTCGGCGCGACCGGCCTTGTCGGCGCTTCGCTGATCGAGGCCTGCGTTGGGCGCGGCGACATTCGCCTGGTCGCGGTGTCGCGGCGCGAAGTGCCGTTACCGCCGGATGCGCGCATGGAAGTGCTGCTCGCTCCGACCGAAGGCTGGAACGAGGCCATCGCGGCGAGCAACGCAAACGTGTTCGTCTGTTCGCTTGGCACGACGATGAAGGCCGTCGGCGGCGACCGCGAGGCATTCCGTGCGGTCGATCACGATCTGGTCATCGCCAGTGCCCGCGCGGCGCGTGCGGCCGGGATTGGTCACATGATCATGGTCAGTTCGGTCGGCGCGGATGCGGCCTCGACCAACTTTTACCTGCGCACCAAGGGCGAGACCGAGGCGCAGCTGCGCAAGCTGGGTTTCGAGCGGCTCGATATTCTGCAACCGAGCCTGCTTCTGGGCAAACGCCGACAATCCCGTCCGCTGGAACGGCTCGCGGTGCTGTTCGGGCCGGTGATGAACCTGCTGCTTCACGGCAAGGCGCGCCGTTTTCGGGCAATCCGCACCTCCGATCTTGCCGAAACGATCCTTGCGCTGGCGCATGAACGGCCTGCCGGCAAGTTCACGCTCGAATACGACGCTATGCGCTACGCGGCGAAGCGAACCGGTGACTATGCGCCTGCGCGCGCGCCAGCCTGATTGACTCTGCAGGCCAGCGCCACCATTCTACGTGCAATCGCTGGCAATGCGGGAGAGCTCCTGATCGATTCGACTGGATCGGGCAGGGCGCCGAAGGAGCAACCGCCCCGGAATCTCTCAGGCAAACGGACCGCAAAGGCCGATAGCGATACTCTGGAAAGTGTCCGGTTCCGCCGGGCCGCCGAAGGTGTAACTCCGCCAGCCTGTACGGGCAAAAGCGGGGGAAAGCTCTCAGGCTTCCGTGACAGAGGGGGCACCTGTTGGTGTGTCGCGGACGGCGGAGCTGTGCCTTGAATGAAATCGAACCAGAATCCGATGAAGCGGCCGAACTGGCTCCGATGACCTTGCCGCTCGATGGCTGGCATCGGGCGCGCGGCGCGCGAATGGTCGAATTCGCCGGTTACATGATGCCAGTCCAGTATGAAGGCATCATCGCCGAGCACCTGTGGACGCGCGAGCATGCGGGACTGTTCGATGTCAGCCACATGGGCCAGCTTTACCTGTCAGGCGAAACGGTCGAGCCATCGCTCGAAGCGGTCCTGCCGATAGATCTTTCGACGCTGCAACGATATGCGCCGCGCTATTCGCTGCTGCTCGACGAAGACGGAGGCGTGCTCGACGATCTCATGGTCACGCGCTGGGATTCGGGGTTCTACCTCGTCGTCAACGGCGCGACCAAGTGGGACGACATCGCTCATTTGCGCGAGCATCTGCCCGACGAGGTGACGCTCAATCATCTAGAGGACAGCGCCCTGCTGGCCCTGCAGGGACCGGAAGCCTTCGCGGCGTTGGACAGGCTGGCGATGGGCGAAACCTCTCTAGGCGAACTCACCTTCATGAAAGGCGGCACTTTCAAGATCGATGGCGTCGAGGCATGGATCAGCCGCTCTGGCTATACTGGCGAGGACGGGTTCGAAATTTCCATCCCCGCGGACGACGCCGCGCGGATCGCCGAACTGCTCTGCGCGCAGAACGAGGTGAAGCCCATCGGCCTTGGCGCGCGCGATTCGCTGCGGCTCGAAGCCGGACTTCCACTCTACGGGCACGATCTTTCCCCGGAGACCACGCCAATCGAGGCGGACCTGGCGTTTGCGATCAACAAGCGGCGGCGCGCCGAAGGCGGATTCCCCGGGGCCGAACGCATTCTCGCAGAGCTGGCCAGTGGTCCGCCGCGCCTGCGGGTCGGCTTGGCGCTCGAAGGGCGGATGGCCGCGCGCGAACATGCGGTGGTCATGGCAGGCGACGAGGCAATCGGCATGGTGACCTCGGGCGGCTTCTCGCCAAGCCTGCAGCATCCAATCGCCATGGCTTATGTCGATGCGGCGCAGGCCGTGCCCGGAACCGAACTTGCAATCGAAATGCGCGGCAAGATGCTGCCCGCGCGCGTCGTATCCCTACCCTTCGTCCCGCACCGCTATCACCGCAAAGGAGACCGTCCATGAGCCGCTATTTCACCAAGGATCACGAATGGATCGAGATTTCAGGCCAGGTCGGGACCGTTGGCATTACCGACTATGCGCAGAGCCAGCTTGGCGACATCACCTTCGTCGAATTGCCCGAGCTGGGCAGCTCGATAACCAAGGGCGCCTCGGTCTCCGTGGTGGACTCGGTCAAGGCCGCTTCGGACGTTTACACCCCGGTTTCGGGCGAGGTGGTAGAGGTCAACGAGGCGCTCGGCGATGCGCCGGAAACGGTCAACAGCGATGCCGGCGGGTCAGGGTGGCTGTTCAAGCTGACGCTGTCCGACCCCGGCGAACTGGACGGCCTGATGGATGAGGCCGCCTATTCGGCCTACGTCGCGGAGCTGTAAGCCAAATGCGTTACCTCCCCCTCACGGCTGCCGACCGCACCGAGATGCTCGGCGTGATCGGCGCGGGCTCGGTCAACGAGCTGTTCTGCGATGTTCCGGATGGGCTGCTGCTTGACGGCCCGATCGAGGGCCTGCCGCTCCACGCCAGCGAAATGGCGGTCGAGCGGCACATGCGCGGCCTGGCGGTCAGGAACCTCGCGGCGGGTGACGCGCCTTTTTTCCTGGGGGCGGGGGCCTATCGCCACCACATTCCCGCTACCGTCGATCACCTGATCCAGCGCGGCGAGTTCCTCACCGCCTACACGCCCTATCAGCCTGAAATCGCACAAGGCACGCTTCAAGTTCTGTTCGAGTTCCAGACGCAGGTCGCGCGCCTACTGGGAACCGAGATCGCCAATGCCTCGATGTATGACGGCTCGACTGCCTGCTGGGAAGCGATCGCCATGGCGACCCGGATCACCCGGCGCGGGCGCGCGCTGCTCTCCAGCGGTCTGCATCCGCACTACGTCGCGGTAGCAAATACCATGGCGCGTTTTACCGGCGACAAGATCGCCGCCAGCACGCCCGAGCTTTCCGCATCGCCGGGCGAGGACGAATTGTTTGCGCAGATCGACGAGCAGACTGCCTGCGTCGTAGTTCAGTATCCCGATATTCTGGGCCGCATTCCAGATCTGGCAAGGATCGCCGAGGCGGCTCAGGCCAAGGGCGCGCTGCTGATCGCGGTGGTGACCGAACCGGTCGCGCTCGGCCTGATCGAGGCGCCCGGCAACCTTGGCGCGGATATTGTCGTGGGCGAAGGGCAGTCGCTCGGTGTCGGGCTGCAATTTGGCGGGCCCTACCTTGGCCTGTTCGGTTGCCGCGAAAAATTCGTGCGGCAGATGCCGGGAAGACTCTGTGGACAAACTGTGGATGCAGCGGGAAAACGCGGTTTCGTGCTGACACTCTCGACCCGCGAACAGCATATCCGCCGCGAAAAGGCGACGAGCAACATCTGCACAAATTCAGGGCTTTGTGCGCTGGCATTCTCGATCCACATGACATTGCTTGGCGGTGAAGGACTGGCGCGGCTCGCGCGCATCAATCATGCCAAGGCGCAGGCCACTGCGGCGCGCCTGGCAAAGGTCCCCGGCGTCACCTGCCTCAACGAGGCATTCTTCAACGAGGTGACGATCATGCTGCCTCGGCCGGGCGGCGAAGTCATCGAAGAACTGGCGGAGCGCGGCGTGCTAGGCGGGGTGCCGCTCGAACGCCTCTACCCCGGTGTTGATGGCCTGCGAAACGCCGTGCTGGTCACTGCAAGCGAATTGACCGAGGAGGCTGATATCGAAGCCCTGGCCGACGAACTCACACAGGTGCTGGCATGAGCGCGCTCAATCCTTCGGGCTGGCAGCCCAGCATGGGTGACGCCGGGACGTCCGGCGAGGGCGTCTTCACGTCAAGTGGCGACCGCGGGCTGATGTTCGAGGAGCCATTGAGCTTCGAAATCGGCGCTATCGACAAATGCGGGGTCGATATGGACGAGCCGGAGGGCCAGCCAGTGGCTGCTCTCGGGCCGTTCCTGCGCAAGTCCGCCCCGGATCTGCCGGGCCTGACCGAACCCGAGACGGTGCGACACTATTCGCGGTTGTCCCGGCAGAACTACGGCATCGATCTTGGCCCGTTTCCGCTCGGTTCGTGCACGATGAAGCACAACCCGCGCCTCAACGAGAAGGTCGCCCGGATGCCCGGCTTTGCCGATGTCCATCCGCTTCAGCCGCCATCGACCGTGCGCGGTGCGTTCGAAGCGATGGATGAACTGGCCGAGTGGCTGATCTCGCTGACCGGCATGGCCGCCGTTGCCATGTCGCCCAAGGCAGGAGCGCACGGCGAATTGTGCGGCCTGCTGTGCATCCGCGCCGCGCATGACCATGCGGGCGAGGCGCGCGATGTCATACTCGTGCCTGAAAGTGCGCACGGCACTAATCCGGCTACCGCGGCGTTCGCCGGCTACAGGGTCGAATCGATCCCGGCGACCGCCTCGGGCCGCGTCGATCTGGCCGCGCTGAAGGAGAAACTTGGCCCGCATGTCGCGGGGGTGATGATCACCAACCCCAACACCTGCGGCCTGTTCGAGCCCGACATGAAGGCGATATCGGACGCAGTCCACGCGGCGGGCGGCTATGTCTATTGCGACGGAGCAAATTTCAACGCGATCGTCGGCAAGGTACGGCCCGGCGATCTCGGCATCGACGCCATGCACATCAACCTGCACAAGACCTTTTCGACCCCGCACGGCGGCGGCGGGCCCGGGTCTGGTCCGGTGGTGCTGTCCGAGGCGCTGCGGCCGTTCGCTCCGCTGCCGTTTACCGTTCGCACCGGTGACGGCGAGGCGCATCTGGTCGAAGAAAGTAATGCAGAGGCCTTCTGTCACACCCTGGCTTTCGGGCGTATGACGGCGTTCCACGGCCAGATGGGCATGTTCACCCGTGCGCTTACCTATATCCTCAGCCACGGCGCCGACGGGCTGCAGCAGGTGGCCGAGGACGCCGTGCTCAACGCCAACTATGTACTGCGAAGCTGCGACGACCTGCTCATCGCGCCGTTCGGCTCAGCCGGTCCGTGCATGCACGAGGCACTTTTCAGCGATTCGAACCTGCCCGAGGGTTTCGGCACGCTCGATGTCGCCAAGGGCCTGATCGACGAGGGTTTCCACCCGATGACCGTATACTTTCCCTTGGTAGTGAAAGGCGCGATGCTGGTCGAGCCGACTGAGACCGAGAGCAAGGCGGGACTGGACCGGTTCATTACCTCGCTCCGCCATGTCGCGAAGCGCGCGCTCGACGGCGACGAGACGCTCCACGCCGCGCCGGTGCTCGCCCCGCGCCGCCGGCTCGACGAAACGCTCGCTGCACGCAAGCCCGTTCTGGTGTGGCAGCGCGATCCCGGTTAGGCTTGGCTGTATATTGAGGGAGAGCAAAGCATGACTGAAAGCCGCACCGAAATCGGTATGGAACTCGCGCGCGAAATTGCGAGCGTGCAATTGCCTAGCTTCAGCACCACGCCAATGGCCGATGCCGCGCGCGACTTCGTGTTCGGCGAAGTGTGGAGCAGGCCCGGTCTCGACAAGCGATCACGGCTGTGGATCACCCTTGCCTGTGTGGTCGCGACCGGAGCGCCGGTCCCGGTCAAGACCTACGCCCGCGCGGCAGTGAAAAGCGGTCTTGTGACAATGGCCGAGATGCGCGAGTTCGTGCTGCATTTCGCCATGTATCAAGGGTTTCCTAAAGCCACCGTGATGGAAACCGCGCTCAGTGAGGTCGAGACCGAAATGGCTGGATAATCCGCGCTCCGATCCTTGAACAGGACCGGGCGCGATGATCGTTACATTTCCTTGTCGACTGTATTTGCCGCCGATTCGAGATCGTCGCCCGCGCCGCGCACGGTGTTGCAGGCTGCAGTGCCAAGTGCCATGTCGCCGAGCGACAGGGCGATTACGAATTTCCTGATCATTGCATCAATCCTTGAAACCTGACCCCGTAAGCGGGGACAGGCAGGAAACGCGCAGCGACTGCGGTGGTTCCGGACGAGCGAGGTCAGTCAAGCTCGTTCGAAGAGACCGGCAAGGCTTCACGCGACAGCCTGTGCGCGCGCCAGGTTATGATGAGGCCCGCCAGAATGATAAGCGGCGCGCCATACCAGGTCGCGGGATGCGGCCACTGGTTCCAGATCAGCACGCTGAGCAAAGTCGTCCACAGCAGCAGCGCGTAATCCATGATTAGCACAGTGGCGATCGCCCCGTACATCAGCGAGACCGTCATCAGATACTGTCCGAGCATTCCGGTGGTGCCGATCGCCGCCAGCAGCAGCCATTCCTCGCGCGTGTGCGAGCGGGCGAAGAATGGCATCAGCACTGCCAGATAAAGCGAGGCGAACAGCGCCAGATAGAAAACGCAGGCGATCGGATCGTCGGTCCGCGCGAGGTCCTTGACCTGGTGGCTGATGATGACGACGACAACTGCGGCTACCAGCCCGGCTGCCGCACCCAGCGGATTGAGGTGCTCGCCGCCGGGCTGCGCGATCAGCAGAACGCCCGCAAATCCGACCAGCACCGCCGACCAGCGCCATGCACCGACGTGCTCGCGCATTATCAGCGCCGTGAATAGAACCGCGAAGAACGGGCTGGTAAAAGACAGCACACTCGCCTGCGGAAGCGTGAGCAGGATTGTCGCGCCGAACACCGATGTCATGCCAAGGCAGCTGAACGTAGCGCGCAAGGCGTGGCTTTTGGGCCGCGAAGTGCGCAGTCGGTGCATCTGACCCGTTGCCGCCAGAATCGCCAGCATCACCGGGATCGTCAGCGCCTGGCGCCAGAACAGCAGCTCGGGAAGCGCGATGCCCCGCGCGCTGGCAAGTTTCACCAGCGCCATCAGCGACGCCACGCACATGGTCGCGGCGATGCGGATCAGGATAGCGAGAAACGGGCGTTCAACTCTCTGCACGCGGCAGCTTTACGCATCGCTGCGGCAATGGCAAAGGTCGGTCCATGGCGATGGGTGGACAATTGAGCCTGGCGGGAATGGCGGCTGTCGCCGTGGCGGCGATTGCCTGGGTCGCCGAGCGCAGGAGGCTGCGGCGCACCGATCTCGACCGGGTCGGCTGGGTGCCTTGGACGGGCCTGTTCTTCTTCGCACTGCTCGTCGGGATCGTGCTGCTCGCGCTGGCGTTGAAGGCAAGCGGCGGGGACTGAAGCCGCGCTTACTGCTCTTCGAGCGCGAGGGCGAAATTCTGGCGCATCCAGCTTTCGCATTCCGCCAGGATTTCTTCGCCCAGCGACGTGAGGCTGGCATCGCGGCGCACCGCATCGACGCAGTTCCAGAAGGAGACGACACCGCTCTCCAACATCGCTTCCACAGCCTGTGCCTCGGCGGCGGTCTTCGCGCAAGGCGGTGGGGCTGCTGGCCATGCTGTCGCCGCCATCGGACGAGGGCAGCGGCGGAAACTGGTCGCCGCCGGGCACCGGGGCATGCGAGGGAACCGGCTGCGCGCCTTGATCGGCAGGCGCCGAGGAAGAGCCCTCGCCTGCGCGGCCCATCGGGCGTGCGACGCCGAAGGCAGGACGCTGGCCCGGTCCACCACCCATTCCGTTGCGACGTCCGAATGCACTCATCTTGTCATCGTCCCGTTGTTATCCCCGGCGAAAGGCGTGCTTTGCAGCAGGGTCTGGACAGGACATTAGGGTTGAAACTTTGATAACTTCCTAATTTGGGACACAGAAACCTAACGCAGCGGAAACCACCGCGCGCGGCGAAAACTCCGTGATTGGACGGTGAAGATGCTGGCTGTGTGGGCTCCGCCGTTACAGTGCGGCCCTGGAAGGGCTGGCGGTAGAGCTAGCCGCGAGGGATCAGCCCTCGACGTGTTCGGCGAGCACGGTCAGGCCGTTGTCGCCGACTTCGGCAAAGCCGCCCTGGATGCGGATTTCCTCAGGGCTGCCGCCTTCGGTCTTGTAGACCAGCAGCGCGCCGTCGCGGATCGTCGACATTACCGGGGCATGGCCTTCGAGCACGCCGAAGTCACCTTCGCCGCCGGGCACGACGACCATGTGGACGTCCTCGGAGCGGACCAGCCGGGCGGGGGTTACGAGTTCGAAGTGCAGGGCCATTGCCTCAAGCCTCCTCGGCCAGCCTCTTGGCCTTCTCGACCGCCTCGTCGATACCGCCGACCATGTAGAAGGCGTCCTCGGGCAGATGATCGTATTCCCCGTCAACCACGGCCTTGAACGACTTCACCGTGTCCTCAACCGCCACGAACTTGCCGGGAATGTTGGTGAACACCTCGGCGACGTGGAACGGCTGCGACAGGAACTTCTGGATCTTGCGGGCGCGCGCGACCGTGATCTTGTCCTCTTCGGACAGCTCGTCCATGCCCAGAATGGCGATGATGTCCTGCAGCGACTTGTACTTCTGCAGCGTTTCCTGGACGCGGCGGGCGGTCTCGTAATGCTCCTGGCCGACAACGCGCGGTTCGAGCACGCGCGAGGTGGAGTCGAGCGGATCGACCGCGGGGTAGATGCCCAGTTCCGAGATCGCGCGGTTAAGCGTGGTCGTCGCGTCAAGGTGGGCAAACGAGGTGGCCGGCGCAGGGTCGGTAAGGTCGTCGGCAGGCACGTAGATCGCCTGGACCGAGGTGATCGAACCCTTGTTGGTCGAGGTGATGCGCTCCTGCAGCGCGCCCATGTCGGTCGACAGGGTCGGCTGATAGCCCACGGCCGAAGGAATACGGCCAAGCAGCGCCGACACTTCCGAGCCTGCCTGGGTGAAGCGGAAGATGTTGTCGACGAAGAACAGCACGTCCTGGCCTTCGACGTCGCGGAAATATTCAGCCTGCGTCAGGCCCGAAAGCGCAACGCGGGCACGCGCGCCCGGGGGTTCGTTCATCTGGCCGAACACCAGCGCCACCTTGGAACCTTCGTGAGTCGGCTTGCCGTCGGCGTCAGAGGCGATAACGCCGGCCTCGAGGAACTCGTGGTAAAGATCGTTACCCTCGCGGGTGCGTTCACCCACCCCGGCAAACACCGAAACGCCGCCGTGGCCTTTGGCGATGTTGTTGATGAGTTCCTGGATCAGCACGGTCTTGCCGACGCCCGCGCCGCCGAACAGGCCGATCTTGCCGCCCTTGGCGTAAGGGGCGAGCAGATCGATGACCTTGATGCCGGTGACAAGGATCGCCGCCTCGGTCGACTGATCCACGAACGGGGGTGCCGTAGCGTGGATCGGCGCGAACATGTCCGAACCGATCGGGCCCATTTCGTCGATCGGCTCGCCGATGACGTTCATGATGCGGCCCAGCGTCTTGGGGCCGACAGGCATCATGATCTGCGAGCCGGTGCTGGTGACCGTCTGGCCGCG
Organism: Sphingomonadaceae bacterium; assembly: GCA_947477745.1. GTDB lineage: Bacteria > Pseudomonadota > Alphaproteobacteria > Sphingomonadales > Sphingomonadaceae > Novosphingobium. The sequence goes on along the minus strand of CANJUF010000004.1, from coordinate 66,710 downwards.
CGTCAGGCCTTCGGTGCCGTCCATGGCGATGCAGCGCACGGTCTTCTCGCCGAGGTGCTGGGCAACCTCGAGAACCAGCCGGTTGCCGTTGTTGTCGGTTTCCAGCGCGGTGAGAATGGCGGGCAGTTCGCCTTCGAACTGCACGTCGACGACAGCGCCGATAACCTGGCTGATGGTGCCAGCGGTAGTCTGGTTGAGCACGGGTGCGGTGGCCATTTTCGTTTCCTTGCCTTCTAACTCTTGTTTACCCCTGCAAGAGCAGGGGCCTGGGGACCGTGGGCCCTGCCTGCGCAGCGCCCCGGACCGTGACTAAAGCGCTTCGGCGCCTGCGATAATCTCGATCAGTTCGGTGGTGATCGCGGCCTGGCGGCTGCGGTTATACTGGATGGTCAGCTTGTCGATCAGTTCGCCTGCGTTGCGCGTGGCATTGTCCATCGCGGTCATCGAGGCGCCCTGTTCGGAGGCTTCGCGTTCGAGCAGCGCGCCGAACAGCTGGGTCTTGATGTAGCGCGGCAGCAACTCGGTGAGGATTTCTTCTTCGTCGGGCTCGTATTCGACCGCTGAGGTGCTGGTGTCGGCGACCTCGGGAGCGGGAACGGGAATCAGCTGGTTCACCACCGGTTCCTGCGCCAGGGCAGACTTGAACACCGGGTAGATCAGATGCGCGACATCGAACCGGCCTTCGCCAAACAGAGCGATCAGCTCATCGGCGATGGCTTCGGCTTCGGTGAAGCCGGGCGTACGCACTTCGCTGGTGTCGAATTGCTTGGAGACGGCATCGCCGAATTCGCGGCGCAGCGGTGCGCGCCCCTTCCTGCCGACGAGGTAGAAATCCACCTTCTTGCCCGCAGCAATCAGCTCACGCGCCTTGGCCTTGGCTTCCTTGACGACGTTGGCGTTGAGACCGCCGCACAGGCCCTTGTCGGTGTTGACCACGACCAGCAGGTGCCTTTCGCTGCTACCGGTTCCGGCGAGCAGCCTGGGGGCGCCTTCGCCGCTCACTTTGCCGGCGAGGCTCGCCATGACCTTGGCGAGGCGCAGGGCATAAGGCCGCCCTGCTTCGGCAGCAGCCTGCGCGCGGCGCAGCTTTGCAGCCGCGACCATCTGCTTGGCCTTGGTGATCTTCTGGGTCGACTTGACCGAGTTGATACGGCCCTTGAGTTCCTTGAGGCTAGCCATTTCGGCTCCCGTTTCGTGTTTCTCTCAGGCTCAGGCGAACTGCTTGGCGAAAGCGTCGAGCGCTGCCTTGGTCTTGTCGGCGACATCGCCTTCGAACTTCTGGCTGTCACGGATGCCGGCAAGGACATCGCCGTGCTGCGAGCGCATGAAACTGAGCATTTCGCTCTCGTAGCGAGTCACGTCGTTGACCGGGATCGCATCGAGATAACCGTTGGTACCGGCGTAGATCGATACGGTCTGTTCCTCGAACGGCATCGGCGAGAACTGCGCCTGCTTGAGCAGTTCGGTCAGGCGCGCACCGCGATTGAGAAGGCGCTGGGTCGAAGCGTCGAGGTCCGAGCCGAACTGCGCGAAGGCCGCCATTTCGCGGTACTGCGCCAGCTCGAGCTTGATCGAGCCGGACACCTTCTTCATCGCCTTGGTCTGGGCGGCGCCGCCGACGCGGCTGACCGACAGGCCGACGTTGATGGCCGGGCGGACGCCCTGGTAGAACAGGCCGGTCTCGAGGAAGATCTGGCCGTCGGTGATCGAAATCACGTTGGTCGGAATATAGGCCGACACGTCGCCCGCCTGCGTTTCGATGATCGGCAGTGCGGTGAGCGAGCCCGAGCCGTTGTCTTCGTTGAGCTTGGCGGCACGCTCGAGCAGGCGGCTATGCAGATAGAACACGTCGCCCGGATAGGCTTCGCGGCCCGGCGGGCGGCGCAGCAGCAGCGACATCTGGCGGTAAGCGACGGCCTGCTTGGAAAGGTCGTCATAGACGATCACGGCGTGCATGCCGTTGTCGCGGAAAAACTCGCCCATGGCAGCGCCGGTGTAAGGCGCAAGATACTGCATCGGGGCCGGTTCCGAAGCGGTTGCGGCAACGACGATGGTATATTCCATCGCGCCGTTTTCCTCGAGCTGGCGCACGATCTGAGCGACGGTCGAGCGCTTCTGGCCGATCGCGACATAGATGCAGTAGAGCTTCTTGCTCTCGTCGCTGCCCGCGTTGATTTCCTTCTGGTTGATGAAGGTATCGATGGCGACGGCGGTCTTGCCGGTCTGACGGTCGCCGATGATCAGCTCACGCTGGCCGCGGCCGATAGGGACGAGCGCATCGATTGCCTTGAGGCCAGTCTGCACCGGTTCATGCACCGACTTGCGCGGGATGATGCCGGGCGCCTTGGTTTCGACGAGGCGGCGTTCCGCGGCTTCGATCGGGCCCTTGCCGTCGATCGGATTGCCGAGCGCGTCGAGCACGCGGCCGAGCAGGCCCTTGCCAACCGGCACGTCAACGATCGTGTTGGTCCGCTTGACCACGTCGCCTTCCTTGATCTCCTGGTCGGAGCCGAAGATCACGACGCCGACATTGTCGGCCTCGAGGTTGAGCGCCATGCCCTGGATGCCGTTGGCGAATTCGACCATCTCGCCGGCCTGGACCTTGTCGAGGCCGTGAATGCGCGCGATGCCGTCACCGACCGAGAGCACCGAACCGACTTCCGAGACGGTAGCCTCGGTGCCGAAGCTGGCGATCTGGTCCTTGATGACCTTGGAGATTTCTGCGGCGCGGATATCCATTGCTTAGCCTTTCATCGAAGCCGTTTTGACGGGCCTTCAGCCCTTCATCGCTTGGGCGAGGGTATTGAGACGAGTGCGGATCGATGAATCGATACGCTTTGAACCGATGGTGACAACCAGTCCGCCGAGCAGATCGGGATCGACACTGGTCTTGATCTTGACGTTGCGGCCTTCGCGCGCTTCGAGCTTCTGGCGAAGCGCTTCGACCTGATCGGGGCCCAATGCATGCGCGGTGGACACTTCGGCAGTCGCTTCGCCGCGCGCATGGGCGGCGATGGTGGCGAAGGCGCGAACGATTTCGGGCAGACGCGCCAGACGGCGATTGCTCGCCAGCACGCCGAGGAAATTGCGGGTCACTGGCGACAGCCCAAGAATGCCGGCCACGGATTCGAGCGCCGTGCCAGCCTCGCCGCGGCTGATCTGCGGATTGCGGATCAGTCCGGCCAGTTCCGGGCTTTCGACAAGCGCCTGATCCAGCTTTTCGAGATCGGATTCGACCGCCGAAACCTGGCCGTTCTCGCTCGCCAGATCGAACAGCGCGGATGCATAGCGACCTTGCAAACTGGCCGAGATTCCGCCGGGATTAGCCACGCGCGTATTGTCCTTCACATCGGGTGGGCTGAGGCACGAAAAAATCCCGGACAAAGCCGGGATGGCCCGCAGACGGGGGGCGCATAGCGACGATTCTGCTGCGATGCAAGGCGGGCGGGAAGGTTAGCTTAAACTAACCGCCTGATTGTCCCCGCCGACCCTCGCAAGGCAGACAATTTTGACCGCAAGATGCGGGATGCGGGCCGACCCGCGAATCGTTAGGAAGGCGCATGGATCTTACCGACGAACAATGCTGGCAGGCAGTGCTAAATCGCGACCGCTCCTTTGACGGGCGTTTCGTTACCGGCGTGCTGTCCACCGGCATCTATTGCCGCCCATCCTGCGCGGCGCGCCATCCCGCGCGCACCAATGTGCGGTTCTTCGCCGGACCGGGCGAGGCGCGGGCAGCAGGCCTGCGCGCCTGCAAGCGCTGTTCGCCCGACGATGTCTCACGCGACGAGCGGGCAGTCCTGACCGCGATCGAGGCGATTAAGCGTACCTGCCAGCCGCAGGCGCTGGGCGCTCTGGCGGCGGAGGCCGGGTATTCACCAGCCCATTTCCAGCGCCTGTTCAAGCGCGCCACCGGCCTTTCGCCCGCCGCCTATGCGCGCGCCTTGCAAATGGAGCGTGCGGCGGATTCGCTCAGCGCAGGCCGACGGGTGACCGATGCAGTCTATGACGCCGGCTACTCGGCGCCTTCGCGCTTCTATGACAACAATCGGGAAAGGCTTGGAATGACACCCTCGGTTTGGAAGAACGGCGGGATCGGTGCGGTGATCCGCTGGGCACAGGTCGAGACCAGCCTTGGCACGATGCTGATCGCCGCCACGGACAAGGGCGTGTGCCGCCTCTCCTTCGGCGAAGGGCCGGACGAACTGGCTGCCCGTTTCCCGCGCGCCGAGATTGCAGCGGGCGATGCGCAGTTTGCGCAGCTATGCGAACAGGTCGTCGCGGCGGTCGAACAACCGGGCCGCACCGCCAGTCTCCCGCTCGACGTGCAGGGCACGGCGTTCCAGGAAGCGGTTTGGGACCAGCTTCGCGCTATCCCGCCGGGCGAGACGCGCAGCTACGGCGAGATTGCGGCGATACTCGGCAAGCCGGGAGCGAGCCGCGCGGTCGGGCAGGCCAATGGCGCGAACCCCGTCGCGGTGCTGACACCGTGCCACCGTGTCGTCGCGGCTGACGGCTCGCTCGGCGGCTATGCCTATGGCGAGGCCATCAAGCGCGAACTGCTGCGCCGCGAGGCGCGTTAGGTCAGGTTTGGCGTAACCCCAGGCTCGGCCTTGGCCATCGCGCGCTGATAGGCTTCGCGCGCACCGATGCGCTGGAGGTAAGCGCGCAGATTCGGGTAATCATCTAGCGACTTACCGATATAATTGCGCATCGTCGTCAGCCCGAAAACCATCATGACGTCGGCGCTGGTGAGCTCTCGGCCACCGAAATAGTCGGTCTTTCCAAGCTGGTCCTCGATCATCGCCCATGCGCGCTCGCCCCGGTCGTTGCCGATGCTGGCCTCGGCCTTTCCGCCGGTCATCATCACCGCCATATCCATCATCACATTGGTCATGAAGGTGCCGTTGGTGAAATGGAACCAGAACAAGTGCTGCGCAAAATCCGGATCGTCGGCGCGCGGACACAGCTTCCAGTCGGCATATTTGCCGCAGATGTATTCGACGATCGCACCCGATTCGCCGAGGCTGAAATCGCCATCGGTGATGACCGGGGCGGACTGGATGGGGTGAAGCGCCTTGTATTCGGGCGGCGCCATCATGTTGTCCTCGCGCCGGTTCCAGACCTTTAGGTCGTATTGGATGCCGAGCTCTTCGCAGAGCCAGACGATGCGTTCGGACTGTGAATTGCGCAGGTGATGGACTGTCAGCATGCCAATGCTCCCGTTGTGCGCGGCCGGCAGGCTGCCGGCGCGGCTCTCTGGAGTTTTCCTAGCATGTCCAGCGCCTGCTTGCCGAGCATTCCTGAATGCGGATCGGAAGCGAGTATCTCGGCCGCCTGCCGCGCATCGCCATATTGGCCGCGCATCGCCAGAGAATAGACCGCGAGCGAGCGAATCTCGTAAGATTCGGGCTGGAGCGCAAGCGCGCGGTCCATCGCCGCGTGAACCGCGGGCGGGGCAGGTTGCGGCTCCATCAGGTAGCTTCGGAACAGCATGGACAGAGCCATTGGATCGCGCGTGCCAGAGCCAAATGCCTTGGCCAGCATGACGCGCAGCTTGTCCCAGTCGGCGGCAGTCGTGGCGGGATTGGCCTTCGCCTGGCGCATGGCGATGTCCGCCAGGATCGCTTGCGAGCGCGAATCACCGGGAGCGAGCGACACCGCCAGCTCGGCCTGCCCACGCGCCTCGCCAAGATTGCTGCGCATCAGGGCGAGAGCCAGCTCGCGCCGAGCCGTCGCATTGCCGGGGTAGGCGCTGACGAACATGCGCAAGCCTGCGAGCACTTGCTTGTCGTTTTTCCCCGCCATCCGTCCGAGCCTCAGGTCGATGAGCCGCGATTCTAGCGGATCGAGCGTCGTCACCTCAATGTCCGCCGCCGGAGGCGCCTTGAGCGCAATTTTCTGTCCGCCGCGCGGATCGGGCACAAAAGCATGAAGCCGCGCTTCGAGCGCATCCAGATCGCCGAACGCGGCCAGCGCCGCTTCGCTCGATTCGGTGCCCGAAGCATACATGCGCAGATAGCGCTGCAGCTTGTAGCGGTCGTCCTGTGAAGCCCCCAGCAAAGTGACCAACTTCCACGACCAGGCATAGAACCTTGCCTTCTCGCCTGGTTTGAAATCGTCCACCGATGCCGTCAGCACTGTCGCGAGCGGCATTGGTTTGCCGTTCAGATGTTTCAGGCGGGGCCAGTTGGGCTGGCCCACGGCCGCGTTCCAGTCGGCATCGAAGCTGACGGCACCGGCATATTCGGCGAAGCCTTCGCGGTACCAGGCAGGCCAGGCGCTGGTGAAATGGCGATACATGAAATGGTGCGTATATTCGTGAAACAGCACGCTCTGGCCGGATAGCTGATCCTTGTAATAGCCGGGGGCGCGGCTCGCGATCAGGAAGCTGCCTTCGCTCGACGGGCTGTAGAGCCCATGGATGTTTTCAAGCCCGGTGAGCTTCTCGACGTCCTTGCCTTCGTCGAGCAGGTAAACGGTCAGCGGGCTGCCCAAGTCTGCATCCGGCGCGGTCAGATCGAACTGCTGGCGCAGCAGCGCGTCGAACAGCCGGACCTTGAGTGCCCAACGCTGCAATTCGTGAGGATAGCCGTCCGAATAGAGCACCACGCCGGGCATTTCGGCGCGGACCCAATCTCGCGCCTGTGCAGGCATGCTGGCGAGGCACAGCAGCGCCAGCAGGAGCGAGGCGATCCAGCGCATCATACGAAGCTGTAGGGGTCCACATCGATGCCCACGCGGACCCCGCGTGGAAACTGGAGCGGGCCAAGCCATTCGCGAAGCACCTTCTGCAACTGCGCCGAACGCCGCGCATTGATGAGCAGGCGGTAGCGATAGCGCCCGCGCAGCAGCGAAAGCGGTGCGGGCGCGGGGCCAAGGATCGCAATGTCGGGATGAGCGGGCCGTGAACCGCCGATCATTCGCGCGGCCTCGCGGGCTTCGGCTTCGTGCTCGCTTGAGACGATGATTGCTGCCCAGCGTCCGAACGGTGGCGCGCCAGCATCGCGGCGGCCTTGCGTTTCCGCCTCATAAAAGGCGTCGCGGTCCCCTGCGGCGAGCGCGGCGATCACGGCGGCCTCGGGATGGCGCGTCTGGATCAGGACTTGTCCCGGCTTTTGCGCACGCCCGGCGCGCCCGGCGACCTGGGCGATCTGCTGATAAGTCCGCTCGCCCGCGCGCAAGTCTCCGCCCTCAAGCCCGAGGTCGGCATCGACCACGCCGACAAGAGTCAGCTGGGGAAAATGATACCCTTTGGTGACGAGCTGGGTACCGACGATCACATCGATCGCGCCTTCCTCGGCTGCGGTTACGAAATCAGCGATCCGCTCGGGCGTGTTGAGCGTGTCCGAAGTTGCCTGCGCAATGCGCGCTGCGGGCAGCAGATCGCGCACTTCGTCGGCGATTCGCTCGACCCCCGGGCCGCAGGCGACAAGGCAGTCCGCCTCGCCGCATTCGGGGCAAAGCTCGGGCACCGGCACTTCATGCCCACAGTGGTGGCATGCCAGCCGCCGCGAAAATCGGTGCTCTACCAGCCATGCGGTGCAATTGGGGCACTGGAAGCGGTGGCCGCACGATCGGCACAGCGTCAGCGGTGCATAGCCCCGCCGGTTGAGGAACAGCAGCGATTGCTCGCCGCGCTCCAGCCGCGCCTCGATCTCCTTCATCAGCCGCGGCGCCAGCCAGCGGCCGCGCTCGGGCTGCTCCTCGCGCAAATCAAGAATCTCGATGCTGGGCAGGCTCGCGCCGCCAAATCGGTCAGGCAGCTCGATGCGCTCGTATGTGCCGTTTTCGGCAAGCTGCATGGATTCGAGCGCAGGGGTCGCGCTGGCGAGGATCACCGGCACAGCCTCGAACTTCGCCCGGATCACCGCCACGTCGCGCGCATTGTAACGCACGCCGTCGTCCTGTTTGAACGATATTTCGTGCGCCTCGTCGATCACGATCAGGCCAAGGTTCGCATAGGGCAGGAACAGCGCCGAGCGCGCGCCGACCACGACCTGCGCCTCTCCCGAGGCGATTGCGCGCCAGGCGCGTCGCCGCTCGGTCGACTTGACCGAGGAGTGCCACAGCACCGGGGGAACGCCAAAGCGCTGCTCGAACCGGCGCAGGAAGTTCTGGGTGAGCGCGATCTCAGGCAACAGCACGAGGGTCTGGCGGCCCTGCCGCAGCGCCTCGGCCACGGCCTCGAAATAGCACTCGGTCTTGCCCGATCCGGTGACGCCGTCGAGCAGGAACGGCCGGAAATGACGCTCGCGAACCGCCGCAACGAACGCGTCTGCCGCTGCCTGCTGATCGGGCGAAAGCTCCGGCACGGCGAAATCCGGTTTCGCTGCCGGATAGGGCCGGTCCAGATCGACCGTGACCGGTTCGAGCGCGCCAGCCGACACCAGCCCGCGCAAGACGCCCTCGGAAACGCCGGCAGTGGCCGCAAGCTCGCGGATCGTGGCCTGCTCACCTGTCAGTGCATCGAGCGCGGCCAGGCGTTGCGGCGTGAGGCGAGCCGGCTCGGTGCCGGTCAGGCGGTATTCGGTGACCGTCCCGCCGCCCCTCAGGGCTGCGCTGCTCGCCAGCGCCATCCGCGCGACCGAGGCCATGGGCGCGCAGTAATAGTCGGCGGTCCATTCGATCAGACGGCGCAGCGGCGCGGGCAGGGGCGGGGCCGGCAAGACCTCGACCAGCGGTCGCAGCTTCGATTCGGGAACTTCGGCGGCCTCGAGGCTCTCGGGTTCCCAGACCACGCCGATGATCTGGCGCGGCCCAAGCGGCGCGACGACGATGCTGCCCGGCACGGCTTTCATGCCCTCGGGCACGCGGTAATCGAGCGCGCCCAAAGCGGCATTGAAAACGAGTATTCGCACGCGCTGCATTGTAATGCACATAAGGGCATTGCTGGCTGGATGCCAAAGGGAGATGGCTATGGGTGGAAATGCTCGGGGGATGGCAGGGCGCAGGGCTTTCCTGGCCGGGGCCGGGTTACTCGGCCTGGCGAGCCTGTCGGGCTGCGCCTCATTGCCGCCGTTTTCGCTGACCGAGGCGATCCGCCGCTTGCTGGTGCGCGCATAGAACAACGCCTTCGCACGGCTGACCGCCGAAGACGGGTTCTGGAATAGCTCGGTGGCGAGGATCGGCTTGCCGGATCTGCTTGGCGGGCGCGGCGGCGCGCTCGAAGGAATGCTCGTCTCGAGCCTGTTTCGCGAGAGGTTGCAACGGCGGCTCAACCGCGTGGCGGAAGCGGGCGCGCGCCGCGCCGCGCCCGTGGTCGCCGATGCGGTGCGCACGGTGGGCACTGACAATGCCCTAGCGATCCTGAAAGGCGGACCTCAGGCAGCGACGACCTTGCTGCGCGGGCAGATGGGTACCGCGCTGATCACGGCAATGGTTCCCGAACTCGGCCTCGCCTTGCGCATCGCGAACGATCCGCTGGTATCGCAGGCGCTATCGAGCGCGACCAGCATCGATGTGACCAAGCTGGCCAATGCACTCGCCCGGGATGTCGATGCGGCGATCTGGCGCGAGATCGGCCATGCCGAAGCGCAAATTCGCGCCGACCCCGAATCGACCGGCGATCCGGTGCTGATCGGCGCGCTGCGCGGACTGCGCTAGTCGACCCGGCGGAACACCGCCGAGGCCGAAGTTACGTTGCGGTCGCCGTTGCCAGCGTCGACCATAAGCAGCGTAACGCCGATCTTGCCATCGACGCCAGCAACGGCCTCGCCGCGAATCGGGAATGGGCCAGATTTGCCGCGTGCCAAGAACATCACATGCCACGATTCGATCTGGAGCCGGTCGGTCCCGGCGAACTCTTCGGCAATGTCCATCGCTGCCTTTTCAAGCGCGACATGCTGGGGGCCGATGTGCAGCGCCGCATCGGGCGAGGCGAGATCGGTCGACAATTCTCCAAGCGCCCAGATGCCGTCATCGGCGCGGGTCGCGCCGAACACCTCCCACAGCGGCGGCATGTCAGGCGAATCGACCACTTCCATGCGCGATTCGGGCATCTTGCCAAGACCGTCAGGCGTCTCGCCAATGGCCGCGCCCTGGCCTTCGACCAGCGCGATCACGCGTGAATGATCGTCTGCATCGACGATTTTAGAGCGGCTGTAGGCCATTTGCCGCCCGCGCTTGAGGCCCTGCGAATGGATCACCTCGATGGTCTTCACGCCGTGGCCGGGATCGAGGATCTGGCACGAATAGATCACCGGATTGGGCACGGCTTCCATGTCGGTCATGTTGCCCGATTCGGGCGCGCTGATCGCGATCGGGGCCACCAGCAGCCCGCCGGTCGAATTGCGCATGTCGTGGCGCAGCTTGACCTTGGCGTCGATGTCGCCGGTGTTCATCGAGGAATAGTGGCGACCGATGTAGCGATAACTCAATAGCCCGTTCCAGCGCCGTTCGAGCTCGGCGGCATAGGCTTCGGGATCGTCCTTGAGTTCGCGAATGTCTCTCATCATGCTCTCCGTATAGGGCGGCTCTTGCCGCTCTCCAGCGAGACCCTAGAACAGCAGCGATCCCTTGCCTATAGCGTCCGAACGCCGATTCACCGCAGGAACCCAGCCTCATGAAATTTTTCGTCGACACCGCCGACACCGCCGAGATCGCGGAGCTTGCCGAAACCGGCCTGCTCGACGGGGTGACGACCAATCCCTCGCTGATCCACAAATCGGGCCGCGATTTCATGGAAGTGACGAAGGAAATCTGCGGCCTGGTCGACGGTCCGGTCAGCGCCGAAGTGGTCGCGCTCGATCACGCCGGGATGATGCGCGAGGCGGAAATCCTGCGCAAAATCGCCGATAACGTCTGCATCAAGGTTCCGCTCACCATCGACGGCCTCAAGACCTGCAAGAAGCTCACCGGCGATGGCTCCATGGTCAACGTGACGCTTTGCTTTTCCGCCAATCAGGCGCTGCTCGCGGCCAAGGCGGGCGCGACATTCGTATCCCCCTTTGTCGGCAGGCACGATGACAACGGCTTCGACGGGATGGAACTGATCGAAGACATCCGCCTGATCTACGATAACTACGATTTTTCCACCGAGATCCTCGTCGCCTCGATCCGCCACCCGGTCCACGTGCTCGAAAGCGCCCGCATCGGCGCCGATGTCGCAACGATGCCGCCCGCCGTGATCCGCAATCTGTTCAAACATGTGCTGACCGAAAAGGGTATCGAAGCGTTCCTGGCCGACTGGGAAAAGACCGGACAGTCGATTTGAGGCCCGTGGCAAGTTGAGCGACGAATCCCCCGTTGACGCCTTCAAGGGCCTGCTTGCCGGTGCCAGCCGGGCAATCGCGCACGACCCCGAAGTCGAGATAAGCTGGACCGCCGACGCGCCGAGCGTCAGCGGCAATAACTTCCGCGTCACCATGCCGGGCCGTGGCCTGTCGAGTGAGAACGCGATGCTTGCGCGCGGCACGGCAGACAGTTTCGCGCTCAAACTGCGCCATCATAACGAGGCGCTCCATTCGCGCCATGCGCCCGCCGATCCGCTGGCGCGCGCCTGCTTCGACGCAGTCGAGCGCGTGCGCTACGAAGCGCTAGGGGCCAATTCCTACGCCGGCATCCGCGATAACCTCGATGCGGCCACCGCAGCGCGAATTGCCTCGGACCCGATCTCGCGCGCCGCCAGCGCCAATGATGTGCCGCTGCCTACAGCGCTGTTGCTGATGCTGCGCGAGCGCCTGACGGGGCAAGCGGTGCCGCCTTCTGCGCAAGGCGGCGTCGATTTGCTGCGGACCTGGATCGGCGACAAGGCCGGTGGTGATTTCGATGGCCTTTCGGCTCTGCTCGAAGACCAGCGCGCATTCCAGTCACTCGCGCTCGACATGCTCAGCCACCTTGAGTTGACCGATCCGCACCAGCCGCTCGAACCGACTGACGAATTCGACGATCAGGACGGCGAGGACGAGACCGACGACGACCAGACCGGCGACGATTCGGGCGAAGAGCAGCTTCCCACCGAAATGTCCTCCGAAGCGACCGAAGGCGACGAAGAGGGCGAAAGCGATTCGCAGCAGGAAGCAGGCGACGAACTCGACGAATCGGAGGACGGCGACGATGGCGACGAGGGCATGCTGCCAGTGCGCCCCAATCGGCCGTGGACCGACATTCCCGACAGCTTCGACTACAAGGTCTATACCGACCAGTTCGACGAGATCGTCGCCGCCGGAGAGCTGTGCGACGAAGAGGAACTGACCCGGCTGCGCAGCTATCTCGATGCGCAATTAAAGGGCCTGCAAGGCGTCGTCACCAAGCTAGCCAACCGGCTCCAGCGGCGCTTGATGGCGCAGCAGAACCGGAGCTGGGATTTCGACCAGGAAGAAGGGCTGCTCGATGCCGCCCGGCTCGCCCGGGTGATCGTCTCTCCCGGCTCGTCGCTCAGCTACAAGGTCGAGCGCGACATCGAGTTCAAGGATACCGTCGTCACCCTGCTGCTCGACAATTCGGGCTCGATGCGCGGGCGGCCGATCTCGATCGCGGCGATCAGCGCCGACGTGCTCGCGCGCACTTTGGAGCGCTGCGGCGTCAAGACCGAAATCCTGGGTTTCACTACCCGCGCATGGAAGGGCGGGCAGAGCCGAGAGACCTGGCTTGCGAGCGGCAAACCGGGCAATCCGGGCCGCCTCAACGATCTGCGCCACATTATCTACAAGAAGGCGGACGAGCCGTGGCGGCGCGCGCGCAAGAACCTCGGGCTGATGATGCGCGAGGGGCTGCTCAAGGAAAACATCGACGGCGAGGCGCTGCTGTGGGCGCACAGCCGGCTGCTCGCCCGGCAGGAGGACCGCCGCATCCTGATGGTGATCTCCGACGGCGCGCCGGTCGACGATTCGACGCTGAGCGTGAACAGTGCGGGCTATCTCGAGGCGCATGTGCGCCGGGTGATCGAATGGATCGAGAGCAAGTCACCGGTGCAACTGGTAGCGATCGGCATCGGCCACGATGTCACCCGCTACTATCGCCGCGCGGTCACCATCATGGACGCAGAACAGCTTGGCGGCACGATTATCGAGCAGCTTGCCGGCCTTTTCGAGGAGGAATGAGTGAACGTTACTGATGCCGTGATGAGCCGCCGGTCGATTCGGTCGTTTACCGACCAGCCGGTCGATCCCGAGGTTCTGCGCCGCGTGCTCGACAAGGCGCGCTGGGCGCCGTCCGGCTGCAATTACCAGCCGTGGGAAGCGCACGTCGTTACCGGCGAACCGCTCAAGCGCCTGCAGGAGGCGATGCTGGCCTCCGAAATGCAGAATCCGCAGGAATACAGCTTCTCCGAGCCCGACAAGTCCCCGCAGCACAAGGCGCGGCTCCAGGCGGTCGGCGCGAAGATGTACGGCACGCTCCAGATTGCGCGCGAGGACACCAAGGCGCGCGGTGATTTCTCGCGTCAGAACATCGTCAGCTTCGGCGCGCCGGTGCTGCTGCTCAACTACATCCGCCGCTCTTTCGGACCGCCGCAGTGGTCGGACGTGGGCATGTGGCTGCAGACGATCATGCTGCTGCTGCGCGAGGAAGGCCTCGATTCCTGCCCGCAGGAATGGATGTCGCTCTATGCCAAGGTGCTCAAGCGGGAGATCGGCGTGTCGGACGAGGACTATGTCCTCTTCACCGGCCTCGCGATCGGCTACCGCACCGAGGACGACGCGGTAAACACCTGGAAGCGTGACCGCGCCCCGCTCGACGAGCAGATCACCTGGCTGGGGTTCTGAGGCTGCCGAACTGAGCTTCTCGCTGTTCCTTTGGGTGCCATTCACGATCGCCGCCGCTTCGGCGCAAGTGGTGCGCAACGGGGCGCAGGCAGGGCTGACCCGCACGATCGGAACGCTCGGCGCGACGCAGGTGCGCTTCGTATTCGGCCTGCCGTTCGCGCTGCTGTTCGTCGCGGCGGCGCTGGCGCTGACCGACCAGCCGCTGCCCGAAGTGTCGTCCGCTGCGCTGGGCTGGGCGGGTGCCGGCGAAGTGTGCCAGATCCTTGGCACTGCAGCGATGCTCGTTGTGATGAACCAGCGCGCCTTCGGCGTCGCCTATGCCTATATCAAGACCGAGCCAGCGATCGTAGCGGTGATGGGCGTGATCCTGCTGGGCGACCTGCTAGGTCCGCTTGCCTGGGCAGCAGTGGGCGTGGTGACTGCCGGGGTGCTGATCGCCTCGGCGCGGCCGGGTGAATACGCGAAGCTGCTGAGCGAAGGACGAATGATCGCCTGGGGCGTGGGGGCAGGGGCGCTGTTCGGCTTGTCCGCAATCGCCTTTCGCGGCGCCATCGGCGTGCTTGAAGGCGGCGATTTCCTGATCCGCGCCCTTACCGTGCTGGCGATCAGCCTCACGATCCAGACCGCGCTGCTGGGCCTGTGGCTTGGCCTGCGCGACCGGGCCGCCTTTGTCGGCAGCCTGAAGGTATGGCGCACCAGCCTGGGCGTGGGCTTCCTGGGCGCGTTTGCTTCGGCCTGCTGGTTCACCGCCTTCGCGCTGACTCCGGCCGCCAATGTCCGCACGCTGGGTCTGATCGAGATGCCCCTGGCCGCGCTGCTCGCGCGAGGACTTACCGGGAAAGCCCCCAGCCGGCACGAGATGGCGGGAATGGCCGTGGTCATGGCAGGCGTGGCGCTGTTGCTTTACGCCTCGGCTTGACCATGCCGCTGCTGCGCGTAAGGCGCGTGCCATGTCAGACGCGCCGCTCATGCTGTTCAACTCGCTCACGAGGCAGCTCGAACCCTTCGTTCCGGTCCACGAGGGCGAGGCGCGCGTCTATACCTGCGGGCCGACCGTCTATAACTATCCGCACATCGGCAACATGCGCGCCTATGTGTTTGCCGACGTGCTGGGCCGTACGCTGAGCTTCAAGGGCTACAAGCTCACTCACGTCATCAACATCACCGATGTCGGCCACCTGACTGACGATGCCGACGCGGGCGAGGACAAGATGGAGAAGATGGCGGCGCAGCATGCGCAGTCGATCTGGGATATCGCCGAGCATTACAAGCAAGCCTACTGGGCCGATGTCAGGGCGCTAAATATTCGCGAGCCGGCGCAGTGGACCGTGGCGACGGATTACGTTCCGGCGATGATCGCGTTTGCCAGACAGATCGCTCCCGCGCATTGCTATGAACTGGACAGCGGCCTCTATTTCGATGTCTCGACCGTGGCGGACTATGGGCGGCTTGCCCGCGCCCAGACGGAGGACGGGGAAGGGCGGATCGAGGCGGTCGAAGGAAAGCGCAACGCGGCCGACTTTGCCATCTGGCGCAAGACTCCGCCAGGCGAGACGCGGCAGATGGAATGGGATTCGCCGTGGGGCAGGGGAGCGCCGGGCTGGCATCTCGAATGCTCGGTGATGTCGGGCGCGGTGCTCGGCTTTCCCTTCGACATTCACACCGGCGGCATCGACCACCGCGAGATCCATCACCCCAACGAGATTGCGCAGAACCAGGCGAAGTGCTGCACAAATGGCCTCGACGTCGCGGAAAACAGCGGCGCGAAGGTGTGGATGCACAACAATTTCCTCGTCGAGCGCTCGGGCAAGATGAGCAAGTCGTCGGGCGAATTCCTGCGGCTGCAACTGCTGATCGACAAGGGCTATCACCCGCTCGCTTACCGGATGATGTGCCTGCAGGCGCATTACCGCAGCGAGCTGGAGTTTTCGTGGGAAGGGCTTCAGGCGGCGCAGACGCGGCTCAAGCGGATAGTGATGGGGGTTGAGAAGTTGATGAAGGCTCCGGCGATAAAACGAGTTGACCAAGGGCCGACGCCTGACATCCAATCTAAGCTCGCGGAATTCGATGCCGCCATATCCGACGATCTGAACACACCGCTAGCACTTACCGTATTGGAATCATTGATAACGTTGCAATCGCTGGATATTGATCAAAAGAAGACTTCGATCCGTAAGATGGACGAATTTCTGGGTCTCAACCTATTTGATCCTAACTTTACCCGCGCCGACCTGCGCATCAGGCCGAAATCCGCCGAAATCGCCGACCAGGAAATCGAAGCGGCGCTCGCCCGCCGCAAGGAGGCGCGCGCCGCCAAGGATTTCGCCATGTCCGATGCGATCCGCGACGAGCTCATCGCACAAGGCGTCGAGGTGATGGACGGCGATCCTCTCGGTTGGGAGTGGAAACTGGGCGAGGCTTAGGGCAGCATCGCGCTGACATTAAACGGGGGAATCAATGTCTGCCATTGCCGCCAGTCTGCTTTTCGCCGCCGCCGCGCTCTCCAAGGCCGACCGCGCCGCGCTCGACGCCGCCACCCGCGCCATCTACGCGCCCTACAGCCGCGAGGAGATCAGCCCGCCGGTCTGGGAACGCGACATCTGGACCGCTGAGGTGCGCAAGCTCATCGCGCACTGGCTCACCGTAGTGCCCGATGGCGAAGTCGATGCGATGAACGACGGTGACTGGATCTGCCAGTGCCAAGACTGGGACCCGAAAGGCTTTCGCGTCAAGATTACCAAGCGCAAGGCCAAAGGACCCGGCGCGGCGCTGATCGGGGTGGATTTCAACCTTGGCCACGGCGATCCGCGCGATGCCTATTTCGATTTGCGCAAGGAGAACGGCCGCTGGCTGATCGACGATATCTACTCCGAACCCTACGCGGACGGCATCAAGGCCGCTCTGGTCCAGACCATCGCCGAGGATGAAGCGCTGATGAAAGCCCCCAAACCATGACCACTGCCGTCATCAGCCAGCACGCACGCGCGCATCTCGAGGGCAGGCTGCCCGAATGGCTGGAGCCGCGCTGGTTCGCCAATGCGGATGAGTTGAGGGCGCTGCTGCCCGAGGCGGAAATCGGCTGGTTCGACGGGGCGGGATACGGACTGACCATTGCCGCGCCCAAATCCGCGCCCAGGCTCAAATGGCTCAATACCTTTTCGGCGGGGGTCGAGGAATTTCCGCTTGCGCACCTGCGCGATCACGGCGTGATCTTCACAAATGGCGCGGGGGTCAACGACATTGCCGTCGCCGAATATGCCGTGCTGGGCATGCTGGTGCTTGCCAAGAAATACCACGAGGTCGTTCGCGCGCAGGACCGCAGCGAGTGGCTGCCCGATGCGCCGGGCAAGATCGAGCTGCACGGCACCAAGGCATTGATCGTCGGTGCGGGCGCCATCGGCAAGCGGGTGGCGGCGCTGCTCGCTCCGTTCCATGTCGAGGTGACCGAGGTGCGAAGGCGGCCTGCTCCGGGCGTGCTCGGCCCCGACGAGTGGCGCGCGCGGCTCGGCGAGTTCGACTGGGTGGTGGTCGCCGTGCCAGCCACTTCCGACACCAATGCGATGTTCGGCGAAGCGGAATTTGCCGCGATGAAGCCGGGGTCATCGATCCTCAACTTCGCGCGCGGATCGGTGATCGATCAGACCGCGCTGATGGCGGCAGTGGGTTCAGGCCAGCTCGGCGGCGCGTTCCTCGATGTCACCGATCCCGAGCCGCTGCCCTCCGATCATCCGCTGTGGAAATGCGAGAATGTCCACATCACCCAGCACCTTTCGGGCCGCTCGCAAACTGCGCTGTTCAAGCGCGCTTCCGAGCGGTTTCTCGAAAACCTTGCGCACTGGCATGCTGGCGAACCTCTGATCGCACAGGTCGATCTCGACTTGGGTTACTGAATCTCACGCATCGTCGAGGACCAGTAATTCGGCTTCGACCATAGTGCGCGGCGCGGGCAGGGCGCGCTGATCGACCGAGCGGATCGTCGCATCGGCGACCAGTTTGCCCGCAATCGCGAATTCGTGATCAGGCAGCGCGGCGATGAACTGTTCGCCTGCGTCCATTGCCTCCATACCGTCGAAGCACAGCACGAAGGTGTGCCTCGCGCCCGAGAAGGTCACGCTGGCCCACGGTGTTTCTGCATGGCGCACGAGCTGCGCCTCTGGTCCCGCCAACCCGAGCACAGCCCTGGCGATCCGCTTCCATGGCGCGCGGCCGCTCCCCGGAGCAGTGGGCAGCGGGGAAAATTCGCCTGGATCGATTCGCATGTTCGGTCTCCGTATAGCTGGCCATGAAAGCTTCGATCCGCGACTGGGTTTGCGGGCGCGGGGTGCGGCCATTGCGCAGGTCAGCGACGAAGCGCGGATCGTGCGCCGCCAGTCTGCCGAACTTGGTCCAGGGCATGGCGTGTTGGTTCAGGAACCTTTCGATCTTGCGCAGCAGCATTGCCTGCATCTCCTCCGAATAAGCGCGATTCGACCTCGTGTTCCATATTTGTTCCAATTCAATTCCTACTTGTCTAGGATTTTTCCTTCGTGTATCGATTAAAAGATGGAAATGGCCGAACCCCGCCAGCGCCTGCTGGACCTTGCGCAGCAACGCGGCATCAGCCTTTCTGCACTTTCGCGGCTGTTGGCTCGTAATCCCAGCTATTTGCAGCAATTCGTGCGCAAGGGCAGCCCACGAAAGCTGGAAGAGCTCGACCGGGCGACTCTTGCTCGGTTTTTCGGCGTCAGCGAGAATGAGCTGGGCGCGCCTGAGGAAATTTCCCTCACCCGCTCAGGCGGAACCGGGCCGGACTGGATCGACGTTCCGCGGTTAGAGCTTGGCGTATCGGCAGGGCCGGGCACGATTGACAGCGGCGAGCGGGCGATGGGCACGCTGCGTTTCTCGCGCCGGTGGCTGCGCCAGCGCGGGCTCGATCCCGCCATGCTCTCGACGGTCGAGGTAATCGGTGATTCGATGGAACCGACACTACGCGATGGCGACGAGATTCTGGTCGAGCGGGTCAGCGGCCCCTTGCGCGACGGGGTGCATGTTGTTCGGCTCGATACCGCACTGCTGGTCAAGCGGCTCGACGCCAGCAGGCCGGGCCGCCTCGTGCTCATCAGCGACAATCGTGCCTATCCGCCGATCGAAACCGATCCGGCGCAGGCGCATGTCATCGGTCGCGCGGTCTGGAAAAGCGGGCGAATCTGAGTGGGTACCGGTTGCATTTGTCGCTGGGCGAGGCCATTTCGCCGAGCATGACCGAACCCAACGAACCGCCGATGCGCGTCGCCATTCTGCCCGTAACGGCCTTCCAGCAGAACTGCTCGCTGATCTGGTGCACGAAAACGATGAAGGGCGCGCTGGTCGATCCCGGTGGCGATCTCGACATGCTCAAGGCCGCGCTCGACAAGGCAGGCGTGACGCTGGAAAAAGTGCTCGTCACGCATGGCCATCTCGATCACTGCGGCATGGCAGGCGTTCTGGCGGATGAGAAGGGCGTGCCAATCGAAGGCCCGCACCAGGAAGACCGGTTCTGGATCGACAAGCTCGACGGCAGCGGCTCCAGTTTCGGAATGGAAGGGCACTGCTTCGAGCCCGACCGCTGGCTCGAAAATGGCGACAGGGTGACCGTGGGAGAGCTTGAGCTCGACGTTTACCACTGCCCTGGCCACACGCCGGGTCACGTCGTTTTCCACCACGCGCCCTCGAACTTCGCCATCGTCGGCGACGTGCTGTTCCAGGGCTCGATCGGCCGGACTGATTTCCCGCGCGGCAACCATCAAGACCTGATCGACGCGATCACGGGCAAGCTGTGGCCGCTAGGCGACAATACCACCTTCGTGCCGGGCCACGGGCCGATCAGTACCTTCGGGCAGGAGCGCCAGACCAACCCCTTCGTGGGCGACCGGGCGCTCACTCGCTGAGTTACATCTGTCCCAGCGCGATCAGCACTGCGACCACGGCAAGGCCGATCAGCACCAGGAAGGTGGAGGATATGCCGATCATGCGCGGCTTGCTGACATCGGGGCTGTCCATGCCGATCGCATGCAGCACCCGCCCCGCCATGTAGATCGCGCCGACGATCGCCAGCCATGAACCGCCTTTTCCGGTCAGTTCGATCGCGGCGATCAGGATCAGCGCGATCGGCGTATATTCGATGAAGTTGGAATGCGCCCGCATGCGCCGCATCAAAGGCGCGCTGCCGCCATCGCCGTGCATGATCTTTTCGGAAGCGCGCAGTTTGCCGCAGCGGATCGCCAGCCAGATGTTGATCACCGCCGCCGCTGCCGCCAGGCTCAGTGTGGTTTGCAGTATCATGAGATGAATTCCCCTCCGTTTCCCGGCAAGCACCATGCGTCAGGTCCACACCGCTTGCAACATGCGCCAAATCAGTTATAGGCGCGCCTTCGATCCGCCGGGCAAAACCCGAGCGGTGCCTTGATGCAACCCAATTTTCCACGACAGGTGCCGAGATGGCTGTTCCGAAACGCAAAACTTCCCCGTCGCGCAGGGGCATGCGCCGTAGCCACGATGCGCTCAAGCCCGAGGCTTTTCACGAGTGCTCGAACTGCGGAGAACTCAAGCGTCCGCACAATCTTTGCGGCGCATGTGGCCATTACAACGGGCGCGAAATCATCGCGGTCGGGCTCTAAGCCAGTCCAAGCCGGAGATCGCAGATGAGTTTGCCGCGTATCGCCGTTGATGCGATGGGCGGCGATGAAGGCGTGCGCGTGATGGTCGAGGGCGCAGCTCTTGCGCGCCGCCGCCACGATCGCTTCGAATTCCTGCTGGTCGGCGACGAGACGGCAATCAAGGCCGCGCTCGACAATCACCCCAACCTGCGTAGCGCCGCCGAGGTGCTGCACGCCGAAGACACCATTGGCGGCGACGAAAAGCCGAGCCAGGCGCTGCGCCGCGCCAAGACCACCTCGATGGGTCTGGCGGTCGAGGCAGTCAAATCGGGCCAGGCAGGCGCTGCGGTCAGCGGCGGCAACACCGGCGCATTGATGGCCATCGCCAAGATCGCGCTGCGCACCATGCCGGGGATCGACCGTCCTGCACTCGCGGCACTGCTGCCTACCCTGGGCGATAATGATCTGGTGATGCTCGATCTGGGCGCCAATACCGAGTGCGACGCGCGCAACCTTGTCGAATTTGCAGTCATGGGTGCTGCCTATTCGCGGGTGGTGACAGGCCGGAGCGCGCCGCGCGTCCGTCTGCTCAATATCGGCACCGAGGAAATCAAAGGCACCGATTCGCTTCAGGAAGCGGCCAGGGTGCTGCGCCGCGCCTCAGGCACGCTCGCCATGTCGTTCGACGGCTATGCGGAGGCCGACATTCTTGGCAGCGGCCAGTTCGATGTGGTGGTCTCTGACGGATTTTCCGGCAATATTGCTTTGAAGGCGGTCGAAGGCACGGCCAAGTTCGTAGCTGACCTGCTCAAGCGCAGTTTCACCAGTTCGCTGAGGTCGAAGTTCGGCTTCCTGATTTCACGGCCCGCAACCGAACTGCTGCGCCACCATCTCGACCCGAACAACCACAACGGCGCGGTGTTCCTTGGCCTCAACGGCATCGTCGTGAAGAGCCACGGCGGCGCCAGTGCGGCTGGAGTGGCCAATGCCGTCGCGGTGACGGCGCGATTGCTGGAAGAAGACGTGACCGAACGCATCAAGGCCGACCTTGCCGCCATCGGCATGGACGAACTGCGCCGTTCGCCCAGTCCGAGCGTGGTAGCCTGATGTTGCGTTCAGTCCTGATCGGCACCGGCTCACACTTGCCCCGGCGCGCGGTGTCCAACGAAGAACTGGCCAAGACCGTCGACACGAGCGACGATTGGATCGTCGAGCGCACCGGCATCCGCAACCGCTATATCGCGGGCGACGACGAGACGACCTCCACCCTCGCAACCGAAGCGGCGCGCAAGGCGATTGCCGCAGCGGGCATCGAGGCTGCCTCGATCGATCTCATCATTCTTGCCACCGCCACCCCCGACCAGACCTTCCCCGCCACCGCGACGCAGGTGCAGGACAATCTTGGATGCAACGGCTGCATCGCGTTCGACGTTGCTGCGGTCTGCTCGGGCTTTCTCTATGCCGTGGGCGTTGCCGATGCGATGATCCGCGCGGGCAGCGCAAAGCGAGCGCTGGTGATCGGCGCGGAGACCTTCTCGCGCATTCTCGACTGGGAGGACCGCGCAACCTGCGTCCTGTTTGGCGACGGCGCGGGCGCGATCGTGCTCGAGGGGCGCGAGGAGACCGGCGACAAGCCGCGCGGTATCCTGGCGACCAAGCTCCATGCCGACGGCGCGCATAACGAGCTGCTTTACGTCGATGGCGGTCCTTCGACGACCGGGACCGTTGGCCATCTGAGGATGAAAGGCCGCGAAGTATTCAGGCATGCGGTCGTCAATCTGTCATCGGTGCTGGGCTCGGTGATGGCCGAGGTAGGACTCGCCAACGAAGACATCGATTGGCTGGTGCCGCATCAAGCCAATGCACGGATTCTTGACGCCACGGCTAAAAAGCTGGGAATTCCGAAGGACAAGGTTGTGATCACGGTTGACCGTCACGCCAACACCTCGGCCGCATCGGTACCGCTCGCGCTCGACACTGCGATCGCGGACGGCCGGATCAAGTCGGGCGATCTGGTCATGCTCGAAGCCATGGGCGGCGGCTTTACCTGGGGCGCAAGCCTAATTCGCATGTGATCGCTAGCCTTCGGAATCAGCGGCTCTGAACCCCGCGCAACTTGATTCGAATCATTTGCGCCAAACCATTGCGTTTGTTTCAGAACGCGGTATTCTCCGCTTGGGCAATAGGGTCGCGTTTCGGGGGTGGAGACAACATGCGCTCCAATGAAATACTTACGCGTGCAGCTATCGCAGATGCGATCCACAATCGGCTGGGTCTTTCTCGCGCGGAATCGCTGACGATGGTGGAATCGATCATCGATCACATTTGCGAAGCGCTCGCCAACGGCGAGAACGTGAAGATCTCCGGTTTCGGGACCTTCCTGCTGCGCGACAAGGGTGAGCGCGTCGGCCGCAACCCCAAGACCGGGGTCGAGGTGCCGATCACTCCGCGCCGTGTCATGACCTTTCGGGCGAGCCAGATGCTGAAGGATCAGGTGGCCGGACGGTGAACTCCTTCGACGATTTGCAGAATGAGCCGCTGCCGCCGTTCAGCGATGGTAAGGCGCTCGATGCGATGCGCACCATCGGCGAAGTGACCGGCGCACTCGGCATCCGCCAGCATGTCCTGCGCTATTGGGAAGAACAGTTTCCCCAGCTCAAGCCCGTCAAGCGTAGCGGCGGCAGGCGCTATTACCGGCCCGAGGACGTGCGGCTAATCGCGGCCATCGACCGGCTGGTTCACCGCGAAGGCTATACACTGCGTGGGGCACGGCTGGCGCTGACGCGCGAGGCAGGAGCATCGCCATCTTCGGCCGTGCGATCTGCCTCTCAGGATCGGCTCACCGCAGCCCAGCTGCGCGAACGGCTGACCGCGATCCGCAACCGGCTGGAAGCTGCGCTCAAAGCCGCCTGAGGGCAACGCGCTGCAATTAATGCATCGGCTCCGGGCCTAGTTCGGCATCAAGGTCGCGCGGGCGGATCAGATGAACCAGCCGCGCACAGCTATCGCGGATCTGGTCCCAGCTATCGATATCGAGTTCCAGCACGGCGAAGGCGGCGGTCGGGAACTTGGCCTCGACCACCTCCCGCAGCGGACAGCTTCCGTCATCGGGGACAAGATCGAAGATCAGGTCTTCGAGCCCCGGATTGTGGCCGACCATAATGATCGAAGCCGGGTCCCCTTCCTGTTCGCGCAGCAGGTCCATCAGCGTCGCCGAACTGGCGAGATAGACGCGCCGGTCCCAGATGACCGGCGGCGAATCGCCCGCAGCATCGCCAGCGATCTCGATGGTCTGCGTCACCCGCGCTGCAGGTGAGGCGATGATCCGGTTCCAGCGCACCCCGTAATCGCGGATATGCACGCCCATCAGCGCCGCGCCCTTGCGCCCGCGCGCGTTGAGCGGACGGTCGAAATCGCGCAGCCGCGCGTCGTTCCAGTCGGACTTGGCATGGCGGAAGAGACCAAGCTGCTTCATGTCCGGGCCTGATCCTGCGAGGTCATCATATCACCTGAAACATGCCCCGCGACTTGTTGTAAAGCCTCATCGAATGTCACGCGCTCAACCGGCGTGCCGTGCGGGAAGGCATCGAGCAACCGCGAAGGGAATGCGGCGGAAAGCACGACGAAATGCCCGCGGTCCTGGCGGGTGCGGATCAGCCGCCCGAAGGCCTGAGCGAGCCGCGCACGGATGATCTCGTCGTCATAGGCCGAGCCGCCGTTCGCCGCCCGGCGCGCGCGGTGCAGGATAGTCGGGCGGGGCCAGGGCACTTGCTCCATCACTACGAGCCGCAGCGAATGGCCGGGTACGTCGACCCCGTCGCGCAGCGCATCGGTGCCGAGCAGCGAGGCTTGTGGATCGTCGCGGAAGATGTCGACCAGGGTGCCCGCGTCGATTGGATCGACGTGCTGTGCATAGAGCGGCAGCCCCTCGCGCGCGAGCCGGTCGGCGATCCGGCCATGGACCGCGCGCAGTCGCCGGATCGCAGTGAACAGGCCAAGCACGCCGCCTTGGGCCACCTCGATCAGCCGGCCAAAAGCGCCTGCCAGCGCGGCAATGTCGCCCTTGGGCACATCGGTGACGATCAGCACGCGCGCCTGCTGTGCATAGTCGAACGGGCTTTCGTGGTCCGACAGCAGCGGCTGGACATCGAGATGCCGCGCGCCGGTGCGCGCCAAGGCGCCGGTCCAGCCTTGCTCGCCGCCGTGCCCGTGCCCGACTGTCAGCGTCGCCGATGTAACGACGACGCCGTGGGCGGGTTCGAGCACGGTTGCCGCGAAGGGCTTCATCGGATCAAGCCAGCGCCGCTCGATCCCGACGTCAAATTCGCGCGCTTCGGAGCGTTCGAGCGAAAGCCAGTCGACGAATTGCGGATCGGCAGCACTGCCGAGCCGCGCGAGCAGCGCTTCCCACGCGCCAAGCAGATCGACTCGCCACGCCAGCGAGTGCCGCGCACCCTCGATCCGGGCGCGGCCTTGCGCGTCGAGCCAATCGGGCGGATCGGCGAGCACGGCCTCAAACCTGATGCCAAGCTGCATCAGCGGGCGCCGCAGGTCGGCAAGTGCGGCCTGCGCTTCGCCCGCCAATTCGACGAACATTCCTTCAAGGCCGGCAGCCTCAGTCTCCAGCCCGTATCCGGCATCGGCGCCGCCGCTTTCGTCGCGGGCATGGACGAGTGAGCGCACCGCCGCGAGCAGCTTTTCGATGGGGCCCGACGGCAGGTTTTCGGCAAGGCGCTGCAGCCAGCCTTCGCTGGGCAGGGCCTCTGCCGCATTGCAGGAAGCGGCGATCGCGCGTCCGCCCGCCTCGTCATAGCTGGCGAGATCGGCAAGCCGGGCGGCAAGACCGCGCCTGCGT
The DNA here is from genome assembly GCA_947477745.1 of Sphingomonadaceae bacterium. Classification (GTDB taxonomy): domain Bacteria; phylum Pseudomonadota; class Alphaproteobacteria; order Sphingomonadales; family Sphingomonadaceae; genus Novosphingobium. Next base: position 41,535 of record CANJUF010000004.1, on the reverse strand, counting down.
CCGCGCGAATTACGCTCCGGACCGACCACCCAGCGGCGCAGCTCGATGGTTTCAAGACCTGAGAGCCGCGCCGCGAAGGTCGAATCGGCGGCGGCGAAAATATGATGGCCTTCGTCGAACACCACGCGGGTCGGGCGCTGGGCGGCGTCCCTGCCGCGCGCGGCGTTGACCATGACCAAAGCGTGATTGCCGATCACCAGATCGGCGCGCTGGCTCGCCCGGCTAGCGCGCTCGATGAAGCATTTGCGAAAGTGCGGGCAACCGCCGTAGACGCATTCGCCGCGCTGGTCAGTGAGCGAGGCAATGGCGCGGCGGCGAAACAGGGTGCCGAGCCAGCCCGGCAGGTCACCGCCGATCATGTCACCGTCGCTGCTGTAGGCTGCCCAGCGCGCCACAAGCTGCGCCAGCACCGCCGCGCGCCCCTGAAATCCGTTTTGCAGCGCATCTTCGAGGTTGAGCAGGCACAGGTAGTTCTCGCGGCCCTTGCGCACCACTACGGGCCGAGAGCCATCTTCGCGCCGTTCGGGCCAGGCGCGGCGGCTTTCGGCGCGGAGCTGGCGTTGCAGCGCCTTGGTGAAGGTCGAGACCCACACGGTGCCGCCGGTCTGCTGCGCCCACAGCGAGGCCGGCGCAAGATAGCCCAGCGTCTTGCCGATGCCGGTGCCCGCCTGCGCGAGCACGAGGTGCGGATGGCCTGCCCTTTCGCGCGGGGCGAAGGCGCTGGCGGCCGCGCGGGCAAAATCGCGCTGGCCGGGGCGCTGCTCGGCCTCCTTGCCGGTCAGTTCTGCGAGGCGATCGATTACGTCCTCATCATCGAGGGTAACTTGCCGCGGCTGGACCGGCTCTGCCTCCTCTTCCCATTCGGGCAGCCGCGCGAACAGCCAGCGCTCGGCGCGTTCGGGCTTTGCGACATGGATCGAAAGCTGCCCGGCCCAGGGCCAGCGCAGCCGCGACAGCGATTGCAGCACGGACCAAGCGCCTTCACGCTCGGGCCAGTCCGGATCCATGCAGGCCGCAAGCAGCACACCTGCCGCCTTTTGCAGGAACACCGGCACGCCGTCGTCGCTGTGCGGCTCTTCCAGGCCGAGCGCATGGGCAAGGCCTTTGGGCGTCGGCACCACGAAGCGGGCAGGGTGGACGAAGGCGAACAGTTCGAGCAGGTCGAGCCCCGAAAGATCGGGATAGCCGAGCCGGGTCGCCACCAGCGGGGCATTGAGCAGCAGGTGCGGCGAATCCGACGCCGCCATCACCGCCTCGCCCTTGGTGGCGGTGCCCGCAACGCCTTGTGCGCCGCAGATCCAGCAACCGGCATGGCTGGCGTGGAGCGCGGGCAGGGCAAGCGGTTCGGCCACCGTCAGCGCATAGAACGAATTGCGAACGATGGGCAAGGCGACTTGCAGGATATCCGCAGGAGTGCAAAGCCAAGCCGAACGCAGGAGGGGACCGGCCGTGCTTGGTCGCATCGCATTTTCGTTGATCGCCCTGGCGCTTGTCACATCTGCGGCATCCGGCGCAATTGTGCGCGAATCGCGGCAGGTTGTGATCGCAGGCAAGACCGAGCAATGGCAGCTCGTCTGGGAAGCTGCACCGAAACCGATCTGCGGCCCCGACGATCCCGAAATGGCGATGACCTGCCCGTGCAGCGGCTTCGCCTATGGCGAGATGGGCAATCTGACCTTGCAGCGAAAACGGGGCGGCAAGGTGATCGACCGGCTGGCGCTCGGCCCGTTTTTCGAAGACCTGCCGGCGAGCGATTCCGATGGGCTTGCCGCGATGCAGTGGCGGCCTTTCAGGCTTGGCGATGTCGATGGCGACCGGCCCGCACCGAACCTTATGAAATGGATCAGGGCCCGTCCGGGGCCACGCGTGATGCAGCTTGCCGACTATGACCACGACGGCGAAGCGAGCGAATTTCTGGTCCAGGTCAGCGCTGGACCTTGCGGCCACACGCAGTATGTCGCGCTCGGCATCAGCCGCGCCAGGCCGCGGCTGCACGCGCTTGGCACCGCGAGCAATCCAGACGCGGCGCTGGTGATGGCGGGTTCGGCGTGGCAGACCCTGCTCGAAGCCATGGGCGAGGCGCGGGCGACCGTGTGGCCCTGCGGCGACCACGGCGCGGAGGAACGCGGCGAGATTGTGCTCTCGGCCCGTCATGGCGTGATCGAAGCCAGTCACCGGCGCTACTCCTGCCCCGACGATGGCTCGCCCGAAGTGCTGCTGGGAAGCGAGCGATTGTAATTAATGCGCGTTCTTCGCACTTGCGGAAAGCGCGCAAAACCGCAAAAGCCCCGGGCCTATGACCCAAGCCGAACTGATCGCCGCAGCGCAGACCTCCAAGGCCTGGCCTTTCGAGGAAGCCCGCAAGCTCGTGAAGCGCTTCCCGCAAGGCAAGCCCGGCGGCCAGCCGGTGCTGTTCGAGACGGGCTACGGCCCCTCGGGCCTGCCGCACATCGGCACTTTTCAGGAAGTGCTGCGTACGACGCTGGTACGCCGCGCCTACGAGGCGCTGACCGGCGGCGCGGCGACGCGGCTGGTGGCATTTTCGGATGACATGGACGGGCTGCGCAAGGTTCCCGACAACGTGCCTAATGCCGCCATGCTGGCCGAGCACCTCGGCAAGCCGCTGAGCCGGATTCCCGATCCTTTTGGCACGCATGAAAGCTTTGCGCATCACAACAACGCGATGCTGCGGCAGTTCCTCGACCAGTTCGGGTTCGACTACGAGTTCGTCTCGGCATCGGATCGTTATAACTCGGGCGCGTTCGACAATGCCTTGCGCGGCGTGCTGCGCAGCAATCAGGCGATCCTTGACGTCATGCTGCCGACGCTGCGCGAGGAACGCCGCAAGACCTATGCGGCAGTGCTGCCGGTCTCGCCGTCGACCGGCGAAGTGTTGCAGGTGCCGGTCGAGGTGATCGATGCCGAAAACGGGATCGTGCGTTTCGAAGATGGCGGGCAGATAACCGAACAATGCGTGTTCGGGGGCAATGCCAAGCTGCAGTGGAAGGTCGACTGGGCGATGCGCTGGGTCGATCTCGGCGTCGATTATGAAATGTGCGGCAAGGACCTGACCGACAGCGTCACCCAGAGCGGCAAGATCGCACAAATCCTTGGCGGCAGGCGTCCCGAAGGCCTGATCTACGAGCTGTTCCTCGATGAGAACGGCGAGAAGATTTCCAAGTCCAAGGGCAACGGCCTCACCATCGACCAGTGGCTGACGTACGGCACCGAGGAAAGCCTCGGTTTCTACCTGTTCCGCGAACCGAAGAGCGCCAAGCAACTGCACATCGGCGTGATCCCGCGCGCAGTCGACGAATACTGGCAGTTTCGCGGCAATCTGGCCGGGCAGGAACTCGACAAGCAGCTTGGCAATCCGGTGTGGCACCTTCTGCGCGCGAATGGCGCCGCTGCGCAGGCAGGGGCCTCCGGCGGGCAGGGCGAGGTCCCTGCCTCCGCAGGGACTCAAACGCTGCCCGTTACCTACGGTCTGCTGCTCAATCTGGTCGGTGTCCTCGGCCCTCATGCCACGCACGATCAGGTGTGGACCTATCTGGGCAACTATGTAGGCGACGTCGATCCTGCGCATCATCCCGAGCTTGCCAAGCTGGTCGAATGTGCGCTCGCCTACAACCGCGATTACATCGGGCCGTCGCTGCATCGCCGCGCGCCCGAGCCCAACGAAGCCATGGCGCTCGCGGCGCTCGACGAGGAGCTTGCGGCAACCTCTGACGATACGAGCGCCGAAGATCTGCAGACGATGATCTACGAGATCGGCAAGGACCCGCATTACGGGTTCGAGACGCTGCGCGACTGGTTCAAATGCCTTTACGAAACCCTGCTGGGATCTTCGCAGGGGCCGCGCATGGGCAGCTTCATCACGCTTTACGGTATCGGGCCGAGCCGCAAACTGATCGCCGAAGCGCTGGAGAGGAAATGACGCTCATTTCCAAACGCGCGTCCTGAACCACTTGGTGATGACGTACTTCACGCCGCGCTCGACTGGCAGCGCGGCGTGCAGCATCTCGGGGTTGACCGCGCCCTCGGGTGTCGCGTTGTTCCACAGCAGGAGCACGCCTGGCTGCGGATCGAAACTGATGCCGAGGTTGCGAAATTCGGTGGCGCCGCCGGCCTCGACTTCGTTGAGGTAGACCATCGCGGTCCAGCTGCGCTGGCCGCCGCGGCGGACTTCCTTCTTCCAGTACGCGGCGGTCGAATCGAACCAGTCGCAGTGATCGCGGTATTCCTGGCCCGGCAAATAGCGCTGGCCCTGAACTGATTCGCTCCACGCCAGATCCATGCCGGTGAGGTCCGACAAACGCCGCTCGATCATCCGCACGAAGCTGTCCGAACTGTCGACATCGCCGGACCAGCTGGTGCGATAACCCTCGATATGGACGTCGTCAAACAACTCGGATGGACGCGCGACAGCTTCGATCGCCTCGATCATCTGCCGACATTCGTCCGCCGACATGAAGTCCGCACCGGCGAAGATCTCGCCGCTTTCAACCGGCACGCGGTAAACGCCGGGATCTGCGGCAAGCCGCGCGCGAACCTGCTCTCCGACTTTCGCCAGCGCCTTGCGATCCGGGTTTGGGCCGATCCTCATCGTTTGCTCCGGCGCCCCGCCGACAAGACGGCAGCCGAAGCTTGCAGCAAGCGCAAGTCGGCACTAGCCTTCGCCAACCGGTTGGAGTGGACAAACATGAAAGAACAAGGCCCCAAGTATTCGCCGCTGGCAATGACGCTGCACTGGCTGATCGCTATCCTCGTTATCGTCAACTGGCGCGCGGCGGAAGCCGCCGAACACGCCAGCAAAGCTGACCGCGAGGCGATCATGGGCAACCATTTCTCGTTCGGGGTGATCCTGTTCGTATTGGCGGCCGCGCGCATCGTGATGCGCTTCACTTCACCGCCGCCTCCGCTCGCGAGCACGCTCAAGCCGTGGGAAGCGGTCCTCGCAAAGCTCACGCACGCCCTGCTTGGGCTGTTGGTGCTGCTGCTGCCGATCTTCGGCTGGCTGGCGATGTCGTTTTACGGGCAGCCGGTCAGCGTGTTCGGCCTGTTTTCAGTGCCGCCTTTGCCGCTCACCCCTGACAAGGACATGGCCGAAGCGATTTTCGAAGCGCATGCCACGGTCGGCACGATCCTCGTGATCCTGATGTTCGTGCACATCGCAGCCACTCTCAAGCACACGCTGATCGATCGCGACGGCAACCTGTTCCGCATCCTGCCCTTCGGCAGGGCCAAGGGCTGACACGCAAGAACCCCCGCCGCAAGCGGCGGAGGTTCCGGAGCGGGCCGTTAGGGGGATTCCGGCCCGAACGCATGAAACGATTTACCAGAAGAAGTCATGGATCACGTCGACCACTTCGCCGGTGTAGATATTCACCAGCAGCACGTCGTCGTAATACCGGACCCAACGGTACGGATCGTAGACATCGGGCAGGCGGTACTGCCACGGATCGTCGATCCAGTAGCGGCTTGAATAGAACAGCGAGCCTAGCGAGAAGCCGATGCCCAACCTGCGGTACGAATAGCCGCTATAGGGCGAATAGTACCGTCCGAGCCGGTAGCGATCGCGATTGTGCGAACGATAGCCGTACCAGTCGTAGCGGTTGTTAGAGCGCCAGCGGCGATCCCACTGACGCTGGTTGCTCCAGCGGTTGCGGTCCCACCGGCTGCGATCACCGTCGCGCCAGTTGCGGTTGTCCCAGTTGCGGTTGTCATTATCGCGCCAGCGGCTGGAGTCGCGGTAGGTCCGGTTGGAGTCGCGCCAATCGCCCGAAGAGCGATCGCGGTTGGCATCGCGCCACGTCCGTCCGTCCTGCGAACGCCACGTCTCGCCATTGCGGATCCGGTCGGCGCGGCGTTCGGTGCGATCCTCGACGCGGTTCGCGCGCCAGTCGCCCCGGTTCTCAACCTGCCGCGCAGCATCGTTCGAACGCTGCTCGATGCGCTGTGCACGCCAGTTATTGCCGTTCTGCTCGGCGCGATTCGCCCGCCAGTCGCCGCGTTGGCGAATCTGATCGGCCGCGCCGTCGCTGCGCCGTTCGATGCGCTGCGAACGCCATTCGCCGCGATTTTCGACGCGTTCCGCGCGGCGTTCGGCCCGGTTTTCGTAGCTTCGGTTCTGATTGCCGCTGTCCTGCACTTCTGACGACTGGGCCGGCGCCTGGCCTCTCATGGTTACGCGCCCCGAGGTTTGCGCCGACGCCTGCACGGGCATGACCATCGCCGCAACGGCTACGGCGATCGCGCGCCAGCCGGTGCTCCTGAGCAGGCCGCCCATCTTGGTTGTATTCGAGTTCGACATGGTTGCTCTCCGACATACTGGCCGTGCGGCGAAACCGGCCTGATGGGAGGGGAATATCCTTAATGCGCTGTCGCAAGTCTGAACCGCGCGAGTCGCCTTACGTTCATGTTATGGCGTACGAAAGTGAATGGCCCGCTCCATGCCGAGAGCGGGCCACTGTCTTTTTCGCCTTGGCTCGAAAGGTTCAGAAGCGGAAGCCGACGCCCGCGCTGAGGACCCAGGGATCGAGCTTGTGCGTTGTGCGGATCACTTCGGTGCCATTGACGTACCAGTGCGCGTCGGTGCTCACGAAATACTTCTTCGCATCGAGCGAAACGACCATGCCGCTGTCATTGACCGGCACATCCACGCCCGCTTGCAAGGCGACCCCGAAGGCATCGTCGAGCTTGAAGCCATTCGCGCCAAGCCCGCGCGCGGCAGCGCCAGGCTTGTCCTTGATGAACAGAAAATAGGTCGGGCCGGCGCCGATATACGGCCTGATCGCGCCTTTCGGCATGGGATGATACTTGAGCGTGAAGGTTGCCGGGATGAGTTGCGCGTCGGCGACCAGTTCTGCGCCGGGAAGCCCGGTCGTTCCGTCCACATCATGCTGGGTGAGGCAGCAGATCGTTTCGAGCGATACGTTCGGCGTGAAGAAATACTCGATCGCCACGGTCGGGACGACATTGTCGTTGGCCTTGGTCTGCGTACCTGCGGGCAACCCGACCTTGTCCACCTTGACCTTGTCGATCTTGCCATCGGGCAGAACGGCCGTGCCCAGCACCTTGATCTGAAGCTTGCCATCGGCGGCGGCGAGAGCGGGCTGAGAGAGCAGGGCCGATCCCAGAAGCGCCAGCAGAGCGGCGGCTTTGCGCATGTGTCTTCCTCCGCGCGCCGCGCCGCTGCCCTTGCAGCGGCGTAATCCACGGCGCGTGAGGAGGGGCTAGGGCCCGGGGTACACACGATGCTTTGATCGCGCGCAAATAAACGAGAGGGTTTCGTTTTCTATGATTATGCGGGCGAGCCCAGAGGCGACCGACTTACCTCGTCAGCTTCTTGTAAGCGAGCCTCGTCGGTCGATCCGCAGCATCGCCCAGCCTGCGGCGCTTGTCTTCTTCATATGCCGCGAAGTTGCCCTCGAACCATTCGACATGGCTGTTGCCTTCGAAAGCGAGGATATGCGTCGCCAGCCGGTCGAGGAAGAAGCGGTCATGGCTGATGACCACCGCGCAGCCCGCGAAATTCTCGATAGCGTCTTCGAGCGCACCGAGCGTTTCGACGTCGAGGTCGTTGGTCGGTTCGTCCAACAGCAGCACGTTGCCGCCTGCCTTGAGCATCTTGGCCATGTGGACCCGGTTGCGCTCACCGCCCGATAGCTTGCCGACGTTCTTCTGCTGGTCCGCGCCCTTGAAGTTGAACGCGCCGACATAGGCGCGCGTGCTCATCTCGTGCTTGTTGACGGTCATGTAATCGTGCCCGCCCGAGATTTCCTCCCAGACGTTGTGCGTGGGATCGAGATCGTCGCGGCTCTGGTCGACAAAGCCCAGATGCACGGTCGAGCCGATATCGATCGTGCCGCTGTCGGGCTGTTCCTTGCCGGTGATGAGGCGAAACAGGGTCGATTTGCCCGCGCCGTTCGGCCCGATTACGCCGACGATGCCGCCGGGCGGCAGGATGAACGAGAGGTCCTCGAACAAAAGCTTGTCGCCGTAAGCCTTGGTGACGTTGTTGACCTCGATGACCTTGCTGCCAAGCCGCTCGGGCACCTGGATGACGATCTGCGCCTTGCCGGGCGAGCGGTTGTCCTGCGCGTTCTGCAATTCCTCAAACTTGCGCACGCGCGCCTTGCTCTTGGTCTGGCGCGCGGCGGGCGTCTGCCGGATCCATTCGAGCTCGCGGGTGAGCGCCTTCTGCTTGCCGCTCTCCTCACGCTCTTCCTGCGCGAGGCGCTTGGCCTTCTTCTCGAGGTAAGTGGAGTAGTTGCCCTCGTAGGGGAAGTATTTCCCGCGATCGAGCTCGAGGATCCATTCGACCACATTGTCGAGGAAATAGCGGTCATGGGTGATCATCAGCACCGCGCCGGCATATTCCTTGAGGTGGTTTTCAAGCCACTCGACACTTTCGGCGTCGAGGTGGTTGGTTGGCTCGTCCAGCAGGAGGATTCCCGGCTTCTGAATCAGCAGACGGGTGAGGGCGATGCGGCGCTTCTCGCCGCCCGAGAGGTTGTCCACTGGCCAGTCTCCGGGAGGACAGCGCAGCGCTTCCATCGCGATCTCAAGCTGATTGTCGAGCGTCCAGCCATCGACTGCGTCGATCTTTTCCTGAAGTTCGCCCATTTCAGCGCCAAGCGCGTCGAAATCGGCGCCGTCTTCGCCCATCTCCATGCCGATCTGGTTGAACCGCTCGACCATGTCGGCAATTTCGCGCGCGCCGTCGCGAACGTTTTCCAGCACCGTCTTCGAGGTGTCGAGCTCGGGCTCCTGCGGCAGGTAGCCTACGGTGATATATTCGCCCGGCCATGCCTCACCGGTGAATTCGGTGTCGATTCCGGCCATGATCTTCATCAGGGTGGACTTGCCCGCGCCGTTCGGGCCGACGATGCCGATCTTGGCGCCCTGATAGAACTGCAGGTTGATGCTGCTCAGCACCGGCTTGGGTGCGCCGGGGAAGGTCTTGGTCATGTCCTTCATGACGAAGGCATATTGCGCGGCCATCAGTTGCTCCGGAATGCTCGAATTGCGGGGAATGCCGCGCCCTTACAGGTGCCAGCCATACGGGGCAAGCACGGCTTGTGTTCGCTCCTGCCATGCCTCACAAACGCTGCCAACTGGGGGGACGGAATTGCGACGAATCATTCAATTCGGCCTTGCCTTCGCGTCGGCATCCGTTGCCACGCCGCTGATCGCAGGGGACGTGCCGCTACTGGCGCCGACGCCCGAGTGGGTCACCCCCGCGCCCGAACCTGTGCCGGCTTCGCTGCCGCGCGGAGCCAATGCTATCGGCGTCTTCGATCAGCAGGTGCTGATCGATGGTGACACGGCCGTGACCTATTTCGATCTCGCCAACGTGCTCTCGAGCCCGGAAGCGCTTGCCCAGGCGGGCACGTTGCGGCTGCAATGGAACCCGGCGCACGGCGATCTCACCTTGCACCGGCTGGAAATCCTGCGCGGCGCCGAGAAGATCGACCTGCTCAAGAATGGTTCTGGGCTGACCATGCTGCGCCGCGAGGCCGGACTGGAACAGCAGGTCGTCGATGGCGAACTCACCGCGATCCGCCAGATCGAAGGCTTGCGGATCGGCGATACGATGCGCGCGGTGTTCAGCATTTCCGAGCGGGACAGCGTGCTACGCGGGCGCTCGCAGGCCATGGCTCTGCTCATTCCCAAGCCCGGCATCCTCGGGTTCGGCCGATCGCGTCTGGTGTGGCCCTCCAAGCAGCGGATAGCGTGGAAATCGATGCTGCAAGGCGTAACCGCAAAGCCGCACGCCATCGCGGGCAACCTAAATGAAGTTTCGATTGCCATGCCGCTCGCCGCCTTGCCGGAAATGCCAAAGGACGCGCCGGTGCGCTTCAAGCCGTTGCCGCTCCTCCTGGCTACCAATTTTGCGAGCTGGCAGGAGGTCGGCACGGCAATGGCGCCGCTTTACAGCACCGCAGGAGCGATTGCCGAAGGATCGGACCTTGCCAAGGTCACCGACGCCATAGCCGCGGCGCACAGCGATCCAGTGGCACGCATCGCCGAGGCCTTGAAAGTGGTGCAGGGCGATGTCCGTTATCAGCTGATCGCAATGGGCACCGGTAATTATGCGCCGCAAAGCCCGGCTGAAACCTGGCGCATCCGCTATGGGGATTGCAAGGCCAAGACAATGCTGCTGCTCGCCATGCTTCACCGCATGGGAATCGCCGCCGAGCCGGTGCTGGCGCACAGCAAATTGGGCGATATCCTGCCGATGATGATTCCCGCGCCGCTCGCTTTCGACCACGTTTTCGTGCGCGCCGAAGTCGCTGGCGAAAGCTTCTGGCTCGATGGCACCAGCATGGGCGACCGGCTGGCCGACGTCCGCGACGTGCCCCGCTTTGGCCATGTGCTACCTTTGCGCGAGAAAGGTTCTGCGCTTCTGGCGCTGCCGGTCAGGGCCGACGCGCGTCCTTCGACACAGGCGGAAGTTGTCTTCGACGGGAGCGCGGGTCCCCATCTTCCGGTTCCTTTCACCATGAAGCTGCGCACGATCCGGGCCTCGGCCGAACAGTCGCGCTCCAACGACAATGTCAATTCGGAAGAAAGCCTGATGGCGATGGCCGAAAAGGCAGCGAAAGACTGGGTCGGCGACGCGCAAGTCGGCAAGCCGGTCGCGACTTATGATCCGGTCGAGGCAAGCTGGACCCTGCAATTCGAAGGTATGAGCTATCCCGATTGGGAGGTGCACGACGGGCGGCTGGAGCTGACTTACAGTCCGGCGATCCGGGTGACGTTCGATCCCGATCGCAGCAAGGCGGCGTGGCGATCATTGCCCGCAACGATCGATAATCCGTGGACTGCGCAGTCGAGCTTTATTTATCGTCTGCCATCTGACGTATCGGCAGGAACGATCGACGGCATCGAGCCGATCAGGCTGGATATGCCTGCGGTCAGCTATCTTCGCACCGTGATCCGTGAGGGTGCCGTGCTGCGCGAGGATATCCTGTCGCGCGAAAGCGGGCTGGAAATTCCCGCCGAGCAGATCGGTGCAGCTCGCAGCAAGATTGCCGATGCCTTTGACCGGCCAATGCGCATCGCCTTGCCGAGTTCGTACCCGCAGCGGTGGGACGACGTGGCGCGCGCCGCCACATCGCCCCAGCTCGCCCGGATGCGCGCCTTCTACGACGCCCGGATTGCAGCCAAGCCCGAGGATGCCCAGCGCTATGCCGATCGCGCCTGGCTCGCCACCCAGATGCTGGACTGGGCGGCGGCCGAAGCCGACTATGGCAAGGCGATTGCGCTTGATGGCACCGCGAAGCGGCTGATCGATCGCGCAGACGTCCGGGCAAAGCGCGGGGATCAGGCCGGCGCGCTAAAGGACGCGCAAATGGCGTTCGATCTGGACAGCAGCGACAAGGATTCGCGCGCCGAACTTTCCGGCCTGCTCGCATTTTCCGGCAAGACCGATGCCGCGCTGGAACTGCTCGAACCAGAGCCCGATCCGGCAAGCGAGGACGGCGAATCCGCCTATGCCGACAACTCGGAAACGCTGCTTCTGGGACTGCGCTTTACCGATGCCATATCGTGGCTCGATGGCGGGCTGGCCAAACGTCCGAGTTCGGCGCAGATGCTCAATTCACGTTGCTGGGCGCGGGCCCTTGCCCGACAGGAACTCGATCTCGCCCTTGCCGATTGCAACCGGGCGATCGAGATCGAAGCAGAGCCGGCTTACTTCATCGACAGCCGGGCGATGGTTCACTTTCGCGCCGGGCGGCTTACCAAAGCACTGGCCGACTATGACCGCGCGCTGAAACTTGTGCCTGAACTCAGCCCGAGCCTGTTCATGCGCGGGATCGTCAACAAGGCCCTGGGCAATAGCGCGCAAAGCGCCGCTGACCTGGCTGCTGCGCGCAAGCTCGACAAGTCGGTCGACGGGTTTTTCGCCCGTTTCGGAATCAAGCCCTAAGAGAACCGGCGGCCCAATTACTCGCTGGCGGTATAGCCGTCCCAGTCTATCGCTTCTGCGTCAAGTTCGATCCCTGTGGTCTCGAGGAAGCGGCACACGGTCATGTAATTGCCAGTCACCAGCACAAGATCGATCAGCTGCTGATCGTCGAGATGCTCGCGCACGGCGGCAAGGTTGGCGTCCGAAGGACGCACGTTGCGCACGATGTCTTCGACGAAGCGCAGCACTGCCGATTGCGCCGCATCGAACACGGGGGCTGCAGGATCTCCTGCCTTGATCGCGGCGATCTGATCGTCGCTCAGGCCGACGAAGCGGCCGAACGGCTCATGCTGAAACAGCTCGTAGGCACAGTTTGAGATATAACCGACGCGCAAGATCGCCAGTTCGCGCAACTTGGGATCGAGCGCGGATTGCTTCATCAGCCCCTGCGAATAGGCACCGAATCCGAAATAGACGCCTTCCGATGCGCCGGCGAGCATACGCGTGACGTTGGGCGGGTTGCCGCCAACCCGGGCGCGAACTTCGTCACTCATCTGATCAGGGCTGGGGTAGGGAATGCGCGGCATGATCGTGTCCTCTCGTGTGTCTCTGGTCGTCAATGTCTGGGCGCGGGTCGCATGGTGCCGGCTGATAGCGCGGCCATCAAGACCAGCGGGATGATAAGCATCAGGTAGTTATCGTAAGAGCCAAAACGATCGAAGATCGCGCCGGCCGACAGTGGGCCAGTCGCGGTTCCGACTGTCATCGAAACCATGATAACCGCGAAGATCGTGCCGAAGCGTTTGAGGCCGAACCGGCGCGAAGTGATATAAATCAGTACGTCAAGCTCGGTACCGAGCGCAAATCCGGCCACGCCGGCTGCAAAGGAAAAGGCGATCTCCGATTGGCCATAGAGCAGCAGCAGCGCGCTCAGCACTGGCAGCGAAAGCCCGACAAGCGCTACCCGCTCGGCAGGAAAGCGATCGAGCAGGTATCCGGTGACGAAACGGCCGCAGATAGAGGCCAGGCCGATAATCCCAGCGATGCCCGCAGCCTCGACCGCTGGCACGCCCTTGTCGGTGAGGATCGGCACAAAATGCACTATCAAAGACATCGCCACGAACGAGAACAGGCAGCCGGTGATCGCAAGCCGGATGAATGCGGCCGATAGCAGCACCTCCGTCACTTCCATCCCGGGCAGGTGCGCCGAAGCGGGAACATCGGTCTTGCCGCTTTTCGCGAATTGCTCCTCGGCTGCACCCTTGAAGAACAGCAGCACCATCGGCATGGTCAGCGCGAACCATCCTCCGGCGATGGCAAAGAAGGCATAGCGCCAACCCAGGCCTTGAATCGAAAGCGTCGCCAGGATCGGCAGCAGGGTTGCGGCTGCACCATTGATCGCTACGGTCAGAGCAATTGCGATACCTCGTGACCTGTCGAAACGCGAAGTGACTGCGCTCGTCCAAACAGTGGTTTGCGTGGTGGTGGCTGCCAACGCGATCAGAGCCCACAGCAAGACCCAATTTCCGTAACTGCCGGTCGCTGTGCCGACGAGGCCAAATGCCAGCGCCATCGCGGTAACGCCGAAGATACCGACCTTGCGCGGTCCGAGCCGGTCGACCAGCCAGCCTACGAACAGCCCGATGATTGCAGTGCCGCTGTTCGACACGGTTATCCCGGATGAAATCTCGGCACGGCTCCACCCGAACTCGGCGCTGAGCGGCGCCATGAACGCGCCGAGCGAATAGATGTGGATGATCGAGCCGACGTTGCCGAGACCCGCTGCCAGCGGCAGGGTCCAGAAGGCTTTCCATTCCTCGCTCGCGGTTTTCATCGGACTGTCAGCCACCGATCACTGCGCCGCCCCGCGATTGTATTCGTCAGGGGCCTTAGGCAGCGTCCCCGCGAGCAGCGACGAGGCAAGCACCATGGGAATCGTCAGCCACAGGTAATAGTCGTAGGAGCCGAAGCGGTCGAAGATCGCCCCTGCAGTCAGCGGCCCGGTTGCGGTTGCCCCGGTCAGGAACACGAGGACCGTGGAGAAGATCGCGCCGAAGCGCTTGAGCCCGAAGTGCCGCGTGGTGAGATAGATAATGATGTCATATTCGCCGCCAAGCGACGCACCGATGACTATTGCTGCAGCGGAATAGGCAATCGGCCCGTCGCCGTAGAGCAGCAGCAGCGCGGCGAAGACCGGCAGTCCGAACGCGACCAGCGCGACCCGCTCGGGCCGGAACCTGTCGAGCAGGTAGCCGGTGATGAACCGCCCGGTGAGCGAGGAAACGCCAATCAGCCCGGCTATGCCCGCCGCCTGCAGCGGCGATAGGCCGCGATCGGTGAGGATCGGCACGAAATGGACGATGCTCGCCATGGCGCAGAATGCGAACAGCAGGCCCGCTATCGACAGGCGGTAGAAGGTGAACGAGCGGAAAGCATCGCGCGCTTCCATTCCGGCCAGGACGCGCGATGCCGGAGCCTTGTCCTGTTGCGGCGCGCGCGCTGTTCCATCGGCTGCGCCCCGGAAGAACAGGAAGTTCAAGGGGAACGCCAGCACGAGATAACCCGCCGCGATGACCACATAGGCCCAGCGCCAGCCGAAATTGATGATCGCCTCGGTGGAGATGATCGGCAGCATTGTCGCCGCCACCGAAGTTCCGCAGATCGTCACGGCGAGCGCGAAACCGCGTCCGGCGTTGAAGCGCGAGGATACCGCGCTGGTCCAGATCGTTGGCTGGGTCCAGGCCGCGCCGAGCGAGATCAGGAACCACAGGAAGATCCAGTTGGCGTAGCTGCCGGTCGCCGTACCGACCGAGGCGAAAGCCGCCGCCATGACGCAGATGCCGATCAGGCCGATGCGGCGCGGGCCGTACTTATCGATCAGGAAGCCGATCAACACGCCAAGCCCGGCGTTGATGCCGTTGGAGACGGTTATCGCGGAGGAAATCTGCGCGCGCGACCAGCCAAATTCTTCCTGAAGCGGAGCCATGAACGGGCCGAGGGTATAGATGTGGATCACGGTCGCGATATTGGCCAGCGCCGCGACGATGGGCAGGTACCAATATGCGCGCCATTCTTCTCGAACTGTCGCCATCGTATCGCTCATGCCTGTTCTTTCGCCATGGCGAGCGTGCGCCGCGCCTCTTCTAGATGGAGCAGTTCGGCCATCTTGCCTTCGACGCTGATCGCGCCCTTGCCCTGGTTTTCGGGCAGCGCGAAGGCGTCGATGACCGCTCGTGCCCAGGCCACGTCCTCATCGGACGGCGAAAATACCTCGTTGCAAGGCTCGATCTGCGCCGGGTGGATCAGCGATTTGCCGTCAAACCCGAAGCGCGCGCCCTGCGAGGCTTCGGTGCGAAAGACCTCGAGATCGCGGAATTCGTTGCACACACCGTCGAGAATGGTGACGCCGTGGGCACGCGCGGCACAAACCGCGAGCGACAGGATCGGCACGAACACTTCGCGTTCCGGCGTAAGCTGCGCACGCATTTCCTTGGCGAGATCATTGGTGCCCATGACCCACAGCGATAGCCGGGTCGACGCGGCCATGGCGGCGATGGCGTCGAGATTGGCGACTGCGCGGCGGGTCTCGATCATGGCCCAAAGCTGCATCTGCGGGTGCGCGCCCGAAAGCGCCGCATCGTAGCGGGCAATGTCATCCGCCGTGCTGACCTTGGGCACGAGCACGGCATCGGCGTGCGAGGCTGCAATCGCCTCCAGATCAGCGAGGCCCCAAGGCGTGTCGAGCCCGTTGGCGCGCACCGCGACCTCCCCCGCCGCAAAGCCGCCCTGCGCCACTGCAGCGATGGCCGCCTCCCGCGCATCTTCCTTGGCGTCGGGGGCGACCGCATCCTCAAGATCGAGGATCACAATATCGGCTGCCAGGCCGCGCGCTTTTTCGATGGCGCGGGCATTGGATGCAGGCAGATAAAGCGCGCTGCGACGCGGACGAACAGGTGTCTGGCTCAAATCTCGTCTCCCGTCAGCACGCGCACCGGGCCTAGGGGCGCGATGGCCGATTCATGGACCTCGGGATGGGCGGGCTTCGCCCAGCCGGTGAGGAAGAACGCCAGCGCGCCAATCAGGGTGAGAACCGCCGCGATCGTCAGGAAGGTGTCGAACCGGTCAGTCCAGGCGAGCGTCTGGCTCAGCACCAGCGAGCCGACAGCCGAAGCGACGAACATCGCGCAGCTCACGAAAGCGAAGATGAAGCTGTAAAGGCCAAGGTCGAAGTTGCGCGAGATGAGGTAAGCGCCGATATCGCCCTCGGCGCCTTGCGCCAGGCCGACCATCAGGATCGATCCGCCAAGGATCCACGGCGCGTCGAACGGCGATGCCAGCGCCACGAAGCCCACTGCCGGCAGGCCGAGCGCAACGATGGCCACCCAGTGCGCTGACACCTTGTCGAGCGCCAATCCGCAGGCGAAGCGGCCGATGATAACACCGGTCGCGTAAAGCGAGACGATCCAGGTGGCGAGCGTCGCCGGTGCGCCGCTGTCGGTCACCACCAGTTGCAGCTGCGAGCCGACCAGAACTTGCGGAAAATTGCAGAAGAACATGCCAATCACGATCAGCAGGAATGCAGGCTTGCGCGACAGGATCCGCAAGTCGGCAAGCGCGCTGCGCGGCGTCCCGGCAGTGCCGGATTCGATCGCTTCGCTGGTGCCATAGCGCGCTGCGGGCGGGGTCTTTCCGATCAGGAGCAGCGCAAGCGTTCCTCCCAGGCCGGTCAGCAGCGCCATCACCTGATAGCCCGTGCGCCAGCCGTGTTCGGCAATGATGCCGCCCATGATCGGGGTCATGATCGCGCCTGCCAGCGGTGCCACGGTCATGCCCAATGACAGCGCCATGCCGCGCGCTGCATCGAACTTTTCAACCACCGCCCGCGTATAGGTAAGCGTGCCGACCAGCATCGCGATCAGCGCCTGCAGGAAAGTGATCGCGAAGTAGTGGACGATATTGCCGCTCATCACCGAAAGGCCAAGGAAGGTGAGGGGCAGCAGGACCACGCCGAATGCGGCGGATAGGCGCACACCGAACCGGTCGGTCAGGCGGCCCTGGAACGGGATCACCAGCATCGTTGCCAGCGGCATCACCCCGATCAGGGCGAATTGCGCCTTGGTCCAGCCGAACTCGGCGATCATTGCCGGGCCGAATAGGTTGGTCATGTAGTGATTGAGCGCAGCGCCGAAGGCGATACCCAGACCAGCCCCCAGCAAGGTGTGCCAGTGGGCCTTGAACTCACCAAAATAGCTCAGCGTTTCTCTCCCGGTCGCCGCGCGGCGCGTCTCTCTTTGGCCGCCTTCTAGGTGTTTAGTCCCGGCATTTGATGGGTTGGGTTGAGGGTAAATCTGTCTGGCTCGATTGTCCATATTTTGCAGATGTATTCGAAGGGCGTGAGGCCCTTGAGGGTCTTCAGCCGCCGCCCATAATTGTAGGCGTCGATGAAGTCGTGGAGGTGGGCGGTCAGCTGCGCGTGGCTGTCGTAATGGTATCGCTTGACTGTGGCCTCTTTGATCGTCCGGTTCAACCGGCTGATCCCGTGGCGCTGCAAACAGCGGTGCAGTGACGAGCGTGTCAGGTGTGGGATCGTGGCCTGCAAGGCGTAGAGGCAGTCATCGAGTGGCAGCAAAGTATGCCGCCTGAAAGCGACGATGATGGCCTCCTCCTCCATCGACAATGTGGTGGACTTGGCATCCTTGGGGCCGGTGGGGAGGTCGCTGACTGACGTACGCCGCTTCCACTTGGCCACCGTCTTCGGGTTAATCCCGTGACGCTTGGACAGAACGATCAGGCTCTCTTGACTATGTTGTATTGCTCGACGGACTGCCGCTGTCGTGCGGGCGCTCCCGTGCAGAATCTGTCCCATAGCGCGTCCTTCCATTGATGGCTGAATATTACACCATCAAATGCCGGGACTAAACATCTAGGGCCTGATACGATGCTATTGCAATGGCGCTTGCCTTGCTTCGCGCGCCGGTGCAACGGCGGGAGTTCAAACGCCAAGGGCCAACAGGGAGAGAGACGATGGCAGCTTACATAATCTTCACGCGCGAAGAGCCGATCAAGGATGCGGACGCGATGAAGGCCTATCAGGAAACCAACGCGAAGGGCGGCCGCACCGAAGGCATGGAAGCGCTGGTGGTTTACGGCGATCTCCAGGGCCTTGAAGGCGAAGCTCCTGACGGCGCGGTGGTCCTGAAGTTCCCCGATCGCGCCGCCGCGATGGAATGGTACAATCGCCCCATCTACCAAGAAGCGATCGAGCACCGCAAACGCGCTGCCGACTACCGCGTGTTCGTTATCGACGGGCTTTAAGCGCTCTCGGGCAGGGCGGCACGCTTGTGACGCCTTGACCCGGCAGGCTTGTCGCGCCATCGCTGCTCCAAATGATCGCCCGGCGGTTCCGGGCGAATGAAAAGGGTATCGAACCATCATGGCTACTGAAATTCTGCTTCCCAAGCTCGGCTTCTCGATGACCGAGGGTCAGGTCGCCGAATGGCTCGCCAAGGACGGTGACAGCGTGTCCGAAGGCCAGCCGCTCTATTCGCTGGAAGCCGACAAATCGACTAACGAGGTCGAGGCTCCGGCCAGCGGCACGCTGCGGATCGTCGTGCAGCCCGGAGAGACTCACGAGATCGGCACGGTCCTGGGCTATATCGAGTAAGCTGACCGCCTGGAGTACCCTGTAATGCGTGCCGAAGGGCAGGCCCATATCGAACGGATCGAGGCGGCACTCGCACTCGTGCGCAAGTTCCTCGACTGGGAGCGCGCTTTGCGGCGTCTTGACGAGCTCAACGCGCGCGTCGAGGATCCGTCGCTGTGGAACGATCCCAAGGACGCCGAAGCGGTGATGCGCGAGCGGCGGCGGCTCGAGGCTGCCATCGGCACGGTCAACGAGATCAGGCAGGAAATGGCCGACGCCATCGAATTCGTCGAATTGGGCGAGGCCGAGGGCGACGAGGCGACGGTTGATGAAGGCATCGAGACCCTCGCCCGGCTAGCCGACCGCGCCGATGCCGACAAGGTCCAGGCGCTGCTCGGCGGCGAGGCCGACGCCAACGACACCTTCCTCGAAATCCACGCCGGGGCTGGGGGCACCGAGAGCCAGGACTGGGCCGAAATGCTCCAGCGCATGTATACGCGCTGGGCCGAACGGCGCGGCTACAAGGTTGAGATGGTCGACTATCACGCGGGCGAACAGGCCGGGATCAAGAGCTGCACGCTGCTGATCAAGGGCGACAACGCCTATGGCTATGCCAAGACCGAAAGCGGCGTGCACCGGCTGGTGCGCATCAGCCCCTATGACAGCTCGGCGCGCCGCCATACCAGCTTTTCGAGCGTCTGGGTCTACCCGGTGATCGACGATACCTTCGAGATCGACATCAATCCGTCGGACCTGAAGATCGACACCTACCGGGCGAGCGGCGCGGGCGGGCAGCACGTCAACACCACCGATTCGGCAGTGCGCATCACGCACCAGCCATCGGGCATCGTCGTCGCCAGCCAGATCGACCGCTCACAGCACAAGAACCGCGACATTGCCATGGGCATGCTCAAGGCCCGGCTATTCGAGGCGGAGATGCGCAGGCGCGAGGAAACCGCGAGCGCGGAACATGCCTCCAAGTCCGATATCGGCTGGGGCCACCAGATCCGCTCCTACGTCCTCCAGCCTTACCAGCAGGTCAAGGACCTGCGCACCGGCGTAACCTCGCCCACGCCGGGCGACGTGCTCGACGGCGATCTCGACCCGTTCATGGCCGCCGCGCTCTCGCAGCGGGTTTCGGGCGAGACGGTCGAGGTGGAGGACATCGATTGAGCCGGATGAACGCCCTGCTTGGCGCGGTGGCGATCCTCCTTACGGTCGGCGGCTGCAAGAAGGAAGACCCGCAGGCCGACCGGCCCGAGACCGCGCGCGCCTTTCCCCGGCCCGACCGCGCTGTTTCAGCGCCGGGCGCCAATGCCTTTGCGCCGGAAGCCCAGCGCGACCGGGTCAACGAAGCGCAGCAGGTGATGGACATGGCGCGGATTTCGCCGGGAATGACCGTTGCCGACATCGGCGCGGGCGAGGGATATTACACCACGCGCCTCTCAGTGCGGGTCGGGCCTGAGGGCCGCGTGGTCGCCCAGGACATCGATACCGAGGCGCTGCGCCTGCTCGGTTTGCGGATAGAGCGCGAACGGCTCGACAATGTCTCGATATTGCGCGGGGATGCCGACGATCCGAGGCTGCCCAAGGCCAGTTTCGACCGCGTGTTCCTTGTCCACATGTACCACGAAGTGGCTGAACCCTACGCCTTCCTGTGGCGTTTGCGCGATTCGATGCGCAAGGACGGCAAGATCATCGTCGTCGAGACCGACCGCCCGACCGATCGCCACGGCATCCCGCCCACGCTGCTGTTTTGCGAATTCAAGGCGGTGGGCTACAAGCTCGGGGCATTCGTCGTGAAACCAGAGATCAACGGCTACTATGCGCGCTTCGACCTTGCGCCAGGAAGGCCGGAACCAGCGAAAATCCGTCCTTGCCGCGCGAGCCCCGAAGTGGCAGCGGCGGCCAATTAACAGGCATTTGCCGGAAAGACGGTTTGAAATATGGCGTTCAAGGGTCTCAAACCCATTGTCTATGGCGGGCGCGAAGTCTGGCCGCTGGTCGAAGGCGGCAAAGGCGTTTCGGCGACCAACCACGCCAGCTCGGGCGCGTGGGCCGCCGCGGGCGGCATCGGCACGGTCAGCGCCGTCAATGCCGATAGCTACGATCCAACCGGCAAGATCGTCCCCCAGGTCTACGAACAGCTCACCCGGCGCGAACGCCACGAGCAACTGATCAAGTACGGCATCGACGGTGCGGTGGCGCAGGTGCGCCGCGCGCACGAGATCGCCGGCGGGCAGGGCGCGATCAACATCAACGTGCTGTGGGAAATGGGCGGCGCACAGCCGATCCTCGAAGGCGTGCTCGAACAGACGCGCGGCCTGATCGCGGGCGTCACCTGCGGCGCGGGCATGCCGTACCGGCTGAGCGAGATCGCCGCGAAATACGGCGTGAATTACCTGCCGATCATCTCGTCGGCGCGCGCCTTCCGTGCACTGTGGAAGCGCGCCTATTCCAAGGTGCCCGAACTGCTCGGAGCCGTCGTCTATGAAGACCCTTGGCTGGCCGGCGGCCACAACGGCTTGTCGAACGCCGAAGATCCCTTGAAGCCCGAAGACCCCTATCCGCGGGTCAAGGCGGTGCGCGATACGATGCGCGCCGAGGGCATCTCCGATGACGTGCCGATCGTCATGGCGGGCGGGGTGTGGTTCCTGCGCGAATGGGACGAATGGGTGGACAACCCCGAGCTTGGCCAGATCGCCTTCCAGTTCGGCACCCGGCCGCTCCTCACCCACGAAAGCCCGATCCCGCAGGGCTGGAAGGACGCCTTGCGCGAACTCGAGCCGGGCGACGTGCTGCTGCACAAGTTTTCGCCCACCGGGTTCTATTCTTCGGCGGTGCGCACGCGGTTTCTGCGCAGCCTTGAGGCCCGGTCCGAGCGGCAGGTGCCTTATTCGAAGGTCGAGGCGGGTGAGCATACCGTCAGGCTCGATGTCGGGGTGGGCAACAAGAATTTCTGGGTGACGCCCAAGGACCTCGAACGCTCGCGAAACTGGGTGGGGCAGGGCCACAAGGTCGGGCTGCGCACGCCTGACGACACGATCATCTTCGTCGACGAAGCCGAGCGCGACATGATCCAGCAAGACCAGAAAGACTGCATGGGCTGCCTATCGCATTGCGGGTTTTCGTCGTGGAAGGATCATGACGACTATACCACCGGCAGGCTTGCCGATCCGCGCAGCTTCTGCATCCAGAAGACCCTGCAGGACATCGCTCACGGCGGAGACGTCGAAGACAACCTGATGTTCGCGGGCCACGCCGCCTTCCGTTTCAAGCAGGACCCGTTCTATTCGAACAACTACACGCCGAGCGTGAAGGAGCTGGTCGACCGGATCCTGACGGGGGATTGAGGATACCGCGATGAAAGGTGTCGTCGCATCGTTGAGCAGGTCGCAAACACATTCTTTTTCCAAACAAGACGCCAATTGGCTCGATCTCATTGCGGGACAAGGCGTGGCGGGCGACGCCCATTGCGGCACCACCGTCAAACACCGCTCGCGCGTCGCGGCCGATCCTTCGCAGCCCAACCTGCGGCAGGTTCACCTGATTGCGGCAGAGCTGATCGACGAACTGGGCGAGGCTGGTTTTGCGATTGCTCCCGGCGATCTTGGCGAGAACGTGTTGACGCGCGGGCTGGACCTGATGACGCTGCCGCGAGGCACGCGGCTGCGGATCGGCAGCGAGGCCGAACTCGAACTGACGGGCTTGCGCAATCCGTGCGGTCAGATCGAGGCGTTCAGGCCGGGGCTGCTGGCAAAGGTGGCGCTACGTGCCGACGATGGCACAATCGTTCGCAGGGCAGGGGTCATGGCAATCGTGACGCAGGGCGGCCGAATATCGACCGGCGATGCCATCGAGGTAATGCTGCCAGCCCTACCGCACGAGCCGCTCGAGCGGGTTTAGCCTCAATCCATCTCCCACGCCCGCTCGCCGTGGCTGGCGATGTCGAGCCCGTCGCGCTCGGTCTGCTCGTCGACCCGCATCGGAAAGACCACCGAGACCATCAGCGCGATGATCACGCTGGCCACGATCGACCATGCCGCGACCACGCCAACCCCGGCAAGCTGCGCCGCAAGCTGGCCCGCCATGGTCTGCCCCGCGGCGTAGCCGGTGCCGCCCAGCGACGGCGAGATTGCAACTGCCAGCATCAGCGAACCAGTGATCCCGCCCACGCCGTGGACCGCGAACACATCGAGCGAATCGTCGATTTTCATCACCTGCTTGATGAGTTGGATCGCGAAGTAGCAGATCACGGCCGCCGCCACGCCAAACACGATCGCCGCGCCCGGCGAGATGTATCCCGCTGCCGGCGTAACGGTGGCAAGGCCCGCAACCGCACCGGTCGCAAAACCGACGCTGGTCGGCTTGCCCAGCTTGAACTTCTCGATCAGCAGCCAGACCAGCGCTGCGACCGAGGCCGCAAGATGCGTGTTGATGATCGCCGAGGCGGCATCGTCATTCGCGGCAAGCGCCGAACCGCCGTTGAAGCCGAACCAGCCGACCCACAGCAGTGCCGCGCCCGCCATGGTCAGCGAAGGGCTGTGCGGCAGCATGATCGAGCGCGGGAAACCGTCGCGCTTGCCCAGCAGCATGGCTGCGACCAGCGCCGAGACGCCCGCCGTGGTGTGGACGACGATGCCGCCCGCGAAGTCCATCGTTCCCAGCTTCGAGGAAAGCCAGCCGCCGCCCCAGATCCAGTGCGCTACCGGCGCATAGACCATCAGGCCCCACAGCGCGCAGAAGCCAAGCACCCAGCCGAACCGCGCCCGGTCAACCCAGGCGCCGACCATAAGCGCGGGAGTGATCGCCGCGAAGGTCAGCTGGAACAGCGCGAAGCTGCTTTCGGGGATCGTCAGCCCCTCGCGCACGTTGCCGATATCGGCGAGCATCAGCGCATTGCCGCCGCCGAGCACCCCGCCCGTCACGTCACCGAAGGCAAGCGTATAGCCCACCACGATCCACAGCACCGAACAGATCGCCGCGATCGCGCCGCACTGGAGCATTACCGAAAGGAAGTTCTTGGCGCGCACCAGGCCGCCGTAGAACAGCGACAGGCCCGGCATGGTCATCATCAGCACGAGCGCCGAGGAAATCAGGATCCACGAGGTATCGCCCGTGTCGGCGACATCGACAGCGCCTTCCTGCGCCAAGAGCGCGGCAGGATTGGCCAAGGCAATCGCGGCAGCAGTCACGGCAAAAGCTCGCAAGCCCTTCATCGGTATCCCCCCAGATTCCGCCCGCATCGCGGCGCGTTCATTATGCGACCGGCTTATGCCGCAGCGCGCGCAGATTTCAAGCTCTGGCTCATGAAACCAGTACCTGATCGGGAGGACGGTGGCCGTCGGCCCAGGCGCGGATATTGGCGATAATCCGGTTGCCCGCTTCCTCGCGTCCCTCGAAGGTAGCGGAACCGAGGTGAGGCAGGGTTATGACGTTGGGCAGGCTGAGCAGCCGGGGATGCACGCGCGGCTCGTCGCGGTAGACATCGAGGCCAGCGCCGCCGAGCCTGCCCTCGGCCAGCGCGCGCACCAGCGCGTCCTCGTCGATCAGCGATCCGCGCGCGGTGTTCACCACATAGGCTTCAGGCTTCATCAGCCCCAATCGCCGCTCGTCGAGCAGGTTTTCGGTTTCGGGCGTTGCCGGGCAATGCAGCGTCAGGACATCGGCCGAAGCAATCAGGCGCTCAAGATCAGGCTCGTAACGCGCGCCAAGCTGGCGCTCAAGCACAGCCGGAAGGGCGCTGCGGTTGTGATAGACCACGCCCAGGCCGAAGGCGACGGCGCGGCGGGCGACCGCCTGACCGATCCGCCCCATTCCGACGATGCCGAGCAGCTTGCCGCCGAGCGAATGGCCCAGCAGTTCGGACGGACCCCAGCCGCGCCACTTGCCATCGTGCAGCACGCGCGCCGCCGCACCGAAGCGGCGAGTGGCAAGAATAATCAGCGCCATGGTGAGATCGGCAGTGTCCTCGGTAAAAACGCCGGGCGTGTTGGTGACCATGATGCCGCGTGCCTTGGCCGCCGCCATGTCGATATGCTCGAAGCCCGCGCCGAAATTGGCGATGAGACCGAGGCGCTCGCCCGCCGCTGCGATCATCTGCGCGTCGATATGGTCGGTCACCGCAGGAACAAGAACGTCGCAGTCTTGCATTGCGGCGACCAGCTCGTCGTGGCTCATCGGCGTGTCCTCCTCGTTGAGTACGACGTCGAACAGCTCGATCATGCGGGCATGGTTTGCCGGCAGCAGGCGGCGGGTTACCACGACGCGGGGCTTGCCGATCACGCGCGGCGCGGCGTCTTCTCCGGTGATGACAGACATGGCTCTGCGGCTAGTCGGGGCAGGGGTGCCGGTCAAGGATTCGAATGGGATATCAGGCCTTGGACGATGGCCCGGTTGCGCGCTATGGCTTAGCACGTGCTGTCCCGATTCCGCTTCCTGCTGCCTGCCGTCGCATTCCTTGCCTCGCCTGCCTTTGCGCAGGATGACGAGGTGCCCTATTGGGCCTCGATCCGCGTGTCCGAGGTCAATATGCGCGTCGGTCCGGCCGAGAGTTACCGGATCGATTGGGTATACCGCCGCGCCGGCCTGCCCATGAAGGTGGTGCGCCGCCAGGAAGGCTGGAGGCTGGTCGAGGATCCCGATGGAACCAGCGGCTGGATTCTGGCCCGGTTCCTCTCGCGCGAACGCACTGCCCTGGTCGTCGGCATGGGCCCCGCCGAAATGCGCGCCGAGGGCCGGCCGGGCGCGCCGCTGCGCTGGCGGCTGGAGCCCGGCGTGACCGGCAAGCTCGACGATTGCGACGCAGGCTGGTGCCAGTTCGACGTGGGGGGCCGCAAGGGCTATGTCCGTGAAGATCGGCTGTGGGGCGCGGGCGAACCCTAAACCAGCTCCAGCGCCGTCGCCACGCCTTCGCCGCCGCCAATGCAAAGCGCTGCAACGCCGCGCGATTTTCCCTGCGCCTTGAGCGCGCCGATCAATGTAACCAGGATACGCGCGCCCGAACAGCCGATCGGATGGCCCAGCGCAGTCGCGCCGCCATGGACATTGACCTTGCCAGAATCGAGGCCGAGGTCGCGCATCGCGAACATGGTGACGCAGGCGAAGGCCTCGTTGATCTCGAACAGGTCGACATCGCCGGCCTGCCATCCAGCCTGAGCCATCGCCTTCTGAATGGCGGGACCGGGGGCCGTGGTGAACAGCGCGGGTTTCTGCGCATGGGCGCCGAGGCCCATGATCCGCGCCACCGACGCAAGGCCATGCGCCTTGGCGACGCTCTCGCGGGTGAGCACCAATGCGGCGGCCCCGTCCGAAATCTTGCTCGACGAAGCGGCGGTGATCGTGCCGTCCTTGGTGAAAGCTGGTTTGAGGCCGGGAATCTTGTCGGGCATGGCGCGGCCGGGCGCTTCGTCGGTTTCGATGCTGACATCGCCTTTGCGGCCCTTGATCGTCACCGGCGCAATCTCTTCGGAGAACGCGCCCGAAGCGATTGCCTGCTGCGCGCGGCGCAGAGACTCGAGCGAGAATTCGTCCATCGCCTCGCGGGTGAGCTGGTATTCATCGGCGCTTGCCTGCGCGAAGACGCCCATGGCCGTGCCGGTGTCGTAAGCGTCTTCGAGACCGTCGAGGAACACGTGATCGTAGGCCGTATCGTGGCCGCCGCGCGCGCCGGCGCGATGCTTTTTGAGCAGGTAAGGGGCGTTGGTCATCGATTCCATGCCGCCGGCAACGACGAAATCCACCGCTCCGCTTGCCAACGCCTCGGCACCCATGATCGCTGTCTGCATGCCAGATCCGCAGACCTTGTTGACCGTGGTCGATTGCGCACCCAGCGGCAATCCCGCACCGAGCGCAGCCTGGCGGGCGGGATTCTGCCCGAGGCCAGCGGAAAGTACGCAGCCCATGTAGACCCGGTCGACCGCCGCGCCGTCAATCCCTGCGCGTTCCACCGCCGCACGCACCGCAGTTGCGCCCAGTTCGGTCGCGCTCGCGCCCGAAAGCGCGCCGTTGAAGTCGCCTATCGGGGTCCGTGCATAGGAAGCCACCACGATCGGATCGCTCGCCGAGAAAGTCGTCATATTCAAAAATTCCTTGCAGGAAGCGGTCTGTCCTCTCCCGAATCCGGCATAATGTTGCAATGCAATAGGGGCAAGCACGAGTCGCTTTCGCTTGCATGGGGGGATTCGCTTTAGCCCCACTTGCGCCACGGCGAAGTGCGGACTAGGGCCGCGTCAGCATAACCCTATCGGTGAGTCTGGTCCGTGGTCGATCTTTCGCAATATCTGCCGATCCTGATCTTCCTCGGCGTGGCCTTGGCGCTGTCGGCGCTGTTCGTGTTCCTGCCGATGGGCGTTTCCTATCTCACCGGTGCGCACAACCCCAACGCCGAGAAGCTGAGCGAATACGAATGCGGCTTTCCCGCTTTCGAGGATCCGCGCAGCCAGTTCGACGTGCGCTTCTATCTGGTGGCGATCCTTTTCATCGTGTTCGATCTTGAAGCCGCGTTCCTGTTTCCCTGGGCGGTCAGCCTTGAAGAGACCGGCTGGCCCGGCTGGATCACGATGATGGTATTCCTGGGTGAGCTGGCGATCGGGCTTGCTTACGCCTGGAAGAAGGGAGCTCTGGACTGGGAATGAACGAGCTCGTCAAACCTGCCGCGGGAGACATCACCCCGCCTGACTCCGCGTTTTTCAACGACCTGAACGCCGAGGTGTCCGACAAGGGATTTCTCGTTACGTCGACCGAGGACCTGTTCCACTGGGCGCGCACCGGCTCGCTGTGGTGGATGACCTTCGGACTCGCCTGCTGCGCGGTCGAGATGATCCACGTCAACATGCCGCGCTATGATATGGAGCGTTTCGGTGTCGCGCCGCGCGCCAGCCCGCGCCAGAGCGACGTGATGATCGTGGCGGGAACGCTGTGCAACAAGATGGCTCCGGCGCTGCGCAAGGTCTACGACCAGATGTCGGACCCGAAATACGTCATCTCGATGGGTAGCTGCGCCAATGGCGGCGGCTACTATCACTACTCGTACTCGGTGGTGCGCGGCTGCGATCGCATCGTGCCGGTGGATATCTACGTGCCCGGCTGCCCGCCCACGGCAGAGGCGCTGCTCTATGGCGTGATGCAATTGCAGCGCAAGATCCGCCGTGTCGGCACCGTGGTCAGGTGAGCGCAGACATGGCTGTCGTCCATTCCGCGCCGAAGATCGCCTCGAACCAGGGCGTCGCAGATGTGCTGGGCTCGGCGCTTGGCAAATCGCTGGTCAGCGCCAAGGAAGAGCACGGCGAGATCGTGCTCACCGTCGCGCGCGATAGCATCGAGGATGCGCTGCGCCTGCTGCGCGACGAACACGCCTACCAGCAACTGGTCGAGATCGCGGGCGTCGATTATCCCGAGCGGGCCGAGCGTTTCGAAGTGGTCTACATGCTGCTGTCGCTCACCCGGAACCACCGCATCATGGTCAAGGTCAATGCGGCCGAGAACACCCCGGTGCCGACCGTGACGACGCTGTGGCCGGTCGCGGGCTGGCTCGAGCGCGAGGTGTTCGACATGTACGGCGTCATCTTCGCCGGAAACCCGGATCTGCGCCGCATTCTCACCGACTACGGCTTCGAGGGCCATCCCTTTCGCAAGGACTTTCCGCTCACCGGCTATCAGGAGCTGCGCTATTCCGAAGAGGAAAAGCGCGTGGTCTACGAGCCGGTCAAGCTCGCGCAGGATTTCCGCAGCTTCGATTTCATGAGCCCGTGGGAAGGCGCGGACTACGTGCTTCCGGGCGACGAGAAAGCGGCGCAGAACCCCGCCACGCCTCCCGTTGCCGAGCGCAAGACTACCGACAGTACCAAGCAGACTGGCGGCGGCGCAAAGGCGAATGACGAGGCGGCGAAGGGCACCGCCGCCAATCCGCCTGCCATGGTCGAAAAGAAGGGCGACAGCGCATGAGCATGCAGCTCGAACAGTCGCCCACCACCGGCGACGAGGTCATTTCGAACTACACGATTAACTTCGGCCCGCAGCACCCCGCCGCGCACGGTGTGCTGCGCATGGTGATGGAGCTTGACGGCGAGATCATCGAGCGGATCGATCCGCACATCGGCCTGCTTCACCGGGGCACCGAAAAGCTGATCGAGCACAAGACCTACCTGCAGGCGCTGCCTTATTTCGACCGGCTGGATTACTGCTCGCCGCTGGGCATGGAATACAGCTACGTGCTGGCGATCGAGAAGCTGCTCAATCTCGAAGTGCCGCTGCGCGCACAATACCTGCGCGTGCTGTTCGCCGAGCTGACCCGCATCTGCAATCACATGCTCAACCTCGGCAGCCATGTCATGGACGTGGGCGCGATGACGCCGAACCTGTGGCTGTTCGAAATTCGCGAGGATTGCCTCAATTTCTTCGAGCGTGCTTCGGGTGCGCGCATGCACATGGCGTGGTTCCGGCCCGGCGGCGTGCATCAGGACGTGCCCTTGAAGCTGCTCGCCGATATTGGCGACTGGCTCGATACGCGGCTGCCGCGCCTGTTCGAAGACGCGATGAGCTTGGTCGTCGACAACCGCATCTTCAAGCAGCGCAACGTCGATATCGCTCACGTCAGCAAGGAAGACGCGGTCGCGTGGGGCTTTTCCGGCCCTATGATCCGCGGCGCTGGCATTCCGTGGGACCTGCGCAAGAGCCAGCCTTACGACGTCTATGACCGGATGGATTTCGAAATTCCGGTCGGCACCCGTTCCGATTGCTACGACCGCTTCATGGTCCGCGTCGAGGAAGTGCGCCAGTCCGCGAAGATCATGAAGCAGTGCCTTGCCGAAATGCCCGAAGGGCCGGTGTCGAGCACTGACCGCAAGGTGGTCCCGCCGGGGCGCGGCGAGATGAAGCAATCGATGGAAGCGCTGATCCATCACTTCAAGCTTTATACCGAAGGCTTCCACGTTCCCGCCGGCGAAGTTTACGTCGCCACCGAAAGCCCCAAGGGCGAGTTTGGCGTCTATCTGGTCAGCGACGGCAGCAACAAGCCGTACCGCTGCAAGATCAGGCCCACCGCCTTTTCGCACCTGCAAGCCATGGACATGATGTGCAAGGGCCACATGCTGCCCGACGCGACCGCCATTCTGGGCGCGATCGACGTGGTGTTCGGGGAGTGTGATAGGTGAGTGGTTTCAAAATACCTAAACTCAGTCGAATTGGTCTGATGTTGCTCTTCATTTGTATATCGACCTTCGCGCTTGAGGTCTGGAGCATTGTTGACTTGAGCCTGCCCAAGACTGTTCTTTTGGGTGGATTTCTCGCGTCCTGGGGGATTTTCGAAATCGGCAAGTCGAGGGAAGCCAAGCGCAATGCCTAATCACTTCGCCATCGCCACCTTCGTCACCCTGAACTTGTTTCAGGGTCCATGGATGCTGAACCAAGTCCAGCATGACGGTGTTGCGCTATGAGCAACCTCGCCTTGGCCGAACAGATGATCGCGCACTACAACGCGCAGGACGTCGACGCCTATTGCGCGCTGATGACTGATGACGCCTGCGAAGCGAACTATCGCGGCGCGGTTCTGCGCGAAGGACGCGAAGGCACCCGAACCGGGCTCGCCGCCGCCTTCGCCAAGTGGCCACAGAACAAGGCGGAAATCGTCGAGAAACAGGCGATCGGCGACTATGTGCTGTTCCGCGAACACGTCACGCGCGGTCCGGCCAGCGACGGTTCCGAACTGGTCGAACCCTTCGATGTGATCGCCGTCTATTCGTTCGAGGGCGGGAAGTGCTCTCGCGTGGAGTTCATCCGCTAATGGCTGACCGTCATCTCGCTCCCGATACGCCAGAACTGCGCGCACGCTGGGGCAGCTTCGCTTTCAACGCGGCATGGGACGCCAAGGCCAGGCAGGCGATTGCCCGCTATCCCGAAGGTCGCCAGCGCAGCGCGGTGATGGCCCTGCTCGATTATGCCCAGCGGCAAGTCGGCGAGGAAACCGGAACGCAAGGCTGGCTGCCGGTGCCGGTGATGGAATATGTCGCCAGCTACCTCGACATGCCGGTTATCCGGGTGGTCGAGGTCGCCAGCTTCTATTTCATGTACAACCTTGTTCCGGTTGGAAAATATCACGTGCAGGTATGCGGGACGACGCCCTGCATGCTGCGCGGTTCGGACGATCTGCTGGCCGCCTGCAAGGCGCGCGGCATGGCCAAGGGGCACACCACCGATGACGGCATGTGGACGCTCACCGAAGTCGAATGCATGGGCAATTGCGCCACCGCGCCGATGGTCCAGATCAACGATGACAATTACGAGGACCTGACTGCCGAAAGGCTCGATGCAGTGCTCGATGCGCTGGCCAAGGGCGAAACGCCCAAGACCGGCACTCAGGAGCCGGGACGCCACACCAGCGAGCCGCTGGGCGGCCCCACCACGCTCAAGGAAATGGTCAGCGAGAACCACGATTACCGGGGGGAATGGTAATGCAGTTTGTCGCCGGGATCGTCGTCGCGCTGTTGGTCGGCCTCTTGATGGGCCATTACGTCGGCTACGGCCTGCTGCCGATGGCCGTGGCGCTCGGGCTTGGCCTGATGGCCTATGGCCTGGCCGACATGCGCATCAAGAATGGCAATCGCGGGGGCAACGGATGAGCGGCTTCAACCCCTATTTCCTGGGCACCGCGTTCCTCCTGATCGTGGCGGTGCTGCTGCTGTTCACGCGGCAAATGCTGTGGGCACTGCCGTTCGGCGGCGGCGCGCTGGTGCTCTATTTCCTCGGCATGAGCCAGGCGATCGGCGACGGAGATGACGATGCTCGCCGATAAGGACCGGATCTTCACCAACCTCTATGGCTATCAGTCGTGGAACCTCGCCGCCGCCCGCGCGCGGGGTGACTGGGACAATACCAAGGCACTGCTCGAAAAAGGCCGCGACGCGATCATCGAGGAAATCAAGGCATCGGGCCTGCGGGGCAGGGGCGGGGCAGGCTTTCCCACCGGGCTCAAATGGTCGTTCATGCCCAAGGAATCGCCGAAAGGGCCGGACGGCAATCCGCGGCCAAGCTTCCTCGTAATCAATGCCGACGAGAGCGAGCCGGGAAGCTGCAAGGACCGCGAAATCATCCGCCACGATCCGCACAAGCTGATCGAAGGCGCGCTGGTCGCCGGGTTCGCGATGGGTGCGCGCGCGGCCTACATCTACATTCGCGGCGAATATATCCGCGAGGCCGAAACGCTGTTTTCCGCCGTCGCCGAGGCCTATGACGCTGGCCTCATCGGCAGGAACGCCTGCGGATCGGGCTACGATTTCGACGTGTTCGTCCACCGCGGCGCCGGGGCCTACATCTGCGGCGAGGAAACCGCGATGATCGAAAGCCTCGAGGGCAAGAAGGGCCAGCCCCGCCTCAAGCCGCCGTTCCCGGCAGGCGCGGGGCTCTATGGCTGCCCGACCACAGTCAACAACGTCGAGTCCATCGCGGTGTCTCCCACGATCTTGCGGCGCGGCGCAGGCTGGTTCACCAGCTTCGGGCGCGAGAACAACCATGGCACCAAGCTGTTCCAGATCTCTGGCCACGTGAACACGCCCTGCGTGGTCGAGGAAGCGATGAGCATTCCCTTCCGCGAGTTGATCGAAAAGCACGCGGGCGGCATTCGCGGCGGCTGGGACAACCTGCTTGCCGTGATACCCGGCGGCTCATCGGTGCCCTTGGTGCCGGGCCACATGTGCCCCGACATGCCGATGGATTTCGACGGCTGCAAGGAACAAGGCTCTGGCCTCGGCACCGCCGCCGTCATCGTCATGGACAAGTCGACCGACATCGTGCGCGCGATCGCGCGCCTGTCGTACTTCTACAAGCATGAGAGCTGCGGCCAGTGCACCCCCTGCCGCGAAGGCACCGGCTGGATGTGGCGGGTGATGGAGCGGCTGCGCGAAGGCGACGCCGACGTGTCCGAGATCGACATGCTCCAGCAGGTCACCAAGCAGGTCGAGGGGCATACCATCTGCGCGCTGGGCGATGCGGCGGCATGGCCGATCCAGGGCCTGATCCGGCACTTCCGCTCCGAGCTTGAGCGGCGGATTGCCGAGCGTTCTGGCGCGATGCAGGAGGCGGCGGAGTGAATATTAGCTTCAACCGCAACCGAGTTCACGACGATGGTCCTTTCGCTGGCCAAATCGAGAAGTATCGCATTTTGCAGAACTCTAACGGCAAGTACCTTCTCGGTGATCCTCAGTTTGGTGGCCAGAAGCATTTGAAAGCCAACCGCGTGGAAGTTTCAACTCTTGAAGAAGCAGCCGAGCTGGTTGAGCGAGGGTTTGCTCTCTGGATGAAGGGCGACCTCACAGGCCAACAGAATCTGATTTCGGCTCAGCACATTTCAATTGAGCGAGGCAATAATGCCTAAACTCACCGTAGACGGCATCGAGATCGAAGTCCCCGCTGGGGCGACGGTGCTGCAGGCCTGCGAGCTTGCGGGTAAGGAAGTGCCGCGCTTCTGTTACCACGAGCGTTTAAGCATCGCCGGTAACTGCCGGATGTGCCTCGTCGAAGTCGCACCGGGGCCACCCAAGCCGCAGGCAAGCTGCGCGCTGCCCGCAGCCGAAGGCCAGATTATCAAGACCGATTCGCCGATGGTGAAGACCGCGCGCGAAGGGGTGATGGAGTTCCTCCTCATCAACCACCCGCTCGATTGTCCGATCTGCGATCAGGGCGGCGAGTGCGACCTGCAGGACCAGTCAGTCGCCTATGGGCGCGGCGCAACGCGCTATGACGAGAACAAGCGCGCCGTCACCGAGAAATACATGGGTCCGCTGATCAAGACAGTGATGACCCGCTGCATCCATTGCACCCGCTGCGTGCGCTTTTCCGAGGAGATCGCCGGCGTCGACGAGATCGGCGCGCTGGGCCGCGGCGAGGATATGCAGATCACGACCTATCTCGAAAAGGCCGCGCGCCACGAGATGAGCGCCAATGTCATCGACCTGTGCCCGGTGGGCGCGCTGACTTCGCGCCCCTATGCCTTCGAGGCGCGTCCGTGGGAGCTGAAGAAAACGCTTTCGATCGACGTTTCGGACGCCTGCGGCGCGAATATCCGGGTCGACAGCCGGGGCCGTGAAGTGCTGCGCGTGCTGCCGCGCATCAATGACGACGTCAACGAAGAGTGGATCTCCGACAAGGCGCGCTACATGTGCGAGGGGCTTACCCATCGCCGTCTTGACCGGCCGTGGCTGCGCAAGAAGGGCAAGCTGGTCGCCGCGAGCTGGGAAGAGGCTTTCGCTGCGATTGCCAAGGCCGCTCCGGGCAAGTCGATTGCCGCCGTTGCGGGTGATCAGAGCGACTGCGAGACCATGTTCGCGGCCATGTCGCTTCTCGGCGCGCTGGGATCGAGCCTGCTCGAAGGCCGGCAGACCGGCATGGACTACGACACGTCGAGCCTTGCCGCGGTCAATTTCAATTCGACTTTCGCCGGGATCGAGGAAGCAGACGCAATCATTATCGTCGGCTCGAACCTGCGTACCGAAGCGCCGCTGATCAACGTGCGGCTGCGCAAGGCGGTGCGGCGCGGGGCCAAGGTGTTCCTGATCGGGCCGGAGTGGGAGACCACATTTGGCGGAAAGTTCCTCGGCAACGACCTGTCGCTGCTCGGCAATCTGCCTTCAGAGGCTTCCAATGCGCTGAAGGCGGCGCAAAAGCCTGCGATCATCGTTGGCGGCGGCGCGATTGCCAAGGGCGCTATCCCGCCTGCGCTGGCGCTGGCTTCGCAATTCAATCTAGTGCGGACGCTGGATGACGGAAGCGCCTGGAACGGCTTCAACGCTCTTCACCTTGCCGCCGCGCGCATGGGCGGCCTGATGCTCGGCTTCGCACAGAAGGGCGGCATGGCCGATATCGCCGCCGCCAAGCCCAAGGTGCTGATCTCGCTTGCAGCGGACGAGATGGACTACGGCCCGTTCGCTGAGAGCCTCAAGGTCTACATCGGCCACCACGGCGACGCCGGCGCCCATGCCGCGGACGTGATCCTGCCGGGCTCGGCATGGACCGAGAAGAAGGGAACCTACGTCAACACCGAAGGCCGCGTGCAGTTCGCCGACAAGGCGGTGTTCGCGCCGGGCGACGCACGCGAGGACTGGACGATCCTTCGTGCATTGGCGGACAGCCTTGGCGTGAAGGTCGGTTTCGACAGCTTCGAGGAGCTGCGCGCGGCAATGGTCGCGGCAGTGCCTGCCTTGGGCGTCGAAGGCTTGGCTGACTATGGCTCGGCGCTTCCTGCGGGAGGCGGCTCGGCGGCGGGCGAGATCGGCATGCCGGTCAAGGATTTCTACCTTACCAACGCGATTTGCCGTGCCAGCCCGACCTTGCAACGCTGCTCGGCCGAACTGCTTCACGGCGAAGACTATGCGGAGGCGGCGGAATGACCGCGTTCTTCCAGTCCCTCGGCATGAACCATGACTGGGCATGGGGCGTGGCGACCATCGCAGGGATCCTGCTGATCGCCCTGCCGGTGATGCTTGCCGTTGCCATGGCGATCTATTTCGACCGCAAGATCTGGGCGGCCATGGCGCTGCGGCGCGGGCCGAACGTGGTCGGGCCGTTCGGCCTGCTGCAATCGTTCGCGGATGGATTGAAGGTGTTCCTGCAGGAAACCATCATCCCCTCTGCCTCGAACAAGGGCCTGTTCCTGATCGCGCCGATCATCACCTTCACCGTCGCGCTGATGGCCTGGGCGGTGATCCCGTTCAATTCGGGCGCGGTGCTGGCAGACATCAACGTGGGCCTGCTGTATATCCTGGCGATCTCGTCGCTTGGCGTTTACGGCGTGGTGATCGCAGGCTGGTCATCGAACTCGAAATACCCGTTTTTCAGTGCGATGCGCGCTTCGGCGCAGATGATAAGCTACGAAGTCTCGATCGGCTTCATCCTGATCTGCGTGGTGCTGTGGGCCGGGACGTTCAACCTGAATGACATCGTTTTGGCGCAGAAGGGCCACGGCCTCGGGTTCCTCAACGGCTTTGCCTTCAACCTGCTGCTGTTCCCGATGTGGGTGATGTTCCTGATCTCCTCAATGGCAGAAACCGCGCGCGCGCCCTTCGACCTCACCGAGGCGGAGAGCGAACTCGTCGCCGGATACCAGACCGAATATTCGAGCATGAGCTTCGCGCTCTACTGGCTGGGCGAATATGCCAATGTGCTCTTGATGTGCGCGCTCAACGCGACGCTGTTCTTCGGCGGCTGGCTGCCGCCGGTCGACTGGGCGCCGCTTTACTGGATCCCTGGATGGATCTGGCTGTTCGCCAAGATCGCGTTCTTCTTCTTCGTGTTCTCCTGGGTGAAAGCGACCGTGCCGCGCTACCGCTATGACCAGCTCATGCGGCTGGGCTGGAAGGTGTTCCTGCCGGTTTCGCTGGGCTTTGTCGTGCTCGTCTCGGGCTATCTGATGCTGACGAGGTATTCCGCATGAGTGTCGCGCAGCTCATCAAGGCTTTCACGCTGTGGGAGTTTCTCAAGGCGCACTGGCTGACCCTGAAATACTTTTTCGCGCCCAAGGCAACGATCAACTATCCGTTCGAGAAGAACCCGCTGTCGCCCCGGTTTCGCGGTGAACATGCGCTGCGCCGTTATCCCAACGGCGAGGAACGCTGCATCGCCTGCAAGCTGTGCGAAGCGGTGTGCCCGGCGCAGGCGATCACCATCGAGGCGCAGCCGCGCGAGGATGGCAGCCGCCGCACCACGCGCTACGACATCGACATGACCAAATGTATCTACTGCGGCTTCTGCCAGGAAGCCTGCCCGGTCGATGCCATCGTCGAAGGGCCGAACTTCGAATATGCGACCGAAACGCGCGAGGAATTGCTCTACGACAAGGCAAAGCTGCTCGCGAACGGGGACAAGTGGGAGCGGGCGATCGCCGCGAACCTTGAAGCCGATGCGCCGTATCGATAGGGGCGCGCGGGGGGAACGATGATCCACGTTATAGCCTTTTACCTGTTCGCCTTCGTGACGCTGGCCAGCGCGGTCCTTGTCATCATGGCGCGCAATCCGGTGCATTCGGTGCTGTGGCTGATCCTCGCGTTTTTCAACGCAGCGGGGCTGATGGTGCTGCTCGGCGCCGAGTTCATCGCGATGCTGCTGGTGATCGTCTATGTCGGCGCGGTCGCGGTGCTGTTCCTGTTTGTGGTGATGATGCTCGACATCGATTTCGCCGAACTGCGCGCGGGTTTCGTTCGCAATGCGCCGCTGGGCCTGCTGATTGCGGTGATCCTCGCGATCGAACTGTTTGTCGGCGTGGTCGCCAATAGCGCGGGCAAGGCCTCGCTCGGCACTGCCGACGGCAGCGGCGCATCGCCTGCGGGCGCAAGCAACATCGAAGCGATCGGCGCGCTGCTGTACAGCCGCTACCTGTTCCTGTTCGAAGCGGCGGGCATCATCCTGCTGGTCGCGATGATCGGCGCGATCGTGCTCACGCACCGCCAGCGCAGCGGCGTTCGCCCGCAGAACATTGCCGACCAGATCGCGCGCCGGCCCGGCGAGGCGACGATCAACACGCGGCCCGACGTGGGGCAGGGGGTGCAGCTGTGATCGGTATCGAACATTACCTCGTCGTCAGCTCGGTCCTGTTCGTGCTGGGCGTGCTGGGCATCTTCCTCAACCGCAAGAACGTGATCGTCATCCTGATGGCAATCGAGCTGATCCTGCTGGCGGTGAACATCAACCTCGTCGCCTTCAGCGCCTTCCTCGGTGACCTGACCGGCCAGATATTCGCCATGTTCGTGCTGACCGTGGCGGCGGGTGAAGCAGCCATCGGGCTGGCCATCCTCGTCATCTATTTCCGCGGCCGGGGCACTATCGCGGTCGACGATGTCAACCGGATGAAGGGATAACCACTTCGTGACCTCCATCCTCGCCATTGTCTTCCTGCCGCTGCTGGCCGCGATTGTCGGCGGGCTGGGCAACCGCGCGCTCGGCAACACTGTGGTCAAGATGCTGACCACCGGCGCGCTGTTCGTCTCCTGCGCGCTGTCCTGGCCGATCTTCCTGACTTTCCTTGGCGGCGACGTGGAAGCCACCGTGGTCCCGGTTCTGCACTGGGTCACTTCGGGCGACATGAGCTTTGACTGGGCGCTGCGCGTCGACGCGCTGACCGCCGTGATGCTGGTGGTGATCACCAGCGTTTCGGCGCTCGTCCACCTCTATTCGTGGGGCTACATGGAGGAAGACCCGGACCAGCCCCGGTTCTTCGCATACCTCTCGCTTTTCACTTTCGCTATGCTGATGCTGGTGACGGCGGACAACCTGGTGCAGATGTTCTTTGGCTGGGAAGGTGTGGGCCTCGCAAGCTACCTGCTGATCGGCTTCTGGTTCCGGAAACCCAGCGCAAGCGCCGCCGCGATCAAGGCCTTCGTGGTCAACCGCGTCGGCGACCTTGGTTTCATGCTGGGCATTTTCGGCACCTTCCTGGTGTTCGGCACTGTCTCGATCCCCGAAATCCTCGCCGCCGCGCCATCGATGGCCGGTTCGAGCATCGGCTTCCTGGGATACCGGGTCGATACGATGACCGTGCTGTGCATCCTGCTGTTCATCGGCGCGATGGGCAAATCGGCGCAGCTCGGCCTGCACACCTGGCTGCCCGATGCGATGGAAGGCCCGACGCCGGTGTCCGCGCTGATCCACGCCGCCACCATGGTGACCGCAGGCGTGTTCATGGTCTGCCGCCTGTCGCCGATGTTCGAAACCGCGCCGATCGCGATGGGCTTTGTCACTTTCATCGGGGCGGCAACCTGCCTGTTCGCGGCGACCATCGGCACGACCCAGTGGGATATCAAGCGAGTGATCGCTTATTCGACCTGCTCGCAGCTCGGCTACATGTTCTTCGCCGCCGGCGTCGGTGCATACGGCGCGGCGATGTTCCACCTGTTCACGCATGCCTTCTTCAAGGCGCTGCTGTTCCTTGGCGCCGGCTCGGTGATCCATGCCATGCACCACGAGCAGGACATGCGCTATTACGGCGCGCTGCGTAAGGAAATCCCGTTCACCTTCTGGGTGATGACCGCGGGCACCCTGGCGATCACCGGCGTCGGCATTCTCGGCATTTTCGGCTTCGCGGGCTTCTATTCGAAGGACGCGATCCTCGAGGTGGCATTTGCCAGCGGCAGCGAGACCGGCCGCTTCGCCTTCTGGGCGGGCGTCGGCGCCGCGCTTCTGACCAGCTTTTATTCGTGGCGGCTGGTGTTCCTGACCTTCTTCGGCAAGCCTCGCTGGGCCGCCTCGGAACATATCCAGCACGCGCTGCACGACGCGCATGGGCACGATGCGCATGATACGCATGGCCACGGCAACGAGGCGGAAAACGCGCCGGCGCAGGAAGACGCCGGCCACGATGTAGCGCACGCGCACGGCGCCGACGCGCACGAGGGCACCGGCGGCTATCACCCGCACGAAAGCCCGCTTTCGATGCTGGTTCCGCTCGGGCTGCTCGCCGTGGGCGCTGTGTTCGCGGGATATCTGTTCCACCACGCTTTCATCGAAAACGAAGCGTTCTGGAATGGCGCGATCTTCTACAACGAGCATTTGATCCACGCGATGCACGAGGTGCCGCTGCTGGTGAAACTGTCGGCAACGATCGTCATGCTGCTCGGCTTCACGATCGCCTGGTACGGCTATATCCGCAACACCAGCTTCCCCGCCGCCGTCGCCGAGCAGCTCGGCCCGGTTTACCGCTTCGTCTACCGCAAGTGGATGTTCGACGAGCTGTACGACGTAGTGTTCGTTCGTCCCGCTTTCTGGATCGGCCGCCAGTTCTGGAAAATCGGCGATATCGGCATCATCGACCGCTTTGGTCCGAACGGCGCGGCATGGGCCGTGGCGCAGGGCTCGACCTACGCGCGCAAGATCCAGTCGGGCTACCTCAATTCCTACGCTCTGGTCATGCTGCTCGGGCTGGTCGGAGCGGTAAGCTGGGTGATCGCGGGATAACACGATGGGCAATTTTCCGATCCTCAGCCTGATGCTGCTTGTGCCGCTGGTCGCGGCCCTGGCCTGCATTTACATGGACGCCAAGGCCGCACGCATGACCGCGCTTGCAGCCACGCTCATCAATCTCGCGCTTGGCGCGGTGTTGTGGGCCAATTTCGACATTGGCGGGCTGCAGTGGCAGTTCACCGAGCGGGTCGAGCTGTTTGCCGGTTTTTCATGGGCGCTGGGCATCGACGGCATCGCGCTGATGCTGATCGTGCTGTCGGTGTTCCTGATGCCTATCTGCATCGCCGCCAGTGCGGCGATCGAGAAGCGCGTCGGCGAATACATGGCGGCCTTCCTGCTGATGGAAACGCTGATGATCGGCGTTTTCGCGGCGCAGGACCTGTTCCTGTTCTACATTTTCTTCGAAGCTGGGCTGATCCCGATGTACCTGATCATCGGCATCTGGGGCGGCGACAACCGCATATATGCGGCTTACAAATTCTTCCTCTACACGCTGCTCGGCTCGGTGCTGATGCTGATCGCGATGCTGTGGATGGCGAACGAGGCGGGCACCACCGACATTCCGACGCTGATGGCCTACGATTTCGATCCGGGCGTGCAGAAATGGCTTTGGCTGGCGTTCTTCGCCAGCTTCGCGGTCAAGATGCCGATGTGGCCGGTCCACACCTGGCTTCCCGACGCGCACGTCCAAGCGCCGACCGCAGGCTCCATCATTCTGGCGGGCGTGCTGCTCAAGATGGGGGGCTACGGTTTCATCCGCTTCTCGCTGCCGATGTTCCCCGAGGCCTCTGCGCAATTCGTCTGGTTGATATTCGCGCTGTCGATGGTGGCGGTGGTCTATACCTCGCTGGTTGCGCTGGTGCAGCACGACATGAAAAAGCTGATCGCCTATTCCTCGGTCGCGCACATGGGCATCGTCACCGCCGGGGCTTTCGCCTTCAACGTGCAGGGGCTCGAAGGTTCGATGATCATGATGCTCAGCCACGGGCTCGTCTCGGGGGCATTGTTCCTTTCTGTCGGGATCATCTACGACCGGTTGCACACCCGCGAGATCGACCGTTACGGCGGGCTTTCGATCAACATGCCGCACTATGCGCTGTTCTTCATGCTGTTCACCATGGCGTCGATAGGCCTGCCGGGAACCAGCGGTTTCGTGGCGGAATTCCTTAGTCTTGCCGGGATCTACAAGGTCTCGACCTGGGCGGCTTTCGTCTGCACCACAGGCATCATCCTGGGCGCGGCCTATATGCTTTACCTTTACGCCCGGGTCGCTTTCGGCGTGCAGAAGAACGCCGATGCGGCCCGCATGCCCGATCTCGACAAGCGCGAACTGGCGATGGTTGTGCCGCTCGCGCTCGCGGTGCTGTGGATGGGCGTCTATCCCGAAAGCTTCCTCGCGCCGATGCGGGCTGACATCGCCGCGCTCGACGCGCGCATCGCCCGCGCCGCGCCTGAAGGCGATTCGCGGCTGAAGATGGGCAAGCCTAAGTCCGCGCCGCATCAAGCAAATGCCGCGCACGGGGGAGCGCACTGATGGACTTCGCCGCTTCGCTCAATTTGGTTGCACCGGAAGCACTGCTTTCGGTGGCGGGCCTCGTGCTGCTGCTTGCCGGTGCATGGACCGGCGACCGGTCTTCGCGCCCGATAACCTGGTTAGCGGTCGCGACTCTGGCGGTCTGCGCGGTGATGGTCGCACCATCGGTGTGCAGCGGCGTGTCGGGAGCCGACACGTCGGCTTTCCTTGGCCAGTTCCGCGCTGATGCCTTCGCCAGTTTCGCCAAGCTGTTGATTTACGGAACCGCGGCGGCGACACTACTGATCGCGCCCCCGTTCTTCGAGCGGTACGGCGCGATGCGCGCCGAATATCCGGTGCTGATCCTGTTCGCCGCGCTCGGAATGAGCATGATGGTTTCGGCCACCGATCTCATCACGCTCTATATCGGGCTCGAGCTCAATTCGCTGGCCGCCTATGTGCTGGCGAGCTTCCTTCGCCCCGACGAGCGCTCGGCAGAGGCAGGACTCAAGTATTTCGTGC